>CAYWXR010000003.1:2097-137308 GCA_964462545.1 uncultured Thermomicrobiales bacterium
TCCTGCTTGTCATCCGGCTTCTGAGGGTCGTCATCCGGTTCGAGGTCATTGGTCTGGGCGGAAGCAGTTCCTCCGGAGAGACCTGGTACCTGCAGGGCGATTGATGAGAGGGCGACTCCCAATCCTGCCTGAAGAAACTTGCGGCGGTCGAGGCGAGTGAGGGCAAGTCCGTTGCGATCCTGGGCTGGCATATCCAAGGCTTGGCGGCTTTCTGTTCAAGGTCCGAAGACGCGGTTCTTCCTGACCGGATAACGCACACCAGGGGCCAAAGGTTTCAACTACCTTGCACCGTCGAAACAGTTCGCGCGGATTGCCCTGTCGCCGTCATGGCGTATCCGGTTCCGCTGGTGATTGTACAGAAGTCGCCGGGGACGCGGATGCATGGTGAGGGTGGGAAACAGCGAACCGGGAACGGGCCGCGACGGTGCCGTTCCCGGTTCTTTTGAAAGCGCCAGGCGTTCTAGTTAACGCTGTACTGCGATTCAGCCTGGTCGCGGGTGATATTCAACAGAATCTGCTCGCTGCCAACCTGGTCGACAGCCATCATCGGAATCTGTACGTCGTGCTTGAAGATGAAGCCAGCCTTCACGACGATACCCGATACCTGGCCGTTTTCGTCTGCGAGGATCTCATCAACCTCGCCGACCTTGTCACCGTCAACGCCATAGACATCGGTGCCGGTCGTGATGGAAACGGAGTCTTCCGGCAGGTTGTCACGGGTTTCCACGACTCCCGGAGGGGTGTGGGCACCACGGAAGAACGGTTCTTCCGCCGGCTTGTACTGCTCCTGCGGCGTTGCCGAGGGCGCAAACCAGACTGGCGCGTACGGCACAGCGCCGGCATAGATGTCATAGCCGAGGTAGTTCAGTTCGTCATCGTTGGCGACCCTGAAGGATTCCTCGACAAATGCCGGCAGCGACCGCTCGTCGTGCGAGGGGACACTCAGCATGATGGTGCCGTCGGTGTCAATACTGGAAACGAATTCGAGGTCCACGATGCGGTCTTCCGGAAGGAAGAAGCCCTTCTGCACCACGAATTTCGTCAGGTCATTAGTGTCGCTATCGAGGACGAGGCGATCAACGGTACCCAGTTTTTCGCCGTCGCTCGCGATGACATCCTTACCCAGTTCGATCTGCATTGTGTATTCCTTTTCTTCATATCCCCGGGGCGTGATCGTATTCGTTTCGTTCCCCGTACTTCGACGGTAACAGAGTGAAAACAGGGCACAGGCCGATTTCTGTATCCGTATACAGAGGAGTTGTGCCCGGGGGAATACGAAACGGTGTCGATCCGTTATACTTACCCGGCGGCTGTGCCAGGTCGTACAATTCAGGCGGAGTACGATTGTCGGCAGGCACTGTCAGAGCAGGGAGACCACGAAGTTATGAGTATCTTCAGCCGGGAAATGGAACCCGCCGGCGGTATTCAGCGGACCGAGATCAAGCTGGCAATCGCCGAAGTGGTGGCAATTTGCGGCATCTTCGTGGTTGCGTTCACCGGGCGTCCCTATTTCAGCGACGGGGTTCGCCAGATGATGATCGCCCTCTCACTCATGGCTGGCATCTTCGGTGCGCTTGCGGGCGCATGGGTGCTGGTCCGTGGCCTTATGATCCAGCCCTCGCGCATCATACGCCTCGTGATGGGCGGTCTGATGGCTGCATTCGGAATCTACACAATCGTTCACGTGCTGTAAGGAAATCTGGCAAGTCTTCGCCAACCGTCAGATCAATTGCGGCGACATACGCGGGCAACGGGGCCCGCGTGAGGAGCCAGGCAAGTCATGCATAACCCGCTCGCAAAGCGATCCGGCGTACCCAAGGAAATATCACCAAAGACCGGGCAGTTTCGTGCTGCCCAGGCTACCGTCGTCGAAGCTCCCGTCCCGGGGAGCGAACCCTCCACACTCACCGCAGACCAGCCACAAAGCCCCGGTTGGATGCGCCCATTTGAGTCACTGCGCGAACCGGAGTTTCGCGCGCTCTGGCTCGGTATGCTGCCCGGCACGCTCGCCATGCAGATGGGCATGATCACTAACGGATATCTGGCCTACGACCTGACCGGGTCTGCTGCTGCCATTGGTCTGGTGACCATGGGCTTTGGCATCCCGATGCTCTTGCTCTCACTGGTCGGTGGCGTTGTCGCCGACCGCGTATCGAAGCGCAAGGTTCTGCTGGTCACGCAAACCACCATTGGTCTATGTGCTGTAACGCTGGCGCTTCTGGTGCTTACAGGGGTCATTCAGATCTGGCATATGACGCTGGTTGCCCTGGTGATGGGGACCTGTTTCGCCTTCAACATGCCAGCGCGGCAATCATTCGTCGCCGAGATCATCAGTCGCGAACGATTGATGAACGCCATTGCGTTGAACAACGCGGGCATGAACCTCTCCCGCGTCGCAGGGCCGTCCGTGGCTGGTGCGCTGATTGGTATTGCCTGGATTGGCATCGGCGGTGTCTATGTCATCATGGCCGCAATGTACGTGTTTGTGATCATCAGCCTGCTACGCATTCGTGACCGTGGTGCATCTCCGAATCCCGGGAAGGTTTCCGGCTTCCGGTCTGCCGTTGACGGTCTGAAGTACATCCGCGGAAACTCCGCACTGATGGCGCTCCTGATGCTGGCGTTTGCTCCTGTATTGCTGGGTATGCCATATCAATCGCTGATGCCGGTGTTTGCCGAAGATGTCTTTGACGTGGGGCCGTCCGGACTTGGTCTGCTCATGACGGTGAACGGTATTGGCGCCTTGCTTGGTTCGCTGGTGGTTGCGTCGCTGACCAACATCTCCCGGCGGGGGCTAGTGCAGCTGGCGCTTGGTATTACCTTCGGTGTGAGCGTGGCGGCATTTGCGTTCAGCTACAACTTCTATATCGCTCTCGTGGCGCTGGTGGTTGTTGGTGCAGCGTCGGCCTCCTACATGTCGCTGAACAGCACGTTGGTGATGGATAAGGCCGAGCCGGCATTTCACGGGCGGGTGATGAGCATCTACATGCTGACCTTCTCGCTGATGCCCCTTTCGGTGCTCCCGATCGGTGCTATTGCCGATGCTGTCGGTGCACCGATCACCATTGGTATTGCAGGGTTGCTGCTGGCCGTGGTGGTCGTGCTTTACGGAATGATCCATCCGACCTTCCGTCGCCTCTAGATTGCCTCGACGCCTCTCTTTCTTCATGACGCCAATCGTCTATCCTGTTCGCCAGTACAACCGGCCAGCAGGGTAGACGAGGGGGCGAGGCGTGTCCGACCAGGTTGCAGCAGCGATATCCGCGATTCCATTCGACGACCACCATGTTCACGCTCCCTACCGGGAAACTGCTCCACTAACCGTTGATGGCTTACGCCGTCCGTTTACCGAATCTGCGCTGCCGGCTGTCTGGCAACAGCACCTGTCCAGCCATATCGGCTACCGGTGGATGGTGCGGGCGTTGGCCGGCCTGCTTGAGGTAGAGCCCACCGAGGCCGCGGTGCTGGAAGCACGTGCCCGCATTCCTGTGGCCGATTACCACCGTCTCCTGGCAGACGATTGCAACCTCGGCGAGAGCTATGCCGACGACCTGTTTGGTGCTGGCGAGTGTTACGACGTTGAGGAGTGGGCGCGCCTTCTGGGTGGACGTCCGGTGAAGCGGGTGTTACGGGTCGAGACGTTCGTTGAGCAGGGCTACGCGGAATGTCCGACGCTGAATGACGCACTCCATCGCCTGACAACCGAAATTGCCAGCGCCCCCGAGCGAGGCATAGTGTCGCTGAAGAGCATTGCCGGCTACCGGAGTGGTCTGCGAATTCTGCCGGCGTCATCGGGTCAGTTTGCACGGGCTTCTGAAGCCTACCGGCAACTCCGGGATCAGGCGTTATCCGGTGGATCGGGTCGGATCGCCGACAAGCCGCTGGTCGATACGATCGTTTGGGAGTCGCTGGTTGCGTCGATACCGGCCCGGTTGCCGATGCAATTCCACGTGGCACTGGGCGATGACGATATTGTTCTGGCCGAGAACGATCCGGCGGTGATGCGGGCACTCTTCCAGCATGAGCCATTCCGGGAGATCCCGCTGGTGCTGCTCCATTGTTACCCGTTTCACCGGCACGCGGGGTACATGGCGAGCCTGTATCCCAATGTCTATGTTGACCTGGGGCTGACGATTCCAATCGTCGGTACGGGGGCAACGCGGGTCATCGAGGAGACGTTGGAACTCGCGCCGGTCAGCCAGTTGCTGGCTTCAACCGACGGGCACATGACGCCGGAATTTCAGTGGCATGGAGTGAAGGTGTGGCGCTGGGCGATGGAGCGCGTCGTTGCCGGCTATCTTGAGGCAGATGCTATTGACAGCAACGACGCACTTCAGATGGTCGAGGATATCTTCACCGGCAATGCCCGCCGGATCTATCCCCGGTATGACTAGCGGCGGCCGGTGCGGACCAGCGCTTCTTCCGTTGCCTGGCCGAGCCGCCGGATGCCTTCGTCGATGTCCGCTTCCGGCAGGGTCGAGAACCCGAGCCGCAGCGCTGGTTCCTGGCGACGATCCGGGTAGAACGCCGATCCGGGGAAGAAGGCTACCTTGTGTTCTCCGGCAATTGGCAACAGTTCGTCGGCGGGCAGTCCGTCCGGTAGCAACACCCAGACAAAGAAGCCGCCCCCTGGGGTAATCCAGCGCGTGCCGGATGGCATTTCCCGGGAGAGCGCATCGATCATGCGCTGGCAGCGTGCCGCGTACAGATGGCGAGCCTCCTCAAGGTGCTGGTCGAGCCAGCCATCGGCAATAGTGGAAACAATCGCCCGCTGGAGGACCCGGTCGGACTGGATGTCCACCCCTTCCTTCGAATTCACCAGGGCAGGGATCAACGGTTCCGGCATGACCATCCAGCCCATGCGGAGCGATGGCGCCAGCGTCTTCGAGAAGGTCCCCAGATAAATGATCTGGTCATCCATCGCGAACATCGGCCCGGTTTCGTTGCCAGGGAAGTGCAGTTCGCCGTAGGGATCGTCCTCGATGATCGGGACGTTGTACTGCTTCGAGAGCTCGATGATCTTCTTGCGGCGTTCGATCGAGATCGTGATGCCGGTCGGATTCTGGAAGGTGGGCACGGTGTACAGCGCCTTCGGCGTTGGCGTTGCCTGAAACGCAGCTTCCAGTTGTTCGATGATCAAACCCTCGCTGTCGATCTCGACCGTGCGGTAGCAGACCTCAAAGCCGTCAAATGCCTGCATTGCGCCGAAGTAGGTCGGCCCCTCGACCACCACCACGTCGCCCGGATCGAACAGCGTTCGGGCAATCAGGTCAATGCCCTGCTGTGACCCGTTGGTCACCATCAGGCGGGCCGGGTCTACCGGTGCGCCGCGCCGTGCCATGCGCTCGGCAATGGCATCCAGCAGGCCGGGATACCCCGGTGTCTCGTCATAGAACAGGACGGAGCCGGGATTCTCCCACGCGTCCGCGATTGCCTGGCGTAATCGATGGACGGGGAGCATCTCGATAGGGGGTGCGCCGCCTGCAAAGTAGATGAGTCCGGGGATATCGCGAATGGCTTCCACTGCGTCGAAAGGCGACGGAGCCAGCTTTGCCGTTCGCGATGCTATTACCCGATTCCACTGCAGCGACAACTGATTACCTCCATACCACCGTCTACGTACTGATCATTCCTGACTCCGTGATGAACATCACAAAATCCGGTGAGCAAGGTCTGATTATCAGAAGTTGGGGGCTGGTATGTCAAATCGAATACCCCCTTGTCTGATTGTCAAGGTTCTGTTATTCTTTGCACCTAGTGTACGTACACTAAGTACGGACATAAAGCCTGGGTGATTGGTGGGGAATTCATCGGGCGCGAATTTGATAGCGGCGGAAAGGGAAAACGGGATGGCAGCTACAGTTCAACCGCCCAGCGCACACCGAACCGGTCGATCCACGCGTCCACGCACTTCACGGCGCACCACGGTTGCGGCAGCGATTGCTGTCCTGGCGCTGATTATTGGAGCCGGGGCGACGCTGGCGGCGGGGTATCTTGGTTACCGGGTGGAACCTGGTGACACACTCAGCGAGATTGCCGAACGCTACGGCGTTTCGGTGGAAGAACTCGCCGCACTGAATGACATTGATAACCCGGATCTGATCGTCACCGGCGATGACCTGATGATCCGGCCGCTGCAGGATGGCGATGATCCGGCGATTATCGTCCCGACTCATGTTGTCATCGAGGGTGACACACTTTCCGAGCTCGCAGCCGTTCTCGGCGTGACGGTGGAAGAGCTTGCAGCAGCAAACGGACTGGCTGATCCGGATCTGATCGTTCCGGGAATGATTTTGCGGGTTCCGGTTGTTGCAAAGGCCGAGATGCAGCAGGTTGAGGTCGAGATTGTTGCTCCGGCCCCGGCTGACGATGCATCTGCCGAAGAACCTGCTGAAGCCGTTGACGAAGCAGTGTCCGAAGAACCTGCTGAAGCTGATGACGAAGCAGTGACCGAGACCACCGGCGACGAGGACGAAACAGCGACAACGGAGTCGTCTGACGAGGAAGCAACGTCCACGCCGGAACGGGTCTCGAACGAGCCTGCGAATTCCGGCGCAGCGAACCAGTCTCCAACGGCATCGCTGCACCTGGTGCTGCCGGGCGAAACAGTTGACAGCATTGCTGCCAACTACGGCCTGACTGCCGCACAGTTGCTCGCAGCAAACGGTCACGCCCGCAATGGTGTCACGGCAGGCATCATCCTTCGCATCCCGCCGGCCGACGCTGGTGGTGTCCAGTTGATCGGTATGCCGAGCGCAGTCGAAGCATCGGCGGTGGGGAGCGAACTGACCGCAGTGACCGTCGCCACTTCCTACTGGGGATCGGCTGTCTCCGAGGGCACACTGCTTGAGGCACTCGAATCATCTGACAACCCGCACCTTGGTTTCCGGGGTGACTACAGCGGCGAATATGGTGGCACTGACAACTACGGTACCTATGCCGGGCCGTTGGCAGAGGCTATCGCAGCCCATGGCTTTGTCGGTGAAGTCTTCTATGCAGATGGTGATGCCTCGGCACTGACCTCGCGGATCGATAGCGGACTTCCGGTGGTTGTCTGGATGACCTACCAGGCTGCGGAAGCGTCTACCGAGCGGGTTGATGACGGTGTCCGGCCGTTCACCCTGGTGACCGGCAAGCAGGCTGCGGTGGTCTATGGCTATGATGACAGCGGCGTGCTGATTGTGGACCTGTCCACCGGCGGATACTCCCATATCGACTGGGACGCCTTCATGCAGTCGTGGGGATACTTTGACGGCATGGGGCTGGCAATCTCGCCAATCTAGACGGCCATCTCACGATTCAGAACAGACAGGGCGGCGCACGTGTACACGCCGCCCTTTTCACGTACAGGAAACCGGAATGTTCCAAATTGCTGCCATCATCCCGATAGCCGAATTTGCTGGCGATGAACTGCTGCTGCTTGAAGTGGATGATCGTCTGGTACTTCCCACCGGCTCCATGGATAGCGGCGAACGTGTCCTTGAAGCCGCCAGCAGGATTGTTCTGGAGAAGACCGGACTACCGGTGGTGCCGGTTCGTCTGGTGTATTTCCTGGAGCAGGCGAATGGAACGGTGCTGTTGGGTGTACAGTGCCAGATCGAAGACACAGCACTTTCCGATCACCCGGTAGCGGGCTCGATAGTTGCCCTGACCGGGAATGAACGGTTCGAACCGCTAGCACTCCGGGAAGTGCTGGTGGAAGACTTGCGGACGGGATTTATCCGCCCGGTTGCCCATATCGTTGAACCTCGTGAAGGCGAATCCGGGCCACCGGCGGTGAGTTGGTAATCAATGGTTGGGAGACCCATGTTCCGGCAGGATAGATTGCGCGTAATGTTCCGGCGGGCCGGTTTGCTGGCTGCGGCCGGTCTCTGTCTGTTTGTGTTGACCGCCTGCATTGGCGGCGATGACAATGACGAACCCGAAACTGTTGTTGAGGTCACGGCGCCGCCATCTGATCCAACGACGGAACCTGAAGCGACAGCGACAGACGAGGTGGAACCGACGGCGACCGAGGAACCGTCGGCAACCAGCACGCCGGAGCCTTCTCCGACTGCTACATTGACTCCGACCCCGGCTCCGCCGACAGCAACACCGACCAATACGCCAACTCCGACGCCGACCCCGCTGCCAACGGTCGAGAATCCGGCGAAGGATGCCCAGCCGGTAGACAGGGTCACCGCGAATTTCTCGCTGACCTATAGCGTGCAGTTCACCGGCAGCGAGCACGACACCGATATTCGCCTGGAAGTGTCGCAGCACAACGCCGATTCCTATCACATCCGGGTGGAGAACAGCGGCCAGCACACTGAGGCCTGGCGGGTGGGTGATGTCACCTGGGTAGCCGGGCCGAATGGCGCCATTGTTGAATTGCCCGGGCTGGTTGATCCCAACCTCTATGCGCCGTCGAGCTTCCTCTTCCTGATTCCGGATCTGCGTCAGCTTGGGTCAGCGACTGTCCTGGATGAGAATGCCGAGGTCGAGGGCCGGCCGGCGACGCACTACGAAGTTGACCCGGCTGCCGGCAACTTCTTCTGGCCGCAGCAGAGCGAGCCTCCGGGCGAACCGGAAGGCACGTTTGAACTGTGGATCGACCACGAACTCAACCTGATTGTCCGTGCCGAGGCTGATGTGAAGTGGGGCACGGCTGCGAACGCGCCGCGGATGGTGATGTCCTACCTGATTTCGCAACTCAACTCGACGCCGGAAGTCCAGCCGCCGGCACAGTAGGCAGAATCACAAACGCCGCCTGTGGAGCAATTCCACAGGCGGCGTTTCATCCTCTCAGGACTTGTCTTCGTCGTTGAACTTGATGGTCTTGCGGCGGCGGCCACCCGGCTTCCAGCGACGTTTGCCGGAACGTTCCATCGGTTCGTACCAGGTGGTGGCACGGCGAGCGGCTGAGGATGAGCGTGTCTTGCGCCGGGCGGTACGTTGTTCGCGCAGCCTGCGGTGTTCGCGTTGGATGTGTTCGGTCAGTTGCTCCTCGGTGAGGTCTGCGGCACTCTTCGCAAGCCGCCGGGCAACGAGACCGACCTCGTTGGCATCCACTTTCCCGCCCTGCTGGGCAAGGATGAGGCTCACCTGCAACAGCAAGGCGTCGCTGGCGTGTGGCCCGGCCACCTGGCGAGCGATTGAAATGAACTCCCGCTGGCCCTCGGGCGAACCATCCTGGTCCTTGGATGACAGGGCTGCGCCAAGTGACTGCCACGACGTTGCGTTGCGTCGTTGGCGTTGTGACCGGTCCCCACGAGATGCTGCAACAATCTCGGCTACTGTATCGACCGAGATCTGCTTGCGGGAATTGGAGAGTGCTTCCAGTGCAACCGCCACCTGTCGTGGCGATGCGCGGAATCCGGCGCGTTCCCGAACCTGGGCCACAAAATCCTGGACAGACTCCTGGATGCCGGCGTTCAGCAACTGGATTGCCATGGTGTCGTAGAGGTTGTCTCGTGCGGAACTGGTCTCTTCGCTCATTACTTGATGACTCCTGCTTTCCTGAGAGCGTCAATGTCCTCATCCGACCGGCCCAGCAGTTCGGTGAGGATGCTCTCGGTATGCTCGCCGAGCAGCGGCGGTGCGGTGCGAATGGTTGCCGGCGTCCGGAACATCTCGAACGGAATGCCGCCTACCTTGATGGTACCTGCTGTGGGATGGGGAAGTTCGACAACCATGTTGCGGGCGTGGGTCTGCGGGTGCGCAAAGACCTGCTCAATGGTGTTGATCCGGCCACTCGGGATGGCAGCAGCATCCAGTTGGTCCAGCCAATGTTCGGCATCTTCAGTCTCGAAGATGCTCTGAAGTTTGGCGATCAGTTCCTCTCGGTTCTCGACGCGGGCTGCATTGGTGGCGAACTTCGGATTGTCCGCCCAGTCCGGAATACCGAGAATCCCGCAGAGCAGACGGAACTGAGCATCGGTGCCGACACCGAGGGTAATGTGCTGGTCGCGGGCGCGGAAGGTCTGGTAGGGCACGATGTTGGCATGGGCGTTGCCGAAGCGTTCTCCCGGTTCGCCGGAGATGAGATGGTTCGAGCCCACATTCACCAGCCAGGCAATTGCCGAGGTATACAGGCTGGAATCGAGTTTCTGGCCGAGTCCACTTGTCTTGCGTTCGTGGAGCGCCGCCAGGATTCCGACGACGGCATAGAGCCCGGCGGTAATATCCACGATGGCCACGCCAACCTTCATCGGGTCGCCATCCGGTTCGCCGGTGATGGCCATGATGCCGGCTTCGCCCTGGGCAATGAAGTCGTAACCGGACTTCTTCGCCAGTGGGCCGGTCGGTCCATACCCGGAAATGGTGGCCCAGATGAGGCCGGGATTGATGGCGCTCAACTGTTCGTAGCCAATGCCCATTCTCTCGAGTGCGCCGTGGCGGAAGTTCTCAACGACAATATCGGATTTGGCAGCCAGTTCCTTGATGATTTGCTGGCCTTCCGGAGACTTGAGATCGACGGTGATGCTTTGCTTGTTGCGGTTGATCGAGAGATAGTAGGCACTCTCACCACCGGCCCACGGTGGTCCCCAGGCACGGGTGTCATCACCCCGGTCAGGTCGCTCGACCTTGATCACTTCGGCCCCGAGATCGCCCAGGGTCATCGCACAGTATGGCCCTGCAAGCACACGAGAGAGATCGAGAACCCGAATGCCGCTGAGCGGCCCTGCTGCTGTATCCATAGAACCGACGTGCTCCTGCCGTACTCAACTCGGAAAACCGGGGGCAGCCCTGCCCAACCGGCAAGAGGATAGCATCGACGAGGCATCGCCGGAGCGAGGTTAGCCCTGGACAACGTCCAGTGTGACGCTGTGAAGACCGGTGGCACCATCGGGGTAGGGATCGCGAACGCTGGACTCCTGGAGATTGCCCATGCCGTCAGTGGCACGCACCGTCAACCGGTGTTTGCCGGGTTCGGCGTCCCACTCGTATTTCCAGCGTTGCCAGAGCAGCAGCGGGTCGTATGGCTCGACTTCCGCCTCGACCCACTCTCGATCGTCGATTTGCAGTTCAACCTTGTCGATGCCGCGCGAGCCGGCGAACGCGATACCACCGACCAGGATGATGCCGCGTTCGTCCGGGGAGAGGTCATCACGGGGTGTGTCGATTTCCGAGATGATATTGATGACAGCATCATCGCTCCAACCGCGTTCCTGCCAGTAGCCCTGGTAGTCGTAATCGACAACCTCGATCTCCTCGAGCCATTTGACGTTCTTCTCGCCGTAGATGTTTGGCACATAGAGACGACAGGGATATCCATGTTCCTGTGGCAGGGTGGCGCCGTTCATCCCGTACACCAGCAAGGTCTCTCGCTCCAGTGCCTTGGCAACCGGGATTGAATCGCTGTAACCGCCAGCCCCCTTGAGAACCAGATCGACAGCACCATCCAGAATGCCGGTGCGTTGCAGCAGGTCGCGGAGCGGGACCCCTGTCCAGCGGGTACTGCTGATCAGGCCGCTGTCGTGGAAATAGGAGATACACATGAGCGTGCCCCACTGTTCGACTGCCGGCATCGCCAGCAGGTCGAGGTAGGTGATCTCAATCGGCTCCCGCACCATCCCGTGCACCTTCAATGTCCACTGCCGGTCAGAAATGGCAGGTTTTCGAGTGCTGATGTCGATAACGTAGAAGTCTTCGTTGGCGGTAACCCGCGGGCGAACGCCTTCCGGAGCGACAAACTGGTCAGGCAGGTCGTCGGCCGGGGCTGCAGTTGGCAGTGGTGGTTGCTCGGTTGCCTCTGCCTCGAGTTCGGCCATGCGCTCATCGAGCGGGACGTTATCAGCCGTCTCGGTTGGTCCCAGACCAGCGCTTCGTGCGACCAGCCCTCCAACCCAGCCAAACAGACCCAGAACGATCGCCGAGGCCGCTGCATTGCGGAGCACAGTCCTGCGGGTGTGCTGGAACGATGCTGCCGCCCATGCGTCGTCACCCGGGTGATTGTCTGCCGCGGCGATCCGCAGGCGTTCGATCCAGACACCGGCGAGGGCAAGCGGACCGGCAATCGTCAACCCGAACCAGGCCGGTAGCCAGAGCACCGCGCTCCAACCAGATGAAGTCTGGATGGAGACGGCGATGAAGCTGCAAATGATTGCACCAATTATCGCCGGGCGAATGGCTGCGCCCGGCCCCGGATGACGGCGCAGGTAATTGGCAATCAGGACCGCAGCCAGCGGCACCGCTGCGACTCCGGCCACCTGGACGAGGATGCGTGCCCAGAAGCGCAGGTTGCTGATTGCCCAGGTGGCCAGACTACCAGGCGATTCCCGGATGATGAGGTCTGCGAGGTCGAGCGGTGGGAACGGTGCGATTCCAGCAGCGTATCCAAACCACCAGAGCGCTGTTGTTCCGGCAAGCGCACAGAGAGAAATTGCCGCAGCCAGCGGAAATGAAACGGGGGCGACCTGATTGCTGTTCATCGTTTTGTTGCCCCCGTCCGGTGCTAGTTCATTCTGGAGATCGGCCACCCCGGACTGGAGATCGACGCGCCGGCCTCACCGTTCAGCAGCACGCGGATGGCGTACTCGAGTTGGGCGTCGTCGAGTTCCGGAACCGGAGCTTCGGCGTGGTTCGGTGGAATGCTGAACGGGTACTGACCCTCACGCAGGCTGACGACCACATCCGGGCGGATACCCTCTTCGCGGATCATGTTGCCTTCCGGGGTCAGCCAGAGTTCAACGCCCAGCCAGATGGTTGAGCCATCACCAAGTTCAAACTGGTTCAGGATGGTGCCGGTGCCTGAGGTCACTTCACCGATCACCGTCGAAACGCCGGCAGCCTTGATTGCCCCGGAGACGATCTCCGATGATGATGCCGATCCCTGGTTGATCAGGACCACGAACGGCAGGTCTTCGATGTGGACAGACTTCTTCTCGGAACGATGCTCTACCCGTCCGCCATCCCGGGTCTGGCTGATGAAGACCACGCTGTTATCCGGGACGAACATTGAGGCAACCTTCATCGCCTCAACGACGTAGCCACCGGGGTTGTTACGCAGGTCGAGAATAACACCCTCGGCTCCGGCCTTCTTCGCGTCGCTCAGTGCCCGGGCGAGGTCATCACCTGAGCCGCTGGTGAACTGTGAAAGCCGCAACAGGGCGATCTTGTTGTCGAGCATCATCCAGCTAACAGAAGAGATGGTGATCCGGCTACGGACCATCCGGTGGGTAACCCGTTCGCCGGTGGTTACCTTGCGGAAGGTCACCTCGACGGGTGTGCCCTCGATACCGCGGATCTGGTTGATTACCTCCTGCAGCGACTGGGTGCCGACTTCGATACCATTCACCGCCACGATGACATCGCCCGGCATGATGCCGGCATCGTAGGCGGGAGATCCTTCAAATGGAGTGATGACCCGGAACTCGTTCTCCTCGGTCTGCTCGACCTGGATACCGATACCGACATAGCTGCCTTGTGAACTTTCCCGGTCCTGGGCGGTTTCCTCGGCGGTGAGGTAGCGGGTATGCCCCTCGTCACCGAGCGTGGCCAACATGCCGTCGATGGCCGAGTTCAGCATCTGTTGCTCGTCGATGGCCGGTTCATCGACATAGTAGTCCTTCACCACCTGCCAGGCGCGGGCAAACGTGTCCAGCGGGGCAGATTGCACCTGGGCCGGCGGGAGTTCTTCCTCCGGGTCCTTGGCCACCACCGACCGTTCAAAGATCATGCCGCCGGCGAACGCGGCGAACATCCCGCTAAAGACAAAAAGCACCACCAGTGCGATCGACGCAACTCGTGGTGTGCCACTGCGGGGCTGCTCCTGTCTGACAGGTTGTGGCTGCACCCAGGCCGGATCAGACGGACGCGGGGCATCGGGGTGTTTTCGGGAGTGGTCGTCTAGTGACATGAATACTGTTCTCACCATATGCTCTGCATTCAGGTTGCAGAAAAGCGGACGTACATTGGGCGTACACTGTTGAAAAGCAAGTATACGTGCGTACTGGTACGGTCGGACGGTGACAAGAAGGAGTGGCGATGCCGGCGTTCTACACAAGGAAGGGTGACGAAGGCTATACCGACCTGCTTGGCGGACGGGTTCCAAAGTACGATCCGCGTCCGGAAGCCCTCGGCACGATTGATGAGGCAACCGCCCAGATTGGCCTCGCCCGCGCCATTACTGACGCCGAACGGACCGGCACGATCCTGATCGAGGTCCAGCGAGACCTTTACCTGATGATGGCCGAGCTGGCCTTTACCCAGGACATGCAACAGAAGCGGTATCACGTCACTCAGGAGCATATCGACCGGATCGAGCAGGAAACGGACCGCCTGGCGGATGAGGTCGACCTGCCGCCGCACTTTATCCTGCCGGGGGATACGCATGCCGGGGCGGTCCTTGATGTGGCCCGGACAGTAGTCCGGCGGGCAGAGCGACAGGTGGTGCGTTTGTTGCATGAGGGCCTGATCGATAACGGACTGATCGCAGCCTACCTCAACCGGCTGTCATCGTTGCTGTTCATTCTGGGAAGGTACGAAGATCACCTTGCCGGTATCCGGTCGACTCCTGCCAGGGAGAAGTCGTCCCGGATTTGAACTAAACGTAATTTTGGCCAGATTGGCAATGATGGCCGTGAAAGCCAATTTTCCGCTTCCTCTAGCCAAACAGCCATTGCTGTGATACTGTATGGCTGAAGTCAGCTGACCTGCCTACGGTGGTAAAGGACTCGGGTACTCGTCTCCGACATCCCAAGGGCCAGAATCTCAGTATGACGAATTACGTTTGTCGTCATCGCCAATGCGATGACCTGTCCCAGGGAGTCCAGAAACAATGGAGTACTCAGACATTACCCTTACCTGCAGCGACTGCGGGTCGGAATTCATTTTCACTGCCGGCGAGCAGGCCTTCTACGCAGAAAAGGGCTTCACCAACCAGCCGCGCCGCTGCAAGACCTGCCGTGATTCACGCAAGGTTACCCGCAATGGTGGCGCCAGCATGAGCGGTGGCTATGGCGGCGGCGAGCGCCGCGAGCGCCAGATGTTCCCGGCCATCTGCGATGAGTGTGGCCAGGAGACCATGGTTCCGTTCCAGCCGAGCGGCAACAAGCCGGTTTACTGCTCGGATTGCTTCTCCGCACGACGGCAGCAGTCGGCGTACCCACGCTACTAATCTCTTTGCTATTCGGCGCGGCCGTCACTGAGTACCCTGGCGACGCATAAACCGGATCAACAACGAGACCAAAACAAAGAAGGCCGGGCAATCTGCCCGGCCTTCGTCATGTTGTGCGTTATCTAGTGTGTCTTGTGCGCTGCAATCGTGTTGTGGACTTCCAGCGACAGGTTGTTGAGTGCGTCGTCCAGGTCGTTGCCGAGTCCTACCAGCACAATTGCCGGCCCCATACGCTCTTCGCCCAGGTTCGCGATCGTTCCGAGGGCGAACCAGCTTCCGTCAGGTCGTCGACCGCTGGAATAGGCCACCGAGATGCCATCCACCATGATCCGGGATGGTACCTCTTCAGCCGGTGCGGAAATCAGCATCTGCGACCCTGTCTGAAGCTCCATTGTCTGTGCCTCTCCGAGAGTGTTCTCACTCTTGCTGCCACTGCACGTTTCAGGATGTAGACTTCTTTGTTACATCCTTCACAATGTTATCAGCTCGATTCGACGTTGCACAGGGTAAACGGGGGCAATTTGTGAAATTGGGAACAATGGGTTACAGCGGGCGGGTGGACTGGTCTGGCGGCTACTCTGACTCCGGTGGACGGATACGTTCCCACACCCGTTGGGCAATGGCAAGTGCCTCGGGAAGCGGGTCGCTGCCCTGGGTGTAGTAGATGTAGACCCTGTCTTCATAACCGAAGAACACCCAGCCGGCGATGTCTCCCTCAACCGTGTTCTGGGTAAGGGCAACTGCCCGATCACCGATCTCGGGACGTTCGACAATCGAACCGCCCTGATTGGTCCGGGAGCTTTCCAGCCATTGCATGGCCTCGGCAACCTGTTCCGGGCTGCCATAGACATTGACTGTCGCAAGGACATAGCCGGGAATCGGGTCGTCATCGCCGGTGATATTCCGGGTGAACTCGCGGAAAACATGCTTTGAAAAGCCCCACGATTCCAGACGGTCCAGGTGCGCTTGCGGGTCGATATAGGCCTGTGCGAGCTGTTCGGCGGTGCGCTCTCCGTCGTCGGCAACGATAAACCCGGCGTCGGTGAGTTCATCGAGCATCGGCAGCGCGTCCATCGGGTTGGATGGTGCAGGCGTTGCCGGCGATTCAGTCGGCCCGGGTGTTTCTGCGGTTGCTTCGGGTTGCGTGGTCGGGGTTTGTGTCGGCTCGGCAGCAACGGTTTCGGTTGGCGATGGTTCTGCCGTCGGCTCTTCTGTCGGCGTGGGAGTCTCCGTTGGCTCGGTGGTGGGGGTGGGTTCCGGAGTCGGGCTGGCTGTGGCTGTTGGTTCGGCGGTTGGGGTAACCGTCGGTACGGGATCGCCGAACTCGTCCGGTCCACTGCAGGCAGTCAGGAACAATGCCAGAAACAGGGTGCAGGTGGCCATCCACCGGTGAACACTTCGTGATTGCCCTGGCTTCATTCGTTGCTCCTGCTGACCGGATGTGATCAATTCGTTCCTTCATTGTATCCAAGCACAAACCCGCGGCGGCCGTTCAACCGGTATCGTTGTGACCGCTGGGATACAATCCTGGCGACAAGGATTGTCGAACAATGAATACCCACCAGATCGGGGAGAGTTTTTATGATCACAGGAATCGACCATGTGGTGATCCTCGTCGACGACCTCGACGAAGCGATTCGCCAGTATACCGACCTCGGGTTTGCAGTTAGCCCGGGCGGCAAGCACCCACGGTATACCCACAATGCCCTCTTCGCCCTCGGCGATGGTTCCTATGTTGAACTCATTTCCTTCTATGAACTCGACGGCGCAGATGCACACCGCTGGTTCAAATATCGCGAGCACGGCGGGGGACTGGTCGACTATGCTGTGGCATCTGATGATCTGGATGCTGATATGGCCCGGGCGAACGCGGCCAACGTGAAGTACAACGGCCCGAACGCCGGTGCCCGTTCACGACCGGATGGTGTCGAGATTGCCTGGAAGACGGCAACGCCTGATCCGGGCAACCCGGCCACGATGCCCTTCCTGATCGAGGATATTTCGGACCGGCGTCTCCGGGTGCCGGAAGACCCGAACCCGAACGGCGTGACCGGTATTGCCAAGCTGATCATTGCCGTGAAGGACCTCGAAGCAGCCACCCGTAGCCGCGAGGCTCTGCTGGGATTCCGGCCGGCACCGATCAGCGAGCTTCCGCCAGGACGCAAGGGTGTTGCCTACACGGTTGGTTCGCACTGGATCGAGTTGCACACACCGGATGGTGATGAGGAACTGGCGGCCAGACTTGAAGGCAAGGGTGAAGGCCCGTACGAGTTGATCCTCAAGGGCGCATCCGAGCAATCCATTGATCCGGAAGTGGCCGGTAACGCGAAGATCACTATCACGGCCGGCTAGTCCGGCCTCACGCACGCAGGGTTCCGGAGGAGGGAAGTGACATGACTGACTTTGAAGGACGTTCAAAGCTGGTTCGGTCGATGGGCCGCGCGGTCAACAGCGCGGTCAAGGATGTCCGACCTATCACCATGGACATATTCAGCAATCCGGAACCCGCCGGCGGTGAAGAGCAGGCTGTTGCCGCCATCACCGGATTCCTCACCAATCTCGGCTACAAGGTCGAGACCGGCATCGCCGGGATGCCAACCGCTTTCCGGGCACACATGTACTACCACGACCGTGAAGCGATGCGAAAAGGCTTGCGTCACGGACATGTGGGCATTCTTGCTGAATACGATGCTGGCCCCGAGGGGCATCTTGAAGGGCGGCATCTGGTTGCCGGCGCGGCAATGACGACAGCCGCTGCGCTTCGGCGCGCCCTGGTTGACCTGCACGGTGAGGTAACGATTGTCGGTGTCCCGGCAGCTGGAACCAGACAGGGGATGCGCACGCTCCACGATGCCGGCATCTTCGAACCGCTGGATGTCATCCTCGGGGCTCGCCCGGCCAGTACCGGCTGGGGTTTCCAGCCCACACTCGTCGGCTCGGGTGAGACGCTTGGCCGGGTGGTTTTTGGTGTAACGACTGACGACGCTGCCAGTGTCGATCGCATCGTCTCGGCAGTCGAGGATGGCGACCACCTGCTGGAAGAGCATGATCAGCTCCGGGCCGACCGTGATGGTTCCGGGGTGAGGATAACCGTTGCGTCGGCCTCGATTGCCGGACTGCGCCGGATGGAAGACCTTGTCAGGGAGCTTGTTGGTGGCGATGATGTGGAACTGACCGAGATCGAGCGTATTCCGGTCGGGAACCCAAACCGCATTCTTTCCCGTCGTATGCGGACCTACGCAGACGCTGCCAAACTGGAGCAGGACAGAATCATCAAATCGCCTCCGGGTGAACCCGATGACTGGGCATGGCCGGCGATGGTTGCCGGCACGACGGCAGCACGCTTCCCGGTGTCTACCGAACAGGTGGAACTTGGCACCGAGGCATTTGCAGATGCCTCCATCACAGATTACGCGCTGGACCAGATGGTGAAGGCAGGCAGTGCAGTCAGCGTGGTGGCGCTGGATTGTCTTGGCGACCTGGAATTCCGCGGGTATGTCGAGGGCGAACTGATCCGTGGGTTGACCCCGCAGGGCATTCGTCGTGAGCCGCGACGCTGGCTCGGGGTGCACCCTGTTCAGGAAGAAGTCGATACCAGTTCCAGCAACGGAGTGAAGCCGCTTGGTAAATTGAGGCGGACGTAAGCCGGTACGGGGACTGGGGCTGTTCAACTGTTGGAACGACGCGAACTTGGAACGACTGGCATCCATCTGCCGGTGATTGGTGTTGGGGCACGCTCGGCGTTTGATGTCTTCGGCAAGGAAGGTCAGGCTGCCCGGCGGGTGCTGGTGGACACCGCACTCGAGCAGGGCGCGAACTTCTTCGAGACATCACCTGAAGCCGGTGAAGCTGACGGCATTCTCGCCGCCGCACTGACTGGACGCCGGAACCGGGCTATCGTTTCAGCCTCGATCGACCCGACCGATTTTCGCCTGGCCCACGCACGCATCGATCGCTTGTTGCGCCTGTTTGAGGAGCGTCTCGATATCCTGATGGTTGAGGGACCGGATGCCTGGCCGGAATTTGCCCGTCCGTTCCGGTTTATGAAGTCGGATCGGTCGGTGCGTGCTATCGGCGTCTCATGCCCCGACCCGTCGCAGTTCGACTCATTGGCTCGCCTGATGGAACGGGGGGAACTGGATGTCATTCAGGTTCCCTACAGCCCGGCCAGTACCGGGGCCGCAGAGAAAATCCTGCCGCTGGCGGCAGAACTGCAACTTGGCGTGATCGCCGTACAGCCATTCGAAGGTGGCTGGATGCTGGATATCCAGCACGTTGATCCGTTGATCGAGCCGCTGCGACGCTACGGTGTCCACGATCTGCCGCAGACGATTCTGAAGTGGGTAGTGAGTGACCGCAGGGTAACCAGTGTGGTGGTCGGGAGCCGGCGCAAGCAGCATATCCGGGCAAACGTCCGTGCGGGTCGGCGTCCCTGGTTTTCCGGCGTTGACCGCGAGGTTGTGGGTGAGTTTTTCCATTCACAGGTCGTGGGCGACAGTTACCGCTAAACTGGTCGCGCGTTTCCATTGGTGACAGGCATAACGGCTGTTGCCTGCATGTGTACCTCCGGGGTGTGTACCTGCTGCTCTGCGCACTGGTTCACCGGGTGGTAAAGTCTCAAGGTGGCGAGCCTCGCATCGTGCCACGCCTGGGAGGAGAACATGGTTTACCTCGAGCAAATATCCGGGCCGGAAGACCTCAAGAAGCTGAAGATTCATGAACTTGAAGCATTGGCCCGCGAGATCCGGGATGAAATTTACCGGGTCACCAGCATAAATGGCGGTCATTTCGCATCCAACCTCGGGTCGGTTGAGCTGACTCTGGCATTGCACTACGTTTTTGATTCGCCCCGCGACCAGATTGTCTGGGATGTCGGCCACCAGGGTTATCCCCACAAGATTGTTACCGGCCGTCGTGACCGGTTCCCCACCATCCGCAAGGAGGGTGGCCTTTCCGGCTTTCTCCAACGCGAAGAGAGCGAGCACGATGCCTTTGGTGCCGGCCACGCCAGCACCAGTATTTCTGCTGCCCTCGGTATCTCGGTCGGCAAGCAAATGACCGGGCAGCCGGGCCGCGGTATTGCTGTCATTGGTGATGGTGCCTTGACCGGCGGTATGGCCTATGAGGCCCTCAACAATGCCGGGGCGTTGCATCTGCCGTTCCTGGTGGTGCTGAACGACAACGAAATGAGCATCGCACCAAACGTCGGGGCGATGTCGCTCTACCTCGCCAGGATGCGCACCGATGAGCGCTACAGCCGGGCGAAAGCCGAGTTCGAGAAACTCATGCACCGCGTTCCCCAGGGCGAACTCTTCCTTGAACTCAGCAAGCGGATGCGGGACTCCTTCAAGGAGTTCATCTACCACACCATGATCTGGGAAGAACTGGGCTTCACCTACGTCGGCCCGGTCGATGGACATAACATTGCAGAGCTGATTGAAACCTTCCAGATGGTGAAGGCGACCGAAGAGCCGGTCTTTGTTCACGCGATAACCACCAAGGGCAAGGGCTATGACTTTGCCGAAGACGACCCGTTCAAGCATCACGCAGCACGGGTGGTGTCCAGTGGTCCGAGCGGCCCGACTCCTCCGAAATACCAGGATGTATTTGGTGAATACCTGACCGAACTGGCCGCCAAGGATGAGCGCATCGTTGCCATTACAGCCGCCATGCCCGACGGTACCGGTCTGCTGCCATTTGCCAAGGCGCACCCGGATCGCCTTTTTGACGTCGGTATTGCCGAGCAGCACGCTGTGACATTTGCAGCAGGGCTTGCAACCCAGGGGTTGCGGCCGGTGGCGGCGATCTACTCAACCTTCCTGCAACGCGCCTATGACCAGGTCATCCATGATGTCTGCATCCAGAACCTGCCGGTTATCTTCGCGATGGACCGTGCCGGACTGGTGGGGGATGACGGCCGAACCCACCACGGGGTCTTCGATCTTTCCTACCTGCGCTGTTTGCCGAACCTGGTCGTTATGGCGCCGAAGGACGAGCAGGAACTACGCAACATGCTGTTGACGGCCGTTGAGTATGAAGATGGCCCGATTGCCCTGCGCTTCCCGCGAGGTAATGGGCTGGGTGTCAGCATGGCGCTCGATCCGGTCGCCCTGCCAATCGGCCGTGGCGAGATCGTCTCTGATGGTACCGACGTGACGTTGCTTGCGGTTGGCTCGCGGGTGATCGCGGCCGAGAATGCCGCCGAAATGCTGGCCGAACGCGGAATCTCCGCCCGTGTGGTCAACGCCCGCTTCATCAAGCCACTCGATGAGGAACTCATTCTGCGCTGTGCCCGCGAAACCGGGGCAGTGATCACGATCGAGGAGAATGTTCTGATCGGCGGGTTTGGTTCGGCAGTGCTGGAACTGTTCATGCGCGAGGGCGTCCATGTTCCGGTGCAATGCCTTGCCATCCCGGATGTTTTCCTTGACCACGCGTCGCAGGAATCGTTGCGGGCGCAAGCCGGCATTACGGCGCGGGACATTGTCGAGACGGCGCTGGAGCTTTCAACTGCTCGACGGGTGGCGGCCTCGCAATGACCACGGCGGACAGGTTTTACGATCTCCTGTCGCTGACGCCGGAACAGATCGGGCAACTCGATCGCTACGTCGACCTGTTGATGGCGGCCAACGCAGCCTTCAACCTGACAGCCATCCGTGATCGCGACGCAATTGAAGAGAATCTGGTCGCCGGTTCCCTGGAACTGGCGACGCTTCTTCCCGAAGACGCAACCTCACTGATCGATGTTGGCACCGGTGGTGGCGTTCCCGGCATGGCGCTTGCTATCGCGCGCCCTGGCATGCGTGTCTGCCTGCTCGACGCGACGGCCAAGAAAGTGCGTTTTCTGGAGGAAACTGCCGCTGCACTTGGCCTTGCCAATGTGGTCGCCGTGCAGGGCAGGGCTGAAGAAGTAGCCCATGATCCCGCACACCGCCAGCAGTACGATGTCGGCACTGCCCGGGCTGTGGCGAGACTCGCTACCCTGGTTGAACTGGTGTTGCCGTTTGTTCGTCCCGGCGGTGTTGCCTTGTTCCCCAAGGGTGCCGCTGCTGAAGAAGAGCTTGACGTGGCGCGCCAGGCAATCGGTTTCGTCGGCGGACGTTCTCCTCGTCTGGTGCCGGCAGCCGATGGTGAAACCCGTTTCGTGGTGATCGACAAACCGAAGCCAACCCCGGAGAGGTTCCCGCGGCGGACAGGTGTGCCCGGTAAACGGCCTATTGGCGTCCCGGTAGGGTGATTCCCTTCCGGGACTGACAGCCTGTCTCGTCATCAGCCGTGAGGAAAGGACCCTGATTCCGTGAAATACAGCCAGTTGCTTGGACGAACGCTGCGAGAAGCACCGTCCGGGTCTGATTCCGCCAGCGCGTCGCTGCTGATCCGTGCTGGCTATATCCGGCAGGCTGGTGCAGGTATCTACAGTCTCCTGCCGCTGGGTCTGCGCTCGATCCGCAAGATCGAACGGATCCTCCGTGAAGAGATGGACCGCATCGGTTGTCAGGAAGTGCTGATGCCATTCGCCCAACCGGCTGACTTGTGGAAGGAGTCGGGTCGCTGGGATGCCGTCGGCCCGGAACTGGTGCGCTTCGAGGATCGTGCAGGTCGTGATATGGCACTGGCGGCCACCCACGAGGAAATCGCGACCGATATTGTCCGAAGGGACATTCGCTCCTATCGTCAGTTGCCGATGGCGATCTACCAGATCCAGAACAAATTCCGGGATGAACTCCGACCCCGGGCCGGATTGCTCAGGGCACGGGAATTCCTGATGAAGGATGCCTATTCCTTCCACGCGACTGAGGAAGACTTCAACCGGTTCTACGATGAGTGCCATCGGGCCTATCTCCGCATATTCGAGCGGGCCGGTATTCCGGTAAGGGTTGTGGAATCCAATGCCGGCTATATGGGTGGCTGGGGCTCGCACGAGTTCATGCTCGAGTCCGATGCTGGCGAGGACATCCTGCTGGTCTGTGGTTCCTGTGGCTATGCGGCAAACCAGGAAGTGGCGACCCAGCAGCATCAGTTCCCGGCGGAACAGCCATTGCCGATGGAAGAAGTTGAGACCCCGGATTCGAAAACCATCGCTGCCGTAGCCGCTTATCTGGGCGTCGAAACCAGCCAGACCGCCAAGGCGGTGTTCTACGACGCTGACGGGACCTTCGTCTTTGTCGTGATCCGTGGCGACCTGGACGTCAACGAGGTCAAGCTCAGGGACGTTCTCGGCGCCACCAACCTGCGGGCTGCCACCGAGGAGGAGATCCTCCGGACCGGTGCCGTGCCGGGGTATGCCTCGCCGGTCGGGCTGGAAGGTGTCACCGTGGTTGCTGACCTGTCAGCCCAGGCACCGAATCTGGTTGCCGGAGCAAACAAGATCGGTTACCACCTGGTCAACGTCAATCTCGGCCGGGATTATCAGGCGGCGATGGTGGTCGATATTGCGATGGCGAAGGCGGGTGCTGCCTGTCCGGAGTGTGGCCAACCGCTGGAAGAGCGTCACGGCATCGAGGTCGGCAATATTTTCAAGCTCGGCTACAAGTACTCTGCCGCGCTGGATGCGAAGTTCCTGGATGAGCAGGGCAACGAGCAGTTGATGATTATGGGCTCCTATGGCATTGGCCTGGGCCGTCTGTTGGCTGCTGTGGCAGAGCATTATCACGATGACAACGGCCTGATCCTGCCGGCCTCAATCGCACCGTTTGATGTGCATGTGGTGGTGCTGGGAGCGTCTGACGAGGTGCAAGCCGCCCGCACTGCGTTGCAGGATGCACTTGATTCTGCCGGACTGGAAGCGTTGGTTGATGACCGCGAGGAGTCGGCCGGGATCAAGTTCAACGATGCCGACCTGATCGGCATCCCGTGGCGAATCACTGTCAGCCCACGCGCATTGAAAGCCGGTGGCTACGAGGTGAAACAGCGTAGTGAGCCATCATCCTCGGCAGAAACGTTGCCTCTGGAGGCGGTGCTGGATCGCCTGAACGGATAGTTGCTTCAGGAAATCGCCCCGCTACCTGCAAGGTGGCGGGGCGGTTGACGTATGGTTGGAACGCTGTCAGTGAGACGTTAGCTTGGCAGGCTTTCGAATTCGAACCATTCATCATCTGGCAGGTCGGCATTGTTGGCAGAGCGATAGAGTGCTGCCAGGAGCGCTGTCAGGATCACGATTCCGAAAACCATCAATACTGTCTTTTTCATTCTGTCTTCCCTTGTTCTCCGTCCGGCACCCGGCTCCATTCAGGATAACCCAAAGCGGAAGTACAATCACCTGACAGAACACAGTTCGAAGGCAGTTGGGGTGGCCGGATGAAATTTAACTTCGACGATTTTGAAGGACCGGCAGATGACCGGCTGAGTAGCTGGCTGCGGCCCAGCGGATCGACCGTGTTCGATGGTGTTCGCCTGGCTGCCATCAACGTTGCCTTCCTGATTGTCCTGCTGCTCAGTGTGAGTCTGATTGCGTTGATCTTGCGGGCCATCGGCGTTCCGGGGTGGGTTTCCTCGGTGACGCCGGTATTGTTGGCAATTGGTGGCCTTGCGATTTTCGGTGCCATTGTCTGGACCCGCTATGCCGAAAGCCACCACCGCCTCGTGCAGTCGCGTGGACGTGAGAGCCGGGGCGACATTTTCGGGGCGATCGCTGCACTGCCGTTCGTCGGGCTGGCGTTTCTCTTGCTGGCGTCCGGTGTGCTATCGCTCTTTTTCTCGATCCTGACCTTTGACGGGGGCCGCACACTCGATTCGTTGATGCGGGTACTCTACGGACTGCTCTTCGGTGCTGCGGCTGCCGGCACCCTGATTGCAACCCGTAACATGCTCGATAAAGGGAGACGCGTGTGAGACCAGACGTCATTATCCGGGCATACGAGCAGGCGGATATTCCGGCTGTTACCCGCTTGTACAACCAGCGCTCGGTCGCTGCCGGAACGCTCCAGATCCCGCTGATGCCGGAGAGCGAACGGGCTGCCCGCTATACACCTGGTCCGGACTTGCGCATGATCGTTGCTGAACTCAACGGACACGTTGTCGGGCATGCCGGGCTGCACCTGTATCGCGGCCGGCGCCAGCATGTTGCCAGTATCGGGATGGGTGTTGACGATGCGCACCAGGGGCAGGGCATTGGCAGCAGGTTGATGGAGGCGCTACTGGATCTTGCGGACAACTGGTACAACATTGCGCGGGTTGAACTGACCGTCTACGCTGACAATGCACGCGCGATCCATCTCTACCGGAAATACGGGTTTGTCGATGAGGGTTTACATCGCAACTACGCGTTTCGCGAGGGCGAGTTCGTTGATGTTCTTTCGATGGCACGGTTGCGCAACCCGTAGCAGCGGAAAGTGAAGAACCTGAGATGCAATTCCCCTATTACGAGTTCAGCGGCAGCAATCGCGAGATTGGCCGGCAGCACGGCAGTCGGGCCCGTGACCTTGTTCACGCCCACCTGGCAATGGCCCTGAAGAACCTTGCCGGCAAGGATGTTGACCATGCCACGGCCCGTGAGCGGGCGAAAATCTACATGCCGTATATCGAGCGGTATTCACCTCATTTCGTCGAGGAACTGACCGGTCTGGCCGAGGGCGCGGATATCAGCGTCGAGGATGCCTTCATCCTGCAGTTGCGGGCTGAACTGGCGGTCGCTCCGGGCGAGGATGGCACCGAAACGGCCGCTATGGCCCGTGAGGCGATGGCCCATGAATGCACCACCTTTACCGTTTCCGGCAAGCACACTGCCGACGGAATTCCGATTGCCGGTCAGAATGCTGACCTGCCGGCTGGCACGCGGGATGTTGGTATCGTCATGCGGGTTACTCCCGAAGACAAACCGGCGCTGCTGATGCTCACTCCTGCCGGTCAGATCTCCTACATCGGCATCAACGACCGGGGCATGGCGGTATTCGCCAACTTCCTCAACACCGGCAACTGGCGGGCCGGGTATCCACGCTACCTGCTCTCAAGGACACTGCTCGAGCATGACTCACTCGAGGATGGTCTTGCGCGCATTGCCACCATTCCGCGGGCATCGTCGCGGAATGTGCTGATGATGGATGCCAGCGGTAATGCTGTTGATATTGAGCTTGCGGTCGAACGTGAAGCACGGCTCGACCCGGTAGATGGCATTCTGGCGCATTCCAACCACTTCGTTGCCGGAGAACTGGCTGACCTGGAAACCTCGACACCGGACCGGATGCAGAACAGTTGTGCCCGTCTTGACCGGATGACTGAACTGATCCAGGCCGATAGCGGTTCGGTTACCCCGGAGCGCACGATGGAGTATTTCCGCGACCGGGCCAACGCGCCGGACGCGATCTGCCGCCACCTGGGGGACGGCCCCGGCGACTACATCACCTTTGCGTCGGTCATCGCCCGTCCATCAGAAGGCGAAATGTGGGTGGCGATGGGGCCACCGGACCAATTCGACTATGTTCATTACCGTTTCGCCGGCTGAGCCGTTTCGACGACAGGAGCAGAGCATGGACATAGAGGAACTCGTCACACGCTATTCCCGTCTTTATACCGGCGCAATAGCCGATGCACTTGACCGTCGTGGACTGCGTAACCAGGTCGTGGATGGTGCCATTCAGGGGCTGACACTTCAGGACCGGATGGCCGGGCTTGCGTTCACCTGCAAGGGTGCGCCGGCAACCGCACTGGAAGGCGATGACTGGGACCTGCGCAAGCAATTCCTCGATGAGATCCCCGAGCACTCGATTGCTGTTGTCGATACCAGTGGTGATACGTCTGCTGCCCACTGGGGCGAGTTGATGGCCACTGCTGCGCGCGGACGTGGTTGCCGCGGTGCGGTCATCGACGGTGGTACCCGTGATGTTCCGAAACTGCTGGAAATGGGCTTCCCGACATTTTCGCGGCATCGATCGCCTGCCGCGTCGATCCTGCGATGGCGGATCAGCGGATTTGGGCATCCGGTGACGATCGGCGGGGTCCTGGTGCGTCCAGGCGATATGATTGCCGGCGATGCCGATGGCGTGGTTGTGGTGCCGGCAGAGGTGATGGTCGAAGTGTTGGAGGCAGTCGAATCGCTGGCGGGCACAGAAGACGCAATGCGTGCAGAGTTGCTGGCCGGGGTGCCGATGAGCGTTGCATATGACAAATACCAGGTCGGATAACAAGTCCCGTTCCCAGCTACGGCTGGTCGCGGCACTGTGTTACCTCTTTACCCCGGTGGTTCCATTGACCGTCTGGAATGGCGGCCCGCACGGTGATCCCTTCCTCCGCAAACATGCCCGGCAGGGTGGAGTCTGGGCGTTGCCGTTCCTGGTCCTGCTTGCCCTGACGACAATCGGCATTGTCTGGATTATCCGCCAGGACATCCTGTTTATCTGCGGGCTGCCGGTTGCGCTGGCGTTGCCCTTCCTGCCCGGTGCCTACTGGGCGAAAAAGGTCTACTTCGGCGGTGACGTCACATTTCCGGGAGTTCAGGTTCCGGAATAGGCATCGAACGTTCCTGCAATCTTCCAATCAGGTCAATTGCCAGGAGCAGGGTCGCGGCGAGTTGTTCGCGTTGCACCCGCTCCTGTGCTTCCAGTGCTCGCACTACCGAGGCGTTGAATGCCCGTTGGCTGCCAAGCGCAGCATCCAGATACCGGCGTGGACCGAACGCGTTGTCCAGTTTTCCGGCGAGACGTAGCAGCGGGTTGCGTGTGTTCAGTGGCTTCCGGCTTGTGTCCCAGTGTTGCCGGACTTCGGCCAACGCATGGGTTGCCTGGTCGTAGACATCCTGGTCCAGCACTGCCGGCCCGTCCCAGACCTCGACGCTACGGGCAAGTGACTCGATTGCGTTCGCCCCGGCGATCGTCAGACCGTCCGCTTCTTCAAGATTGTTCAGTTCATACCGGAGACGCTTGAGTTCTGCCGGGACGAATCCGGTTGCCCAGTCATGGGCTGACAGGTGCTTCCGGGCGAAGAGCAGCCGGTTGCGATACATGAACTGGAAGTACGCCGGCGAACGTTTGAGGGTCGAGCCTTCATGGTGGAGTGCCCGGAGGGTAGGTTCAAAGCGAATGCTCCAGCCTGCGTTGCGGAGCGTGAAACAGAGATCGACATCCTCGAAGTAGGCCGGGGAGAGTTGCTCGTCAAAGCCACCAACTTCCTGGACGGCCGACATGCGCAACGCCATTGCACCACCGGTGACATAGCCGACATCGCGGGGGAAGAGTCGCACGGAGTCGAGACGTTCGCCGTGGTGGTGATGAAAGGTGGTGCACTCCGGCAGGTTGACCTCGCCGCCGGCGTGCTGGATCGTCTCTCCGTCGGGAAAGATCAGCAGCGCGCCCGCGGCCCCCAGATTGGGATTGGCAGTAAATGCCTGAACCAGTGCTGTACCGAAAGATGGTTCAACCTCGACATCCGGGTTCAGGATGACCGCGTAATCGGTTTCGACGCTGGCAAGTCCGACATTGGCACCGCCACCAAAGCCAAGATTCCGTTCCTGGGCCAGCACCTGGGCGCGTGGATAGCCGTTGAGTTCCAGCAGGGAGTCATCTGTGGAGTCGTTATCAACCACCAGGATTTCGGCCGGCCGGAGTGTGCAGTTTTCCAGCGCGTGCAGGCACGCCTCGATGAATCCCGCACCGTTGTAATTCACAATGATTGCTGTCCAGTTGCCGGTCACAAATGCACCCTTTCACTGCGCTCGAACCGCTGATAGCCTACCAGCCGGAACGAACAAGGGCGGCCAGTCTGGCCGCCCTTGTGGGACATCGGTTGAAGATTGAAGACTAGTCGTCTTCGCCGGAATCTTCGGCCTCTTCGGCAGGTGCCTCGTCGGCTGCCTCTGCGGCTTCCTCTTCCTCGCCCTCGGCTGCAGCCTCGTCCTCTTCAACGACCAGCTGCGGCTCGGTCAGGCGGGCAATCAGTTCTTCGCCATCGGTCAGCACCTCGACATCGTCGCCGACGTTCAGGTCCTTCACGTAGATGGCATCTTCGAGCGATTCGAGCGTGGAAACATCGACTTCCAGGACGCCCGGCAGTGCAGTCGGGAGACCGCGGAGTTCGACCGACTCGCGAGCCTGGGTGACGATGAGTGCATCGTTGCCGATTTCACCAACCAGGTGCAGCGGCACGTTGGCGGTCATGGCGACGCGCAGGTTCGGCGCGAAGAATTCGGCGTGAACCGGCCGGCGCTTGATCGGGTTGGATTGCAGGTTGCGGATGTAAACGGTGTAGACCTCGCCCTCCAGGTCGAGATCGAGCAGGGTGAAGCTGCCGATTGCCTGGTAGGTGCGCTGGAGTTCGCGTTCTTCAACAGTGATAGAGATCGGTTCATCGACCACAGTGCCGTAAATCACTGCCGGGATCAGGCCCTCGGTGCGGAGCCGGCGAACACGCTTGCCGGTCATCGTTCGTTTGGTTGCCTTCAGGGAATATGGTTGTGCCATCTGCCTATCTGCCTCTCTGGACCATTCGGCTCAGATGCACAAACGACCGGTTGTGTCGCTGTGCCGCGCCCACCTCAGGCGCACAAACGGGAATAATACCAGAGAGAGTACGCCACAACACAAAAAGTTCGGCTACACTGTCCTCGTCTCAGGGGTACTCCCAGACGGGACCGTGACCATGTTCTCATTGAGCAGCATGGTGCAGAAAGCTAGACTCGGCCTATTGATTCCGTTGCTCTAAAGCAGCCAATCGTTCCGGGAAGGAAACAGGTGTGTCTGGAGGGCAATCCATCAAGCCAGGTGTGCAATCGCCTGTCACCCCACAGCTTCCCCAGTCAGAATCGCTGGATGAGCTGATTGATCTCTTACGAGAAACCGTGGTGAGGCTGCAGCCATCATCACACGAAATATCTGAAGCCTGGTCGACCGCGCAGGTCACCATGCAGCAGCTCCGGGTCATGACGATCCTCTATCACGAGGGACCGACCCGGGTATCAGACCTCGCACGGCGCCTGGGCGTTTCGACGCCGACCATCACCGGCATTCTCGACCGGTTGGTTCGCCAGCGATTGTCATACCGTATGAGCGATCCTCGAGATCGCCGGGTGGTGTTGAACAACCTCACCCAGACCGGGCGAGACCTGGTCGAACGACTGTTGCCGGCACATGGTGATCAGGCCGAGCGGGCACTGCGACGGCTGACTCCCGAAGAACAGGTGAGTCTGCGTGAATCGTTACGGGCACTGTTGCGGGTAATGCCGAACTCGCGCTAGCGGTCTTCCGCCAGCCTGATTTCGGCAACGATGCCCAGCACGGAATAGACAATGATCCGGTCGCCGACCTTGAGTCCTTCGGGCAGGTCACGGGTACCTAGTTGTGCCTGCCTGATCTCGTCGGGGCGGCCATCGACACTGTAATACACCACGGTATAGGGGTCTCCGTGAATGGCATATTGCCGGAGACCCTCGACGGTTGCCTGGATTTCCAAAGCTGATCAATCCTCTTGTTGTTGCAGTTGCGACTCGCCGGCGCGTTCCGCCAGGATTTCGTCTTCCCGCTTGCGGACATACAGGTAGAACCCGATCACCACCGCAAAGAATGGCACGACGACAATGCAGGAGAGGACAGCGATCAGGTCGGCGTTGGCATCGGTGGAGCGGAAAGCCGTGAGCACGGCGAAGACGGCCACCACCACCGACAAAATGATAATGGTCAGCAATGCTGTCGAGGAAATGCACCCTACCGGTTCGCGGCGGGTTGCCTTGGCCGGCGTCATGTCTCCGGCGACCTCTTCTACCTCTCGCAGCCAGACATAACCTGTCCGGCCATCCGGCAGCGCCACCTTGACGAAATCCGACGGCAGGTCCTCGGTGGTTTGCAGCACCTCGATATCCAGGCCGGGGTCGACAATGTCAACCAGGGTGGCGGCAACATCCGGCGTCATGTAGACACGCAGGCCCTCGGAGGCATGATAGGCATCGACCAGCGCGTGGCCACAGGCTGCGCAATAGTGGTTGGCCCGCGGGTTCATGGCACCGCAGGAACCGCAATAGATTACTCCGACGTCGTGTGACATCCTGCCTCGTTTGTCGTTGCGGGTCGAACTCGTTCTGACACAGTATAGCGAACTGGTTTCGAGTGTCCGCTCCGGGGTGTGACGAGAAGCTGCTGTGCGGTAAAATGAGACGTTGACAGGCCGTCTTTGGCGGTGCGCGTCAAAGACGAAGTATCCACCCTGTCAGGTGAGATACGGAACATCTCGATCTGAAAGGGGGTGGTAACAGGTGAAGGTCGAACTCAGGGACAACGAAAGTTTTGACGCCCTGCTGCGTCGGTTCACCAAGGACTTGCAGTCCTCCGGTGTGCTCCGCGAATACCGCAGCAAGCGCCGCTTCGTGAGCAAGAGCGAGCAGCGCCGCGCCAAGATGCGGAAGGCAGAGCACAAGCGTCGCCGCAAGACTGCCAAGTCTGACGGCGGACGCTAGACCAGACCATCCATCACCCTCACCGGCTTCCGGTGGGGGTGATTTCTTTTTGTCACGGTATCAGGGCAGACGTACCGCTCCCAGCGCGGCAGAGACGCTGCCGCCACTGACCTGGTAATCGAGCGACCAACCCTGTGGTTGCAGTTCCAGCAGGAAGTGCAGTTCGGCGACATCAATCGTCTCACCGGCATGACACACCACGTCGTCGCCGGGAGCAATCCGGGTGCGGAAGGTGAGGGCTGTTGCATCGTAGGCTGATTCGATGAACCAGTGCTTGCCGACCTGCCCCCGGTGAATCCTGCCCAGCGGTTTGACCTTGCCATTGCGGGGCGAGAGTTCATCCGGAACCAGCAGGCGGATCGAAAAGTCGCGTGCATCAACATCGCTGTGGTTTACCAGCGAAAGCGTATAACGGGCGATCGGTGCCATACCCGGGACGATTGACTGGTCGTCCGCCAACCGGACTTCCAGGGCCAGACCGGCTTTGGGAACGACCTTTTCCTCATGCTTGAAAATGCCCATCGGCGGGGCCAGCAGGAACAACCCGGCAACGACCGGAATCAGCGCCGTGAACCAGGCGTTGCCGGTCGCCCCGGCGACAACCAGCATCGATAGCGACCCGATCAGTGCCCAAAGCCAGCGCAATGGTGAGCGGATGCGTGCCTGGATCATGGTCAGGCGTCCGTTTTCGGTCCGCCGGTGTCCGAGGCAAACAGCATGGCTGTTGCGATCTCCTTGCGGCCAAAGAACGTCCGGATCTCCTGCCAGAGGTTCGGGTTCTCCCGGCCAAACACCTTGAGACGCTCCGAGAAAACAATATCGCCGCTGGACATCAGGGCGGTCATCAGGACGGTGCTGAGTTGCTCGGCGAGGTAGTAGCGTTCGACTGCGGCGAACTTTTTGCGGTAATACTCGCGGATCGCCGCGATATCTTCCGGCGTCAGGAACCCACTACCGGTGCTGCCGAACATTTCACGCCAGTCGACACAATCGAGTAGCGTCTCGAGCAGGTCGCCCTTCTTGCCCTTCTGGATTTCGTCGAACGTTTCGAGGGCACGATCCAGGTTATAGACAAGTTCGTCCGGTGTTTCCGGCCACTGTTCGTCCTGTTGAGGTCCGGTTCCGGGTATCTGGTTCATATCTTTCCGGTTCCTAGAGTTGCGTCGTTGAGACGCCGTAATAGGCTTCCAGCAGGAAGCGCCCGCCGGACGTTGTTGCCATGATCGTAAAGGCAATCAGTAGCGCAATGGTTGCCGGTGCTGCCAGATCTATGGTCGAGTTTGCCTGATTTTCCCGTTTGCCGAAGAGCAGCACAAACGCCAGGCTCAGCCCGGTCAGGGCTGTCACTGCCGAGGTGATCAGCAGGGCGGTCAAAAGCAGTCGCAGCGGTTCCCAGCCGCTGATGACCAGCAACGCATAGCCGGAAAACAGGGCGAGGATCATGGCGAGCTCGCCGTAACCGGCAATCAGCTTGTCCTGACGGAGCTGCGGGTGCCGGAACGTGAGCATCCCGGCCAGCAACCAGACGAAGACTGCCAGTGCCAGCCCGGTGAGCAGACCGGTGGCGAGGCGCATTTCGTTCATTGGTTGATAGAGGTGCCAGAATCCCATATCCAGCAGCGTCGAGTTCACCCCGTCGATGCCCAGCGCCAGCACGCCGAAGGCGAGGAATATCACCACGCCTGGTTTCGGAATGCCCGAATGCCCCCAGCGTCCCCGGAGCAGGAAGAAGATGGATGCCATCGCAAACCCGCCGTAGATGCCGGACATCCGGGCGTCGAACGGCAGGCGGGCATCGCCAAAGTGGAACGTGTGAGTCGGTTGCTGTGCGCAAAGGCCGTGCAGGACGGCCAGGGACTTTTCTTCAATGGACCACGGAAGCAGCAGAAAGCCGATGACCGGAAGTGTGCACAGGGCAATGAAGGCAAGCGGCCAGCCCAGCCATACCGGCCGGCTGGACCGGTCTGTTGATGTGCTGGTTCCTGCCACCATCCGGTTCCTCCGAAACCATTGATTGCGACTGGCGTTGACTATAGCAGAAGGGGCATATCGGTCACCGTTTGGGTGGCACTCCGATGCCTCCTATGGAGCGTTTGACCAGTCCCGGGACGGGGTTGTCATCGAACGGTACTATTGGGTACATGTGCTGTACGTACACGTAGTGATAGAGTTCGATCGCTCATGGGGAGTGGCGGGATCGGACGAGGTACACCGATACCGCCGGGACGGGATCTGGGACAGAATACATGAACGAGCGGCGCGTTTCACGACGGCAGTTTCTGAAGGTAGCAGGGGCGCTCTCGGCAGTAGCGCTGTACGATCGACGCCACCTGGCTCTTCCTGCGTTGGCCGAAACTGGCGATGCTTCGCAAACCTGGGAGTTTGACGGACCATTTCCACGTAGCGGGCAATTCGAGACACCGATACTTTCCAACGGACAACCATTCACTGCTATTCAGGTGAGCTGGCTGGCCAATTTCGCCAGTGGTCAGGGGCTTTCACCGGAGGTGCGGGTCAGCGATGACGGCGTCACCTGGTCGGAATGGCTCCACCTGCATCCTGATTCACACGCAGAAACCGAAGATCAATCCCGTGGGTTTGCCTTGCCGATGGTCTATCCCGGCAGGTTCGTGCAGGTACGCACCGGCATCACTTCGATTGCAGGACTTCGCCACCTGCGGGTGACCGTCCGGGATACATCACAAGGGGACGCCCGGGCGTTGGAGCAGGCCGGCGGGCTGATCGATGGTCTGATTATTCCTCGAGTCGGCTGGGGGGCAAACGAAGCGCTCCGGCACGTTGATGAGGATCCTTCCAAGCCGCTCAAGTGGACCCCGAGTGTGGTCCCGACCGAGAAAGTGATCGTGCATCACACGGTCACCGGTACTGACACGGTAGATCCTGCCGCCCAGGTACGGGCGATTTACCAGTACCACGCCATCGACCAGGGCTGGGGCGACATTGGCTACAACTACCTGATCGATTGGCTGGGCAATGTCTATGAAGGCCGATTCGGTGGGCCGGGTGTGATCGGGGCACACGCTGCCCGGTTCAATCGCGGTTCGATCGGAATTGCCTTTATGGGCACCTTCATGACCACCAGCCCGACTCCGGCCGCGATGACTGCCTTCGACCGGTTGATGGCCCTGCGGGCGTCCCACATTGACGTCACCAAAGCGGCGACGTTTGCCCAACTCGAAGGTGTGCCAAATCTGTGCGGGCATCAGGACGTGATGATGACTGCCTGTCCCGGTGATGCGCTCTACCAGCAACTCCCGGAGATTCGAGGGCGTCTGGCCGGTACTGGCCCGATCTTCTTCCCGCGCCCTCGCGTGACGGGTGATATCGAGGTTCTCGATTTTTCGGTGAGCCCTGCCATTGCCGGCCCTGATGAGACGATTACTGTCACTGTTGTGCTGCGTAACCCCTCCGGGTCGATCCTGCAGACACAGGGCCCTGACCCCGGCTATACCTATCCGGAGGCCCAGAACTACGAGTCGGCCGGGTTCCCGAAGATCAGCAATCGCTACCGTTGGTGCGTCGAGTTTGCCGGCGCCGGACAGGTGGTGAATCCCTATCGTTGGGGACTTGGCAAGCCAATGGAGCCAGGTGAAACCCGGGAACTGACCGGAAAAATCAAACTGAAAGGGTTTGGTGAGCGCGTAGCTTCGGTATCGGTGCTGCAGGAGTATGTCCAGTATTACGTTGAAAAGGCCTTCCCGCGACACATCCAGACGGTGCATCCGTTGACCATGCCGGTTCCGCGATCGACCGAACCGGGCACGCTCTACTTTGAGGAGACGGCTCACAATGTGAAAGAGCCGTTCGCCAGTTACTGGCTGAACCGGGGCGGGCTGGCACGGTTTGGGTTCCCGCTTACCCAGGCGTTCAACGAAATGTCGGCGATTGACGGTAATACCTATCTGACGCAGTATTTCGAGCGCACCCGGTTCGAATATCATCCGGAGTATGCCGGCACCGAATATGAAGTGCTGCTTGGCTTGCTCGGGACAGAACGTACCCGTCACCGGGTCTCCGAAGCACCGTTCCGTCCGGTCAGTGCCGGAGCAGTTCCGGGCGGTGGCTACTACTTCCCCGAGACCGGGCATACGCTGCATGGTAACTTCCTGCGTTTCTGGGAAGAGAACGGTGGATTGCCGATCTTCGGGTATCCGATTTCGGAACGGTTCGAGGAAATCTCGGAGACCGACGGCAAACTCCATGTGGTGCAGTACTTCGAGCGCAACCGATTCGAGTATCACCCTGACCTGCCGGAACTCCCGCACGGTGTCCTGCTGGGCCACCTGGCCCGCGAAACCTTGCTCGACCGGGGGTGGCTGCCGCGGCCCATCTTCGATTAGGCGGTCTGCTGCCTGATCCGGGTGGAGAAACCGGTACAATCCCTGCTGACGTCTGACTGGGGCAGGAGAGGGTAGCGAGTGCGAAACGAGGAGCCAAAGCTGCTGACACGGCGGTCGACCCTGTTTTTCGGGCTGTCGTTGGCGGCGTTCAGTTCGTTCCTGGTGCTGCTGGCGCTGGTGCGCGCCGGTAAGACGGCCGAGGTTGACCTGAAAGTCACCACACGCATCCAGAAGGTAAACCACCCGATCCTCACCCGCGCGATGGGGCTGGTTTCCTGGATGGGCTTTCAACCGCAATCCATGTTGTTGCCGTCCTCAATGATCGTGCTCACCTACCTCTCGGGCGCCAAACGGGATGCCCGGTACATGCTTTTTGCCTGGTGCGGTTCGTTGATTTCCTACTCCACCAAGAAGATCATCAAGCGTCCCCGCCCGAACGGCGAGAACATTATCGTCGCCAAGTCCAACCTGAAAGACACCAGTTTCCCGAGCGGCCACACGCTGTCCTACACCGCGTTCTGGGGGTTCTTTTCCTATGTGCTCTACCGGAGACTGGGTGATAGCCCGCTTCGGTTTGCGCCACCGGGTATCGTTGGTAGTCTGATCGCCCTGGTTGGTCCTTCGCGGCTGTACCTCGGCCATCACTGGTTGACTGACGTCCTGGCCAGTTACTCACTCGGCACCGGCTATTTGATGGCGCTGATCGGCATCTACAATCGCCGGAAGGGCAAGGAGTAGCCCCACCAACAGACAGGGAGCGCAGAGACGATGGACGCCCGGAAGACGCGAACGTTGATTGTCGCCCACCGGGGCGGTGCTCCCGGTGAGGTGGAGAACTCGCTGCAGGCGTTCACATTTGCACTCTCTTCCGGAGCAGACATCATCGAGTGTGACCTGCGGCGTTCCAGCGATGGCGTTGTTGTGCTCTTTCACGACGCCAAAATCGACGGCACGCCAATCCGGTCATTACCCTTCACAGAACTACGCAAACGAATCCCCACCCTGCTGACGCTTGACGACCTGCTGATGTTCATTGCCGGCCAGTCTCGCCCGGTTCGTCTGGTGCTCGACCTCAAGGAACGAGGACTGGAAGAGGCGCTGATCCCGATCCTGGAAACAAGGCCGGATCTTGTGGCATCGTCGCTGGTTTCGACCGTGCATGCTGCCAGCCTGCGCAGGATTGCCAGGCGCTTTCCGACCATGCGCCTTGCCCTATCCCGAGGGCATTTCGTTTCCGGGTTGCCCGTGCCGCTCCTCAGGGAAGGAGCCGGGAGGGTGCTGCGAGGGCTCTATTTCTGGTGGGTGTTGCCGCAGGCCCGTTGGAGTCGCGCCCGGATCGTGGCGTTGCATTATCGTCTGCTTGACCGCCGGATTATCACCCGATACCACCGGGCCGGGTTCCGGGTCTATGCCTGGACGGTGGATGACCCGGGTGTGGCCGTGTCCCTGATCGGGGCCGGTGTGAATGCAGTCGCAAGCAATCAGCCGGCGATCATGGTCGAGAATCTCCCATAACCGCCGGCTGATCCAGTCGTACGTTCCTGGTAGTTCAGGTTATCCCGCAGGCTCCTGATAGACGCTCGGGGCTTCCATGTTGTAGCGCCATTCGTAGTAGTGGCGACCAACGTTGCCCATCTCGACGCGCCATTCCGGGTCGTTGGTCGGGGTGTAGGTCAGCAGTCGTCGCTCGAAAGCCTGCACCAGCACCCAGGTTGGTTCCTGGTTGACCAGCGTCTGCACCCAGTAGGGATCAGCAATCGGGAGTCCAACGCTCATCTGCCAGTCAATGGCGAGGTCTTTCAGATAGTCATCGAAGACCTTGGCAACGTTGTGGCCCAGCGTCTCGTCGTAGCTGCCGTAGGTGGCCATGCCCGAGAGCGACTGGTTGGTCGTGATCGTTCCGTCTGCGTTTAGCACCTCAACGATTGCCTGGCCGGGGCGGGGATCAATTGAACGTCCCGGCTCGATCGAGGCGATCTCGTGCAGGCTGGCGTAGGTTGGAGCGCCGGCATTCCACTCGATGCCATCACCGGCCAGAGCCATTTCGGCCGGTTCGCGTTCCAGGAACTCTGCTTCACCAACCTGAATTGATCCGAGGATCATGTCGCGGACGAGGAGTCCGGCGGTCAGACCGCTGCGAACCTCGCTGGTGTTGACCTCGATGCGGGCCTTGTCGAAATAGTAGACCCGGCGTGCGCCATCGGGCTCTTCCTCATACCGCTCGGCAACAGCGATCCAGCTTTCCGGCCCCCAGAGCCAGGAGCGCTTGACCGTTTCCGACCAAACGGGACCATCAGCCAGCCACCAGAGTTTCTGGACGTCTGACGGAGCAGCAGTCACGCCAGGTGGCAGTACGTCCGGGAGTTCAACCTGCTGATAGTCGCTACCTGCCGGAGTCGGGGTTGGCGGTGCGAATCCTGCCGGCGGGGTGGTCGGCGTTTCGGTGGGTGTTGCCGTCGGGTCCGGTGTGGCAGTTGCAGTGGGTTGCTGTTTGACCGGCTTTTCGAACGAGCTTGCCGGCGGTGCCGAGACACCATTGAGCGCAAGTTTGTCCGTTCCATCAGTAGTCGTGAAGCTCCAGGTGCGGCTAAACCGCTCACCGTTGGCGCTGCCGGTGATCGTGACCTGATAGGTGGTGCCCGGCTCGAGCGGATCACTTGCTGCAACCTGGGCTGTATTGGTGCTTAGCCAACCAGTGCCGATGGAGTGGAATGAGGGCACTGTCTTGCCGTTGGCGGTCAAGGTAACGGAATCAAGCTCGAGGTCACCAGGGCCCCGCCAGGCAAGGGTGATCGGATATCCAACCGGATAGGTTGCGCCAGGGAACGGCCCCGGTGCCTCGCCATAGAAGGCGCGTCCGACACCGGTCGCGTTGTGCGGCGGCCAGGCAACCCACTCGGGCTCTGATTCACGCGACCATGATTCGGCACCAAGCATGATGACTTCAAACTTGATGTTGCCCTCGTTGATTGCGGCGAGCCCGATATGGGTGTAGCGTGCATCAATCAGGGTGATCCGGTGGTTGATCGTCCCGATAAACCACTCGGTGGAGACGACCATCGACCCGGAGAGGCCTGCGTTTTCGTTGACCGAACCGGTGTAGCCGGCGGCTTTGGCACGGTCAGACATCGAGGCGCCGGTAAAACCGGGTTTGCCGGGCGTCTGCTGGTGCAGCCCCATGCCTGCCAGGTTGGGATCGCCATAGTTGAGTTTGTAGTAGTTGACGTGACCCTCGGCAGCGGCCTGGAGTCGTGGGTCGATCGTAAGCGGCGGGATGCCGAGCCAGGAGCGATAGAGGTTAATCGCGGCCAGCGAGGCCTGGATTTCGGGGTCGTACTCCTGAACGGCTTCTGTCCGGTGGGTGAACAGAAAGAGCGACGGTGCGAGGACTGTCACGGCGATGACGAACGTAACGAGCGCTCGACGGAACATGGACATTCTTTCTGGCAACAAACCAAAACATCACAACCTCGCCTGAAGGGATGCTATCGAGGATGGTGATGTTCCCCCAACCCGTCATCAGTACTAATCTTGATCCTGATCACGGCCAGTGGATTCTATCGAGTCGGACAAGTTGCCATCCTGAGATCAATCTGAGAGGGACATAATCGTCTGACATGGGGAGGAGCGAAGCAGTATGAGCGAGCGATCAGGCAATGAAATCGAAGCCCTGCCAACCGAAGGTGGGTTCTTTGAAATAGCGAAGTTGCCGGGCTTTTCACCGGTTGCCGGTGTGCAGATGAACGTGTTGGCCGGCGCGCGGGCGATGGTCAACTGGGTGCGCCTGGAACCAAACGGCACCGTTCCGGACCATGTCCATCCGCATGAGCAGATCGGGTTCGTGGTGGAAGGCGAGATCATCATGACGATTGGCGATGAAACCCGGACAGTCGGACCCGGCGACGCCTATGTCGTTCCGGGCGGTGTTCGTCACGCCGGCACAGGTGGGCCGGATGGCTGTGTGGTGATCGATATTTTCGCCCCTGTCAGGGAAGACTACATGGCAATGGCAACTGGACAAGGCGATGCCGGTCAGGAATAGACGAAATCATCATCGTTTCATCCAACGGGTTTTGACGCCGGTTCATCAACCGTGCTATGTTCATACGGTGATAGGCCCGGATGCTGGGGAATCCGGACTTGTCAGGGCGTGAAACCGGCATAACAAGATAAGGGGAGCGACGGTGGGAGAACTCGTCGTCGGGCGTCCCGTGCTGAAGCAACTCTATGTTGCCTCGGCTCCATTGGTATTAACTTCTGCAATTTCTCTGGCGTTCCGGGCTGTTGCACCGGACGGTGACACGCCGCATCCCGGTTTTGATCCGTGGTTGCTGGATGCCAGGCGCTCGCTGGATTCCGGCTTGCGACATGACCTTGACCTGCTGCTCGGGTTCTCCGGGCGGCTTGTCTATTACATAGAGGAACTTCTTTTTTCTTTCGATGTTCTGGAACCGGACCGGATCGATTCCACGTTCGATGACTACCTTGCACACCTGAAATCGCTTCCACCGGCCGCCTATCAGCGTATGGCAGCTAACTCGGTGATGCGGGTGTACCGCGACCGTGGTGTCGTGGAATCGCCGCCGGACAATGATGACGTCGCCGAGTGGCGGATGTTCATCCGCCCGGGTATCACCCGTGCAGATCTTGATGAGGCTGCCTCATTGCTGACCTCGCCGGTGCATCTCCGGGAACGGACGATCGCCCTGATCGAGGGCTTCTGGCGGCAGTGCTATCAGGCAGAATATGAGCGCCAGTATGACGACCTGCAGCGTGCGGTGAGGCATGCGCAGTCGAGCGCTCATCCTGTTATCCAGATTGCATTCGCCGAACTGACCGGTCACCGGTTGACCGAAGAGATCGTCAACATGCTCCCGCACATCGAGCGGGTCACCTATTGCCCGTCCCCGCATCTGGGCGATTTTGTCCAGTTCATCCTGTATTCGCCGGAACTGATCCTCTTCTTCAATCCGCGCACCGTGCTCGGAGCAAGCGAGGCACCGCGTGCCCGGATCGGCGACACAGCGACGACCGAGATCGACTCCGCCTCGGCGCTCGGTGCGCTGAAGGCGCTGGCGGACCCGACCCGGATGAAGATTGTCCGGATGCTTGGCGAGCGTGAACTGTATGCCCAGGAGATTGTCGGCAATCTCGGTATCAGCCAGTCTGCAGTGTCCCGTCACCTGGGCACACTGGAAGCTGCCGGCGTTGTCACAGTTCGACCGGTCCACGGGATGAAGTACTATGCCATTGACCGGGCGTATCTGCGATCGCTTGGCGGATTTATCGACGGGTTGGCAGAAGTCGTACCTTCAAACTAGCCGGCCAGACAGACAACAGGGAGCGCATTTTGGCAGGAACACGAGCCACCTGGCTTGCCGATGGCATCGGCATGATCGACCTCCACTTCCGCAACAGTGACAACCTGATCGCTTCATACCTGCTGGATACCAGCGACGGGTTGCTGATTATAGAAACCGGTCCGGCCAACGCTGTGGACCATCTGCTTCAGGGAATCCGTGACCTTGGCCGGGACCCGGAAGATATCCGGCACATTGCGGTGACCCACATTCACCTCGATCACGCGGCTGGAGCCGGGGTGTTGCTGGAGATGTTTCCCCGGGCCACCTTCTACTGCCACCAGCGAGGTGCCCGGCACATGGTTGATCCGTCGCGGTTGTTGGATAGCGCCGAGCGCATTTACGGCGACCAGATGATTCCCCTCTGGGGCGAGATGAAGCCGGTCCCGGAGGACCGCCTGGTTGCTCTGGAGGATGGCGATACGCTGACTTGTGGCGATGTGTCGCTTGAGGTGCTCTATACTCCCGGCCACGCGTCCCACCACATCAGTTTCGCCTACCCGGAACGCAAACTGATTTTCACCGGTGACGTTACCGGCGTCCGGATTCCACCCTCGTCACTGACCTGGCCGCCGACTCCGCCGCCGGATATTGATGTTGAGGCATGGCACGCCAGCATCCAGCGAATTCGTGAGCGGCAGCCAGAGCGTCTGTTGCTTACCCACTTCGGCCCGGTTGACGACGTTGACCGCCACCTCGATCAACTGGACGCTCGCCTGGACCGCTGGGTGAACCTCGTCCGCCCACTCTGGGAGGCGGAGACCCCGCGCGACGAGATGGTGAGTCTGCTCGAAGCGGATGCGATCTCGGAGATGATCGAGGCTGGTGAGCCGACCGACACCGAGGGCACGGTCTCGAATGTCACCCCGTTCGGGATGGCTATTGATGGACTGAGCCGCTACCTGCGCAAGAAATCTTCCTGACAACAGAACGACGGCGCCGGTAGAAATCCGGTGCCGTCGTTGCCTGTCTGTAAGAGCCGGTCAGGATGGCCAGAGCGTTCCCTGGCTGAGAATCTGTTCGGTCGGGAACCAGTGTTCACGGATATTGCCAACCAGATAGAGTGATCCGGTCACGAGGACTGCATCGTCCGGGCCGGCGAGTTCGAGTGCTCGCCGGACGGCATCCAGCGGATCATCAAACGACTCGGCAGGCATATCATCGCCGGCCAGTTCCGCAATGGTGGCTGCCACGACCGATGGTTTGGCCTGGACGTGCGGCGCGGTCGCGATGAGATGCGAAGCCAGTGGCCGGAGCAGGTGCCACATGTCGGAGTAGTCCTTTGACTCCAGCACACCGAAAACAAGGATGATCTTGCGGTCGCCTGTGACGGTGCGGATGGTAGACACCAATCCGCCCATTTTCTCCGGGTTGTGAGCGCCGTCCAGCACGACCAGCGGAGCGGTCTGGACGGTTTCCATCCGGCCAGGGAACCGGGTTGCGGAGAGCCCTGCCTGGATGCTTTCAGTGGTAATCTCCGGGCGGCCAAGTGCGCGGCAAATGGCGATGGCCAGCGACGCGTTGGCCGCCTGAAAATGGCCGATCAGCGGCACGGTGAACTGTTCACCGCTGGCGACATCGGTAAACGTCGTTCCCCCGGCAGTTACCGAGACGTCGGTCCAGGTCGTACCTTCGCTCAGTGCCTGAAGTTCAACGCCGGTCTTCCTTGCTTCTTCCTGAATGACTGGTAACGCTTCCGGGTCAGTAACCGTGGTGACCGCTGCCGCGCCGGGTTTGATGATGCCTGCCTTGTGCCAGGCGATTTCCGGCAGGGTGTTGCCGAGCGTGACTGTGTGGTCGTAGCCGACACTGGTGATGGCGGCAACTTCGGGTTGGACAACGTTGGTCAGGTCAAACCGTCCGCCGGCGCCGACCTCGATCACGGCGATGTCAACCTGTTCCTGTGCGAAATAGACAAATGTCATGGCGACCCAGAGCTCGCCATAGGTTGGCACCTCGTGGCCTTGTGCCACCCATGTATCCATCTTCTCGCGCATGAAGGCGACGAGATCGCGGTAGCGTCCTGCGTTGGCTGGCCGGCCATTGATTAGCAGTTTTTCGGTAGCTACCTGCAGGTACGGCGATACGTGGCTCCCGGTTTTCAGGCCACTGGCGGCCAGAATTGATGCCGTCAGCGACGTGGTCGATCCCTTGCCGGAGGTTCCGCCAATATGGATGGTTGGATACTCCAGGTGCGGGTTGCCCAGGAACTCGAGGAACGCTTCCAGGCGTTTGATCCGGTCGATCGCCCGTTGCCGGATATCGGCCGGGGTACTGCCAGGTGGCGGTGACGGAGGCCCCATAATCAGCCCGGTGATGAAGCCTTCCGCTTCCCGGTAGAGGTCTACCGGCGCTGACGTCTCAACTTCCTCGTTCACCGCTTTCTGAACCCTTTCGTTCCATGATTGCAGGCAAGGCGCCAGTCCGGTGCATTGTACCGTGAGCCGTGCGGCATATACTCCAGAGGTGACAGCTTCAGGAGGCAAGGGACATCATGAACTCCAGGACAAAACGGGAAGAATCAGTCGCACGCTGGCAGGAACAACTCACCGGTGTGGACACGCCGTCCGGCAGGATTGCCGTGTATGAACGTGGCTCCGGTGATCCGGTGGTCATGCTGCATGGTATTCCGACAAACGCGTTTCTCTGGCGGGATGTTGCCGATGTCGTAGCCCACGGGTTCCGGGTGATTGCCCCGGACCTGATCGGGTTCGGATTCTCGGCCAAGCCGCCACACGATGATATTTCTCCCAGGGGACAGGTCGACACGTTGCTCAACGTACTGGATGCTCTTGGCGTGGAGAGTTGTGTGCTGGTGGCACACGATTTTGGCGCACTGGTGGCAGCCGAGTTGCTTTCCCGGCATCCCGAGCGGGTGTCCCGTCTGGTGCTCACCAACACCAGTTTCCGGGCAGAAGACTGGGGCGGTTCCGGCCCGACCAATCCGCTTAGCGTATTCAAGGTTCCGGTGCTGGGTGAGACAGCACTCAAACTGTCCAACCAGGCAGTATTGAAAGTTGCGTTTTCGCTGTTTGTTGATGAGAAGGATCGTCTCACTGATGAGGCGATGGCACTCTTCCGGGAGCCGTTCGAACGCGGTTTCGATGCCACGCTGCTACGTCTTGTCCGTGAAACGAGTCTTGATGAGGACACCTTCCACACCTGGAAGGCAGCGTTGTACGACTTTCAGAACCCGTCTCTGGTCGTCTGGGGGGCCAATGATCCGACATTCCGCCTGGATCGCGGTCATGAAATCGCCCGGCTGTTGCATCACAATTCGTTCGAGAAGTTCGACCACAGCAACCACTACGTCCAGATCGACCGCCCCCGTGCGCTTGGCCGCCTGATTGCTGCATTTGCCGGCGGCAAGTACGAGGGGTAGCAGGTATCCCGGACATGAAAAAACGGGGGAGCCTTCAGTACCGGAAGGCTCCCCCGTTTACTGTCTGGTCTAAATGCCCAGGGCCAGACCTTCGCTGCGAGGATCTGCTCCACCCTCGAGGATTCCGGTCTTCGGGTCACGGCGGATGATGAAGGCCGCACCGCCGGCGGCGTAAGGCCCAACGACGTTGACATCATGGCCTCGCTGGCGGAGCCCCTCGATTGCCTCTTCACCGACGAGGGATTCGATCGTCAGGCGGTACGGTGCCGGCAGGTTGATCGGGTCAGTACCCGGATAGGACTGCCAGCGGGCGGCTGCTACTGCTTCCTGGACATCCATGCCGTGGTCGATCAGGTTGCAGATCGCCTGCATGTTCCACTGTGGCTGCTGGTCTCCACCAGGAGTTCCGCCAACATAGATCATCTCGCCTTCGCTGGCGATGGCATAGGCGTTGAGCGTGTGCATCGTGCGCTTTCCACCCTCGATGACGTTCGGGTGGCCTTCGACCAGCGAGAACCCGCGGCCGACGCGGTTGTTCAGCAGTACGCCGGTATCGCCGGCAACGAACTGGCTGCCGAATCCGGCGGAAAGCGAGTGGATGAAGCTCACCATGTTGCCATCGGCATCGGCCGTGCAGAGATAGGTGGTGTCGCCATCCATCTCCGGGATGATGCCCGGCTCTTCCTGCTCACTGGCCTTGTTCGGGTCGATGGTTGCGAAGCGTTCGGCTGCAAATGCCTTGGAGATCATCGTCTCAAGCGGCACCGGGCCGAAGAGCGGATCGCGGGAGTAGGCATTGCGGTCGGCGAACGCCCGCTTTTTGGCCTCGATCATCAGGTGGAGCGTTTCGGCTGTGTTGTGCCCCATGGCCGCAATATCGGCATTTTCGATGATGTTGAGTTCTTCCAGCACGATGTGTCCCTGGGTTGGCAGGGTGGTCTGGTAGACAGTGTAGCCACGGTAGTCGGTCGAGATCGGTTCGTAGACATCGGCCTGATGCCCGCCCATGTCGGCGGCCGTCAGTTCGCCACCGGCTTCCTGGATGGCGGCCGCAATCCGCTGGGCGATCTCGCCATCGTAGAAGAGTTCCGGGCCCCCTTCGGAAACAGCCTTCAGGGTCGCTGCAAGGTTCTTCTGGACGAGGAACTCGCCGGCCTTGAGCCCCTCTCCATTGCGGAGGAAGATGGCAGCCGAGGACTCGTATTTGGCCAGTTCCGACTGGGCAGACTTAATGGTGCGCTCGCCGGTCACGGACAGTGGGAAGCCATTCTCGGCGTAGTGGATGGCGTAGGCGAAGAGATCACTCACCGGCAGTTTGCACCAGCGCTCGATTGCCTTGAAATAGCCATCAACTGCGCCCGGCACACCCATGGAGAGTGGGCCGTAGAACGGCATCTTCTCGTAGCCACGCGAGACAAAATATTCGCGGGAAAGTGCCCGCGGCGCAATGCCGGAACTGTTGAGCGCCGTCACCTCGCCGGTCTTGCCGTTGTAGTGGATAAAGAAAGCGTCTCCCCCCAGTCCGGACATTGCCGGCAGGGTGACACCGGTGGTCAGGGCTGCCGCGATGGCTGCATCCATCGCGTTCCCGCCCTTGCGCAGAGCATCCACGCCGGCGGCGACGGCCAGCGGGTGGGCTGCGGCGACCATGCCACCACGGGCAATAACTCGTGATCGTGTTCGTTGAAAAGATGCCGCCAATGCGTGATCGGTTGATCCGGCGGCGTTCGATGTAACCATGCTGGTTCTTGCTCCTCAATGCATCACAACGGCGGTTCTCCCGGGCAGTCTAGACGATTACCGGTTATCTGTCGCCGACGTTCGCAGGATTCCAGCGGCGGTTGTCGCGCCCGGACTCGAGATAGTGCACCTCGAAGATGGGCGATGCCAGCACCGCGAGGGTGTGCAGTACCTCATCTGTGCTGTTGATAAATCCGTGCGGCACGCCGGCCGGGATGATGACTGACTCGCCGGTAGTGACCTCCTGCGAAGTGCCGTCCACCTCGATGGTTGCTGTTCCGGAGAGTACCCGGAGTACTTCCTCGACTGCGTGGATGTGCCGTGGCGCGCCGACTCCCGGATCGCACCATTGTTCAAACATGGTAAGTTGATGGGCGCCGGTCGTTGCCGAGACGTACATGCGAGTTTGCACACCGTCTCGCCAGACCTCGAGTTCCTGATCGACATCGCGAATGTATTGCATGTATTGCTCCTCCTTCAGGGGAACATTGTATGCCGGGTCCCGGAGCAACGTGGCACACTTGACCGGCGGTTCCCGACGACCCACGACCCATACATTTGGCAAGGCCGGGTATCCGGTGGTTTACAATTCAATGTCGCACGATCGTCGGCGGCGTGGAGGATAACAGTAGCCCGTGATGGAAACACCCCAGGAATCAAACGGCCGGTCTCATTCTGGCCCACATCAAGATAACAGCGAAGACCTTGCGGCCGAACAGGTCCGGTTGATCCGGGAGAATCCGGTGGAACTGGTCCGAAACCTGCGCTCGTATGTCAGTTACGAACTTGGCCGGCGCGTTTCGATGGGGCAACTCTCGCCTGAGGATGTATTGCGCGACGAGGTGGTGGATACCGCCTTTGCTTCGGCACTCACCCGCCTGGAAGAGGGCACGCCGATCCGCGATCTGCGCACCTATCTCCGCTCGCGCGCACAGGACATGATCCGGCGTGAAGTTCGCCGGGTTGCCAATGAGCGCCAGCGGATTGTCTCGCTGGATGCAATCATCTCCGGCAGCGAGGATGGCGAGGATGGCGAACTCGTCCGTCTGGCAGACCTTATTCCTGATCTTCAGACGCCCGATCTCGACCAATCCGCTATTGATAGCGAAACCCTGAACTACCTGCTTGAGGCTCTGACCGATCTGCCTGATCGCTGGCGGACGGTCGTTCTGCAACGAACGGTTGAGGGTCATTCGGCACAGCAGATCGCCGAGGAACACGATCTCGACATTGATGAGGTCCGGCGGATCATTGTCTCGTCCCGTGATTTCTTGCGGAATCGCCTGGAGAATGTCTACCAGGTGCTGGACGCCGACGACTTCTAACAGCCACTCACCGGAGGATACGAACGCATGTCACTGCAACTGGTTATTGTTGGACTGCCCCAGAGCGGCAAGACAACGGTCTTCAACGCGCTCACCCGCTCCGAGGCGGTCACCGGTGGCTATTCCGGTGGTGAAGGCGAACCGAACCTGGCGACGGTCAAGGTGCCGGATTCCCGTCTGGATGTCCTGACCGGGATGTTCAATCCCAAGCGGACTGTCGCCGCAGATGTGCAGTATCTCGATGTCGCTGGCGTCGCACGTGGACTTGCCAAGCAGGGTATGGGCGGGCAATTGCTCGGCTATCTGGCCCAGGCAGATGCGCTGATCCTGGTGGTGCGGGCATTTGAGGATGACAACGTTCCCCACCCGGATGAGACAGTCGACCCGCTGCGCGACCTCGAAACCTTGCTGCTGGAGTTCAGTTTCTCCGACCTGGCGGTGATTGAGAAGCGCATTGACCGGATTGACAACACGATGAACAAGTTGCGCGGCCCGGAACGGGAAGCGCACGAGCGTGAGCGGGCGGTGCTGGTACGCTGCCGCGAAGCGCTGGAAAACTCCATCCCGATTCGTGAGGTGGAGATGGACCCGGAGGAAGAGAAGATGCTCCGGGGCTATGGCTTCCTGACCCAGAAACCGATGCTGGTGCTGTTCAACATTGGTGAGAGCCAGTTGGGCGGCGAGGATGCCGAACTGGTTGCCAGGGCACGAGAGCAGTTTGGCCGGGAAGGTATCGAGATCGAGGCGATGGCCGGGAAGATCGAGATGGAAATCGGTCTGCTCGATCCGGACGATGCAGCCCTCTTCATGGAAGACCTGGGCATCACCGAATCCAGCCTGAACCGGATGATCCGGCTGTCCTACAAACTCCTCGGACTCATGTCTTTCCTGACAGTCGGGCCGGATGAAGTCCGTGCATGGACCATCCCGCAGGATGCAACTGCCGTTGAAGCCGCCGGAGAGATCCATTCCGATATCGCTCGTGGATTTATCCGGGCGGAAATTGTTTCGTACGATGACCTGATTGCAACCGGATCGCTCGCCGAAGCCCGCAAGGCAGGGGTGTTGCGGCTGGAAGGCAAGAACTACCGGATGCGCGACGGCGACATCGCCAACTTCCTGTTCAACGTCTGAGGTAGCAGGTGGCGCGCAACGGTCCGCTGGTTCCGGTTGAGCTGCTTGGCGCGCTGATTCTGCTGACCCTGCTGATCCTGTTCATTACCGCCAGGCAGCAGGTGCGCTCGCGTTGGCCGGAACTGTTTCCGGAGACCGCAGCGTTTGGTGCGCTCGGATTGTTGCACCTGCTCTTCTTCTGGCAGCCATACCGGAGCGAGGCACTCGTTCCACGTGGTGGCGGCGACATGGCGTCGTTCTTCTATCCGATCCACGCGTTCGCTGCGAGCGAGATCAGCAATGGCCGGACGCCGTTCTGGAACCCTCATCTCTTCTCCGGTGCTCCACACCTGGCGAATTTCCAGACCGCTGCACTCTATCCATTGAACCGGCTCGGTTATCTGCTTTCCGAGCCGTTCAGTTATGCGGCGCTGGAGCGCCTGACCTTGCTCCACTATCTGATTGCCAGTGTCGGCATGTATTGGCTGGCCCGCGTTCTTGGTATTACCAGACCGGGGGCTGTACTGGCCGGCGGGATGTTTGCCTACTCGGGCTTTATGGTGGCCCATCTGGGGCATTACTCGATGATTTCGGTTGCTGCCTGGGCACCGTGGATCTTTGCCGCCGTCGCCGGGACGATCCGCCTGCGCTCATGGGGGATCGCACTCGCCGGGACGATCCCTTTGACCATGGCCGTGCTCGGCGGGCATCAGCCGATCCTGCTGATGACCCTGACCTTTGCCGGCCTGCTGGGACTGTTCGAACTCTGGCGAGACAGCGACTATCCTGGCGTCGCAGACCTGGTGGACACGCTTCGTTCCCGGCAGTTCCTGCTGGCGGCCGCTCGTCCGGCGTTCATGGCCGGTGTTGCCGTCATGCTCTCCGCCCCGATGCTTGGCCCGGCGCTGCAGATGACCGGCCATACGGTTCGAGGTGGGTTGCCGTATCGCGCTGCGTCGGAGTTCTCGGTTGAGCCGGTCGCACTGCTGCACATGATTCTGCCGACGGTGTTTGGTTCCAACCCGACTGACTATTGGGGGCATTTCTCAAACACCGAAATCTGGGGCTTTGCCGGGGTGCTGGGCGTTGGTCTGGCACTGTTCGGATTCCTGCAGACATCCGGTCGTACCCGGCTCTTCTGGGCGTTTGGCGGACTCCTCGGATTGCTCTACCTGCTGGGGCCATACACTCCGGTGCATGGCTGGGCCTACGCGTTCGTTCCCGCCTATGACCAGATTCGGGGCGCCGGGCGAGGCTATATGTTCGTCAACCTGGCGGTGGCGATCCTGGCCGGGTTCGGGTTGACGTCGCTGGAACGTCACCGGGCTATCTGGACGGAACGGCAGGAGCAGATCCTGCGACGGTTTGTCATTGGCATCGGCGGTGCCCTGGTTGTGGTGGTGGCGGTGTTTGTGCCGCTGTTTGCCTCGAATGTGCTGGGCAGCAACGATCCGGGCAACCGGCCGATTATCGCCATGAATGCTGTAAACATGCTGGTGCTCTGGTTGCTGCTCGGGTTGGCCGTCTTCTATGCCATCTGGCGTCGTGCTCTTGGGCGTGAAGCGATCGTTGTCGCATTGTCGTTTGTCGTGTTGCTGGAGATCTTCTCGGTGACGGGGCCGTTCAATCCCACCACCGATCCGATTCTCGCCGGCTTCAACCACGATGACACGGTCGCGTTCCTTCACCAGCACGATGACGAGGGACCATTCCGGATCGACGTCATGACGCCGCGCTGGCAACCGGATCTTGCGCGTATTGCAGACCTTGAGGACATCGGCGGTCTGTTTGATCCGCTGGCTTTGGGTGACTATGACCGCTACCTCTATGCGGCACGTCTGGACCGGCAATCGGATGCGTACCGGGCGCTCAACGTGCGCTTTGTTATCTCGGACGGAGAGGTTGGCTCACCGGGAGCGGGATTCAACCAGGTCTTTGAAAGCAGCCGGGGGCTGGTAGTCTGGGAGGCAGAATCCTGGCGGCCTCGTGCCTGGCTGGTTGGTGCCGAAGATGTCTCGCTTCAGGTTACCAGCGAGCCGGGGCAGGTGCGGATTGAGTTGCCTGCCGGGGCGCCCGCCACGACGCTGGTCGTCTCGCAGACAGCGTTCCCGGGATGGAGTGCCAAGGTCGACGGGACGCACGTCGCGGTGGAAACGTACAATGACGCCTTGCAGGCGGTTTCGATTCCGGCCGGCGCTTCCACGGTGGAACTGGCGTTCCGTCCGGAAAACTGGACGCTCTGGCTGGCGGTATCGGCTGCCGGAGCAGCAATCTGGACGGCAATGTTGGCCGTGGTAGCGGTGCCGAGGTTTCAGCGGCTGGAGGACCTGATCCGATGACAACCGGAACCGAACTTCAACCCCGACAGGCAACTGGCCAGGCAGAAACCGGGTTGCTGACCCTTAGCGTCGTCATTCCACTTTTCAACGAGGTCGAAAGCCTGCCGCTGCTCCACGCCGCATTGACCGAGACGATCAGCGGGCTGACCAACTATCGTGAGTACGAACTGATCTTTGTCAACGATGGGTCCAATGATGGCTCAGACCGCGTGCTGCAGGACCTGTTCGAGCGCGACCCGCACGTCAAGGTCATCCATTTCCGGCGCAACTTTGGCAAATCTGCTGGTCTGGCAGCCGGGTTCCGGATGGCAAGCGGCGACCACGTTGTGACGATGGACGCCGACCTGCAGGACGTGCCTTCGGAAATGCCGAAGCTGCTGGCTCCGTTACTGAACGATGAGGCCGACCTGGTCTCCGGATGGAAGACTCCCCGGCTCGACCCGCTTTCCAAGACGCTTCCGTCGGCGATCTTCAACCGGGTTGTGCGCTTCGCCAGTGGCGTGAACCTGCACGATTTCAACTGTGGCTACAAGGCCTACTCGGCCGAGGTGCCGCCGGAGATCAACCTCTACGGCGAGATGCATCGCTATATTCCCGTGCTGGCACATTTCCGCGGCTTCCGGGTGGCAGAGGTGGCGATTACCCACCGGCCCCGTGAACATGGCAAGTCGAAGTTCGGGCTGGAACGTTACTTCCGCGGGTTCTTTGACCTGCTGACGGTGTTGTTCCTGGGGCACTACACCCGCCGACCGCTGCACCTGTTTGGTTGGCTCGGAATCCTGACCTTTGGTGCCGGGTTCGTCATCGACGTCTATCTGGCTGTCCTGAAGCTGGGGTTTGGCCAACCCATTGGCGACAGACCGCTGCTCCAGCTTGGTGTCCTGTTGATGATTATCGGCACGGTGTTTGTTGTCTTCGGTCTGCTTGGTGAAATGATCTCCTTCCAGAACCGGCTGGCCATGCGCAACGATTCCGGCCCGCCTACGGATTACTCGGTGAAAAAGATTCTGCGGCACGATGCGTCAAGCGATGAGTGAGACGTTCCGCTGCCCGGTATGTGGTACGACGTCGTTTCATCTCCGGAAGAAACTCCGCGACCGGGTCATGCGAACGATGGAGCGTGAGTTTCGACTGGTTGCCTGCACCGGGTGCGGGCTGCAACGACTCCATCCTCAGCCGGATGCCGAAACGCTGGCGCTCGCCTATGGCCCGGACTATGCGCCCCACACCCGCCCGGGTATTTCAGGAAAGGCCAAGGGCTGGCTCGAACGTCGCTCGGTGCGTCATTTGCGGGCATGGCTCGGGAATCCTGCACGGGTTCTCGACGTCGGGTGCGCCACCGGAGACCTGCTGCTGGCAATCAAGGCAAGGGGAAATCCAAATGTCGCCGGTGTCGAACCGGGGGCAGAAGCGTCGAGGATTGCCCGGAGTCGTGGGCTTGATGTGTTTACCGGTGAACTGGAAGAAGCAGACTTTCCTGACGAATCGTTCGATACGGTGCTGGCTTCACATACGCTGGAACATGTCAGTGATCCGCTGGCGTTCCTGCAGGAAGTTCATCGTATCCTTGCTCCCGGTGGGGCAGTAATCCTCTGGTTGCCGAACGCCGACTCGTTTGAGGCGGCAATCTTCCGGCGCTTCTGGATTGGCTACGATCCGCCGCGACACCTGACAACATTCACCGTCGGTACGCTTGGCCGGACGTTGCAGTCTGTCGGGTTTGAAGTGGAAGAAGTCCACCACGAAGCGGTTGGGCTGGAATGGGCCTGGGGCGTGCGGTTGGCCATCCGGGAGATCATCCCGCCTGCCGAGCGTGTATTCAGCAAGATCCACCCGCTGCTGATTGTGGCGTTCACTCCGCTCGCCTGGATCAGTTCGCGCCGGCGACGGAGCGGACGCATCCGGGTTATCGCTCGCAAAATGTAAAGCCCCGGCAGATGCCGGGGCTCCAAGAGACTCACGCATGGGTAGTCGCTACTGTGCTGCCTTTGCCTGGAACTCCTTGACGACTTCAGCCAGACGGGCGATACCGGTGTCGATTTCATCCTCGGTCACGGCGCTGTAGGAGAGCCGCAACGAGTTCCGGCCCGAGCCATCGGAGAAGAATGACGGTCCGGGGATGTAGTCAACCTTGCGCTTGCGGCATTCGGCAACAATCTCGACGGAGTCGAGGCCGTCCGGCAGCGTGACCCAGAGGAAGAACCCACCCTGCGGAGTAGTCCAGGTTGTGCCTTCAGGCATTTCGCGTTCAAGGGCGGCCAGCATGTGGGTGCACTTGCGCTGGTAGATCGAACGTAGTTCGGTGATGTGGTCGGCAAGCTTGCCTGATGTGATGTACCACTCGGCGAGTGCTGCGGTGTAGGTGTTGCGCAGCGTATCGGCACGACCGCGGGCAAGGATAGCGATGATTTCTTCCGGGCCGGCGCACCAGCCGAGTCGAAGACCGGCTGCGATCGTCTTGGAAAGCGTGCCAAAGAGCAGCACTGAGCCAGGTTGGGCCAGCGAGAAAATGGTCGGCTTGGTTTCGCCGGCAAAGCGAAGATCGATGTAGGCATCGTCTTCTAGGATCAGCAGACCGCGTTCATCGGCGATTTTCGCCAGTTCGTGCCGGCGTTCAACCGAGAGCTCAACGCCGGACGGGTTCTGGAAGGTCGGGATGGTGTAGAGGAATTTCGGCGCCTTGCCGTCGGCGGCAAGCTGATCGAGCACTTCGTTGATCTTTGCCGGGTTGATGCCATCGCCGTCAACCTCGACGCCGATTACCTCGGCGCCTGCGAGCTGGAACAGGCCAACTGCGCCCATCCAGGCCGGTGCGTCGGCAAGAATGATGTCGCCCGGGTCAATCAGCATGTCGGCTACCAGCCCAAGACCGGCGGCTGCACCACTGGTCAGCAGGATTTGCTCGGCTGTTACCTCGACGTTGTAATCGCGCTTGAGCTTGCCGGCCAGGGCAAGCGCCAGACCGTCCGGTCCAACCGGATTGGCATAGAACAGGGCTTCCCGCCGGTTATGCTCCGCCAGAAACTCGGCGCCCTCGGCCATGTCTTCCAGTGGCAGCGAATCAATATCCGGGTCACCGTAGACGAACGAAACCATTCCTTCGACCGGGGTCCGGGATGGCTTGGAGATATTGGCGGCGATGTTCCCACGACGGGACCACCGGTTGTTCCAGCGAGAATCCATAGAGTCCTCCAACGAGCAGTATGAAAACAGAAGACCGGCCAGGAAATCCGGACCGGTCAGAGTCTACTAGTCAGATAGCCGCACTGTCGCGTCAGACCTGTGATTTGAGCCAGGAAATGGTCGTCTCCTGGTCGCGGTCTTCTTCCGGCAGCGAATCCCAGACCTGGTCGAAGGCGTTCTCGAAAACACTGGCTGCTTCGTGGCCACGAACCACCAGGCCCAGATGCTCGACACGTCCGCGGTGGCGGGTGGCTTCGATAAGCACATCGTCCGGCGTCATCCGGACGTTGACGTCGCCTAGCTGGGCATTGGTGATGGCGATCTCGACATCGAACTGCTCGATGGAGTTGACCACGCGCTCAACAAACTGTGCCCGCTCATTAGCGTTTGCAACCGGGCCACCCTTGATCCAGAAACCATCTCGCAGGTAGGTCTGGAGCGTCGAACGGGAGATGATCGTCCGGATATCGGTGGCACGGTCGGAGTGCTGTGCCCAGGCGGCGATTTCCGGTGCGAGCGGGTCGGAACCGGTAAGCGCACGGTAGCCATCTGCAAACCCGGTTGCCGGCATGCCGATAATGCCCGGGCGAGCCAGCAGCATGCGCTTGCGACCCGGTGCGGTGTTCAGCCAGATGAGTGCCCGGGTGAAGCCAACAGCAGTCAGCCCGGACGATGCAATCAGCTTGCCCAGTGCCTGGCTGGATTCGACCAATCCTCGTTCCTCAATGCTCCGGACGGCGCGATCCTGGACTTCCTGATCCGTGATCGGGGAGGCGGAAAGTGCCGAAATCACCCCGGCGAGCACCCGGCGGGATTCGATCGAGAGGGAGAGGAACTCATCCAGCGTTTCATCGTCGATGCCGAGGCTGGAGAGCATACCGCCGAGTTCATGGTCGAGGACGGTGACATCCTGCTCGAGTTGGGCGAACTCGTCGATGCTGACGCCCAGGACATGTGCGATGCCCGCAAGGACAGTAAAGCTGGGCAGGGTTTGACCACGTTCCAGGCGGCTGAGATGCGACGCCGAGATGCCGGCCTGGGCGGCGAGATCGTCCAGGGTCAGGGATTGTTCGTGCCGGAGCTTCCGGATGGCAGGCCCAATACGTTGACGCTGGACTACCGGACGTTGCAACATGCTGATTCCTCCACTATTCATATCTGTTTCCATCCTGCTGGAAACAGGTAATTGTTGGTCTGCGCGGATCCGCGATACCACGCCCACAGGTTATGAGCGCCCAACCTGGAGTTCAAACCGGCTGACGTTGAAACCCGGTTCGAACCCGGAGTGTAGTATGCTCGCCTGGTGGAATCCGTTGGCAACCGGCTTTCCGCGCCGGGCTTTACGAACGAACGATGGCGGAGCTCACGGGGAGGCGTCTTCCCGAGAACTTGCCGCCTAAGAATGCATCATATCATCATATACAGAAGAATGCCGCATCCCGGATTGCAGTTCCGCAAGTAATTTGAGGGAGGTTTCAGCTATTTTGGCTTGTGTAAGCCTAAACATGAAACTGCAGATAGACAATTTGCACAAGGGCGACCATGGGCAAGTTTGGTGTTTGTTTCACTGAGCGGTAAACAGGCAAGTTTGATTTCCCCTTACCTCTCGTCCCCGCCCGCAACCTGCCGGAACGCCGCTGCACGAATCCTGCAGGAATCACACACACCGCACGGGGTTTCTCCACCCTCATAGCAGGACCAGGTCAGGTCGTAATCAATCCCGAGTGATTGGCCAAGCCGGATAGTACCGGCCTTGGAAAGGTGGAGCAGCGGGGCGACTACCGGAATGGATTTGCCCTCCTCGACAAACTGCTTGCTTGCGAGATCTGCTGCCCGTTGATAGGCGGCCAGAAACTCTGCCCGGCAATCCGGGTATCCAGAGTAGTCCACCTGGCTGACACCGATATAGATGGCATCCGCCTGCACCACCTCGGCGTATCCACTTGCGATGCCGAGAAAGATCAGGTTGCGCATCGGCACCCAGGTTGACGGGATACCGGAGTCTTCACCGTCGACCGGCAGCGGGCCGTCTCCCGTTAGTGATGATCCCCAGTTTCCGAGGTCAAGGCTCACAATACGGTGTTCACGAACATTGAGTTCCCGGCAGACCGCCCGGGCTGCATCCAGTTCGCGTTCATGACGCTGACCATAGCGGATGGTTAGCGCATAGAGATCATAGCCAGATCTGGCTGCGAGGTAGGCAACCGTTGTCGAGTCAAGTCCACCGGAAAGCAACACTACAGCTTTCATGCCCGAAATTGACCTTTCCCGGTATGTGAGGAGAAAACGCGGACAGTCCGGCATTTCCGGTAGCATTGACTATACGGTGGTTCGATAGATGCCACCACTCGCTTGCGGGTGAGGTGGGCTGAAAGCAGGAAAGAGGGACTGTACCAATGGCGACTGATCCTGTTGAGAACATCTTCTTTGAAGAACGAGAGACCCCGTTCAGCGCAAACCTCCGGAAGTATGTTCGTGAACTGGCCTATCTCGAACCCAACGTCACAAGTCCCTACGTTTCAGCCTACATTGACTGGCGACCGGAAGGGGAAAACCCCGGATTCCGGCCCGGAACCCGTGTGTTCGAGAACGAGGCAGCCGATCGCCTGCGAGAGTTGCGCAACGCCGGTGCTGATACCGGTTCAGTCGAGGCCGGATTTGCCCGGATTCGCGAGGTGATGAACGACTCGATCGATCCGGCAGTGCACGGTATTTTCATCCTCTCCAACGAAGCCGCCGGCGTCTTCGAGATGGTCCAGGTGGCGATGCCGATGAACACCAGGGTCAAGGTTGGCCCGACTCCGGCATTGCGTGCGCTGGCGAATCTCGCCGAAGACTATCCACCCTTTATCGTGCTTCATGCTGACCAGCATGAAGCCCAGTTAATGGTGGTCAGCCGGGCAAGCCTGCAATCGGCAGTTCGGCTGGAGGTTGACCGTGATGCAGTAAGCGAACGCCTCGGCGCATGGGCCTATCGGCGGTATCGCAACCGTCTGGATGAGCGGGTTCAGCACTTTGCCCGCGCGATTGCCGATGAAGTCCGCCGGCGGATGGCTGATGAAAAGATTGAGATGCTGGTGCTCTCGACCAGTGAGGTGTTCGGTCCGGCCCTCCAGGAGGAACTCCACCAATCGGTGGCCGAGCGCGTGGTTGGTAGACTGCAACTTGCCAGTAACGCCCCGGAACACGAGATTGTCAGCGCAGCCCAGGATCTTGCACGCCAGGCCGAGCGTGACCGTGAGGTCAAGGACGTGCAACGTCTGAACGATGCCATTGGCTCCGGCCGCGGCGGGGCATCCGGCGAAGCCGAGGTGCTGCGGGCGTTGGCTGCCGGTCAGGCATCGATGTTGCTGATGGCCCGGGACTTCCAGGCGACTGGCTGGGCGGATTACACCTTGCCACTCTATGGCACCGGCGACGTTCCGTCGCAGCATCCTGCCCAGGGTGATGCAGCCAACCTCGTCAAGGTTGATCTCGGCGAAGAGATGGTCCGGCTGGCGCTGGCCACAGGAGCCGAGGTTGAAATTCTGCCTGTTGACCGCTCGGCATTGCTCGAGGCGCACGGCGGCGTCGGCGCGCTGCTACGATACTAGTTCGAAACCGTGCCCTTCCGGCGTGACGTTCGGGTGGCCCGGGTATTTCCAGGAATCGGAACCGGGTGCCCGCGTTCGCCGGAAGGATGGAAACCGCACCATGACAGGAATTCTTCGTTCGATTGCAAGAGAGTTTCGTAGTCCCGGCCTGGTCCGGGAGCGAAACGGACTGATAGCCGCGGCCGCGTTCGGATTGCTCGCGCTCGCATTTGACCGTACCTGTGACCATTTCAAGAAGACCGGCCAGAAGCCACTCGAAGCACTGTCTGACGGCGCGGCGCACATTGCGACTGCGTTGGCAGTTGCGGTTCCGGCTGCGCCATTCGTCGCGCATCCGCGACGTTTCGTGGCAACGGCCGTCGTCAGCGCGGTTGCGATTGATCTCGACCATGTGGTGGCTGCTCGCTCGACCAAGCTGATTCCCTGCATGACGATGCCGCACCGCCCGGCATCCCACAGTGTGATTACTATCGGCGTGGTGGCCTATGTCGCCGAGCGCGCCTGGCCGGGAACCCAGACCGATCTCGGGTTGATCCTGGGGCTGGGGTCGCATTTGTTGCGAGATCTCGCAACCGGTGGTGCACCATTATTCCTGCCGAAACGGATCGTGGCCCTGCAACGTCCGCCGGTAGCATCGATGATGGTGGCACTAGGGTTCTTCGGGCGCTGGTTTGCCCGGCACATGCTGAACCCGGACCGGAAGCGTCGCTCCAACCAGGTAGTGCTGGCGCCCGAAGTGCTGATCCAGGGCTCACGGGTGCTGCGCTCCCGTCTCAACGCCCCGACCATTCGGGCCGCCTGAGATGTCGAACGGCCGGCCAACGCTGGATATTGTGATCGTCAATTACCGGTCTCCACAGATGACGGTGGAGACCGTCCGGCGTGTCGAACAATCCGTGATCGAGAGCCACGAGGTCCGGATCTGGGTGGTCGACAACGGCTCAGGTGATGGCAGCGCCGACATCCTGAAGCATGAACTGCCCGGCGTTCGGTTGATTGTCTCGCCGGGGAACCTCGGATTTTCCGGCGGCAACAATCTTGCGCTCGCCCGGATTCTCGAGGATGGTCTCACAGGCGACCCGGTCGATTCGTACATCCTGCTCCTGAACAACGATGTCCTGGTCGAACCGGACTCTATCCAGATCTGTATTGATGCCCTTCGCGAGTTTCCGGATGTTGGCGCGGTCGGTCCACGGGTGCGTCTGCCGGATGGCCGTCTGGATCTTGCCTGCCGGCGCGGATTCCCGACACCGGCCAGCGCGTTCTGGAAGCTCACCGGGTTGGCAAAGCGCTTCCCGGATAACCCCCGGTTCGCCGGCTACAACCTGACCTACCTGCCGGAAGACCAGCCGGCAGACGTGGACGCCGTCACCGCGGCGTTCATGGTGGTGCGGGTTGCGGTGGTGCGGCAGGTGGGGCTGCTCGACGAACGATTCTTCATGTACGGCGAGGACCTGGACTGGGCATACCGGATCAAGGCAGCAGGCTGGCGAATCCTCTACTGGCCGGCGGCCGAGGTGGTTCATCTGAAAAGTGCAACCTCGAGACGACATTCAAGCCGTATCTATTACGAGTTCTACCGGGCGATGTGGTTGTTCCACGAAAAGCATTATGCGCGCCGGTATCCGTTTCTCCTGAACATGCTGGTTATGATTGGTATAGTGACACGTGGTCTGCTGGCCCTGATCGTTAACGCGTTCAAGCCGGCCGACCGCAAGAAGTTCGCCTGACCGTTCGGTCGTCATCCAGCTGCCGGCAACGCCAACCGGCAATGTTCGGAGGTGCTCCGGATGGCGCAGCATAACCAGCGCCCTGGCAGCCCCACATTGGTATCCGAACCGACATCACATCTCCTGCCTGAACCCTGGCAGCGGGGCCATGATGCCCGCCGGCGGGATGAATCCCGGCACAAGCTCTTTTCGGTTCTTACAACCCTTTCGCTCTTCCTGGTCGATGCGCTGGCCCTGGTGCTGGCGTTCACGAGTGCCTACAACCTTCGAGAGATTACCGGCCTGATCGGGCCGGTCGATATGCCACCATCCCGGACGTGGCTCTTGCTGGTATCGCTTGCGACCGGCGTGATTCTGACGGTCTTCGTATTTTCCGGTCTCTACCGCGGGCGGCGTACTGTCTCGCGGATGGACGAGACCTACCGGATCATTACCCATATTTCTTTGGGCTTTGTCATTGCGATCGCCAGTTCGTCACTGTTGCTGGGTGAGGATTTCATCTACTCCCGGCAGATGGTTGCTTACGGGTGGATTTTTGCAGTGGTCGGTGTCAGCGCCGGCAGGTTCATCCATACCGGTGTGGTCGGGGCATTGCGGGCTCGTGGTGTTGCGGCAGACCGGGTACTGATCGTCGGGGCTGCCAGCACCGGGAAGCTTGTGCTCGACAAGATCAGGCGTTCTCCGCAGCTCGGCTACGAGGTAGTTGGCATTGTTCGTCACCGTCCCTGGAACCCGGATGAGGAAGTTCAGGAGATGGATGGCGTCCCGGTTGTCGGGATGAGCCGGAATCTTGCCGAGATAGTTGAACAGTATCAGGTCGACGAGATCATCATTGCGCTCTCCGGTGTGCCGCACGATGAGGTGCTGGAGATGGTCTTTGCCGTGACCAACCTGCCGGTGGCGATTCGTGTTTATCCGGAAACGTTCCGCCTGTTAACCAGTGATGTCCTCAGTATCAGTGACCTCAACGGCCTGCCGACCGTTAGCGTCCGGTCGATCGGGTTGCGTCCGGTCGATCGCTTCATCAAGCGGGTGATGGATGTGACGGTGAGCGTTGCGGTGCTGGTTCTGCTCTCACCGCTGATGTTGTTGATTGCCTTGCTGATCAAGCTCACGTCACCCGGGCCAGTCTTCTACAGCCAGGAACGGGTCGGTCGGGATGGACGGCCATTCTATCTGCTGAAGTTCCGTTCGATGCCGGTTGATGCCGAGGCAGGGAGTGGGCCGGTGTTCACGACACCGGGCGATCCCCGGCCCGGCAAACTTGGCCGGTTTCTGCGACGGTATTCGCTGGATGAGTTGCCGCAGTTCATCAACGTGCTGTTCGGTGAGATGAGCGTGGTTGGTCCACGACCGGAGCGGCCATTCTTCGTCGAGCAGTTCCGCCAGGTTATCCCTGCCTATATGGCCCGGCATCACGAGAAGGCCGGTATTACCGGCTGGGCACAGGTAAATGGACTGCGTGGCGATACCTCGGTCGAGGAACGCACCCTGTATGACCTCTACTACGTCGAGAACTGGTCAATCCTTTTCGACCTGAAGATCATGGTCAAGACCTTCTTCCACATCTTCCGCCGCGACAACAACGCCTATTAGTCCGCTGGTCTCCTTACCAGTTGGTTCCGGGTCCGGTGCCGTTTCTATCTGTCATCCCGAACGCAGCGAGGGATCCGTAACTCCAGGGCTGCGGATCCCTCCTGACGTCGGGATGACAGGGTGTGTGACGAGGATGAGTTGAGCGGACATGAGTTGACGACCAGAGGGTACTTCGGCAGGCGCAGCCGAAGTTACGCACCTGCATTGACCGGCAATGATTCGATTGCCCGGAGCTACTCGCTGACGAGTTGGGCGGCGGAGTTGCGGAGCCAGGTGAGCAGGGCAAGGTTCTGGGCAAGGCGCATTTCGAGGACAAGGCGGCGGAAGTCGTCTGTCTCGCGGTCAATCTGCTCGCGGAGAGACTCGACAAATGTCTCGATTACTTCACCCTGGCTGTTGATCAGATGTTCTGCCAGTTCCGGCCGGAGCATCCTGGCGGTATAGAGTTTCAGCAGGAAATCAAGCCGGGTGTCGCGGGTCTTGCTGACCGGTTCAGAGAGCCAGCGGTTGAGTTCTGTCTCTCCCTCGGCGGTCAGGGAGAAAATACGGCGCGGTGGACGGGATGCCTGTGGTTCCATCTCGGCCGCAACCCAGCCCTCCTTCTGGAGTTTTTTCAGGTGGGCATAGAGCATTCCGGACTCGAGGTGGACTATATCGCCGAGCGTGGTGCCATCTGCAAACTCCCGGGCGAGGTCGTAGCCATGACGGGGGCGGCCTGCGAGCAGTCCCAGAAGCGTCTGTTCAACGGCCATATCTGACACCCCTTCAGTCAGCACCGCAGCGCCGGAATCAGGCAAAAACCGTACCGGTCTTTGGAGTATGCTGTCAAGCAGGGTAGAGGTCGAGAGAGGCGGGAAGGCTGAACATGTCGAGCAAAGGTTGGGGTGGTCATTCGGCAACAGGGCGTTTACAGCGGGTGCTGGTGATGCCTCCGGTACCGCCGTCTCCCGAAGCAGACTGGCAGGAGTTCGGCTATCTCCGGCCCATGAACCACCAGCAGGCAGTTGAAGAGCATCAGGCCTTCCGTGATCTCCTGCGCGGCGAGGGTATCGAAGTCGTGACCGGAGAGATCGACGATCCGATGCTCCAGGACGGCATTTTTGTCTACGACCCGGTGATGATCGTTGATTCCGGCGCGATTATCTGCCGACCAGGCAAGGCATTGCGTTCCGGGGAGGCCGACCTTGCTGCCCGGACAATGGCCGACCTCGGTATCCCGATTGCCGGCCGGATCGAGGCGCCGGGAACGCTTGAAGGTGGCGATTGTTTCTGGATTGACGAGAAAACGCTTGCTGTCGGTGAGGGCTATCGCACCAATGCCGAAGGTATTCGCCAGTTGGCAGAGATTGTGAAGCCGCTCGGTGTCGAGATTGTCCGGGTCGGGCTGCCCTACTGGAATGGCCCGGCGGAATGCCTGCACCTGCTGTCGTTGATCAGCCCGCTGGACCATGACCTGGCTGTCGTCCACCTGCCGCTGCTTGAGGTTGCATTCGTCGAGTACCTCAGGGGGCGAGGTATTGAACTGGTGGAGATTCCGGAGAACGAGTTCGTCACGCAGGGGACAAATGTGCTTGCGCTGGCGCCACGGAAATGCCTCATGCTGAAAGAGAACGAGGAGACTGGCCGCCGTCTCGAAGCTGCCGGATGTGAGGTGATTTTCTACACCGGCGGAGAGATTTCTCACAACCGCACGGGCGGCCCAACCTGCCTCACCCGGCCGTTACTCCGGGGCTAGCGCTGCATCAGTTGTCCTCCTGCGTCAGGAGACGACAGGGAGCACGCGAACCTTGTTGCTGTGGAACGTCGATTGCCCCACGATGTCAGCGGTGGCGTCGGACGTTACCCAGTTGATGTTGCGTCCACCGGGGTTGTATTTTGCCCATCCACCCTTTGGTGCCACGACCACTCCGGATGGCACGTCGTCAGTGATCACTGCACGCAGTGTGAGCCAGCCGCGGTCGTTCTCAACCCGGACGGTCTGTCCATCGGCAATGCCCCGGCATTCGGCATCGGCCGGGTTGATCTCGACGAACGGATCTCCTTCGAGCGCCATCAGTTTGGGTTGGTTGGCCATGCTGCTTGAGACAAAGTGGTGGGCAGCTCCGGAAATCAGGACGAGATCGGTGCCGTTGTCGCGCCGGAACTCTGCCGGCACTTCATACTCCGGGAGCGGGTCGGCTCCAAGTTCCTGCATGGTTCGTGACCAGAGTTCGACCTTGCCGGAAGGTGTCGGGAACTTGCCATCGGCGTAGGGAACGGTGTCGATGCCATCCGGCAGGTTGAGGGCAACGGTTCCCTCGGCCCGCAAACGTTCCAGGGTAATGCCCTCCAGCGTCGGGTTGGTTGCCCGCGATGCTTCGAGAATCTCCTCAATGACCTCTTCACAGCTCTGATGAAGCCATGGCTCCTCAAACCCCATGCGCTCCGAGAGCTTGCGATAGAGATCCCAGTTGCTCATGGATTCGCCCAGTGGCTCGATTGCCTGGTTGTTGTATTGCAGGTGACGGTGGCCATACGGCTTGTGCAGGTCGACCTGCTCGAGCTGGCTGGTTGCCGGCAGGACGATATCGGCGTAGCGTGCCGTGTCGGTCATGAATAGTTCATGCACGACAGTGAAGAGATCCTCACGGAGCATGCCTTCGACGATCTTGCCGGCATTCGGTGACGAGGTCACCGGGTTGGCGCAGAACACAAACAGCGAACGGATCGGTGGATCGGTCACCTCGCCGGTCAGGGCAGCACCAAGACGGTTGATATTGACGATACGCGGCTGCGGTTCACACTCGGACGCGTGACTCAGTGCCTCGCCATTCCACACGACATAATCACTGGTTGAATACCAGAGACCTCCACCACGCTTGCCGACGTGTCCGGCGATCGCAGGCAGGCAACAGAGGGCGCGGGCAGTCTGCCCGCCGTTGCCGTGACGTTGCACGCCATCGGCGAACTTGAGCATGGCTGTGCCGGCAGTGGCGAACTCGCGTGCAAGGTTGGTGATCACCTCCGCTTGCAGCCCGGTGATGTCTGCAACCTGGTCAACCGGGTATTCGGCAGCGCGGTCCCGGAGTTCTCGCCAGCCAATGCTGTTGGCTTCCAGCCAGGCTTCATCGTGCAGGTTCTCGGAGAAGATAACGTTCATCATGCCAAGCGCCAGGGCACCATCAGTCGCCGGTTTCGGTTGCAGGTGCAGGTCGGCGCGGCGGGCGGTCAGGGTTCGACGAGGATCGATGACAACCAGGCGGGTGCCGTTGCGTTGTGCCTGCTGGAGAAACGGCATGAAGTGCGGACTGGTGCTGGCCGGGTTGTGTCCCCAGATAATCAGCAGGTCGGTGGAATCAAGGTGGGTTGGGTCCGGAGCGTGCCGGCCACCATAGGTTGCCTGGACGACCGTTTCGGCAGCAGCACCGCAGATCGAGCGTTCTAGTCCACTTGCGCCCAATCTCCGCCAGAATCGCTCGGAAGCTACCGCGCCATGAAGCAGGCCGAGTGTGCCGCTGTAGGAATAGGGCAGGATGGCGGCGGCAGTGTCTTCCTCAATGATCTGCTTCCAGCGGGTGACAATCTCGTCGAGTGCCTCGTCCCAACTGATCTGCTCCCACTGGTCGCTGCCCTTCGGGCCGACCCGGCGCAAGGGGTGGGTGAGGCGGTCGGGATGATAGACGCGGTCAAGGTAGGGACGGACTTTCGCGCAAAGCCAGCCCCGGGTGAAATGGTGATCGGGGTCGGCCTTGAAGCCAACTGCCCGCCCATCGCGTACTTCGGTGATGACTGCGCAGGTATCAGGACAATCATGCGGACAGGCTCCACGAACAAACAGGGAACGAGTCGCGGTCATGTTGCCCTCCCGGCAGTTGTATCAGGCGCCAGCGTCGACGTTTTCTCCCGTGCCGACCAGCACCACATTGCGTGACGGTCCGTAGGTCGTTTCGAGGACCAGTTCACGAACGTTACCATCGGCCTCGTGGACCCGGCGAACGATCTTGATGTCGAAGCCGTCGTTCGCTCGCTCGATTGCCAGGCGGTGACCGGCTGGCAGGGTCGGATCTTCCTGCTCAACGACTTCCTGGTTGGCTTCCACGACGTTGTCGATTTCAGGCGGATCAACCTCGACGGTCCAGTCCGGCGGCGTGCCAAACAGACGAATGGTCAGGTTTTCCCCGTCTGCCTCAGCGCCCAGCAGGACTGCTGTCGAACTGTTGTTCAGCCACTGGAAGTCCATACCGATGGTGCTGTCGACGGTGGCATCAAGCCCGGCATACCCGCGCGAGGCGTAGGTCGGGATCCAGTATGAGTGCGTACTGCGGACTTCGATCTGGTAGCCGCTCCAGAAGACCGGCTGGAACACGGTCGAGGAAACCTGGCAAATACCGCCCGCCTCGGACGGGACGGTGCGCAGGTCGCCACCTTCGTTTGCAATGCCATAGGCAATCTGGAAGCCGGCATCGGTGGTCATCGGGCCAATCTCGGCGTTGAAGGAGAAGACCTGCCCCGGCATGATGATCGTGCCGTTAATCAGTGATGCTGCCAGTTCAATGTTGTGGGCACGTTCCGGCACCGAGCCACCACCGTACGGGGTGCTGGCTTCGGCAATCAGGCTGCGGATGCCGAGATCGTCCAGGTTCTCCGGCAGGACCGGCGGTGGCGTGATCGCGACCGGCATTTCCACCCGGTTCTCGACAATCAGTCCGAGGAAGGCATTCATCACCAGTTCGCGGGCTTCGTCGGCATTCAGGTCCTGTCCGCTGACGCCCTCCGCCATTACCTGGAGTTGACCGCCAACGTCCCACCAGACACGAGGGGTCTTCGGCAGGCGATCGGTTTCCCAACCGATTTCGTAGACAACTGCCTCAACCCAGCCTTCATCGACCCGAACACGGGCCTCACTGCCGTTCACCGATGGCTCGACCGTCAGCCAGTAGGCGATCTGGTCCGGTGTGAGCGTCCACTCATGGTCAACGGCAACCAGCACGATTGGCTCATCGAGGATGTTGTTCAACTGGTTGAGGGCATGGGCGTAGTTCTCGTCGTAGGCGTTGGGCTGGGTCTCGTCCACGGCAATGGTGGCCGCCTGTGCGCCGGTTGCCAACGCCCGGATGATGTTATCGCTGGTTGCGGCAATGTTGACATCCCGCCCGACCTGATGGTTGCGGTAGGTGTATTCGCCGGTTGAGTGGATCGTCAGTTCAGGGTGGATTACCGGTTGGTTGATTGAATCGGCAACCTGTTCGATCCGCGACTGGAGTGTGCTGCCTCGAATCGCAATGCGGTCTGAAGCAACCTGCGTCTGGCCCTTGAATTGCCAGACGACCGCCAGACGGGAAATACCAAACCCTTCGCGACCGACCTCGAAGGCATCATCGAGTGCGCCCTCAATATCCATGGTCAGGCCGAGGTCGCTCTGGGTGAGTTCCCAGCCATCATTGTTATCAATGAGCCACAACGAACTGCCGGCCCGTTTGTCTCGTGCCTCTTCGAGGGCAATCCGTGCCTCGTCACGATCCATGCCGCCGATGTCAACGCCGAACGCGGTAACGCCACTGCGTACCTTGCCGGCCGAGGCGATCTGGAATCCAATGACGATAGCGAGGAGTACCGCGACCGTGGCAATTGCACCGGCCTGGGTGAGGCGGGCCATGCGACGCAATTGGTCGTGGCGAGACGCCCCTGTTGTCTGGTTGCCTTTGCGAGGGCTTCCGGAGTGTTCGATTCTGGTTGATTCCACCTGGAGATCCGCTCTCAACGAGTTCCGGGTTCAGGGGATCCCGTTCGGAACTTCCGGGTAAAGGCTTCCGGTCCATTGTACCGGAACTATCCCGGGCGTACCGGCACCGTGTGTGCTTCGGTGATCCCGACATGAACAAGAATCAGGTGAGATCTGTTTTGGTCACGTCGTTCCGGTTCAGGGATTGGTCTTCTTCCACCATGCCGGGACGCCGTACGGGTCATCGTATCCATAAGCGTAGCCGGACCACTCCACCAGGCCGGAACGCCGTAGCAGTTGCGGGATGACCTGGCCATGGATGACGAGTTTGGCCGCCTGCTCATCATTCTCGTGCCAGCGCAGGATTGCCTGCTGGTAGATGGCGGATGTTTCCGGGTCCATGTTCAGCGCCTCGATGAACTCGACGGTGGTGAACTCGTCGACATTGATCCGTTCGATGATCGGGGCGATATACGGCTCCATGAAGGCAATGACTTCTTCTATCGGGTCGCCAAGTTCACTATGTGTCGGGGTTGGCATCAGGGTTTGTCTCTCTCGGGTCGTCAGAGAACGCTCGACTTGCTACTATGCCCCCAGTTATGCCAGAGGGCAAGCCGGTTCGGCATCATCTGCGGAGGGGGCATGCAGATGCAGCAGGATGACGCTATTCATGACATGCTGGCCAGTGTGCCGATTTTTGCCGGAGTCTCGCGCGAAGCTCTCGATCATCTCCTGCCGCAAACTCGCTTGCGGAGCTTCCCGGAAGGGCAGGTGCTGACCTCTGAAGGTGACCCGGGCGAGAGCCTGCTGGTGCTGGAATCCGGTCAGGTGCGGATCAGCCGTTACACACCATCCGGCCAGGAGGTGGTGCTGGCAGTTGTTGATGCGCCGGCATCGTTTGGTGAACTCGCCCTGATTGACGGTGCTCCCCGCTCGGCAACAATTACCGCCCAGACACCGGTCATCATTCGCATCGTCCCCCGGCAGGCGTTCATGACCCTGATCGAGCAGGACCCGCAGGTTGCAAAAGCCGTGCTTCACGCTGTGGCCGGCATGGTGCGCTCAACCAATGAACGTCTGGCGGATGTCCTTTCGCTGGATGTACCCGGGCGGGTAGCCAAGTGGCTGCTAGCGCGGGCGGCAGCACGGGGGCAGCGTGGTGACAACGGTATTGTCGTGCCATTTGACCTCAGCCAACGCGACCTCGCCTCGGAACTGGGTACTACCCGGGTGAGCATCAACAAGGCGCTCAAGAGCTTTGAATCGCTCGGTGCCATCGAGATGTATCGCGACGAAATCGTTATCCTCAAGCCCGACCTGCTGATCGAATACACCTACTAGACGACGAACTTCGCTCTCAGTCAGTGGCTCCGATTGCCTGACCAACCGGGCAAAACAGCCGGGTTTTCACGCTTTCCGGTTTCAGGTGTCACATTTTCCAACCGGGCGGTGTTGTTAGAAATAGATGGTACCGAGAGTGTTTGAAGGACCTCGTTCAGTGATGAATGCTGCGGCCGTGACATCACAACCCACTACACGGGCTGACGACGCGTTGCTTGCTGCAATTCGTCAGGGTGATGCACTGGCTTTCGAAGAAATATTCAATCGCTACTATCCAAAGGTGTATGCCGTTGCGTTGCGGGTCCTCGGTTCACCGGAAGATGCCGAGGAACTGACCCTGGATGTGTTCATGAAGTTGCACCAGCGTCCGGTAGCACAAACCGGAGACGGCGCGCTGGGTGGCTGGTTATACCGGACAACCTTGAACGCGGCGTTCAACGCCACTCGTTCGCGCAAGCGTCGACGAAGTTGGCTGGACAGATTCTCCGTATTGCAACGCGGCGAACGGATATCCGGTACCAATCCGGCCGACCTGGTTATGCAGGCAAGCGAGATCCAGGTTGTCAGGAAAGCACTTGCCCGACTGCCCGAGAAGCAGCGGAATGCACTGGTATTGCGATCGCACGGATTCCAGTATCGCGAGATCGCAGCCATTCTTGAGATGAAAGAGACTGCAGTGGGCACAACGCTGGCCCGTGGTGAACGGGCCTTGCGGCGAGAGCTTGAAGGTGAGGTTCGGGCATGAAGGTCCGACACCTAAGCACAAACCGGTCCTGTCCGGAAGATGGATTGCTCCGCCTGGCGGTCGACACCGGCGTCGGTCGCTTCCCGGAGATCGCGAGTCACCTGACGTCGTGCGAGCGTTGTCGGGAACGACTCGAAGTATTAGGCAGGGACGCAACGTTCGCGGACCAGAAGCTGGGGTTGTTGGAGCCCAATGATGTGTCACCCAACGCCCGGCTCGCCTATCAGAAGATGCATCGTCGCATTTCTGTCGATGGAGTCGCAAACCCACCCCGAGGAGAATCCCTGATGAGTTCATTGTGGAATACCCGTGTTGCACGTGGTGCTGTAGCAATGGCAGCACTGGTCATCCTGACCGCAACATTTGCGCTGACCCCGATGCGGTCGCTGGCCGATAATCTGTTCAACCGCTTTGAAGTGGAGCAGTTCCAGGCCATTACGATCAAGCCCGAAGAGTTCCAGGAGTTCGGCACCGAACTGGTACTGCGCGCATTCAGTTCTGACCTGGAAGTCATCGCAGGTGCAGTAGAGAACCTGGCCGAGGTTGAGACCTCGTTTGACATGGATTCCGGTTTTGCCGGTGCCCGGGAATACGACTCGGCCGAGGCCGCAGCCGCTGCCTTTGGTGAGTTCCGTAGTCCGGCAGACCTGCCGGCGCAGTTCGACAAGGCTCCGCGTTACCTGGTGTCGGAAGATAACTGGATTCGCGTAACCGTCAACACCGCTTCGTTACACGCTATTCTGGATGAACTGGGATACCGGTTCAATTCGATTCCGGCAGCAGATGTCGTGCCGGAACTGACCGGGACGATTGATATTCCGACGGCGCTGGGAACCTACTATGAAGGTGAGAACGACCAGCACCTGATGATTATCCAGATGGCAAGCCCGGTGCTGACCACGCCGGAAGGTCTCGACATGGACGCCGCCCGCAACGACTTCCTGTCGCTACCGGGACTTCCGAAGGAGTTTGTCTCTCAGTTGAAGGCAGTCGAGAATTGGGAGTCAACGCTGATCGTGCCGGTGCCGGAAGGTGCGGAAACCAGCGACGTGACCGTCGATGGCCAACCGGGCCTGTTGATCGAAGCAGATGAGTTCGACGCTTCAAACTGGGGCCAGGATGCTCACCTGGAGGGCGAAATCTCGATCGTCATGTGGAACGACAATGGCACGCTCTATATCGTTGCCGGCTCGGTCGATGGCAACGCACTGATGGACATCGCCAACTCACTCGAATAAGCGCTCTTCATCCATCCCTTCACGAATACCGGCGGCCACCTGCAATCAGGTGGCCGCCGGTTCGTTTGCCGGAACACGCATCAACGGCGTTGCCGGAAGGCTGCGTATGATATTGTCCAGAAGATCGGCGAGTTGCAGAGTGTTGGTGCAGGAGTTCCGGGATGCTTGAAATTGTGCGTGTGATTGCCGGGCCGCTGGCGACGAACAGCTTTATTGTTATCGACCCGGAGACGTCCGAAGCGGTGATTGTCGATGCACCGCCGGAAAGCGATGCGTTGATCGCCCGGGAAGTCAGCGAACGGAATGCCAGTCCGGTGGCGCTTGTCATTACTCACGGTCACTGGGACCACATCGGAGATGTCAAGCCGGTCCGTGAGCGTTACAACATCCCGGTGTTGATTCACGAACTGGATACCCCGATGCTCGAAAACCCCGGCGACTGGGGGTTCCCGCCGGCTTCTCCGGATCGAGAACTGATTGACGGAGACACCATTGCTTTCGGCAAGGTTGAGTTCAAGGTAATGCACACCCCGGGACATTGCCCCGGACAGGTGTCGCTTTACCACGCACCAAGCGCATCACTCTTTGGCGGGGATACGCTCTTCCCGAATGGCTGGGGCCGGATTGATATCCGGGGAGCCAGCGAGGAAGAAACGCTGCGTACAATGGCGAAGCTTCTGGAACTCCCGGACGAGGTGACGGTCTATCCCGGACACGGTCTGGCAACCACGATCGGACGAGAGCGCCCGTTGATGCAGTATGTCGTTAAGGCCGGACGGCTGGAATAGCGCCATCTAAAGGCGATTGTGCTCCGACGGCGGTGTCACCAGCCCGTTGGAAAATGCGTAGAGCACTGCCTGGGTCCGGTCGCGAACCCCGATCTTCTGGAAGAGCACGCTGAGATTGTTCTTGACCGTGCTTTCCGCCAGTTCCATCTCGGCGGCAATCTGACGATTGTTGCGGCCGCGGGCCAGCAGTTCGAGAAACTGGAGTTCGCGGTCGGTCAATTGCTGCTGGGTGCTGCCGGGAGTGGAGTTCAACAGGCGCTGGAACTCCCGCATCAACACTGGCCCAAGCGTTGGATCAATCGTTGAGCCGCCGGCTGCCGCCAGGCGGATCGCCCGGACGACATCGCTCGAGCGGGTGTTCTTCAGAAGATACCCCTTCGCCCCGGCACGGATCGCATGGATGGCGTACTCGTCGTCGGTATACATCGTCAACACCACCACCTGGGTTTCGGGGTAACGCTGGACAATGTATTCGGTGGCCTGGATACCATCCATTTCGGGCATGCTGATATCCATCAACACCACATCGGGCATGTGTTCCTTCACCAGTTTCACTGCCTGGTGACCGGTGCTGGCTTCGCCCACCACTTCGATGTCGTCGATGCCTTCGAGCAGTTGACGCAGTCCTTCGCGGAACAGGTCGTGGTCGTCGGCAATCACAACACGAAGCGCTCCGGTTGTCTGTTCGATGGCACTGGCCGGATCAGATGTGGGTGTTGACATGCGTTCGTTCCTTCTCCCTTGGGCTGCCATTCGCGGTCAGGTATTCCGCCGCGCTATTGTGTTCCGGGAAGTCCATTTCCGGTATCAGTGTGCTTCCAAAACCGGCCGATACAGCCAGCGGAAGCGATGCCTCGATCGTGGTGCCGTTGCCGGCACGGGAATGGATCGACAGCGTTCCTCCCAGATCTTCGGCGAGTTCGCGCATTTGCGCGATGCCAAAATGGTCCGGGATTTCAGGCGGCGCGTCACCCTCAAAGCCTACACCGTCGTCGTGAATCAGCACCTTCAACTGGTTGTCTGTGCGGTTGACTTCGAGCCGCACCGAGTTTGCCCGGGCATGTTTGCGGACGTTCTGGAGCGCCTCGCGGACGATCCCGACCATGGCACGTTCGATCTCCGGCATGAGGGTAACACCGGAGATTTGCTTGAGGTCCATCTCCAGTTCGGAATCGTCGATGGCGATCGCCGAAGCGAGCATCCGCAACTGACCGGTAATGCCCCGGGCGTGGCTGGCCGGTTTGCGAAGCCCTCCAATGGTGCGCCTTATCTCGTCTATCGACCGGTTCAGGAGTGAACGCGCTGCCTGCAGTTCGTTGGTGGCAATAGCCGGGTTGGTCGAGACGTAGCGCTCGATGATTTCCATCTTCATGCCGAGATAGGCGAGGTTCTGGACGACGTTGTCATGCAATTCGCGGCCGATCTCCCGGCGCTCACGGTTGGCAATTTCAGCCCGGACCTCGGCATTGCGCAGCAGGTCGGTCCGCTCTCGCATGAAGATCGATTGCAGGCCCCAGGAAATGCCGGCGGCTGTTGCTGACAGGGCGACCACATCCTCCGGGGCGTACTGAAAAGTCTCACCTTCGCGGCGTTCCACCGCTATCGCTCCGATCAGTTCACCGGTCACCATCATCGGCACCACGAGCCAGCGCGGGTGCGCTTCAAGATAGAACGGCCGGACGAACTCCAGCGGGCTGCGGTTCAAGCGATGTGCAGCGATCCAGCGTTGGTGGACTGCCTTGCTTAGCTCACCGGGAGTAGCTGAGGAATCACCTGCCAACGGGGATTTCCAGGCATGGACCAGCACCAATTCCCCGCGGTCGTTTCTCTGGAAAATGTGGATGGCAACTGTGCCAGGCACGCGTGCCAGTACACCGACGCCGGTCTCGTAGACCTCCTGCACCGTGGTTGCATCAGTCAGCCGTGCCTGCAAATCGAACGGGAAGGTGGCCAGTGGCGTGTCGAGGGCACGCTCGTGCTGGCCGGCATCCACGCCTGCCGGCAACCTGATGCTATTCGTCGGTGGTCTCGACATACGCGCTATCCTCGTTGGTTTCCCGTCCGTTGGTCTGGTCGGGGGTTCCGGTTACCGGAACAGTGATCAGCATCGAGAGACCACCAGGATCCTCCTGGTCGATCTCCAGTGCCCCGCCGGCGAGTTCCACCCGCTCGATCAGTGCCATCAGCCCGACGTCGCCGGTTCGCTCTGCGGGAGCATCCGGTGTTCCGGTCAACTGCACCCGGATGGTGACTTCTCCTTCTGCGCCGTCGATCCGGACTGTTACCGGTGCAATGCCGTTCGTCAGCCGGACATGGCCAAGTGCTTCCTGGAAGATCCGGTAAATGGCGGTTTCGCTTTCCGGCGCGAGTCTGCCGGTCAAACGGGTTTCCAGGGAGATGGCACCGGTCTGCTCACCTGCCAGACTGCGCACATATTCCCGAAGCGCCGGTTCGAGTCCGAGGACATCCAGCGTGGCTGGGCGCAGTTTGAAGATGCGGGTTCTGAGCCGATCGATGCTGCCGGAGAGTGCAGCACGGACATGTTCCAGCCCGGCAGCGACATCTCCGTCTGGTTCCTCATTCCGGGCCGCAGCCTGGGCATGATCGAGTTGCAAGAGACAGGCTGCAAGTGTCTGCAGAGTGTCTTCGTGCAGGTCGTCGACCAGTTCCTTGCGTTCCAGTTCATAGCGGTGCATGACCGCGTTCAACACCACGCCCCGCCGGTCATCCCTGGCCTGGGTGAGTTGATACAGGCGAGCATTCTCGATGGCTACCCCGGTGTGCAAGGCGATTGCCGAGAGTAACTCGAGGTCCTGAGGACCATAGGCGTGCCGGTACGGGGAATGGACGCTCATGGCCCCGATGACGTTGCGGCCGACCGTGATAGGCACCGTTATTCGGGAATGGTAATTCTCTTTCGGGCCGATACCGTCAGGCAGCCTGCCGGTATCTCCTGAGCGTGCCCCGGTCAGCGTCGGCCGTCCGGTCCTGATCGCGGTGGACAGCAGGTCGCCGTTCAGGTTGATGTGTTCCGGACGGATGCTGATGATCTGGTCGTCTGCTTCCCAGACTTCCAGTTTCGAGCGGTCCTCATTGAGCAGTGCCAGCGCGAAATAGGAAGCGTCGATGGCCGAACCGACCTGGAAGTGCAACTGGCGAAACAGGCTTGATTCATCGGTGAGCATGGCCAGTTGAATGCCGATCTCGTTGACGACGCTCAACGTCGCCGATGACGTAATCGCCTCTTCATAGAGCATGGCGTTCTCGATCATTGCCGCAAGGTGCCTGGCCATGCCGGAAAGCACCGAGACCTGATGTTCGGTGAACTGAACGCCGGGTTCGCTCCGGTCGACCAACAGGAAGCCGATCGTCTGGCGGTGACGTCCACGGAGCGGCACGATCATCGCCGCATGGATACCAAGCGCCCGGACCAGTGACTGCGGCAAGAGCGTGGAACGGGTAGCATCAGCAACAACCAGCGGTCGGTTTGAATGCATTACCTGGTCAAATGCCGGTGCCACCTGTGGCGAGAGCGACACCAGTTTGAGCATGTCGACCATATGCGGTTCGAGCCCTGCCACTGCTGTCGGAACAAACTCCTGCCGGCTTTCGTCCCAGAGCATTGCGTAGCACCGGTCGGCGCCCGGTTCGCGCAGCACCAGTTCAGCGACGGCCTGGAGAATCGTCCGTGGGTCGGCAAGATGTTCAATGGACTGGTGCAGACCGAGAACCGTTTGGAAGACGCGGTTCTCGCGGGCGGCGTGCTCGAGCGAGTGGGTATACAGCGCCTGTGCCGCAAACACAGCCAGCAGCTTTGCCACCGCAACGGTTTCGCGATCGAACGGCACGTTACGGATGCGCAGGACATCCAGCCGCCCGGTCAGGACTCCTCCGGAAAAAAGAGGTACCAGCAGTGCATGTTGCGCCCCGAGTTGCTGGAACGACCATGTTTCGGCGGCACTCAGCAGCGGATGGCTGTTGATGTCGAGCAGGTTGATCAGGAAGGTGTCGCCCGGGGATGCATTGCGAGCCCGGTCGGAAACCGGGCTGTAGACCCCGACCAGTCCACCGGTCGAAAGCGGTGCCGGCCCGACAGCCGATGCAACCATGAAGTTGACGTTGTCTTCGGTAACCTGCCTCAGCAGGACGATCTCGCTCTGGAGCACCGAGGCTGCAGTCGTTGCGATGTCGTTGAGCATTCGTTCAAACGGCATACCGGTTGCCAGCCCACGGGACAGCAGCATCAGCCGATCGAGCAGATCTGTCTGCACGACCGCCTCTTCATTACTGTCGGTTCCCGTCCGGAACAACCGGTGCGGACGTTCAGTCTGCTGGCCTTGGTCCATGCGTGTCCCTGACTTGCACCCCGCAGCAGGCCTGTTGCGAGAAAATCCGGCCAATGCACTGATGATAGACACCAGGAGCGACAGGGCATCTGCCCAATTGGTACCGAAACGAGGGTGACTCAGGTGGAATCTGACTTGTAACTCTGTCGTCGGAAACGTATCGTCAGAGTATGAAACTGACGTTCCTTGGCACGGGTACGAGCAACGGTCTGCCGGTCATCGGATGTGACTGCCCGGTCTGCCAATCTGACGACCCACGGGACCGGCGCACCCGAACATCTGCTGTCGTGCGGCATCAGGGCAAGACGCTTCTGATCGACACTTCGCCGGAACTGCGGATTCAGGCACTCGCCAACGACGTGCGACGTGTCGATGCGGTGCTTTATACCCATCCGCACGCCGACCACATGGATGGCTTTGACGACCTGCGGAGTTTCAACAAGATCAACCAGGCAAAGCTGGACGTCTATTGTGACCAGACGACGGCGACTTCACTCCGCACCCGGTTTGGTTACGCATTTGAGCAACCATTTCCGTTCTTCGGCGGTAAGCCGGACCTGAATGTGCATGTGTTTGATGGGCCGTTTACCGCTGCCGGCATCGAAGTGATCCCGTTTCCGGTACAGCACGGGCGCTGGACGGTACACGGGTTTCGGTTTGACCGTCTGGTCTATCTGACGGACGCCAGAATCATTCCGCCGGAATCCCTGGATGTGATGCGGGATGCGGACATTCTGGTGATCAATGCCTTGCGCGATGAACCGCACCCGGTCCATCTCTCGCTTCCCCAGGCGCTTGAGGTCATTGAGGAAGTAAAGCCGAAGCAGGCTTACCTGGTGCATCTCTCCCACGAACTGGGTCACGCCGAGACCAGCGAGCGACTGCCTCAACATGTGTCCATCGCCTACGACGGGCTTACAGTCGAAGTCCCGTCGTAGGCGACAGCCGAATCTGTTGGCTAGCCAGCCAGTTCCTGCACCTTGTCCAGCGCTGTCAGGAGTGCGTGCTCAATGCGGTTGCGCTCGCGTGCCAGCCGGGTTCGCAGGAAGTGATAATCCGAAGTGGCCGGGTCGAGCGTGGCCAGTTTGCGGACGTCGTAGAGACCCGGCAGTGCCAGCGAGCGGACCGCCAGGTCGTGCTCGAACGGGCCCTTCGCCGTGTAATTCACGGGCAGGAGAATCCTGCTCATTTCCATGGTGAAGGCGTTGGCTGCTTCCGCCGGAAGGGCACCAAGATTCAGACGCTCCAGCATGGAGACAAGTTGATTGGCGGCATCGATCACGCTGGAGAGGTCAAGGTGGTCTCCCGCCTGATCCTGATAGAGCTCGAGGGCGGTAAGCAGTTCACGGGCGACCGGCTTCTGGTCAAACGGCAACCGCTCATCAGTACAAAGCCGCCACAGCGCCTCGGCGTAAATGCGGGCATCTCGCAACAGGTTTTCCGGATCGATCTTGTCCGGAGTGTCCTGCGGCGTGTGCCACCACCAGCCAAGACCGCCACCTCGCGGGCCCTCACCGTCGGATCGCTCCGTCTCCTGGGCAGAGAACGTTGCAAAGAGGGCCGGGATACCGTGCCCCCAGAATGACTGGTCGCTGAACCGCCCCATCCGATTGTACGGGAGTTCGACGCCGGCAAGGTCGCGCAGCAGTTCCGCACCAAAGCCGTGCGTCTCGGCCATCGTCGGGATATCTTCCAGGACGGTCGCGTTGAGACCGCCAACGGAGTCGACATTAACGTGGCAGACACAGCGGCGATGAAGGTCTGTCCAGAACTCATCGGCATACCAGGCAGACCCGGCGTAGCGGGCATGAGAGTGGCCGGACCAGAACGCCAGGCGCAGGCCCCGCCGCAGCCAGTCGCGGTTTTCTGCCAGCAGGCGGCCGATCTCGATCTGGGTAGCGTTTGCCGAACCGTTATCCATTGCGCCGTAGTACCAGGAGTCGATGTGGCCGCTGAAGAGTACGTAGGTGTCTTCCTCGTTGCCCGGCAGGTCGGCAATCAGTGTTGGCAGTTTGCCCCACTCCAGGAACGGCTGGGTAACGAGAGTTGCGACGACCGTCCCGGCCTTCATCTTCTCCTTGAGGACCTTGCCCTCTTCCTCGTTGATGCCTACAGCGGGGATGTCGGGAAGCAGGTGGGCCGTCTCCGGCGTCGGGACACCCCAGACGGGCGAGATGCACATGTCGCGAACCAGCGGACCGTCAATGTGGATGTGCCCGATGGCGCCGGTATTCTGCACCGCCAGTGACTTGCCGGGATTTGCCAGTCCCTCGCTGACGATGATCTTGCCTTGCAGGTCAACTCCCTGCAGGTCTGCCGGCGTGCCGTCTCCGACAAAGATCAGTTCGCCAGTCACTCCCTCATCCCCGGTGCGGGGGCTGAGAGCGTAGCCATTGGGCGTAAAGCTCACCGAGTCGTCTCCGGCAATCGTCAGGGAGGCCGGCCCCGGGTATCCGATCAGCGCATCACTCAGGTAGCGGTTGGTCGTGAACCCGAACTTCTCCAATGTTTCCTGGACATAATCGAATGCTTTCGCCTCATCTTCCGTCCCGGAAAGACGGACCCATGTGGCGATGGTATTGATGTGTTTTGTCAGTTCCTCGAGAGATACGTTGTCTTTGATCGACATCGTTTCCAGTCTTCTCATTGTGCCGGCAGGAACCCGGTTCCTGCCTGTCAAGCTGTCGTTTCTCAGGCGAAGGACGGCATCACCTGTTCGCTGAGGATTTGCATCTGCTCGATGACCGCGTCGCCATCGGGTGAACCAAACAGGCAAACAATCTCCGAGGCGCCCGCCTGTTCATACTCCTTCAGCCGTTCGATCATTTCGTCCGGTTCTGCCTGGAGCACTGTGGCCCTGCCGGCCGTCATTTGCCCGGTTGCTCCGGAACCGATATGCATCGGCAACCGCGGAGCGAGTTCCGGTGCCGGTCTGCCGGCCTCTTCGGCAGCACGCAGCACCAGTTCAGATTTCTCTGCCAGGTCGGCAGCGCTGATTCCCACCGGATGCCAGGCGGTTCCAAATTTGCCGGCTCGTCGCCGCGCTCCTTCCGAAGGGCCACCAACCCAGATCTGCGGCCCGCCCTCGGTGTAGGGCAATGGGCCAAAGGCCACTTCCGGCAGGTCGTAATACGTACCGGAGAAAGGCTGCTCGGGCGTGGTCCAGAGGTGTTCCCAGAGGCGCAGTGTTTCGTTGAGGTGGGCGCCGCGATGATGGAAGCGGTGACCGGTTTCGAGCATGTTGAACTCGTCCTGGTTCCAGCCTGCTCCGACACCGACGATAAGCCGGCCCTTGCACAGATGGTCCAGGGTCGCGATCTCCTTGGCCAGGACGATCCCGTTGCGTTGGGGCACCACAATGACCGAGATCCCGAGCGTCACAGTTGACGTGACCGCCGCAAGATAGGCGACAGTCATCAGCGGCTCAAAGATTTCCCGGTACGGGCCAGCCTGCTCGACCGGCAGGATGACATGGTCGGTCGTCCAGGCCGAGCAGAAGCCAAGTTTTTCGGCAGCTTGCGCCACCTTCACCACGCCGTCGACCGTTGCTCCGGCCGGATAGGTGGGCAGGACTATTCCGAAACGCATAGGGATTCCTCTCAGTCGGTTTCCTGACGAACAGCCGGCGCCGCATGGTGTGGGGCCCAGTCAGCCTTCTGGACAACGGCGGCAACCTCATCGCAGCGTGCGAACCAGACATCCTCGCGCTGCTGGATGTAATCGATCAACCGCTCCAACGCCAGAATCCGGGATGGCCGGCCGATGTAGCGCGGATGGCAGACGATCATCAGCGTACCGGTGAGTTCACAGGCAGCGTCGAACTCCTCGATCCACATGTCGATCACATCATTTGGCCGGCGGATGGAGCCGGGATGAGCGAAATAGACCGCATCATCCAGCGGCCAGGACCACGGGAGTTCGATGATCTCCCGGTCGCCCTCGCCGGTCGCCAGGATGTAGGGGATATCGTCGTCGCCCATTGATGAATCGTAGAAGTAGCCTGCTGCGTCCAGCAGTGACAGGGTCTTTTCTGTCGTGAGTCCGGATGGAGAGCGCCAGCCTTTTGGCCGCTCGCCGATCACCTCGGCGATGGTCTCGGTGGTGCGCTTGATCAGGTCTTCCTCGACGTCCGGTTCGAGCTGGCTCCACGGTTCGTGCATCCAGCCGTGAGCGGCAACCTCGTTGCCCCTGGCAACGATTTCCCGTGCCAGATCCGGATACTTCGCAACGTTCCAGCCTTCCAGATAGAACGTGCCGGGAATGTTCTTCCTCGAAAGAAGGTCAAGGACTCGCTCGACACCGCGTCGTGGTGCATACACGCCATCGGCATTCGCGCCGCCGGCATGGCCGTAGCGCAGCAGGTCAAACGATTCGCCGAAGTTGTCGAAGGTCAACGTCACCGCACAGGTGGCCCCGTTTGGCCACTCAGGCCGGGTAAAGGTCATGCTTTCGTCTCCCGTTCGTTTCCGGAACTAGCGTCCACGGAGTCGTGGATCGAGCGTGTCGCGCAGGGCGTTGCCGAGCACGTTGTAGGCCAGCACGGTGATCACGATCAGCACACCGGGATACACTGCGAGCCGTGGAGCACTCCAGACGTAATACTGGCTGGCCGAGAGCATGTTGCCCCAGCTTGGAAGCGGTGCCTGCACGCCAAGACCCAGGAATGAGAGAGAACTCTCGGTCAGAATGGCGAATGCAACACCGAGCGTCGCCGAGACAATGATCGAGGGGATGGCCTGTGGCAGCACGTGCCGGGCAACGATGCGGTTCGGGCTGGCTCCGCTGACGCGGGCGGCCGTCACGAACTCCTCGTTCCTGGTCTTCAGCACCTCACCTCTGACAACCCGTGCAACGGCCATCCAGCTGGTGAAACCGATCACCAGTACGATGTTGGTCAACGACGTGCCGAAGAGGGTCAGCACGGTCAACAGCAGGAAGAACGTCGGGATGGCCAGAAATGCGTCGGTAATACGCATGACCACCGCGTCCACCCAGCCACCGGCGTAGCCGGATATCGCGCCAAGCGGTGTCCCAACAATCACCGAGATGGCCACTGCTGCAAGACCGACGATCAGGGAGACCCGGCCACCGAAGAGCAGGCGACTGAAGATGTCGCGGCCGTTTTCATCTGTCCCCAACCAGTAGGTGCCGTTCATCGTCACCAACCGGTTGTTCAGGTCGATCCGTTCCGGGGTGAACGGCGCAACGATCGGTGCCGCAAACGCGAGCACGTGGATGATGATCAGGATTACGGCTGCGATGACAGCCAGCCGGTTGCGCTTGAACCGCAACCAGAAGTCTGCAAGCCCCGAACGGTGCTCCGGTTCCCGGATCAGGTAGTTGGAGACCCCTTGCTTCGCCTCAGGGGTTGCTGTTTTTGCTTCCATAGATTTGCTACCCCCTCAGTTTGATGCGCGGGTCGATGAACGAATAGGCCAGGTCGGTCAGCAGGTTGCTGAGGATCACCATGACCGACACAACGATCGTAATACCCATGATCATCGGGTAATCGCGCTGGAATGCCGCGTCCGCCGCGAGCCGTCCCATGCCCGGCCAACCGAAGACTGTTTCGGTGATGACTGCGCCGCCGACCAGGCGGGGAATCATCAGGCCAAGCATCGTTACCACCGGGATGAGGCTGTTGCGCAGCGCATGGCGGGTCATGATGACCCGCTCGGTGAGTCCCTTGGTGCGGGCGGTGCGGATGTAGTCCGCCCGGAGGACTTCGAGCATGCTCGAGCGGGTGAAGTAGGTGAGCTGAGCCAGCGAGTAGAGGGCAATCACGATGGCCGGCAGCACCAGGTGGGACAGCCGGTCGGTAAAGCTGCCATCACCAATCGTCATCCTGCCTGACGAAGGCAGCCAGCCGAGGTTAACCGAGAACACGATGATCAGCAGGATCGCAAACCAGAAGCCTGGAATGGCAATGCCCAGCGTTCCGAACAGCACGATCATCCGGTCCCAGATCGAGTTCGCCCGTTGTGCTGCAATGAGCCCCAGCGGGATACCGATGACGACCGAGAGGATCATGCCGGCAGCGGCAAGTTCAAAGGTTGCCGGCAGGCGTTCGATGATCATTTCGCTCACCGGGCGCTTCTGGTTCAGGGATGTTCCGAAGTCGCCGCGAACGGCGTTGCTGATCCACTTCAGATACTGGACCGGCACAGGATCATCCAGCCCGAGGCCACGAGCCATCTGTTCCCGGTCCTGCGCAGTCAGATTCGGGTCCATCAGGATACCGGGGCCACCCGGGGCAGCTTTCACCAGCGCGAAGGTCACCACTGAAATGATCAGCAGGACAATGGCGGATTGAATTAACCGTTGCAGGACGTATGCACCCATGCTTCCTCCGGGCGGAAACGACAGGAGCCGGCTCTCCGGCTCCTGTCAGCAGATGATGCCTAGGAGTCGAACCACATCTGGTAGGAGTAGATGAATGCGTCCCGGATACCGATGTTCGGCACACCACGCAGGTGGTCCGGATAGACCCGGATCTCCTTCGGGTAGTAGAGCACGGATACCGGCGGGTCCTCCATCGTCAGCTCCTGGTACTGGAAGTAGAGCTGGCGCCGTTCTTCCATGTCGGCAGTGCGGCGAGCTTGCTGGAGAATGTCGGTGATCTCCTCGTTGCAGAAGTTCGGGTGGTTGTTGTCACCGTCGCAGCCGTAGTACTCGAGCTGATCCGGATCCGGCGCGGTGATCCACCACATGTGCATCGCGTCGTAATCCTCACCCAGCCAGCGCTGCTGCGAGAAGGAGCCCCAGTCCATCATCTCCAGTTCAACGTCGCAGCCGGCGTCGTTGAACATCTGCTGGAGAATGGTTGCCGTCTGTTCACGGGCCGGGTTGCCGATGTCAACCGAGAGGGTAAACGCCAGGAGTTCCCCATCCTTTTCGAGCTTGCCATCGCTGTTCAGTTCCCAGCCGGACTCCGCCAGGATCTCGTGACACTTTTCGATGTCGTGCGGAATCGGTTCCAGTTGGTCGTTGTAGGCCCAGCCAAGGGCGTTCGGAATGGTGCTGGTGGCGACCACGCCATAGCCAAGAGTGACGGCATCGACAATTGCCTGCCGGTCGATTGCGTAGGCGAGACCCTTGCGGACAACGGGATCGGAGAACAACGGCCGGGTAACCTGGAACGCGCAGTAGTAATGGTTCACATAGTCAATCGGGTCGACGATCAGGTTGGCGGCGCTCTCGACGGTCTCGACGTTCACCGGTTCGATCGTGGCAAACGAAAGCTCGCCGGTGCGCAACTGGGCAACCTGGCTGTTGACGTCCGGCAGCACCTTGAAGACGAAGCGATCAATCAGCGGTTCACCAAAGTAGAAGTCCGGGTTCTTGACCGTGGAGACGTAGTTGCCAGCGTTGAACTCCTCGATCTTGTAGGGGCCGGTGCCGATCGGCTTTTCCTTCGAGAACTCGGTGTAGTTCAGGATGTCCTTGCCCTCAAGGGCGTGCTTCGGAACGATGAACTGGTTGTAGCTCATCAGCACCGGGAACTGTGCCATTGGCGCGTTCAGCACAAAGGTGACGGTATAGTCGTCGTCCTTCCGGACTTCTTCCAGTTCCTTGTAGGCTGCGGCCAGACCGTCGCCGGTCATGCGGGTTTCGTAGGTGAAGACAACATCGTCGGCGGTGAAGGGTTCGCCGTCGTGCCACGTGACACCCTCGCGAAGGACGAAGGTCCATTCGGTCAGGTCGTCGTTCGGTTCCCAGCTGACAGCCAGGTCCGGGATTGGCAGGAGCGTGCCCGGTTCCGGCCGGGTGAGGCAGTTGAACAGGACCTTGTTGACCATGACCGATTGAACACCGGATGAGATCAGCGGGTTCAGCACCGGATCGGCAATGATGGCGAAGTTGAATGTGCCGCCCGGCTTGCCCTCGACGGGTTCCTCTGCGCCGCCTTCTTCGGTCGGTTCGGCATCGTCGTCGCCGTCCGGTTCGGTGGTGGCGGTTGCATCACCACCGGTAGCGGCTGGCTGGGTTGGTGTCGGGGTAGGTGCGTTTTCATCGCTGGCGCCACATGCAGCAAGGAAGCTGGTGAGCGCGAGACCGCCTACAATCCCGCTGGCGCGAAAAGCCAGTTCACGACGGGTAATCTGGCCTTCCTTGAATAGATCTGCAAGCTTCTGCAGTCCTGGGTGCATCCCGGTACCTCCTCAAGAGATCGAGTGAAATGGTCCGCCTCCGGTGTGCGGTATTCTCCGGAAAATGTGCAGCTGAGCTGAATGAACCTCTGCCTGGCTTCCTCCAATCAATCAGTTCAATCAGTTCCGGCTTAATGCAGAGACAAGCGTCCGTGTCGAGGTGTGAAATGATGTGCCGGCGAACTCCCGTTCGATCTCGGCGGCGGCGATGAGAATCTCGTGGCGGAACTGTTCATAACGTGCGGTCACCCGGCCTGTAGGCCAGGCAAGGGCGATGGCAAGTGGGCCATCCTGTCCGGCGACCTTGATCGGCGCGGCGATGGCGATAACGCCCTCGTCGACACCGACATTGACACGGCCATCCACAAAGGTGACCTGATCCATGTCGAACTGTTCGCGAGCGCGTTCGTAGTCTGCCCGCATTTCCTCATGACGCAGGAGGTAGTCCTCTACGTCCGGCAGGGTAAGAAGCAATGCCTGCCCGGCTGCCCCGATGCCGAGCGGCCACCGGCGACCCGGCGGGGCCGAAATGCGATTCGCACGGTTGCTTTCCAGATTGACGACGGCAACTGCGTAGTCTCCTTCACGGCGTGCGAGGTAGACCGTCTCGTTGGTGTTGCGCTGAACCCGTTCCATGATCGGCAGGACAATTGATTCAATCCCGGTGTTGCGAGCCACTGCATTTCCGAGAGCAATCAGTTTCAGGGTGGGGCGGTAGGCCCGGCTGACTTCGTCCTGGCTCACGTATCCGGCTTCCTCGAGGGTTCGTAACAACCGGAAGACGCGATTTCGATGCTGACCAATCAGCGTGGAGATTTCCGAAGCATTCAGAGGTGTCTGGGCATCCACAATGACCTCGAGGAGGCGCAGTGCGTCAAAGGCGCTCTGCACCCGGTATTGTGGTGCGTTTTGATCCGGCTCGTCCGCCATTCCGACTCTCAATCAATTCTACAGGCTCTTGCTGTTTATCAGATAAACAGGGTGGTTACTCTATAAAATGCTAGCAACGGCTATTCAGACTGTCAACAGGCTGTTTGCCCAGACAACGGCCTGAAGGTGTGTTGCGTCCTCTTGGGTCGATCAGGGGCATGGAAGGCACGACGAAACTGGCAGCGCTGTCGCAAGCGGTGCCGGGAAGTGTTGTGCAGAATTTGAGGCTGGAGTGAGGGCCGGGCTACCCTGTATGCAGCAGGATAGCCCGGAGTGTGAACCTACTTGCGTGGATCGGCGGGCCAGTTGCCGTACCAGTCGAACGGTTTCTCGTCGAGGTTGACGACCACGTTCTTCACCTGGGTGTACAGCTCAAGCGCGTGCTTCGACAGCTCACGGCCGATGCCGGACTGCTTGTAGCCGCCGAACGGAGCTTCCGGGGGATTGACCGTCGGATAGTTGATCGACACGTTGCCGGCGCGAATCCGGGCAGCGAGCCGGTGGGCCCGCTTGACATCGTTGGTCCAGATCGTCGCTGCCAGACCGTAGATCGTATCGTTGGCCATCCGGGCGACTTCCTCGTCATCCTTGAACGGGATAACCGCCAGAATCGGGCCGAAGACCTCTTCCTGGGCAATGGTCATGTCGTTGGAGACGTTGTTGAAGACGGTTGGCTCGACGAAGTTGCCGTCGGCAAGTCCCTCTTCGGTGACTCGGCGGCCACCGTGGGCGAGATCTGCTCCGCCTTCCTTGGCCATCTGGACATAGCTCAGGACGCGGTCGCACTGATTCGGCGAAATCACTGGTCCCATCTGGGTGTTCCAGTCCAGCGGGTCGCCAATCCGGATCTTGGCCGTGCGCGCGACGAAATCGCTCATGAACTGGTCCTGGATGGATTCGTGCAGGAAGAGTCGGGTACGGGCAGTACAGCGCTGACCGGCATTGGTGAAGACCGCGAACAGCGAACCGGCAACGGCCTCATCGATATTGGCATCCGGGAAGACGATGTTTGGGCTCTTGCCACCCAGTTCCAGCGATACCTTCTTGATGGTGCCGGCGGAAGCGCGGATGATGTCGCGGCCGGTTTCGGTTTCACCGGTGAAGGCGACCTTGTCGACGTCCGGATGTTCGCACAGGGCCGGGCCGACGAGCGAACCAGGGCCGGTCAGGATGTTGACGACGCCATCGGGAATGCCGGCCTCAAGGCAGATCTGGCCGAGGACAACCGCAGTAATCGGCGTGTTGCTGGCAGGCTTGAGAATGACGGTGTTGCCGGCGGCAAGGGCTGGTCCGAGCTTCCAGGCGGCCATCAGCATCGGGAAGTTCCACGGGATGATCTGGGCGCAGACGCCAACCGGTTCGCGCACGGTGTAGTCGAGCAGCGGGGCGTTCATCGGAATGGTTTCGCCCCACATCTGGCCGGTGAGATTGGCGTAGTACTCGAAGCAGGCGGCCGAGTTGAGGACATCGGCGCGGGACTCGACAATAATCTTGCCGCAGTTCAGGGTCTCCAGACGGGCGAGTTCGTCTACCCGTTCGCGGAGAATGCGGGCGACGTTGCGCATCCGGTTGGCACGTTCAACCGGGGTCATCCCCGACCAGCGGCCATCGTCAAATGCACGCCGTGCGGCGGCGACGGCGCGATGAACATCCTCAATCGACGCACTGGCAACGCTGCCAATCACCTTGTTGTTGGTCGGTGACACAGTATCGAAGGTTTTGCCTTCGGCAGCATCGACTTCCTGTCCGTCGATGATGAGCCTGTATTTTTCAACTGCAACGTGTTGAGACATGCTTTGCTCCTTCTAGAAGACCTGTCGCCAGGGCTTGATCGTGTAGTTCTGGAAGACGCCAGCATTGCTGAACGGGTCGGCGGCGATCAGACCTTCTGCTTCCTCCAGGCTCTCGGCCTCGTAGATAATCAGGGCGCCGGAATCATCCTCGAATGGGCCCGAAGCGAACAGCTTGCCCTGTTCTTTCAGGCCGGAAAGATACTCCCGGTGGACAGGTCGAACCTCGGCAATGCGGTCACGATTGCCATATTCAATGACCGTTGCAAATTTCATGTTGCTCCTCTTCACCTGGATACTGCAATCTCGAAGCAGTATAGCCCTAACGCGGGCAAACTCCGTGCTATTGTCTCCCTTCAGGAGAGTCTGATGCCACGCGAAAGGATCAACGTGCATGGCACGTAACCTGGAACAGGGTTCACCGGATGTCATCGTCGTCGGAGGCGGTGTCGTCGGATGTGCACTGGCTTACGATCTGGCCAGTCTGGGTATATCCGTAACCTTGCTCGACAAGCAGGAAATTGCACAGGAAGCGAGTTGGGCATCGGCCGGCATAATCTCGCCGCCGGTCGAATCCATGGGAACGCGTGCCGCAATGGCGCTGCTTGCCTATGGACGCTATCCGGGTCTGGTTGCCGAGGTGGAAGCAGCCACCGGTATTGATACCGGGTTCAATGTGACCGGCGAATTGATGGCGATTCTGCCGGACGACGTGCCCTTCTACCGTGCCATGCAGGAGTGGCAGAACAGCCACGGTATCGAGTCAGTCTGGCTTGAGGGTGAGGCCCTGCGAGAGCACGAACCTGCCCTCCACGAACGCTTTGTGGCTGGTCTGTACACACCGAAGAGCGCCAGTGTCCGGCTGGACCGGATGACGACCGCGCTTGCCGGTGCTGCGATGCAGCGCGGTGCGACAGTACGCGAAAACCTGCCGGTGACCGAGATTATTGTTGACGGGGATCGTGCAACCGGCGTGCAGACGCCGGAAGGTGCGATTCCGGGCGGTGCAGTGGTGGTTACCGCTGGTGCCTGGAGTGGTGCCTTGCTGGAGTCGCTGGACGTTCCGGTGCCAACGCATCCGGTTCATGGCCAGATGCTGGCTATTGGTGATCCGCCGGTGCCGATCCGGAGTGTTATCGCCGGGGCCGGCGGCTACATCGTGCCACGGGCCGACGGCACGGTTGCGATCGGTGCGACCGAGGTTCCGGAAGCGGGCTATGACAAGCGGGCGACGCCGTCCGGTCTGGCCTGGTTGATCGATCTGGTTGACAAGGTGGTTCCGTCCCTGAATGACGGCACGTTCCTCTCGACCTGGGCTGGCCTGCGACCAGGTTCCGGCGACGGAGAACTGATTGTCGGCCAGTTGCCCCATTTGCCGAACGTCTGGGTGGCAACCGGTCACTACCGCTCCGGTGCGCTGCTGGCTCCGGGGACATCCCGCTGGCTGGCTGATTCGATCGTTGCCGGCACCGCGGTAGAGGAGTTGCGCCCGTTCAACCCGGCACGCTTCCTGTAGTTCAAACGTATTCAGGCATATACACAAAGAGACGGCCCGCCGGGCCGTCTCTTTTTCGTTGGTTACTGAGTAGTGGCTAGACCGAGGGACCAGCGTTGCGGATGTCCTCGTCCACCTGGTCGGCGTACTGCTTGAAGTTCTCGTTGAACTGGCGAGCCAGGTCGCGGGCAGTGCGCTCGTAGGCTTCCTTGTCTTCCCAGACATTGCTCGGCACAAGCACTTCGTCCGGAACACCTGGTACCGCAACCGGGACGTGGATACCAAAGATCGGGTCTTCCTTTGTCTCCACGTTGTCCAGTTCACCGCTCAGGGCGGCGTTGATCATCGCCCGGGTGTAGCGGATCTCCATGCGCTTGCCGGTGCCGTAGGCGCCGCCGGTCCATCCGGTATTAATCAGCCAGACATTCGGCTGGTGTTTGCGGATCTTTTCGGCCAGCAGGCGGCCGTAGTCGTTCGGGTGCAGAGTCATGAACGGAGCACCAAAGCAGGTCGAGAAGGTTGCTTCCGGTTCGGTCAGTCCACGCTCGGTGCCAGCAACCTTGGCGGTGTATCCCAGCAGGAAGTAGAAGGATGCCTGCTCCGGGGTCAGCTTCGAAATTGGCGGCAACACGCCAAACGCATCGGCAGTCAGGAAGAAAATGTTGGTCGGGTGGCCAGCTACTCCGGTCAGTGAAGCGTTCGGGATCATGTCGATCGGGTAGGCGGCGCGAGTGTTTTCGGTGATCGAGTCATCGGCATAGTCGATCTCGCGGGTATCCGGATCGAGGACGCAGTTTTCGACGATCGTGCCGAAGGTGCGGGTGGTGCCGTAGATTTCCGGCTCTGCTTCTTCTGAAAGGTTGATCACCTTGGCGTAGCAACCACCCTCATAATTGAAGACGCCGGTGTCAGTCCAGCCATGTTCGTCGTCGCCGATCAGCGTGCGGCTGGCATCAGAAGACAGGGTGGTCTTGCCGGTTCCGGAGAGGCCGAAGAAGAGTGCAACATCACCGTCCGGGCCGACATTTGCCGAGCAGTGCATCGACATGACGCCCTTGATCGGCATCAGGAAGTTCATGATCGAGAAGATCGACTTCTTGATCTCGCCGGCATACTCCGTGTCGCCAACAAGGATCAGCTTCTTTTCGAGGTTCACCAGAATAAAGGTCGGGGTGCGGGTTCCATCCCGTTCCGGGTCAGCCGAAAAGGATGGTGCCTGGAGAATGGTGAACTCCGGTACATGGTCAGTCAGTTCGTCGCGTTCCGGACGGATGAACATATTCCGGGCGAAGAGACTGTGCCAGGCCTGTTCGGTAATGACACGAATCGGCAGACGATGTTCCGGGTCTGCTCCGACATAGAGATCCTGAACAAACAGATCCTGGTTGTTGAGGTGGGCGACGACCTGTTCGTGCAGAGCATCGAAGCGTTCGGGGGAGAATGGCTGGTTTACAGGACCCCACCAGATGTGCTGGTCGCTTGGTGATTGCTGGACGAGGAACTTGTCCTTCGGGGAGCGGCCGGTATATTGGCCGGTGTTGACGGAGAGTGGCCCGTGACTTGCCAGCATGCCCTCTCCACGGCGAATTGCCTCTTCATAGAGCCGGCTGGCTGGCAGGTTCCAGTAGACGTTCTGAGCCGGCCTGAGCCCGTGGTTCTCCAGTCCATGCCTGCTGGCAGTTTTGTCCGGCGCCTGTACCATTCCATGTTCTCCTTTTACGGTTCGATTTTTTGCCCGTTGGCAGACCCTGCCCGGAAGTTGAAAAGTGCAGGGTGCCATGCGTAACCCTCGTACCGAATCATAACCGAGAGTCGCTGGCATGGGGGAAAAGCGTGCAAATGATCCATGACCAAAGTCACTTCAGAATCACCCTTGCATATATCCGCATATGGTGATAAGATAAAGCCAATGAACGATCTGCTGCCAATGAGGGCAGCGAACCGCCGGAAGGGTGGATGACGATGAATGTGATTACCCGGTTCGTTCGCTCGATGAAGAGCTCGGTTGCCCGACATGACGCTGGTTTCGAGAACTACTACGGCTCGATTGCACAGCAGACTCACGGTGGTCCGAACGCCGTCGAAGCACGACGTGACTACATGGAAGCCCGCCGCGTTGCCGATCGCATCGGGATGTTCTAATCCTGGCAACCGGTTCTGAGCGAAACGACATTTCATGCCGGGCTGGCGATGACTGCCAGCCCGGCACACTTTTTGTCCGGCAGGGTTTGACGGGTTGACACCCAATCTGTATACTCTGCTCCCAGATGATCTGTGGCGCATTCGTCTAGCGGCCTAGGACACCGCCCTCTCAAGGCGGAGATCACGGGTTCGAATCCCGTATGCGCTACCATGACAGGACGGCCCGGCGGGCCGTCTTTTTGTTTTCCTGCCTCTTCCGATTGACAGCCTCTCCCTCCTGAACGATGATGCCGCCTAGGATCAACCGGTTGTTGAAAGGGAGCGACCTGTCATGTTGCATGAAGACCTGAAACGGCGAGTGCTGGCGGAAATCGACAGCAATGCCGATCACCTTATCGAGGTGGGGGAGCGGATCTACCGTGATCCGGAACTGGGCTTCAAGGAGTTCCGCACCTCGAAAATCATTGCCCAGGAATTTGCCCGGCTGAATCTCGGCTTCGAAGAGGGCATCGCGATCACCGGTCTCAAGACAGTTGTCCAGGGTGGCTCTTCCGGCCCGACCGTAGGCGTGATCGGCGAACTGGACTCCGTGCTGGTTGCCGACCACGAGTTTGCCAATCCGGAAACCGGTGCCGCTCACTGCTGTGGCCACAATGCCCAGTTGATGACCATGCTGGGTGTGGCCAATGGCCTGATCAAGTCCGGTGTGCTCAGTGAACTGGCCGGAAACGTCGCCTTCTTCGCCATGCCGGCCGAGGAGTACGTCGAAATCGACTACCGCGTCAGCCTGCGGGAAGAGGGGAAGACCGAGTTCCTGGGCGGCAAGAGTGAGATGATTCGCCTCGGTGCCTTCGACGATGTCGACATGGCCATGATGGTCCACGGTGCCAGCAGCCAGAACATGACGGCCAAGGCCGGCATCTCCAAATCCAACAACGGTTTTGTCGGCAAGCAGGCGCGCTTCATCGGGAAGGCCGCCCATGCCGGCGGTGCTCCGCATCGCGGCATCAACTCGCTCTACATGGCCCAGATCGCACTTTCGGCGATCAATGCCCAGCGCGAAACCTTCCAGGACGATGACACCGTGCGCATCCACCCGATTCTGACCCGCGGCGGCGACCTGGTGAACGTTATCCCGAATGATGTCCGCTTCGAGACGATGATCCGTGGCCGCACTGCCGAGTCAATCGAGGATGCATCCCGCAAGGTTGACCGCGCACTCCGGGCCGGTGCCATGGCGCTGGGTGGCAAGGTTGAGATCACCACGCTGCCGGGCTACATGCCATTGTTCAATGACCCGGTCATGTCGAAACTTTTCAAGCAGAACTTCCTTGAGTTCCACGGCGAGGAAGACTGGGAAGATACCGGCCACCGCACCGGATCAACCGACATGGGCGACATCGCCCACATCATGCCGGCGCTCCACCCGCACGTTGCCGGGTTCTCCGGCACCGGCCACGGCAGCGACTGGGCCATTGAGGACAAGTACATGGCCTACGTCTTCCCGGCCAAGCTCATGGCGATGACAGTGATCGACCTGCTGGCCGATGGCGCGTCTGCTGCGAAGGAACTGCTTGACGGTTACGAGCCGGTGATGACCAAGGAAGAGTACCTGGCATTCATGCGCTCGAACGCACGTAAGGAACTCTACGACGGCGCCGCCGACGAGTAGGCGATGTGCAGGAGGGTCTGGTATTTCCGCCAATCCTGCCGCATACTGCAGGAACTGACCATCGATACGCACGAGAGGAACGCGCCATGAGTGGTCTGTTTGACAAGGCCAAGGAACTTATTCCTTCGGACGCTGCCGAAAAGGTGGCCGATGCCGTGGAAGAGAACCTGACCGCTGACAAGGTTGACTCTGTGCTGGGCAAGGTTGGCGGCGGTGCGCTGGCCGACAAGATTCCGGATGACATCAACGAAACGGTCTCCGATGCCATTCGGGACAACCTCGGAAACAAGAAGGAATAGTCCTTCATCAATGCGATAGCAAACGGGCACGGTCATTGCGACCGTGCCCGTTTCTGCTTTTGGTGTACCGGCGTTATGCTGGCCGGAATTCGTCCGGCGGGGGGAAAGCCCGGCGTGGTACCGGTGTTGTGTCTCCACCGGCGTTCATCCGGCGCTGGCGTTCAATGACTGCAACCACTTCCTTGGCCGATTCCTCGATCGACTTGCCGGTGACATTGACCATTGGCCACGGATATCCTCGTCGGACAATGCGCCGGCAGAAAGCCAGTTCTGCTGCCACCTGCTCCGGGCTGGCGTAGTCTCCCTCGGCAATCTGGTCGAGAGAATCCAGACGGTTGCGTCGAATCTCGATCAGGTGGTCAAGATCAATCCAGAGTGCCACGATCTTGGTCTGGTCCACCTCGTCCAGTTTGTGAGGAGGCTCAATGCCAAGCACGATCGGAATGTTGGCGACTTTCCATCCACGCATCGAAAGGTAGATCGAGAGGGGCGTCTTTGAAGAACGAGAGACGCCTACCAGAATGATGTCGGCCTCATCGAGGCCGCCGATGTTCTGGCCGTCGTCGTGCTGGACGGTGAACTGGATGGCGTCGATGCGTTGAAAGTAACCGTAGTCAATGCTCCGGGTCGCACCCGGTTGGAGGATCGGCAACTGGCCGACTTCCTGAGAGATGTGGCCAATCAGCGGACCGATCAGATCAAAATGCGGGATCAGCCGCAGACGGCACTCGCTGACCAGCAACCGCCTGATTTCCTGGATCACGATCGTGTGGACGACGATCCCCTCGGTGGCAGCCGCTTCCCGGACCACCCCCAGTACCTGCTCCCGAGAGCGGACACCGGGACGCCGCACGACATTGAAACTGACATCCGGGAATTGGGCCATGGCTGCTTCGACAGCTGCTTCGGCTGTTCCGCCACCACCGTCCGAGACAACCAGCAGTGTGGCGGTTCTCCCGGGAATTCCGGCCCGTTGACCCGGTCCCCTGCGCATTGCATCCATTGTTTACCCACCTGCTTCGTTGCCATTTCCGCGTTTGATGGATTGTAGCGGGACAGCCGCGCCGATTCGACTGGATTACAATCTCGCGGTGGCATGGACGCAGAACTCCGGGAAGATGATGGGATGACCTTCAGACGATGAACTCCCCCGCTCGGGCCGGAACGATCCGCGCCGCGCTCACAACCTGGCTGCGTCCTGCGGCCGGTACAACGGCTGCCCATGTGACCGCCCGGCAGCGCGTCGCCGCCGGGGCAAGTCCTGTAGTCCGGGTTTCAGGTCATTTCCATCTGAACCTGGAAACGGCGCTTTACCTGTTGATCGCGATTCTGGCAGCGCTTACCCGCTTGTGGGACCTTACCTACCGAGGCCAGCATCATGACGAGAGCCTGCATAGCTACTTTTCCTGGTTGCTCTACGCTGGCAACGGCTACATCCACGACCCGATGATGCACGGCCCGGCGTTGTTCCACAGCAACGCGTTTGCCTATTTCCTGTTTGGCGACAACGAGTACGTTACCCGTCTGGTGCCGGCGTTGCTGGGTATCGGGATTGTGTTGCTGCCGGCACTGTTACGCGCCCCGCATTTGCTCGGGCGCTGGGGAGCACTATCCTGTTCGTTCCTGCTGCTCGCTTCGCCGGTGATGACCTATTACACCCGTTTCAACCGGCACGACCCGTATGTGCTGTTTGCCACCTTGCTGATCATTTTCTCGATGGTGCGCTTCATGGACAGCCGGGAAACGCGCTGGATTATCACCATGTGGGTAACAACCGGCTTCCTGTTCACCACGCTGGAAGTCTCGTTCATCATCGGGTTCACCCTGGCGACCTTCATCGGGTTGATCATGGCCTGGCAGATTGATCGCCGTCTGGTGAAGATCGGCGCGGCGACGCTGGTGGGCGTGGTAGCCATCCGTGAAATCTGCACGCTGTTCGGTATCGGCGGGCTACCGCGAATTCCCTGGGATGACCCGAGTAGCGAGAACATTCATGCATTTGCAGTCGATCTGGCAACCCACCCGATGATCCTCTTTATGCTCGGGGCGGTTTGTATCGGACTGGTCTTTGCCATTCGCGTGCTGAATCAGGTGCGCGATGGCTTGCCCTGGCTGGATGGAGTGTTGGGTTCGACCGGGCCGGACACAACAACCCGGGTGATGCATGATGCCCTGTCGAATCGCACTGGCATGATCGCCGGTCTGCTCGGCGGTGCGGCAGTGTTTGTTGTCCTCTACTCAACGTTTTTCACCAACATGGCAGGACTGGCCAGCGGCACCGTTGGAGCGCTCGGCTACTGGCTGGGGCAGCAGGATGTCCAGCGAGGTGATCAGCCGTGGTTCTACTACCTGCTCATGCTCCCGCAATATGAACTGGTGGCGGTTGTACTGGCGCCGGTTGGCGGAATGCTGGCGTTGAAGCGGATTATTCCACGTCTGCGTTCCGGTGAGCCGGTTGGCAAGCGTAACTTCCTGTGGGGACTCTTTCTCTGGTGGACGCTGGTGCATCTGGCCGTCTTCTCCTGGGCCGGCGAGAAGATGCCGTGGCTGACGGTTCACATGGCATTGCCGATGATCCTGCTTTCCGGGGGCCTGATTGGCGACACCATCGAACGGCTGGAAGCACGGCGTCCAGCAGGAGGATTGCTGGTTGGTGGCGGCATTGTGGCAGCCGGGGTTGCCTGGTTTCTCCTCTGGACGAGGGCAAGCAATGGGCCGTGGATGGAGGACGTCTACCCGGCAGCACGCTCGATACAGGGTGTGTTCGCCGATCATCTGTGGTTGCTCTACCTGCCGGCACTTGCCCTGTTGTTGATCGTTGGCGTTGGAATCTACCGGCTCGGCACCCGGTCTGCTCTGGCAGTAAGTGGTCTGGCGCTGGTGGTGTTACTCGTTGCCGGGCAGATGCACCTCACCTACCGGATGACGTTCGTTGAGGGCGATACACCGCGCGACATGCTGATCTACGTGCAGTCCTCTCCAGACGTAACGCAGGCAGTCGAGGATATCGGTCTGCTGTCGCGTGAACTCACGGGCGGGAAGGATCTGGTGATCTGGTACGACTCCGGGACATCCTGGCCAATGCAGTGGTATCTGCGTGACTATCAGTTTCGCCGGTTTTTTGGCACTCGCCTGACCTCGCCGCCGGATGCTCCGGTGGTGCTGATTGCCGATGAACACCTTTCAGGCGAGAATCGGGCGATGCTCTCCGGCTACACTGGTACGGAATATGCATTGCGATGGTGGTTCCCGGAGGATGAAACCTACCGGCGTTTCGCGATTGCACCGGAACTGAACAAGGAGTGGCGGCAGAACTACCAGTCCGACAAGCCAGCACCGTACAGTTTGCTGGACGTGCTGGAAAGTGTCTGGAATTCGGTCTGGTCGTTCCATGCGCCGGAGCAGCAGCTCCGGATGTTCCGGCTGGTTGCGTTCCGGGAGTTGCCGGCACCGATAGGTTCCTACAATTTTCACGTCTTTGTTCGGAACGATCTGGTCGAAACCTTTAACGATATTCGCTACTAGGGACGCATTGCGGAGGAAACGGGTTGGCAGACGGGATCTCGATGGAACACGACCACAACCAGATCGACGAGCCGGCTGCTGCTTCGGTGCTTGATCGTCAGATCACCATACCGCTTGAAGCCGGACGGGTTCTGCCAATCGCCCTTGCGCTGGTTTCGGCCATACTGTTGCGGTTGCCTGGCCTGGATCGCTGGCCGCTGACACCGGCAGAGGGCGAACTTGCCTACACAGCCCGGAACCTGCTGATCGGCAACGATCTGCCATCCGGTCTGCTGGGGCAACCATTCCTGCTGATCTGGAATGCGCTGTTCCAGTTCCTCGGACATTCCACAGACAGCGTTGTGAGAATGTCGGCTGCGCTGCCGGGCATCGCGCTGATCGGTCTGGCTGCCACGCTGGGATGGCGATTCGGTCGGGTACCGGCGGCGGCAGCAGCCGTGCTGCTTGCCTGGTCGCCGACGATGGTCGCCGGTTCTCGCCGGGCGGATGCAGGGATGGTCGAAGCCTTCCTTGTGCTTGCCCTGATTGCCTTCGCGATTGCCGCCTCGCGGACTGAACGTCCGGGCTTCAATGTCGGGGTGGGTGTCGCTGCCGGAGCATTGCTGTTGAGCGGTCCGGCCGGTGTGGTCGGGTTGTTGTTGGCAGTGCTGGCCGTCGTCTTGATTGAGGGCGTGTCTTCCTTGCCGAATGGCAGGAGTCTGCTGTGGTCCGGAGGTGCCTTTGTTGGTACCTGGGTGCTGGTCTCGACCGCCTTTCTGACCCGTCCCGGGTCGTTCCTCTCCTCGACCGGTGAGGTGTTCCGCCAGATTGGATCGGAACATTTCGCCAATGCCGGCGACCGCTTTCATGTGCCGCTTTTCAATCTGATCATCCATGAGCCGTTGCTTCTGGGCTTCGCCCTGCTCGGATTGCTGGCCCCCGCTCGCCGGGAGCTGGCACAGGCGTTTGGTATCTGGTTTGCGGTGGCGTTCTTGCTCATCTCGGCTCTGGGCGATTTCGGGCTGGCCGGGCACACCCTTGTGGTGTTGCCACTAGGACTGCTTGCAGGGCTGGGGGCAACCTGGCTGGTCGAGCGCATTCCGTGGGGGCTGGTGCGAAGCGGATCCGGTCTGCTCTATATGACCGCCCTGGTGCTCCTGTTGTTTGCCGCGATGAGCCTGATCGGGATTGTCGCGCCAGCCGGTGGGCTGGATGGCTGGACCTGGCTGGTGAACCTGGTGGCACTGATGCTGTTTGCGGTCGTGCCGCTGGTGATCTTCGTTTCGCTCATTGCTCCGCGCATCACCGGGCATCATGCTGTGCTAATCGTCACCGCGGCGCTGTTCGTCATCTCTGCCCTGACGGTTCGGGCGACGGTGCTGGCAGCCAGCGAACGTCCGGGCGAGCCAAAGGATCCGCTCGCCCAGGAAATGCTGGCCCAGAGTCTGCCCTCGGTCGTTTCGCGCATCGAGCGCGTGTCCATCGACCTGACCCGCACCCAGCGAACGCTTGAAGACCCGACCGGTGGTCATGGTATCCGTATTGCTATTGATGAACGCATCGAGCAACCGCTTGCCTGGTACTTCCGGGAGTTCCCGTATGTGACGGTGTTCGATCCGTCAGTGGATGTTCCCGGTCTCGATACTCAGGTCATTTTCCTGGCTGGCGAACGTGATCCGGCGCTCTCCACTCCGGCAATGGCCAGCGAGACCTATGTGTATCGTTTCCGCTCTCCGGCGATGTATCGGAACCCGGATTGGGCTGGATATTTGTCCAGTCTGTTCAGAGTGAGCGACTGGCGCGAATTCTGGGGCTTCATGGTACATCGCGCTGATCCAGATCCGTCCGACCAGGAAAACTTTCATCTGGCGCTTGCCCCGGCTATCGCCGAGCGTCTGTTTGGTCCGACCGGTCCGTTCAACCTGGACGAGGTGGCGGGCGCCGGCACCGAGGGTGGCCAGTTCAACGCTCCGCGCGGCATTGCAACGGCAGACGATGGCCGTATCTATGTCGTTGATGCCGGCAACCAGCGGGTGCAGGTGTTCAGTCCGGAAGGGGAGTTCCTGAGCGAGTTCGGTTCGACGGGGGCCGACCCTGGCCAGTTCGGGCGCTTCACCGGAGGTATTGGTGGAGCTGGTGGCATCGCCATCGCCGGCGACCGGGTCTTCGTCGCTGATACCTGGAACCACCGGATCCAGGCGTTCGACCTTGATGGAACGTTCCTGTTCGAGTGGGGCGCGTTCGTTGATACGCTGGATAACCCGGATTCTGCCGGTTCCAATCCCGGTCTGTTCTACGGCCCCCGCGGCATTGCGGTCGATGGAGATCGGGTCTACGTAACCGATACCGGCAACGAACGGGTGCAGGTATTCGACCTGGATGGCCAGTTCGTTACCATGTGGGGCACTGCCGGAAATGACGAAGGACAGTTGCTGGAGCCGGTTGGCATCGCCGTGCGCGATGGCGTGGTGTACGTGGCTGATTCCCACAACTCCCGGATTGCCCGGTTCTCGACCGATGGGGAAGTGCTGGAATCCTGGGCAGTCGTGCCGTGGAACGGATTGCGGTTCTTTGAGCCGTATCTTGCATTTACAGCGGATGGCCGTCTGCTGGCAACCACGTCGGTGACGAACGAGATGTTGCTCTTTGCTGAGGATGGCACGATCACCAATGTTCCGGTGGGTGACGTCATGCGGCCGTATGCCGCGGTCGCTGGCGAGGGTAACGAGATGCTGGTGACAGATGGACTACGGAACGGCGTGATCCGGATCGTCTTGCCTGACTAATCGAGGTAAATGCGCTCGGTATGGATTTCCTCGACCGAACCGAAAGCGATGTTGTTCTCGATAAAGGCAATAACTTCCGATAACTGGCTATCGACGTGACTGCCGGAATTGGAGATACAGGTGATCCCAATTCCGGCAGTTTGCCAAACATCCTGATGGTCGACCTCGGCAATCGAGACGTTGTAGCGGTTGCGTACCCGTTCCAGCAGCGACTTCACCACCCGCCGCTTTTCCTTCAGCGAATGGCCTTCGAAGATGTGGATCGTCAGGTAGGCGAAGCCGATAACCATCGGGGTTGCTCCTTGTGCAGGGCGCCCGGCGTCTAGATCACGTTGTGTTCCTGCGCCAGCACACCTTCCCTGAACCGGCTCGGCCGGAATGCAGAGAGGTCAATAATCTGCGGTGCGCCATCGAGCACCAGTTCCGAAATGGCCTTGCCGATGGCTGGCCCCTGCATGAACCCATGGCCGGAGAACCCGGCCGCCACGATCATGTTCTCCAGGTCGGGCATATAGCCGAGGATGGGATTGTCATCCGGGGTGATTTCGTAGAACCCGGCCCATCCCCGGAGAACGTTTGCTTCCTCAAAGATCGGTGCTCGATTGACCAATGCCTCAACGGTGGTGAACATCCAGTCGTCATCGACCGTCTTGTTGGTCGAAGGCGGTTCATCCGGATTGCTCATGCCGAACAGGAACCCGTTGCTTTCCGGATGGAAATAGAGCGAGCGGTCGAACTCGATGGTGAAGGGCAGGCTCTGCGGCAGGCGGTCGAATGGCTCGGTGATGAATGACATCCGACGCACTGACTGGATCGGAATTTCAACTCCGGCCATGTCACCGAGCGGGGCCGACTGCGGGCCGGCGCAGCAGATAACCAGCGATGTGCTGATCTCTCCGCCTGGTGTTGTTACAGCGGTAACCTTGCCGTTGGACGTGGTAATGCCGGTAACCGGTGTCTCTTCGAGAATCTTCACGCCGAGGCGCCGCGCGGCACTGGCAAAGCCCATCGTGCTGGTCGAGGTATCTGCCCAGCCATCCCGCGGGCAGAAGGTTCCGCCGATGATGCCATCCATGTTGATGTACGGGTTGAGTTCGGCAATCTCCTCCGGGTTCACCCAGCGGACCGGAACATCCAGCCGTTGCTGGAGTTCGACATTCTTCCGGAACGCGGCAACATTTTCGTCCGATGTCAGCAGGAAGAGATACCCTTGCTGGCGGAAGTTGATGTCTACCCCGAAGCGTTCCTCGAAGTTCTCCCAGTAATCCATGCTGTATTTGCTGAGCAGGATGTTGGTTTCGGTGGAGAACTGCAGGCGGATGCCGCCGGCTGCGTCGGCTGTGGCGCCGCGTCCGATCAGGTCGCGTTCGAGCACCACAATGTTGGAGACGCCGCGTTCGGCCAGATGCCAGGCGATCGAGCATCCCATAATGCCGGCACCAATAATGACGATTTCTGCAGTCCGGGGTAGTTCGGGCATGGTTGTCTGGCCCTTTCGCCTCAAGTTTCTTCGACAGGTTGCGGACGAACCTCGAACGCAGTCGGGTTCCCGGCACTCCTGCGATTCTACCGTTTGACCTGAAAAAAGACGGGCGGGTACAGAACCCTGTACCCGCCCATGCGCTTTGCCGTTGGAATGTCCCCGCGTACGGAGCCTAGTCGCGCCGCATGCCTGTTACCAGCATGATGTAGTAGAGCAACTGCATGGCAGCGGCCGCGAAGCCGGCGATGTAGGTCCATGCCGCAGCGTTGAGGACCTTCTTGTTCTGGGCAATCTCGGTGTTGTCAACCACGCCGAGTGCCTGAAGTTCAACCAGCGCACGCGACGATGCGTTGAACTCGACCGGCAGGGTAATCAGTGCGAACAGCGTACCCATCGCAAAGAAGATCACGCCCAGCCAGGCGATACCGGTGATCTGGAGTACCAGACCGGCCAGCACCATAATCCAGCCAAGATTCGAACCGATCGATGCGGCCGGAACCAGCGCGCCTCGAATCTGGAGCGGGGCATACCCTTCCTGGTGCTGCAGGGCATGGCCGGCTTCGTGAGCGGCGATACCCAGTGCGGCCACCGAGCGGGATGCGAACACCGGCTGGGAAAGCCGCAGTGCCCGGGCTCGCGGATCGTAGTGGTCGGTCAGTTCGCCGGAGATAGGTTCAACCGGAACATCGTGCAGACCGTGAGAATCCAGAATAACCCTGGCTACTTCGGCACCGCTTAGTTGCTGGCGGTTCGGAACCTTCGAGTATTCCTGGAATGTGCTCTTCACCCTGTTCTGTGCCCAAAGCATTAGCAGGATGGTGGGAGCCATAAAAATCAGATAAAGAAGCATGGCATCAGCCCTTTTCTTGCTGTCTCAGCGCGCCAGGTTGCCCACACGGACACGTGAGACACTTCATCACCCAGAGCAGCCTCGGCGCATGCCTGGCTCTGTGAGTCATTGGTGTATCCGGCGGCTCGCAATCGGCCGTCATGCTTTCTTGTGGAAAGTTGGAAGGTTAGCGGTCGATGGGCGCGACCATTTGTCCCTCGGCCAGAGCTACCGTTCATGCTATATTATGCCCGATAGGCGGATGGCATGACAATTGCCAGGCTGTGAAATTTATGCCCGAAAGAGGATCTTTGTCTATTTCTGCTCAGACGGTTCTGGAGTTCGATCGCTGGATCGACGACGAGATTGACACGGTCCTCGAAACCATCGAACGTTCGGCCACGCCGATCACCTATCGAGACCTCTCAATCTATGACGTCATGCGCTATCACCTCGGGATCAGCAACGTCCGGTTCGAGCGGGAACGTTCTGATCCGGGCAAGCGCCTGCGCTCGAAACTCTGCCTGCTCTGTTGCGAACTTGCCGGCGACGATCCGCGCAGGGCCGTGCCGGTGGCAGCGGCTGTTGAACTGCTGCACAATTTCACCCTGATCCACGATGACATTCAGGACCGCTCACCGCTGCGGCGGCACCGGCCGACGGTCTGGTCAATCTGGGATGTTCCCCAGGCGATCAACGCCGGCGACGGGATGTTCGCAGCCGCCCATGTTGCCCTGAATCGCAGCGTCCTGGCAGGTGTTTCTGCCGAGGTAACGCTCAACCTCTCCAACGAGATGCACTTCACCACCTTGCGGATTGTCGAGGGACAGGTGCTCGATCTGGGGTTCGAAACCCGGGACGATGTTACCGCCAGCGAGTATCTGGAGATGATTCGCGGCAAGACCGCCGCCATCATCCAGTTTGCCTGCTGGGCAGGTGGCCACATTGGCAATGCGCCGGAAGACCAACTTCCGCTTTACAAGGATCTCGGCACGGCGATCGGTATGGGTTTCCAGATGCGGGATGACTTCCTTGGTGTCTGGGGGGCAGAAGAGGTCACTGGCAAGCCGTATGCCGATGACATCCGCCGCCGGAAGCAGGCGCTACCGGCCATCCTGCTGCGTGAGCGTGCATCCGATGCCCACCGTATGGCAATTGATCAGCTCTATATGCAGGAAGAACTTGGACCTGACGAGATCTCGGCGGTTCAGGACTTGATGAATCGCTACGAGGTGAGCGATAGCGTCCAGTTCGAGGTAACCCGCTGGCATGATCGCGCCCAGGAGTTGCTGGAACTGATTGAATCACCGGGCCGCCATTCCGAAACACTTTCGGCCCTGATCGACACATTGGTCACCCGCGAGGCCTAGGACTTCCTTGTCAGGTCAGCTTTCGCAACAGCCACGACTCGCCGGACAGGTCCTTTACGTAACGCTCTATATCATCGCAGCGGACGTCTGACTCCTCTTGTGCTCGCCGCAGTTCGATCAGCAGCAGGTGCGGCCGGGTGCGAAAGCGCATCGGGATGGTCGAGACTCCCAGTCCATCCGAAATCAGCAGAATAGTGCCGTTCATCCAGTGCCAGCGGCGATAGACCGGGCCATCTGGCCGTTGGACCAGGCCGCGCGCCTTGCGTATCTGCTTCACAAACGGGACTGCCCCGGATGGCGCGAGCCGGATTTGCCCACCGTGGGTATGCCCTGCCAACATCAGGCTGACATCGCCCGGTTCGACATGGGTAATTGCCGCCGGTGCGTGGGTGAGCATCAGCAGGGCTGGCTCGCCATCCGGCACCTGGCTCAGCGCCTTGCGGACATCCATGTTGAAGGTGTGGGCATCATCAACGCCACAAACCCATGCTGCCCGGCCACGCAGGTTGAGACGGATCGCCTCGTTGTTGAGGATCGTTACCCCGTTGTTTCGCAGTTCGCGCATGGTGCGTTCCAGCGAGTTCTTGCCGCGCCGGTCGTGGTTGCCCATGACTGCCAGCACCGGGACGCCCTCCGGCCAGTCGCTGAACAACCCTTCGGAAGGTACTTCCGTGCCGGCATCGTAATAGTCGCCGGTCAGGGCGATGAGGTCGGGTTGGAAATCCAGTGCGATCCGGCGCGCCTTGTGAACATGACCGGTAGACATTCCCCGGGAACCGAGGTGGAAGTCGGAGAGGTGCGAGATCCGCAGTCCTTCCCACTCCGCCGGCAAGGCCGGGATGCTTACCTGCAACCGGCTTATGCGTAGCCATTTTGTGGCGATGAGGGTTGTATAGAGAGTGATGAGTGCGGCAAGAATTGGCGGTACGGCCAGCAACCAGCGTTTCAATCGTCCCCGATTCGTGTTCGACATCCGTTCCGGCATCGTGCCGGCGAATTACCCTGAAGGATATCCAACCGAACGCGGCCAGAAGGGGATAAACGGCCGTATCGTGATAGACTTCACAAAAGATTCGGATCGGTATCCTCTACCGGCCAGGAGCAGCGCAATGGCAAAAAAGTCAGCACGACAACGCGGGCAAAGACAGTCCGCTTCTTCGAGTGTTTCGTCGCGGGCAGAAATGCGGCATGAACAACGGATAGCAGCCCAGAAGCGGGACAAGCGCAACCGTCTATTGAAGATGGTGGGCGGGGTTGCGGCCCTCGCGTTGGTTATTGTGGTTGTGCTGGTGTTGATGAACATGGAGAACGAGGGGCAGTATGCCAGCGAGCCGATTTCCACCCCGCCGGCAATCGCTGCTGAAATACCACGTGACGGCCGCACTCTCGGCGATCCAGACGCACCGGTGCACGTCATTGAATACGGCGATTTCCAGTGCCCCGGCTGTGCAGCCTGGACCCGCTCGGTCAAACCCGAACTCGTCAACAATTACGTCGCAACCGGGCAGGTCTTCTTCGAGTTCCGGGATTTGACCGGTCTTGGCCGGGAATCGAAGGAAGCGTCGGTCGGCGCAGCCTGTGCGCTCGAGCAGGGCAAGTTCTGGGAATTCCACGACATGCTCTATTACAACCAGATTGGCCGGGACAACGGTGGTTTTGCCAAATCCCGGATGATCAAGATGGCCGAGGCCATCGGCCTCGACATGGATGAGTTCGAGGACTGCCTGGGCACCGACCGCTTTGATGGCGACCTTGATGATCTCCGGGACATGGCGACCGCTGATGGTATAACAGCCACCCCGACCCTCATGGTCAACGGGGTTGCCCTCACTGCACCGACCTACGATCAGTTGCGCATGCAGATCGAGGCAGCACTGGCCTCGGCCGGGTCCTGATCCTGATCATCGACCATGTACCGGAAGCAGGTTGATGGGTGTCTGCGTTAGAGTCGGCGTTCAACAGTGGCATGCAACCTTCCCGGAAACTGGTGTACGCACTGATCCTGCTCGGGATCGCCGGGCTGGGAATTGCAGGGTATCTGACCTGGGCACACTATGACGATGGCGTGCTGGTGTGCGCTATCGGTGGGTGTGAAACGGTGCAGACATCCCGTTACTCAACCATCGGATCGATCCCGATTGCCCTGCTGGGCATGTTGATGTTCGCTTCGCTGACCGGGTTGGCCGGGCTGCGGCTGATGCGCAAGCCGCCGTTGGGACATGAAACCCTGACGCTGGTTGCATGGGGGATGCTACTGGCTGGTATCCTCTATTACCTGTACCTCACGTACGTTGAACTATTCGTTTTGCACGCGATTTGCCAGTGGTGTGTCATGACATCATTGATTGCGCTGGCGATGCTCGTGCTTGAATCGGTGATTCTCTACCAGTCGGTGATGCGGGATGACCCGGCTGACGCCGGCTAGCCACCGGTTCGGTGTAGCAAGACAGGGTTTCGGGCATGTCGACCATTACGGCCGCCATGGAGGATTACCTCAAGGTTATTTACGGGATTAACGAACGCGGAGACAGGGTAACCACCCAGGCGATCGCCGCGCAGCTGGACGTTGCACCGCCATCCGTCACCGGGATGCTCAAGCGATTGTCTGACCTGAAACTTATTGTCTACGAGCCATACCGGACCATCGACCTGACCGACTCCGGCCGCAAGGTCGCGCTGGAAGTGGTCCGTCATCACCGGTTGCTGGAACTCTATCTGGCCGAGGCCCTGGGGTATAGCTGGGACGAGGTCCACGAAGAAGCCGACCGTCTGGAACACCTGATCTCCGAGGAGTTTGAGCGACGGATTGATGCCGTCCTCGGGTTCCCGACGATTGACCCCCATGGCGATCCGATCCCGTCCGCAACCGGCGATGTTTCCACTGTGTCCGATGATCGTCTAGGGGCGATGGCCACCGGTGAATCGGGCGTTGTCGTGCGAGTACAGGATTCCGATGCCGAACGGCTGCGCTACCTCGGGTCGCTTGGTCTGTATCCGGATGCTGAAGTGACCATGCTCGAGCGGATGCCATTCAACGGACCGTTGCGGGTGCTGATCGGAGATGTCGAGCATGTCGTCGGGCGTGAACTGGCCGATGCAGTGCATGTCCACACAAATCAGGAGAGCGAACCAAAGGCCGGCGCCTAATGACCGGTTTGCCTCGCCCACCCGGTGTACGTACAATCAGCCGAGAACGTCGTCCTACCAGCCGTCCCAGCCGGACCACGGGAACCTGGTCACGGTGTGAGGAAACCTGACTTGACTGCTGCGACCACCGGAACCACCAACGCAACAATCTGGCACGATCCGCCAGCATTAACTCCCGAGCAATTGGCCATTACCGATTGGCCGCTGCTGAGCGCAATTCTTCACGGGCGCGGCATCACGACACGTGCCGAGGCGATGGAGTTTCTGCACGCAGCCACCCAACCGCTGGCAGACCCCTATCTGTTGCCAGACCTGGACCGGGCTGTTGCATTGATCCGGGAAGCGGTGGCTGGTTCCGCTCCACTCGGTATCTTCGGCGACTATGACGTGGACGGCATCACGTCGACAGCCATGCTCTACCGGGTCTTCACCCGGTTGGGCGCAACGGTCATTCCGGAAATCCCACACCGTCACAAGGATGGCTACGGCCTGAACCACCCTGCTATTGACCGGTTGGCAGATGCCGGTGTGGATGTGATGGTGGTGGTGGACTGTGGCAGCGGAAACCGCCGGGAACTTGAATACGCCATGTCGCGCGGGTTGCGTCCGATTGTGCTGGATCACCACCTGCTGCATGGCGACCTGCCGGAAGAGATCCCGTTTGTCTCACCGCGACGCGATAGCAACCGTTACCCGACCAGTGAACTGGCAGCCGTTGGCGTCTCGTTCACGCTGGTGCGGGCGCTGCTCGGTGATGAAGACGCCGCGATGTATCAACCCTATGCTGCACTGGGGACGGTTGCCGACGTGGTGGAACTGCGGGGTGATAACCGCGCTCTGGTTGCACGTGGCCTGGAGATGCTGCGCCGGTGGAGCTTGCCGGGCATGCGAGCGCTGCTCGATTGTGCCGATATTGACCGTCGTATCCTGAACACATGGCATATCGGGTTCATCATTGGCCCCCGGATCAATGCTGCCGGCCGGATGGCCGATCCGGAGATTGCGCTGAACCTGCTGCTGGCAAATGATTACGAGAGCGCCGTGCCGTATGCCGTGCAACTGGAAGAGTTGAACCGCAAACGCCAGGCAGAGACGAAGCGCATCACCGAAGAGGCCGAGCGCATGGTCCTCGACCAGAATGGTGGAACCATCCCGCCAGTGCTGGTGGTGGATGATCCTACCTGGAGTATTGGTCTGGCCGGCATTGTGGCCGGGCGTCTGGCAGAAAACCACCACCGGCCGGCAATTGTCTTCGAGCGTGGCCCGATCCACGCCAAAGGTTCGGCCCGGTCCGGCGGGACTGTTGATATTGTCCAGGCACTCGACATGACCGCGGAACTGCTCGACCGGTATGGCGGACACGCTGCCGCTGCTGGCCTCTCGTTGCCAAGCGACCGGGTGGATGCGTTCCGCGAGGCGCTGGCAGCCAGTGTGATGGATCTTTGGGGGGGCAAGTTGCCCCGGCGTGAGTTGCATCTCGACGCCGAAGTACCGCATTCCGAACTACGCCTGGAGACGGTTGAGGCGCTTTCCTGCCTTGAGCCAACCGGTCATGGGAATGAGCCTCCGGTGTTCCTGGTTCGCGATCTGCAGGTCCGCACACCGCGTCCCACCCGGGATGGCAAGCACCTGATGTTCCAACTGGAAGCGCACGATGGCCGCAAGCATTCGGCCATCTTCTTCCGGGCAGGTGAACGACTGGACGAACTCATTCGTGCCGGCCGGGTAGATATTGCCTGCGATCTGGCCCGCAACGAGTGGAAGGGCCAGACCACCCTGCAATTGCAGATCCACGATTTCCGTCCATCAACGGTGCGATAGTCTCGCGCCAGCCGCAATTCGCATTTTCCTGGACGACACGTCTCTTCCGGGCGGATCCGGGTTGACCATGTATGGACACATGGATTCGGGAGGCGTAGAGTGATTGCATTGACGGAGCAATCCAGTGCGCCGTTTGACGGGATGGGGGACCGCGGCTCGTGTCCTACGTTCGCAGCATCAAGGGTTACTCACCCGACATTCGACAGTTCCTCGTTTACACCCTGATCGCCAACATTTCGATTGGCGTTTTTGCTCTCGTCTTCAACCTCTACCTCCTGGAACTCGGACTCCGGGAAAACTTTATCGGTGCCTTCAACGCACTCAACACCCTGTCGATTGCCGGCATGGCCATGGCATTGGGCTGGGTGCTGAACCGCTGGGGCGTCTGGCGAGTTGTTACGGTCGGGACGGTGTTTTTCATCCTGGTCTCATTCGCCCTGACCATCGTCACCAGCGCACCATTATTGCTGGTTCTGGCGGTGCTCTATGGCATTGCGACATCGCTTGTCTTCACACCGGTCATGCCGTTCGTCGTTGAACTTACCCGGTCACGGGAGCGGGCGGACGTTTCGGCACTGGTCTTTTCACTAACCTCGATCTCAACGGTGATTGGCAGCCTGATGGGTGGCTGGTTGCCGCAGATCGTTTCCCGGCTGTTTGATCTGGATCTCCCGGGTGCAATGGCCTACCGGATTACCCTGATGACCGGACTCGCCATTGCCTGGCTGGGAATCATCCCGCTGCAACGTATGTCTGATCAGCGCAAACGTGCTCGACCGAGTGATGCCGCAGCCGAGGCGACACAATCCGGTCTTCCGGAACTGCCGGAGGGCAAGGTCCGGCGGCACATGTTCTCCTTCGTCATGGTCGGCGGGTTGATGAGTCTCGGAGCCGGGGCAGTGTTCCCGTTCTACAACGTCTACCTGGTGGAGGTCGGGGCAGGGCCCGGACAGATCGGCTTTATCTTTGCGGTGGGGTGGTCGATTGCTGCTATTGTCGGGCTCGCTGCTCCTGCGATGGCCCGGAAGCTGGGTTCCCAGAAGGCAGTTGCAATTGTCCGGATGATCCCGGTGCCGTTCTACATCATGCTCATCTTCCAGCCGGTGCTTGGCCTGGCAATCTTCGTCCACTGGTTGCGGATCAGTAGCGTCAGTCTGGGCTGGCCGATCGACAGCACCTACATCTCCGAGGTGCTGCCGGCGCGAGCACGAACGGCAGTGTTCGGGTACCGGTCGGCTGCCTGGAATGTCGGGTTTTCGATCTCCAGTCTCGCCGCCGGTACGCTCATTGTCCGGTATGGCTATGGCCCGAGTTTTGCCGCCTACGCGATTTTCATGAGTGTCGCCATGGCCTGGTTCTACTTCTACTTCTCACGGGTGCGGCCCGGCAGCTAGATCATTCTGCCTGTGATTCGGCATCACGCAGAAGGTCGATAGACTCCACCGCGTGTCGCAGGTGCGGGATGACAATGCTGCCGCCCACGACGAGGGCGACGTTCAACGCGTCATAGAGCTCGTCATCGCTCCAGCCTGCCTTGACACACTGCTCCAGGTGATAATCGATGCAGTCGTTGCAGCGCAGCACTGCCGACGCCACCAGACCGAGCAGTTCCTTCACTCGCGGTTCAAGCGCGCCATCCTCATAGGCAGCGCTATCCAGCCGGAAGAAGCGTTTGATTCCCAGATGGTCGATTTCGGAAATGCGCTCGTTCATCCGGGCGCGGTAGCTCTGGAAGTCGGCAAACCGTCCGCTCATGCCGGTGTCCTTTCCTGGTTACAGAAAACCCGCGACAGGTGTCGCGGGTTGAATCGTCGGGGTCTGTATTCCTCGCCAGCCTGAATGCTGCTGGTTACTCAGCTGGCGGCTGCGGTGATCTGCCGGAGTTGATCGATGGTTGAGGCCGGATCGCCCTCTGCACCAACCAGCACCAGCACCACGGCTTCCGGACCTGGTTCCATGGCGTCGATGGCTTCCTGTGGTTCGGGAATGTAACGGCCGGCTGTCCATTCGTAGCCATCAGCCGTTTCGCAGAGCCAGGTTCGGGATGCAATGGCGTTGGAGCCAAGCTTGCGGCGGGTTCGTTCCTGATAGCGGTCGATGGTGCCATCGGCAGCAAGGACGTAAACCTCGACCATCTTGCGGCCCTGATGCCGGAGCCGTTTGAGGATCTGCGCTGCTGTGGCTTCCTCGATCGGCTCGGCCGGATCGCTCTTTTCGGATTTCAGGAGAAACTGCACCAGAGGCCTCCGTGTATTGTCTGAATGCGCGTACGCAGCTTGTATCACCGGTGAATGATACCAACTGAAAAGCGCATGCCGATCAGTCGTCGGCGTACATTGCCGGGCGGGCAGTTGTTACCGTTGTCTGCGCCGGGTTGAGCCACCGGGCTGCTTCCTTTGCATGATAGGTAATGATCTGTCCGGCGCCTGCACGCTTGATCGCGGTCAGGTTTTCCATGATGACCCGCTGCTCGTCGATCCATCCCAGCTTTCCGGCAGCCTTGACCATCGAGTACTCACCACTGACGTTGTAGGCCAGCACCGGAACGTCGAACCGGTCACGGGCACCGCGAATGATGTCCAGATAGGCGAGCGCCGGTTTGACGATGACGGCATCGGCCCCTTCATCAATGTCCGCGCCGATTTCCAGCCAGGCTTCGCGGGCGTTTGCCGGGTCCATCTGATGGCTGCGGCGGTCGCCAAACTGGGGGGTGGAGTCTGCCGCTTCACGGAACGGGCCGTAGTAGCCGGACGCGTACTTGGCGGCGTAGGAAATGATGGGCAAATGCAGGAATCCGGCCTCGTCGAGCGCCTTGCGCATCGCCTGGACCCGGCCATCCATCATGTCTGACGGGGCAACGATGTCTACGCCGGCCTGCGCCTGGGCAACGGCCGTTTTCGCCAACAATTCCAGTGTTGCGTCGTTGTCGATCCAGTCGCCATCCAGGATGCCGCAATGGCCGTGATCGGTGTACTCGCACATGCAGACATCGCCCATCACCACCAGCTCCGGAGCGACGCGATTGAGCTCGCGGATTGCTTCCTGGATGATGCCGTGCTCATGGTAGGCGTCCGACCCGATACTGTCCTTCGTTTCGGGGATGCCGAACAACAGCACCGCGCCGATCCCGAGCGACTGCAGTTCATCGGCTTCCGAAGCCAACTGGTCGACCGAAATCTGGAAGATGTCCGGCATCGAACTGATCTCGTTGCGGACGTTGGTTCCGTGGGTCACGAACAACGGGTAAATGAAGTCGGACGGCTGAATCGACGTCTCACGCACCATCCTCCGGGTGCCTTCGGTAGCCCGCAATCGCCGGAAACGCTTGAAGCTGTCGTTCATGGTCGTCTCTCCTTCATTTCAATCAGCGCTTCTACCAGCCCTGAAGCGGTGGATGTGGTTGCGACAATATCTACCTGATACCCGGCAGCAACAAGTTCCTGTTCGGTAATCGGTCCGATGCAGGCGATGGTGACGCCACCGGGCAGCGATCCTCCAAGCAAGGTGAGGGTGTTCCGCACGCTGGATGGTGATGCGAACGTCAGGACATCCAGGTTTCCACTTCGTATTTCCTCGAGCAGCGCCGGGTCGATGTCTTTGGGAATCACTGTGCGGTAGACCGGGACGGTTTCGACAATGGCCCCGGCTGCCCGCAGACCGTCGGGCAAGACTGACCGGGCCGATTCGGCCACGGGCAGCAGGACGCGGCTTCCGGAAACGTCTGTTTCGACCAGTGCCTCGAGCATCGCCTCGGCGACAAATGAACCGGGGATGAGATCGATCGGGATGTCTGCTGCGGCAAGGGCATCGGCCGTTGCCGTGCCGATTGCCGCAACCCGTGGCATGGGCTCAACGTCGCGAAACAGTTTGCTCGTCATACGAACGGTATTGGCACTGGTGAACAAGACCCAGTCCCACGGCTCTGCAAGTGCCTTGCGTAACGGATCGAGCGGAAGTGGGACGATTTCCAGCGTCGGAAGTTCAACCGGTTCGGCCCCGGCCTGCCGCAGGGCGTTGGACAATCCGGCGGACTGGTGCTTCGCCCGCGTTACCAGCACGCGCAGACCGGCAAGGGGTTTTTCGCCGGTGGAATGGCTGCTCACGCGGCTCCGCCAATGGAAGCCAGCATTTCGCGGGCGAATCCTGCTGCATCCTCGATAGCCGTTTCCGGGTTAAGCAGTTCATCGACCCGGCGGATCATGGAAAGGTCTTCGCTGGCCAGCATGGCTCGCAACCGGATACGGTCGCCCTCGACACCGGCGTGGGCGGCAATCGGTGAACGGCATCCACCGCCGGCGCCGCGGAGGAACCCGCGCTCAACCGAAACAGGCAGGCTGACTGCCGGGTCATTGAGCGCACCGAGGAGCTCAACAACGTAGGAATCGTCCACCCGGCACTCGATTGCCAGTGCGGCCTGACCGGGAGGCGGTGTGAAGGTTTCAACATCAAGGTATTCTGCGACGGCCGCGGCACGCCCCATGCGTGAGATGCCGGCGGCAGCGAGGATGGCAGCGTCGTAATCCTCGCCATCGAGTACCTTTGAAAGCCGGGTGTCCACATTGCCACGAAGTTCGACCGGAACAAGGTCCGGCCGTGCCTCGGATAGTTGGGCGATCCTTCGGCGGCTGCTGGTACCAACCCTGGCGCCTTCCGGAAGGCCGGCCAATCCGCCGGGGTGACGCGAGATCAGCACATCGCGCGGGTCATCACGCTCAAGCAGAGCGACCAGGGTCAATGATTCCGGCAGGTCGGATGGCATGTCTTTCAGACTATGGACGGCGCAATCAACTTCGCCATCGAGAATGGCCTGTTCGAGTTCCTTGATAAAGATTCCCTGGCCACCGATGACCGAGAGCGGGGTTACCTTGTCGCGGTCACCCTGGGTCGAGATGGTGACGATGGTGCAGGTGAGGTCGGGATACCGTTCGCCGAGGCGTTCGGCAACGCGGTTGGTTTGCCAGAGAGCGAGGGCGCTTGCGCGGGTGCCAAGTCGGATTTCCGCTCGTGGTAGCGAGTCCGAACGGGGTACGGACGAGTGAATCACCACTTCCAGCTTTCTATCAGGCGGAGATTTTCCTGCCAAAATCTCACCAAATCTGGTAAAATCTAGGCAAAGATAACCATAATCAAGTGTACGGTCCGGTTCCAGACGTGGTCAAGCCGGGTTGTGTGTTTGACGGATGGGGCCGAAACCTTTATCATAGGTGTCCGCACGGGCGCAATTGCGCCCGAGTTTGTGTTGTGTGAATGAGACATGCGAATTGATCTGACCCGGACTGGGCAGACAGGTGGAGGAGTCCCGTGTACGCGGTTATCGAATCAGGCGGTAAGCACTACCGCGTCGCAGTCGGCGACACTATTGAAGTCGAGAAGGTAGCCGCTGAAACAGGCGACACCGTCGAGATTGACCGGGTCATTATGGTATCCGGTGAGCAGGGCGTGAGCATTGGCACACCGGTTGTCGAGGGCGCCAAGGTCACCGCGACGGTCAAGGAACACTTCCGCGGCCCGAAGCTGATTATTTTCAAGATGAAGCCGAAGAAGCGCTACCGGCGCAAGACCGGTCATCGCCAGTCGTTGACCCGGCTCACCATCAACAGCATCGACGTGTAGCAACCCCGGACCGGGGCAGGGAAGGAGCGACCAGATATGGCGCACAAGAAAGGCGGCGGTAGCTCACGCAACGGCCGCGATAGCAAGTCCAAGCGGCTGGGCGTCAAGCTCTACGATGGCAATGCCGTCCGGGCTGGCGGCATCATTGTTCGCCAGCGGGGTACCCGATTCTTCCCCGGCAACAATGTTGGCATCGGCCGCGACCACACGCTCTATGCCACCATCGACGGCCTGGTCAAATTTGAGGCCATCCGGCGTGATCGCAAGCAGGTGAGCGTCTACCCCTACGAGCCGACATCCGCACAGGACGTTGCCGTCGCTGCTGGCGACTAGCATCAGCCGGAATCTGGAGTTTCTGAGATTATGAAGACCGGGATTCATCCCAAGTATATCGAGGCAACGGTAACCTGCGCTTCGTGTGGCACCACGTGGGAAACCCGCTCCACCAAGCCGGAGCTGCGGGTTGAACTGTGCAGCAATTGCCACCCGTTCTACACCGGTCAGCAGCGTATTGTTGACACCGCCGGTCAGGTTGAACGCTTCAACCGCCGGATGGAAGCCGCACAGGGCCAACCACGCCGCAAGAAGGCAGAACGACGGCAGGCCAAGCTGGAACAGCGCCAGCGGACTCGCACTTCCCAGGAGCAATTGCTCATTGTCGGGGAAGAAGAGGAACAGGCCTAGCACCGGATTTCACCGGAACGATGTAAGCGCGGGGCCACCTGGCCCCGCGTTTCGTTTTTCAGCACGCAGGAAGTAACCGTCTGCCGGTACCAGCCCTTTCATAACCAAGACTGGATCGCTATAGCCATCCGCCCCCCCCGGTTTGCTGTTCGGCGTAGAATTGGGGTGGTGGTTACGGGCCGTAGCGGTGCAACGGCCAGTCAGGAAAGGAGCGACTCACGATGGCAGCAGCGCTCACGCCTGTTCATCCGGCGCCAACCAGCGAGGATCTCGCCGAAGCAGGCTTCAGCAAGCAGGAGATCGAGGCGCTGGTCGATCTCGGGAAACGCTATCCCTATCTTGAGTTCACCGATTCCGGCAAACAGTGGAACCATCTCAAGTTCGTCAAATGGCGATTCACCAACGGAGACCTCGCAAGACGTAACTAGAGATACATACAGACGGATCGACCTGCGGGCCGCCCGGCGGCCCGTTTTGGTTTTCATTCAAACTTTTCCGCAATGGCCTATACTAGAGTTTCTATCTTTCAGGTCCACGTTATCGGGCAAGCGCCGCACAGTCTTTGCGGCACCTTGTTGTAGCAGTACCATCGAGGTGAGAAGTAATGTCGAACGATCGAATTCCTGTGACCAAAGAGGGCCACGCCAAGCTGCTGGAGGAACTTGATGACCTGATCAATGTCCAGCGGCCGGCGATCATTCGCCAGGTGGCCTCTGCCCGCGAAGAGGGTGATCTCCGGGAAAATGCCGGCTATGATGCTGCCCGCAATGAACAAAGCTTCATCGAGGGCCGCATCCGTGATCTCGAATCAATCCTCAAACGCATCGAGATCATCGATGAGTCGACAGTTGAAGCGAACGTCGTGTCGATCGGTTCGACGGTGACGATCAAGATCGATGGTGAACTGGAAACCTACACCATTGTCGGTTCGGTGGAAGCAAACCCGTCGCAGGGCCGCATCTCCAACGAATCACCGTTTGGCAAGGCACTCATTGGCAAGAAGGTTGGTGACATGGCCGAAATCATCACCCCGGTCACTACCCTGCATGCCGAAGTGATCGAGATTGCATAGTCAACAGGCTCAATTGCTCTCCGAAATTGAACAGTGGGCAGGCGGATGCCTTGCCGGGCATGATCCTGCCCACGATCTGGCGCATGTGCGCCGTGTTGTTGCGAACACGCACAACATTCTGAATGGAGAGCCTGAGGCAGACCGGTTTGTGACGTTGGCCGCAGCCTGGCTTCACGACATCGTGCAATTGCCGAAGGGCACCGGAGCACCCGGTGAATCCGCCCGGCGCTCGGCCAGCGAGGCATCAACCTATCTTGAAACGCTTGGGATTGATGCGGGTTTGATCGCCAGAATAGCCGATGCGGTCGCGACACACTCATTCTCCGGTGGACTTCGACCTGCCTCGATCGAGGCGGCGATCGTCCAGGATGCCGACCGTCTGGATGCTCTGGGTGCTGTCGGCATCGCCCGGCTCTGGGCGACGGCTGCGGTCCTCGGCAGCCAGTTGCACCACCCCGACGACCCGGCCGGCGAGGCTCGCGAGTTGGCCGACAGGGAATATGGCCTGGATCATATCCCGGTGAAACTGCTCAAACTCCCGGGGCTGATGAACACTGCTACCGGCAAACGCATCGCCGCTGATCGTGCAGCCTACGTTCTCGAGCATTACAACCGCTTCCTCGCCGAACTGCGTGGCGAGGCGTAGGTTCCTTCCAGGAGTAAGAGATGTCGCCGATGGTCCTGGTATCTCGTGCGGCGAGATCCCGCGACTTTGCCCGGGATGACAGATTCACGGGGTGCTTCGACTGAAGACGTTGATGGTGTTACTCCCCACCGGCCCGGTTCCCTGCTTCAGCCGGGAGGTGTGCTACGTGTAACTCGTTGGTTTGTCTGTGATCCCGGACGACGTGAGGGATCCGTGTCCCGGTAGAACACAGACCCCTCCCCAAGAGATGAGGGTCAAACCAGACGGATCAGCGAACGCTCTTCACCAATCAAGGCATCGAGCAGTTTCGGGCGAATGTCCTCGGGGTAGGTGGCGCGGACGGTGATGTGATCGGTGCCGTTGAACCTGGAGAAGTCGTGGAGGGTTGTTGCCAGTTCACGGTAGAAGCGCTCGTTGTCCCTTCCGAGAAACCAGGGTTCGAGGTGCAGGCTGTTGATCGAGAGTTCTCCGGTGGAGCGATGCGCTTTCGCATCGACACGTCCGACCAGTTGATCGCGGTGGAGAATCGTCAGGGTGAAATACCCGTAGATACGTTTCTCTTTTGGTACATAGGGTTCAAAGACCAGATCGAAACCAAATAACTCGGCGGTGCGAAGACGATGCCAGACCAGGTTGTCGAACGGCGACAGCAACGTCGTTCTGCTCGGCCGGAATGTGCGTTGCAATGCTTCCGCAGCGACATACACCGGAGATGGAAGACCATCGACCTCGGCCCGCACTGCATCGCCGGTCTCCACCAGCGTTTCCAGAATTTCCTGCGGCATCATGCCGGGCACCGTGTTGCGGGTTGACCGGCGACGGTAATAGTCCGGTAGCCAGCGTACGGTAGTAATACCGAGCGCCTTGAGGGCGGCCCGCCCCAGAGTGAGATCGGTTTCCTCGATCGAGGGCATCTGGTCATCTGACCATTCCGGATAGACCCGTTCGGGAAGATCGTAAACACGCTGGAACTTTTCCCGCCGGCTGACCATCAACTCTCCGGTTCGCCAGAGAACCTCCAGTGCAACATTGGTCGGCTTGTTGCCATACCATGCCCAGGGTTCCGGTCGTGCCGCACCGTCGGGTGGGGCGAACGATTGGGACGTCACCGGGCCGTTCTCACGAACGTAGGCAACCACCTCATCGCACAGACTGCGATTGGCCGCCAGCCACTCGCGCCCCTGCCTGGAGGCAAGTTCGTTATAGCGCAGCATATCGTGGCGGAAGCATCCGTACAGTTCAATCGGGGCGTAGGCTGCGGCATGGACCCAGAATTCGAAGATGGCGCGATGGGTGCTGTGAATCTCTTCAAGCCACTCCGGAGGATGGTTGCCCAGGCGGCTCCAGAGCACCAGGTGATGGCTGCGTTTCACCACGCTGATTGAGTCAATTTGCAGAGCACCGATCTGCCGGATGGTTTCGAGCATCCGTGCCCTGGTTGGACGTTTCGGCGGAGGCCCGGAGAGTAACTGGGAACCGATCATCAACCGACGGGCCTCGGGAAGCGACAACCTGAGCATCGTGAACTGCCCTCCTGAACGTAGGTGGTGCTGACTTGAATCTGCTCAGGAGTGTATCAGAACATTTGATCGATTATTGCAGCAAATTGACCACCGGACGCACCACACTGTGCGGTCCTACCGGGCCAGGCAGTGCCTGGGAATCCCGCACCGGTTCGCTCTTGCCGGGCTTGAGACGGAAGTAGGAGCCATCCGGCTTCATCTCCCGTGCCCGGTAGTTATCCTGCAACTGGGCGAGAAGGATTTCGTCGCGGACATACTTCTGCATATCCGCGGCCTCGACCGGGTAGAGGATCTCGACACGATGGTCCAGGTTGCGCGGCATCATGTCGGCCGACCCGACGTAGATACACTCGCCGCCATCCTCGTTGCCGTGGGCAAAGTAGTAAATCCGGGGATGTTCGAGGAAGCGACCCACAATGCTGATCACGCGGATGTTGTCGCTGATGCCGGGAATTCCCGGGCGAAGACAGCAGATTCCGCGAATGATGAGGTCAACCTTTACCCCTGCCTGCGATGCCCGGTACAGCGCCTGGATCATTTTCGCATCGGAGAGCGAATTCATCTTCATGATGATGTGACCGGAAGGACCATGTTCGGCCTCGCGCTCGATCAAACTGGCAATCCGCTGGCGCAGGTTGACCGGTGCGACGAGCAACTTGCGATATTCACGCTGTTCCGAGTAGCCGGTGAGCAGGTTGAAGACATCTGAAACGTCAGCCGCAATATCCTCGTCAGTCGTCATAAAGCTGAGGTCGGTATAGATGCGCGCGGTTGACGGGTTGTAATTCCCGGTGCCCAGGTGGACATAGCGTTTCAGGTGTTTGCCTTCACGTCGGACGATCAGGATGACCTTGCAGTGCGTTTTGAGGTTGGAGACGCCATAGGCGACATGAACCCCGGCGCGCTCCAGCGCTCTTGCCCAGTTGATATTGCTCTCCTCATCGAAGCGGGCTTTCAGTTCCACCAGCACGGCAACCTGTTTTTCGTCGTCACGGGCTTTCAATAGTGCCTCAACGATTGGCGATTGTGAGCCGATCCGGTAGAGGGTCTGCTTGATCGCCACCACGTTTTCATCTGCCGAGGCATGCCGGACCAGGTCGATCACCGGTGTGAACGAATCGTACGGGTGATACAGCATGAGGTCCTGCCGGCTGATGGCATCGAAAATGCTCGGTGATTCGGCAATGACCACTGGCAGGCGAGGAGTGAATGGCGGGTCCTTCAGGTCGGGCCGGTCAATGTTGTACAGCTCCATCAAGTCGGCGAACCCGAGTGGTCTCTCCAGGACATAGACATCGTCGCTCTGCATACCCAGCCGGTTTGCCAGCCAGTGCCGCCATTCCGACGGCATGGATGGCTCGACGGTCAGGCGCACCACGAACCCGAACAACCGGCGCTCCAGCACTTCCTCGACCGTCTTCATCAAGTTCTCGTTGCCACCATCGCGGAACTCGAGGTCGGCATCACGAGTAATGCGGAACATGTAGGAGTTGGTGACTTCCTTGCCGGGGAAGAGGGTCTCCAGATTTGCATGGATGACTTCTTCCAGCAAGACAAACCGGTGCTCGCGATGCAGAGTTCCGGAGGACTTCGATGCGCCCGGAATTTCGATGAACCGGGGGATTACCGGCGGTATCTTCATCCGGGCAACATGCTGACCGCGCTTGTCCTCAATGACAATCAACATGTTCAGACTGAGGCTGGAGATATGCGGGAAGGGATGGCCGGCATCGACTGCCTGCGGTGTCAGGACTGGATAGATCTGCGACAGGAAGTACTTTCTGAGGTGCCGTTGCTCTGACTTGCTCAGGTCTTCGTAGGACTCAACCGAGATGCCTTCGGCCTTGAGCTGCGGCAGGAGTTCCTCATGCCAGCAGCGCCGTTGTGCCTGGGACATTTCGTAGGCCTGCCGGCGGATGGCGACCAGTTGTTCCGAGGCAGTCATCTGGTCCGGATTGAGCGTGGCAATGCCCGACATCTGTTGCTCACGCAGACCGGCCACCCGCACGGCGAAGAACTCATCCAGGTTGGTTGAGGAGATGGCCAGAAATTTCAGACGTTCAAGCAGCAGGTTTCGTGGGTCGGTAGCTTCATCCTGAACGCGGGTATTGAACTGGAGCCAGCTGAGTTCCCGGTTGACAAACAGCGAAGGATCCTGGAGAGACGGAAGGGTATCGGGTTCGACGGTTGCGCGGGATTGCTCAGGGCTCATTCGGGCACCTTTCCGGGAGCTGTACCGGGAACTGTCGCATGACACGGATAGTTTAGAATAGTGTAACCGGGTTTGTCAGTGTACTTGCCCTGCACCGGGGGCACAGACAGAACTATGAGGTTACCCTGCGGATCATTCAGTGTTCCGATCTTCATTTCGCCCCAACGGCAGACGCCCTCGCCGGTCTTGAACGTGCCTGGTCGCTGATCGCCCCGCTCGACCCCGATCTGGTGATTGTTGCCGGCGATCTCACCCACGATGGCCTCACCGAGCAGTTCGGCCCGGTGCTGGAGTTTCTTGGGCGGTTCGGGATGGAGCGTGTACGGGCTGTCCCCGGAAATCGGGACTACCCTGCCCGGAATTCGACTATTCTGCGCCCGGAAGATTCCGACCTCGAGTATTTTCTGAGTGCCCCTGACACCGTGTTTACCGACCATGAACTGCCGGGGTTGAAGAGCGATAGCACGCCGTTTACCGATTTCTTTGTCGATGTCGATTTTTTCGACCGGTTCGCCGGGGCGACGGTAGTTGGTCTGGATAGCGAGCCATCCATTCCGTCTGACTCGGTGAGCCGGGCGATCAATTTCTTCAAGGGGTCCTCGCCGTCTGTGCCACGGGTCTTCTGCACGCATCGCTCCTTCCTGCCGGTACCGCGCAAGAAGGTCAAGGATGGAGATCTGCTCAAGGATGCGGCCGACATTCTCGATGCCCTGTTCCGGGTGCGGGTGAACCTGGTGATGTGCGGTCACGTTCACCGGGCACACGCCTGGCGTCTGGAAGGACAGCATGGCGCGGTTGTCGTGACCAACTCGCCATCGTTGATCGACAGCTCCGGGACGAAGGAAAACGGCTTCCTGCTGATCGACATGGATGATGATGGCGATGTGCAGGTGGATTTGCACGCGCTGGATGGTAGCGAACCGATGCGGTTGTTGCATCGCAGCAAGGAGCGGCGGAAATGAGTGCAGCTGTCTGGCCATCTCATCTACTGGCACCGGACACGGTTGCCGACTGGTCTCCGCATGAATATCCGGGCCGCCTGATCGTGGTCGAAGGGGTGGATGGTTCCGGTCGCAGTACCCAACTGGACCTGCTGGAGTTCTGGTTGAAGGTTCAGGGGTATCCGGTAGTACGTAGTGCCTGGAACTCCTCGCGTATCGCGGCAAAGACAATCCGCGACGCCCGTAAACTCCAGTCGTTGACCCCGCTGACCTATTCGGTCCTGCACGCCACCGACGTTGCCGCCCGGCAGGAAAGCGATGTTGTGCCGGCGTTGAAAGCAGGGTTCATTGTGCTGGCTGACCGGTATATCTTCACCGCCTTTGCCCGGGATATTGCGCGCGGTGTCGATCCGGACTGGCTCTACAACCTCTACAGCTTTGCGCTGAAACCTGACCTGACGATCACCTTGCAGGTTTCGACCGACCTCTCCCTGGAACGAATCAGGAACATGGTGGGTGAGGTCAGTTTCGAGGAGGCGGAAGAAAGCGCATCTGTTCGTGGTGCGCTGCGATCGTTCCGGGAGTTTCAGGATCAGGTCGTTGCTGAGTATGCCCGTCTGCAGCAAGAGTTCGGTCTGGTGGCCGTTGATGCGTCGCAACCATTACGGACGGTTCAACTGGAAATCCGGCAACATGTAGCCGCTGTACTGGAGACAATGTCATGACCGTTGCAGGAATCACCGAGCCGGGCCGGTTATTTGTTCCAGGTCACGGTGAGCACGGTTTACCCGGCCGCTTGATTGTGATCGAGGGTGGCGACCGTTCCGGACGCAGTACCCAGGTCGAACTGCTTACCGAATGGCTGGAACGGCGCAAGCATCCGGTAGTGCGTACCGACTGGAGCACGTCGCCTCATATCTCAAAAGCAATCCACAAGGCAAAGGTCGACCGGGCACTACGGACTGTCACCTTCAGCCTCTTCTATGCTGCGGACTTTGCCGACCGGATCGCAAACATCATCATTCCGGCACTGGAACGGGGTGAGGTGGTGGTGGCCGACCGGTATGTCTACACGGCCTTCGCCAGAGACGCTGCCCGTGGCGCGGATGTTGCCTGGTTGCGGACGCTGTACAACTTCGCCCCGGCGCCAGATGCTGTGTTCTACCTCTCGGTCAAGCCCTCGGTGCGCCGGCAGTGGGAGCCGAGCGCGGTGGTCAAGACTCGCGACATCTACGAGTTTGGCCTTGATCTCGGATTGACCAGCGATCCGGAGCGCTCCTACGAGCTGTACCAGCAACGGGTCTATGACGAGTTTGAACGCATGGTGGACGAGTTTGGGCTCACCCGGGTAGACGGTGAAATGCCGGTGGATACCGTGCAGCAAGTTCTGCGGAGCGAACTCTCCTCTATACTTTGACCATGAGCCTGCGAAACAGCCAGCGCAAGGAGCCGACGTGGCCAAACCGCCGGAAGTACCCGATATTGATGCGGATACGCCCTACAAGGTTGCTATCGGCAGATTGATCGAGGCGCGCTTCGATGAGATGATGTCGCACCTCGATGGCACGATTTCCGGCAAGGATCCGGAAGACCTGCACCAGATGCGGGTTGGGTCTCGACGACTACGCGCGGCAATGGATGTTGCCGTCGATTGCTTCCCTCCCAGGTTTCGCTACTTTCATAGCACCATCAAGGAACTGACAGATGTCCTCGGTGGAGTACGCGATTTTGATGTCCTGCGCGAAACACTGACCGCCTATCGTGACAGCCGGCCGGAAGCCGAGCGGGCAACGATCAATGCAATGCTCCGTTCCTGCAGGGCCGAACGGGAAGTCGGGCGAGAGGCACTGCTTGCGTTCTTCGAACGCCTGGAACGCGAACGATTCGAGGTTCGCTTCCGGGGATTCATCGCGGAGCACACCATTGGCTAAAGCGAAGAAAGTCAAGGGCATCAAGTGCGATGACAGCGTGCTGGAAAATGCCCGGCGAATTATCGATGTCCGCCTGGAGGAGATGCTCGGGTTTGGTGTGCATGCCTACGACCCGACCCGCATTGAAGAGATTCACAACCTTCGGATCGCCGCCAAACGTCTACGCTACACGCTGGAAATGTTCCGGTTCGCCTTCCCGAAGAAGCTCGGGAGCCTGATATCCGAGGTGAAGGAAGTCCAGGAACACATTGGCGACATGCGGGATGCCGATGTCATGATCGAGCGGGTGATGTCGATCCTGGACCAGGAGCGGGCTTCCCGTGCTGAACGACTCCGGCAGATTGCCGAGGCAACGACACGGGGCACCCCGGCCCAGCGTCACCAGAGAATCAAGTCGGCCGTCTCCGGTCCGAGTTTCCCGCGCGACGAGATCGCCCTCTACACGATGGTTGCCTATCGTGCCCAGGAGCGGGACGAAGCCTATGAACGATTTGTCCGGCACTGGGAACGGATGGAAGCCTCTGATTTCCCGACGCGGTTGCGCCGGGTTACCGGCATCCTGCCGGAGGAGGAAGATCCGGCACCAACTGTGGAGCCGCCGGTTGTGGACGAACCACAAGCCGATACTGATGAACTGACCCCTGAGGAGCAAACATAGTGGCCGCCTTCAAAGTCGCCGTCTTTTCGGATGTCCATGGCAACCTGCTTGCCCTGGAAGCAGTGCTGGCAGACATCCAGTATCTTGGGCCATTCAACGCCATTGTGGCTGCCGGCGACCATTGCCTGAGTGGACCTTTCCCGGCCGAGGCATTTGATCTGGTGATGGACTCGGCAACCCACGTCCTCTACGGCAATACCGACCGCGACATTGTCAGCGACGGTAAGACCGACCCGACCATCGGTCGCAAGAAGCGGGATACCATCGACTGGACCAGGGAGCAACTTGGCGAGGAGCGATTGGAGAAACTCGGCGGACTCGATTTTGAAGCTCGGTTCGAAATGTCCGACGGAGCGTCGCTACTGGTCGTTCATGCCAACCCGCACGACGTGGACCGTCATATCTTTCCTGACCGTAGCGACGAGGAGTTGCAGGAGATAGTTGGCGATGTCGATGCCAGCGTTCTTGCGTTTGGCCACCTGCACACGCCGTTCACCCGCATTCTGGACGGGTTGACCCTCGTCAACATTGCTGCTGTCGGGATTCCTCGCGATGGCGACCGGCGCGCTGCCTGGGGCGAGTTTGTCTGGCACGAGGGTGAAGGTTGGAAATCGGAAATCCACCGGGTGGAATACGACTACATGGAGACCGTCGCTGCGATTCATAACAGCGGCATGCCCCACGCCGAAGCGCACGCTGATGCCATTCTCGAAGCATCCTATGACTGAGCCACGTGAGATTGAAGCCAAGTACGAAGCAGACCCGCGGGCACTGGAGCACCTGCTGGCCATCGACCGCTTTGGCGAATGGCAGGTCGAACACTTCCCCGAAAAGGTCCAGATGGACGTGTATTTCGATTCCCCGGATGAATCCCTGAAGGATGCTGGTGCCAGTTTGCGTCTGCGACGGCGTGGTTCTGCCGTCCTGATGACGTTCAAGGGCGACCGCGTTTCTGCCGGCACTGCTGTGTCCCGCCTTGAGGATGAGGTGAGCGTCGATCTCAATGCAGCTGCCAGATTTGAAGAGACCGGCGAGTGGCATGGCTCCGATATCCCGTCGCCACTGGCTCGCGCACACAAACTGACCGGCGATGTGCCGTTGGTGGCATTCGCCGGTCTGCAAACTGCCCGGGCCAGAATGATTGCCACTCACCCCGGTGGCGGACAGGTGGAACTCGCCCTCGACCGGTGCCAGGGTATCCGGAAGGGTGATGGGCGAGTTGTCTCGTTCATCGAACTGGAAGTTGAACTCAAGCAAGGTGGAATTGACCACCTGGTGCTGGCTCTTGACCAACTGGTGGCGACAGTTCCGGGCCTGAGACCAACGACCGTGACCAAACTGGAACGGGCGTTGCGCTAGCGAGACCTTGCCCGGTTGACGATCGCCCGGGCGCGTTCGGCAACCGGCGGGTCAATCATCTGCCCGTCAACTTCAACCGCGCCCCGTCCGTCTGCCACCGCCTCGTCATATGCATCAACGATCTTCTGTGCCTGGGCGAGTTCTTCCTCTCCCGGCGTGAATGCTCGCAAGATCGGTTCAATCTGGGCCGGATGGATGGCGAACTTCCCGTCGTATCCCATTGCAGCGGCCGTGCGTGCGTCCTGCTCGACAATGTCCAGATTCCGGAATTCCGGGCAGACAACATCGTAGGCGGCAATGCCCGCTGCCCGGCAGGCGGCCAGCAGCAGGAAGCGGGGAACGGTGAGTTCCTCGCTACTATCGGTACGGCGCATGCCAAGTAGCAGTGTCAGGTCTTCCCCGCCGAGAACCAGGCCGCCAACACCGGCAGTATCTGCAAACTCCTCGACCCGGACAATCGAGCGCGGCGTCTCGATGTTGATGATGACATCACGTTCGCCCCGGCCAATCCGGTCGAACACTCCCTCAAGTTCCGCCGGCCGGTCAACTTTCGGCACGACAATACCGACATCCGGGTGGTCCCGGACGACGACGAGATCATCGTCGAGCGTGCCGAACGAAGGCGCATTGATCCGGACGTAACGTTGCGGTCCCGATCCTGTCTCGTGATTGGCAAGCGCCGCAGCGACGGTTGTGCGCGCTGCAGCCTTTTCGGCAATCGGAACACTGTCTTCGAAATCAAACACGATTGCGTCGGCCCCCCGTGAGGCAGCCTTCGCAACCATTGATTCCCGGTGGCCGGGAACAAACAGCACAGTACGGGGATAGGTTTCGGTCACATTACATTCCTGGCGGCTCACGTTCGAGCAGAATCGACTCACTGCCACACTTCGGGCAGGCGGTCAGCCGCTCGAACCCTCGGGTGAAATACCCGCAATCCTCGCACGACCAGCGGGTCAGCGCAAACAGCCGCACCAGGTCTGACCGGGAGATAATACCGATCACCTTGCCACCATCCACAACCGGGATGCGTCGCACACGCTGCTCGGTGATCATCCGCGCGATGGTTTCCGGATCAGTGTCCTTGCCAACGCTCACGACGTCACGGGACATGATGTCGCCGACAGTGCGACCTTGCTTGGAAATGATGTCGTACTCGGAGACGACACCGATGAGCCGGCCTTCGTCATCTACGACCGGCATTCCGGAGACCGAGCTCTCGAACATTGCCCGGGCGGCGTTCTCAACCAGCGTGGTCGGGTCGAGCGTCATAACCTCGGTGGTCATGATCTCGCTGGCTTTCAGGTCCGAAGTTGAAGTGGACATACCGCACTCTCCAGTCTGACCGCCGGAAAAATCCGGCGTGATTCGTGGGGTCGACTTCAATTCTAGCTTGATTAGCTGACCGATAGGGCCGGGGTCAATTCCTTGAGTCGTTCAACGGCGAACTCATGCATATGCTGTCGCAGGTCACGGGATGCTGCGGCCACCTGGTCGAGAATCTGTCCAATCGGGCGAGGATCATCGCTCGGGATTTCGCCGACCTGCTCGTACAGCTTGCGGCGGAACTCCAGTTCGAGGTCCTTGCGCAGGGTCCGCAACAGGATCTTCTCGTTGTCGCGGGCCGATTGCTGGACCATCGAGCGGATCTCTGCCATCCGGAGCGGAAGCGCCGCAACATTGGCGACTGACTGGCGTGCCCGCTGGACGGCCTCTGCCTCGTCCACCATATCCATCATCAGGTCATAGGAACTGATACCGGTGGCGGCGCGCAGAGTAACGTCTGCCGATACCAGGCCGATCTCCGGCTGCGCGTCCGTATCCACGCTGAACAGGGGCATATGCTGTTCCTGCCAGAGGAAAAGACAGGCCGAAGCGACCCGGAAGTAATACAGCGCAGAGAGCAGGTTATCGCGGGGCGAAACCGGCAACTGGTCCTGACGGGCAAGAATCGAAATCAGCCGGGATGCTGGCAGGTCGGCAAACATGGTTGCCGTCGCCGGGGTGACCAGGACAATGGTTGCCTGTGGCTCCCGACCCCCGCGGCTGCGAGATTGCCGGCTGAGCAGGAAGTCGGTCAGCGTTGAATCGGGACAGAGAAATGCACCATCGATGATGGTCTTGCTGGTGAAGCCACCCTCTTCCAGTGCGGAATCGAGCAGTTCCCGGGTTACACCGGTTTCCGGGATGGTGAGCAGGTTTTCGACGACCTGGGCACTGACCTGGGAGGGCTTGATCCTGTCTGCGGCGAATTTGGCATCGAGAGCGAGGACGATTGCAGTTTGTGGTGCTGATTCCCTGAATCCGATCAGGAGGAAGTCCGGGTTCTCCAGATGATTCAGGTTGGCTTCCCGGGAGACGGCTTCGACATCATCCAGGCGAAGAACGTGAGCGACCTTGATGACTTCGCCATCGGGCAGTTGCCAGTCGGTTCCCGTCAGGCTTTCGAGCCACTCCGTACAGCGGGCCGCCCATCGATCACCGATGTGCCTGCTTGCTCCGCCCCGGTCGCTCCAGATCATCAACTGGCGGTCGAGGTAGGCCGAGAGCAGTGAACCGCCGGGAAGTTTCCTGTCCCGGACATCTTCATCCCGGGATGATGGGTTGGCTGTTGACACTTCATCAGATTGGCTGGTGGTGCGGTGTCCGGGGCCGGTGGAGTTGCGGTCTGTATGCGCGGCAGAATAGTAAGGCGGGTTGTTGTGTGCCAAGAGTGTTGAACCTTCCGAATACGCTCCGAGCGTTGAATGGATGGTACCGTATTGCGACTGGTTTGGGCTAATTTGGGCATCGAAGAGGTGACGTTATGACTACACCATCGCTCCGGCGGCTGGAAGGGCTGACCGCCCTGGTCACCGGGAGCACACGCGGTTTGGGCAGGGTGACAGCCGACTGGCTGGCTCGAGAAGGCGCACGGGTAATCATCCACGGGCGGGCTGAAGAGGATGTCTCCCGGGTGGTTGCCGAGATCGAAGGGGCCGGGCACGATGTCCTTGGGACAACCAGTGACCTCGGCACTGTTGCCGGCGCCCATCAACTCGCCGAAACGGTCCTCGGCATGGTCGACCGCCTGGATATCCTCGTCAATAACGCCGGGGCAAGCATTCGTGGAAACTTCTGGGATGTGAGTGATGAGGCGTTTGATTACCAGACCAACGTGAATTATCGCTCTCCATTCATCCTCTGCCAGTACGCAGCCCGGCATATGATCGAGAAGGAAATCCCCGGCCGGATTGTGAATACCAGTACGATCGGTGCCCATAGTTGTCACGCGGATGCCCTGGTCTACGATGCTGCCAAGGGGGCGGTTGAAGTAATGACCCGCAACATGGCCTTCGAACTGGGGCGGTACGGCATCACCGTCAATACCGTCATTCCCGGTGCCATCGCCGAGCGACCCGGAGCAAACGGAACCACTGATGCCTGGAACCGCTATGCCGCACGAAACATCCCGCTCGGGCGAGTGGGCCGGGCCGAGGACATCGCCGCGACCGTTCTGTTCTTCTGCCTGCCGGAATCCCGGTTCATTTCCGGTCAGAGCCTGCTGGTTGATGGGGCGCACAACACCTGGCTGCCCGAGGACAATACATGAGCACTGACGATCAGCCCTGTCTCAACATCCGTGGCGAACAGGCGGCACTTGGCCCGCTGCGCCGTGATCTGTTGCCGCTCTATACCAGGTGGCGCAATGACTTCGCCATTCAGTGGACCTTTGGCAACCTCCCGGAACCAGTGACGGAAGACCGGCAAGCGCAGTGGCTCGACCGCCAGACGAACGGCGACGCAATCTGGTTCACCGTGTACCAACTGGAGCCGTTTCGTCCTGTCGGAATTACCGATCTTTTCGAGATTGACTACCGCTGGGGCACGGCCAGATTTGGCGTACTGATCGGTGAGGAAGGCGCGCGCGGCGTCGGGTTAGGCACCGAGGTGGCCCGGTTGATGCTTGACTACGCTTTCACGGTGCTCGGGTTGTACAACGTCATGTTATCGGTCGTTGAGTACAACGAGGCCGGGCGTCGTGCCTACGAAAAGGCCGGTTTTCGTGAGATCGGCCGGCGGCGTGGAGCGGACCTCACTGCCGGGCACCGGTACGACGAAATTTTCATGGATTGCATTGCCACCGGGTTTGAAAGTCCGGTGCTGGCCAACGTCTTCTCTCCGGATCGATTGCGCCGGCGATCCTGATCTCAGGTTGTCGACGGGATCGTGCGCTTCAGGAAGAGGCTTGGGTAGCGAATGGCTGCCAGGGCAATCAGTGCCGTTACCAGCCCGCCGGCAACCGCCACCGTGCTCGAAACGCCAACCCGGTCGGCGATGAATCCCATCGGTAGCAACGAAATCGGCATGAGATACCAGGCCATAATCTGGACGCTGGTCACCCGTCCATACAGTCCCGGATCGGTGTTCAACATCATCAGCGAGCGGTTGATGGTCAGGTAGGTCTGGCTGAAGAGTCCGACCATCAGCAGGAAGAAGAGCGACATCACGTAGATTGGCGACAGCGCAAAGCCGGCCAGCACAATGCCGAAGATAATTCCGCAGACCAACTGGATCTTTGCCATATGCTGCGAGTCAGCCAGGTAGGCCGCACCGAGCGAGCCGATCAGCGCGCCAAGTCCGACCGATGCATACATCAACCCGAGCCGCGATTCACTTACATGCAACACGTCCGCCTGGAACACCGGGAGGAGTTGCTGGAATGGCATACCCAACAGAATTGGAATCGCGGAGAGGAGCATCAACCCCAAAAGCACGCGATTCCCGAGGATGTATTTGAACCCGAAGGCCATCTGCGCGATGGTGCCACCCGAGGTCGCAGTTCCACGGCTGCCCGACGGCAGGTTGTACAGCAGAATAACGGCAGTAAGGTAGAAAGAGGCGCTGGTATAGAACGCCAGTTTCGGGTCATAGGCCAGCAACACGCCGGCGATTGACGGGCCGAGAATCTGGTTCAGGTTGCGACCGGTGGAATCCAGTGCCAGTGCGTTGGCCATATCCTTCCGGCCCACGAGGTCGGTCATGAACGCCGTGCGGGTCGGCATCGTAAACGGGAATGCGATTCCCTGGCAGAGTCCGAGGATGAGCATGTGCCAAATCTGAATGATGCCCGTATGAACGAGCACGGCAGCAGTAAGGCTGACGGTCAGCATGCAGGACTGTGAGATCAGCAGAATCCGGCGACGATCCAGACGGTCTGCTACCACGCCGGCAAACGGTGAAAGTGCGATCTGCGGCACGCTCCGGACGAGTGCCACCAACCCGAGGAGGAATGCAGAACCGGAGAGGTCGTAGGCAAGCCAGGACGTTGACACCATCTCGATTTGCATGGCGCCCATCGAGAAGAGCATTCCCAGCCAGAGGTTCCTGAATCGTGGCAGCGCCAGTGCTGCGAACGTTCTCCCGATGAATGAAGGCTTGCGGAGTGAATCTTCAGAAACCGGCCTGGTTTCAGGGGCGGCCGGTTCAGGTTCTTTGGTATCTATCGTTCGTTCCGTCCGTCGACGTAGTTGCACTGAGTGTGTTCCCTCTCGAATCCTTCACGGACCTGGCGCATCATACACGCTTTTTGGGAAACGCTGGAGTTTCGAAACAGGTGTAGCCCGAAATTCAGAGGCATGAAAAACGCCGGTCGTAGGTATCACGACCGGCGCTTCTTTGGTACTGGATTGTCTAGCGGGTGGCCGAGGTGCCACCGTGGCAGACGGCGCCCGGTTCGAGGGTCTGCGGGCCCTGCCGGTAGGCGTTGATGAAGCGCTCGAGGTCTTCATCGGTCGCATCCTGGAACTCCATCTGGAGCCCCCAGGCGCTGGCGACAATCGGGCTGTTCAGGCCGTCCGGGTACGGAGAAACCAGCACATATGATTTCTCGGCGTAGGCGCGCAGCACGTCAAGTTGCTCGGTTGGCAGGTTGGGCTGGTAGGTAATCCAGACTGCCCCGTGTTCGAGCGAATGGACGGCATGCTCGTTGATCAGCGGCAGTGTGTAGAAGCCGCAGTTCTGCCAGACCGGGTTGTGGTCTCCACCGACCGGGGGAGACTGTTCGTAGGCGACCGTTCCCTGCGTATGGAAATTGGTCAGTCCGGTGTACTCGGTGACACCGTCCGGCGGACGGCGTTCGCGCCAGTCAGCAACAATGGAGTAGACAAAGTAAACGACCAGGACGCTGAGTAACACCCCTGCCATGATCAGACTGATCTTGACGACTGACTTGTTGCGTTCCTGCTTGACTCCGGTGACCTTGCGGTTTGCCCGGCGTTCCTGAATTTCGCGCTGTCGGCGCTCCTTGCGCTCTGCTGCGCGATCCTGCTGACTTGACATGTTCCTCCCCAACTGGGCACGATCCCCCATACTCGCTATCGGGAGAATCCGTGGACAGAGAATCGGTAACGCTCGTTCAGTTCGGTGAGAAATCCCGGGCAATGACGCGCGCCAGTGCCTAGCCTAAACGCCGGTTTGCACGGTGTCAAACGGGGTTTCCGGCACTGGCTGTCTGTGTGCTGCCGGGACGGTGAGACCGGGCCGGATGGTTGGCTACCGGAGCACGAAAAGAATACGTTCTCCTTCACCCAGTCTTGGCTTCATGACAGTGTAAAAGGTGAGCGACCTGTCATTGGTCTGGTCGAGAACATACCGGTATTCCAGCGGCACGTCATACCAGCGTTCGACCGTGCCATTCCTGAACCGAATGGTGAGGGTGCTCCGATCGACATCGTACTTGTATGACACGATATCCGGTGTGGACCCCCGGTGTTGCATTGGCACTCCACGATCAATGTTTCGGAGGCGATTGACATCGCCGGACCGGAACGTCTGAAAACGATTCGATTCACCATAGGTAATTATACGATGATTAGTCAATACATGACTATGGAAAAGCTGCTCCTTGTCGACCGACTTTTGGAACACCGGCACACACAAAACAGGCACTACCCAATGCTGAAGGTAGTGCCCACAAAATGCGCTATTGGTTTTTCTCGCGTCGTGGAGCCGACGCGGGGATTCGAACCCCGGACCTGCTGTTTACGAAACAGCTGCTCTGCCAGCTGAGCTACGTCGGCGAAGTGGGGGCGGACGCCCGGGAGCCCTTGTCGGGATTCGAACCCGAGACCTCTTTCTTACCAAGAAAGTGCTCTGCCTACTGAGCTACAAGGGCAAGCTGTCACGTACACCGCAGTGTCCGTGATGCGAGGACAATCTTACATACTCCGCGACGAAATGTCATGTGATTATCCGGAACCGGCAGTGCTAGAGTGTTGCCAGGTTTGGTCTTGGGTTGTGAAGGGGATAAGAATGACTCCGCCACCAGGAATTTTCGCAAGGGCTCGCGGCGTGGTGAAGCCGAATTATGCAGTTATGCCACCGGAAGGGATTCTGGCCAGCTACATCCCTGGTTTCCAGGGCACGACCTTCCGGATTCAGGCGGCACCGCAACTCGGGGCTCGCTTCGCCCAGATGTTGATGGAGATTGATGCCGGTGGTGGTACGACCACAACCCGCGATGATGGCCTGGAGCATGTCTTCTACGTCGTATCCGGTACTGTCCGGATCACCATTGATGGCACCGATCACGATCTCACCACCGATGGCTACGCCTACGTACCGACCGGCACTCCCTATGCTTTGGTGGCGAACGAGGAAAGTCGGGTGATCTGGATCAAGCGGCCGTACGAGAAGATCGACCTGCCGGTGCCAGCACCAATCGTTGGCCGTCGGGATCTGCTGGAGAAGTACGAGGTTCCGGATGAACCCGGGCGCTACTGGCTGCGATTGTTGCCCACCGAGGATCTCGCGTTTGATATGCACGTGAACATCCTGGCGTTCGAACCCGGAGTCTACTTCCCGTATGTCGAGACGCACATCATGGAGCACGGGCTGTACATGCTGGAAGGTCAGATGGCCTACATGCTTGGCGGCGATCTCCATGAGGTTGAGAAGGGTGACTTCATCTGGATGGGCGCGTTCTGCCCGCAATTCTGCATCGCATCCGGCCGCGAGCCATCCGCCTACCTGCTTTACAAGGATGTCAACCGGGATATCACGTTCTAACTCTGGCACAGGGACACGGATTTCGGGAAAGGGAAGCGGGGAACGGTAGTGGCCCGCTCCCCGCTTCAGAATGTATGGAGACTGCCGGGCCTGGTGCCTCAAGCCATCCCGGCATGGATTCGGAGGAATGCTATCCGGCACGCTCCGTGCCGAGTGCTTCGAAGATCTCCGGGTTCTCCGGGCCTTCGACTTCGATCATGCCGACGCAACCCTTGTGGAGGCGTCCGAGGCTGTGATCGACCATCATCAGCGTGCTTGGCACTTCGGCGGTGAACTCGACGATCGTTGCGCCACCTGCCGGGACCAGCGTTGTCTGGATGTTGGTGCTCCATTCGGTCGCGCCCTCAACCATCACCCGGTCAAAAATCTCGCCGATGATGTGGAAGCTGGAGACCAGGTTCGGTCCCCCGACGCCGTAGAAGATGCGGACAGTATCGCCAACGTTGACCTTGAAGGCCCGGTCGCCTGCGATAGAACCAACTGCGCCATTCAGCACCACATAATCCGGTCGCTCATCAAGCATCTTGTCCATGGAGAACTCACGGAGTCCCTTGTCGGTGCGGTGGCCATCCAGGTAGATATCGCCCTGCATGACGTAGAACTCTTTATCGACCGGCGGGAGTCCGCCTTCCGGTTCCACCACCATCAGGCCGTACATGCCGGCGGAGATGTGGTGCGGGATCGGGGCAACAGCGCAGTGATAGACGAACACGCCGGGGTTCATAGCCTTGAACTTGAAGGTGGCGGATTCACCCGGTGCCACCAGGCTGGCCTCTGCTCCGCCGCCCTGCCCGGTCACTGAGTGCAGATCGATGTTGTGGGTGGCCTTGCTTTCGGGCGGGTTGGTCAGGGTTAGTTCAATCGTGTCGCCGACCCGGGCGCGAAGCATCGGGCCAGGAACGGTGCCGTCGAACGTCCAGAACTCGAATGCAACGCCTTCGTCCAGATAACCGATAACTTCCTTGATGAAGATTTCCTGCTTGATCGTTGTTGGTTCGCGGTCCCCAACCGGCGGGGCAACGACGGGGTTCGGCAGGCGCGGGGCATCATAGGGAGTACCCGCACCCTGGTTAACCACAATGTGTCCGTCGTGATGCTGTGCCGGTGCTGCGGCAACGACTTCACCTTCTGCCGTCAGGACATTGAACGTGCCGGTCATGCCAGCCTGGGCGTGGCCGGGAACGATGCAGAGCATTTCGTAGGCACCCGGTTCGGTGACGGTGAAGCTCACGACCATTTCGGTACCTGCCGGTGCTCCGGCGTAGGCGAACCCGGTGTCCTGCGCCTCGGCGAGACGCTCGGTCATGCGGTTGGACATGCCTTCCGGGGCAGAAATGACGGTCAGGTCGTTGACCTTGAGTTCAGGTGCTTCCCAGTCGTGCTCGAGCATGCCTTCATTGACCAGCGTCAGGATCACCTTGCTGCCAGCCGGGGCTTCGAGCAACGTTGGTTCAAAATGGATGTCTTTGGCTGTAATAGTCAGTTCAACCGGTCCTGCATCGGCAATGTTGGCCGTGCTGGCGACATCCTTGCTGTTATCAGCAACAGGAACGACAACTGGCGGGATTTCCTCGGCGGTGCCGCAGGCGTTGAACAACATTCCGGCGGCCGGAACGGTCAGGCCAAGGATACCGGCACGCTTGAGGAGTGTGCGTCGGTTTAGACTGGTTCCGGTGAGGCGGTTATCATTGCGCGTGATCATCGTTGATCCCTTTCCTGAGGACTTGATCTGGTAACGCCCCGTTGCATTACCATCCACTGATCACAGGATAGGCCCGCATTTCCGAACAGTCTGTGACATTTGTCTCATTTTCAGCAGACTTTTCCGGATCATTCGACAGGCGGTGGATATTCATGAGCAGCAGGCGTGATCTTCTCAGGAGTTGCCCCTACTTTGCGACGTTGAACGACGACCTGCTCGACCGGGTGCTGTCCGTCTCCTCGTTCCATACGTTCGAGGAAGGGGAGTTGCTGTTTATGGAAGGCGATACTCCCGCTTCGTTGTTCGTTGTCGAAAGCGGCACGATCCGCATTTTCAAGGTATCGGCCGAGGGCAAGGAGCAAACGCTGCGATTGATGCGGGCGGGGGACACGTTCGCCGATGTCCCGGCATTCGACGGCGGCGGCTATCCGGCTAACTCCGACGCCATGGAGCGGTCGACCGCACTCTCCATTCCGCGTGCCCCACTGCTCGATCTGATGCGTCAGTATCCCGATATCGCGCTTGGTGCGTTGATGACGATGGCCAGGCGGCTGCGACACATGACCGGTCTGGTGGAGACTCTCTCCTTGAGACGGGTGATGGGCAGGGTCGCCAACCTCTTGCTGACAACTGACAGCAGCATTCACCTCTCGCAGGCGCAGATGGCTTCGATGGTGGGGACCGGGCGGGAAATGGTTAACCGGTCACTCAATACCCTGGCATCGCGGGGGATTGTCGAGTTGCAGGGGCATAACGTGGTGATTCTCGACCGGGAGAAGTTACTCGAGGTTGCAGAGAACGGATAGCCGGGTCGCTCTCGCGAACGACCCGGCCGGAGAAACACTTTATTCGGGGACGCCGGCGATGACATCCACCTCAATCAGGATGCCGGGGCCGAGGCTGCCAGCCTGGACGCAGGTGCGCACCGGCGGTTCACCGCTGAAGTAGGTGATGTAGACCTCGTTGAAGGCCGGCCGGTCATTCAGGTCAGCTACGAAGCAGGATGCCTTCAGCACCATGTCCATCGAGGTGCCGGCTGCTTCCAGAGCTGCCTTCAGGTTCTCCATGGTGTTGCGGGCCTGCTCCTGGATGGTATCCGGCAGTTCACCAGTCTGCGGATCGGTGCCGACCATTCCGGCAGTGAACACCAGGTTGCCGTAGCGAATGCACGGGGAAAGAATGCCGCCCGGCCCCTTGCCGGCAGGATAAATCACTTCTCTGGTAGCCACTTGGACTCCTTCACACTGTTTCCGGCCAACCGGCCGCCTCGGGTCTGGCCTGCATCGTAGCCGGGCAGTGGTCATCCGTCCAGAACGCACAGGCTAAGATGGTTCAGGAGCATACAGTCGAAAGACAGGGAGATAGACCCTATGACCAGGAGCAGGGGACACGAGTTCCTCTCGATTTTCACGAGCATGGAAGAGTATCTGGCAAGGCATGCCCCGGAAGGTGGGTCTGATAGTTGGTCGGACCGTCTGCACCGCCTCGCGAAGATCAACAAGGCAGCAAAGCGCTACCTGGAAGATCTGCTCGCCTATGGCCGGTTACGTAACGCAATAGTCCACAGTTCGCTGTTCCCCGATGCCTATATTGCCGAACCCTTACCCCAGGTTGTCGACCATTTCAGAACGATTGTCCAGCACATTACCTCCCCGGTGCGTCTGAAGGAGCACTGTGCGCAGCAGGAGGACATTCGTGTATTCGACCGACGTGACCTGTTGAAGGATGCCCTCAAGTACATGCGTGACAACGACTTTTCACAGGTCATCGTTCGTGTACATAATGAATTGTCGTTGATCACAGCAGAGGAGATTACCCGCTGGCTGGAGCACCAGATCAACGATGACGGGATTGTTGTTGATATTTCGGAAACCACGCTGGAGGTGCTGGAGAAATACGAAATGCCCGGCAGTTCGAAGTTCATGAGCGAAGGGGAATCGCTGTTCGATGCTGAGGATGCCTTCCAGCAACCACCGGCACCGAACGAATCCCGCCTCTACGCTATCGTCGTTACATCCAATGGACGTCCGACTGGTGAACTCCGCGG
>CAYWXR010000003.1:137408-144469 GCA_964462545.1 uncultured Thermomicrobiales bacterium
TGGCGAGGGCGCATGGGAGTCGAACCCACCTGGGAGGCTCGTCACCCCCCACGACAGTTTTGAAGACTGCGCGAGCCACCGGGCCCGATCCGCCCCCATTGATGAGGCTGAGAGTGAGTGTAGCAGGTTCTGCGCCGGGGTCCTGAATTCGTCCTGGCGGGGAACGAGTAGTACTTTCGTTACTGTGTTCGGGCATGACCTCACTGCTACAGTAACGTCTGTTGGAAGGCAAAACGGATCAGCAAGCTGACCGGGCTGTCGACTCCAGCATGAGTCGGGTGTCGCCAGGGCCGGAAATGGTGGAGTATAGCGTTGAGCAACAGCGGCCAACTCTGGTTTTCGCGTGAGTCAGCGGGTAGTTCGCGCCCGGTGCCGGGTGATGCCTCACTCGCCGCCGCAGCGATGCGTCGTGTCTGGCTTCTGGAAACCACCCAGCGAGTTGTGTCGCTGATTTACCAGCAGGACGACATCGAAAACTGTTTGCCTGACGTTGCTCGCATCATTTACGAACAATTTGGTCTGGTCTCGGTTGGGATCGGCGTCCTTGAAGATGGCTGGATTCACTATCGCGGTGCCGCGTCTCGAGCAACCACCACCCGTGCACGGGATTTCGACCATCAGGGCCAGGCTTTCCCTGCGCCAGTACCGGATACCCACAGCATGGATGGCCACGACGGGCTGGATCGCAGCGTCAAGGTGCCGATCCGGGTTGGCGGTGAGGTATATGGCGTCCTCAGCGTCGCCGTTAACGTGGATAGCCGTCTGACCGGCGAGGAACTGGAAACACTCGAGAAGATCGCCGCCGTGCTTGGTGCGGCAATCGAGCGCAGCCGCCGGATGCACGAGCAGGCGGAGCGGCTGCAAACGTTCGGCAAACTCCAGTCAATTCTCGGCCGGATTCAGGAGCGCCCGGAGCCACGCTCTGCCGGCAATGACCTGTTGCGGGATATTGAAACGCTTTTTGGCGTCGATCGTGCGCAGGTCGGGGTGGTCTCCGGTCACGATCTTCACCTGTACGACGCGTACCGCGATGCCGTTGCGCTGGGCGCACCCGCGATGATCGTGCCGATCCGTCAGGGCATCATCGGCCGTGCCGCGCGAACCGGACAACCACAGATCATTCAGGATGTCCGGCAGGACCCCGATTTCCTTCGACTCGATGATCTGGCGGGTTCGCTGGTGTGTGTGCCGCTCTGGTCGCATGATGAGGTGATCGGTGTCTTCCGGGTTGCCACGCAGACCGCTGAAATCTCGCCGGCAACAATCGATGCAATCGGAGTGTTGGCAGACCGGATGGGGTTGGTCTTCGCCAATATCCGGCGACTGCGGGAGATTGAACGCCGCAGCACCCAACTGGCGGTCCTCAACCGGTTGACTTCGGCGATTGGCCGGATGGTGCCGACCAAGGCCGCCATGCGAGACGTTATCCGGGAGATCCAGTCGGTCTGGGGACCGGCAAGTTCGGTGGCGCTGTTGATTGATGGCCACCTCTACTTCCAGGGGCTCGAGGATGCACCCGGCAAGCCGATTATTGGTGAAGGTGTACCGATCGAGCGAGGTATTACCGGACGAGTTGCCCGCACCGGCGTGCCGGAATTTGTGCATGAGGTGAAGGCTGATCCCGATTTCATCGATACCGGTGCCGGAACCTGGTCGGAGATAGCTATTCCGATCAAGGTCGATCGCCGGACGGTTGGCATATTAAACGTCGAATCTCCAATCGAGCGGCCCCTGGACGAGTTTGATTTTGAAACCTTGATGATCGTCGCCGAGAACCTCGGTGTGGCCATGGCCAACTACGACGCGTTTGCGTCGGAGCAGGACTCCCGGCGGGCGCTGGAGGCTGTCCAGCGGGTATCGACGATCGTTGCCCAGACGCTCGATCCGAACGAGGCATTGCGCCTGATCGCCGAGACACTGGCAGCAGTGCTGCGTTACCCGATTGTGGCTGTGGAAGTCATTGACGGAGACCGCCTGCGTTTGGCGGCATCATTTGGATTCCCGACCGGATCGCTCGAACGCCAGCCACTCACCGGTAGTCTTGCCGGCCAGGTTGCGACGACCGGCGAGGTGGAGTTTATTCCGAATCTGACAGACCGGCCTGATGCGCGGCCATTGCGCGCTGACGCACTTTGCGCCATCTATGTGCCAATTTGCACCGGCAACACACTGACCGGTGTGCTGACAATTCAGGGCACGGCGGATCACATGTTGACCAACTGGGATGTCAGTCTGTTGCAGACCTTTGCGGAAAGCGCCGGGGTGTTGCTGGCCAATACCCGTGCCTACGACGAGATGCGCAGCTCGGCTTCGGTCGATTCCATCACCGGCATTGCCAATCATCGCTTCTTTATCCAGCACCTGCAGCAGGAAATGGAAGCCGCCCGCCGGGATGAGCGCGATCTCTCACTGCTGGTGATTGACATCGACACCTTCAAGGAGATCAACGACCGGTTTGGCCATATCGAGGGCGACCGGGTCCTGGCCGAGATTGCCAGCCGGTTGACGAATCAGTTGCGCGAGGTCGACCTGCTTGCCCGGTATGCCGGTGATGAGTTTGTGGTCGTGTTGCCTGGCGTGACGATGCGCGCTTCGCTCGAGATTGCCGCACGGTTGTTGCGGGCAGTCCGGAGCCGGCCATTCGAACTTTCTGACGGTGATTCGATCGTTGTGACGCTCTCGATTGGCGCAGCGACTTTCCCGGCTGATGCTGATACCCACGAGGAACTGATCGCTGCTGCCGACACAGCCATGTACCTCGCCAAGGGATACGGCCGAGATGCGGTCTGCCACTATCGTGATGTGTCGCTGCTTGACTCGGCCGAGTCCGAGGATGCCCCGGTGGTACGGCTTCACCAGTAACACCAAACCTACCTGCCGCGACCGGAATACCTCAGGAAGAGTTCAACGCCGAGGTCTTCCGGGTGGGTGATCAGGACATCGCCGGCAGCGTGGCGGGCAAGTTCGCGCCCGAAGTTCCCGACGTTCGCTGCTTCCGACAGAACACAGACACAGAGATAGACGCCCTCTGTCCGCAAGCGGATCGCCTCCCGGTAGGTGTGGGCGAGGGTTTCCGGCGCCGGTGGATGATTGAAGATGACATCGCCATCGGGATCACGGTGTGCGGTTGGCTCGCCATCGGTCAACAGAATCAGATTGCGTTTGCGGCCACGATGGTCTGCCAGCATCCGGTTAGCCATCCTCAGCGCATCGTGAATGTTGGTTCCGTATCCGTAGCGGTCCCATTGCAGGTCGACAAGTTCCTGAAGTGCCAGCTGCCTGGCAGACTCCGAGAAACCGATCAGAAGTAGTTCATCCTGCGGGAAACGGCGACGCAGCCAGGTCGAGAGTGCCAGCGCCAGTTTCCGGGCTACAAGGAGCAATCCTCGTTCGCCCATCGACCGGCTCAGGTCAATTGCCAGGATCGTCGTTGACCGTTCCGTTGCTTCCCGCTCGACGATTTCCAGGTCGTCCACCCGAAAACGCACCGGTTTGCCCGGCGACTGCCGGACAGCATTGAGCAGGCTTCCAGCAATATCAAGATCAAACGGGTCACCGTATCGATACTGCCGGGTGGTGCCGGTGGCGTCGTGACTGTGGGCAGGTGCACTGTTGCGATGATCGCCCCGGTTCCGGGCATCAAGATGAGCCAACGTTTGCTGGAGCAGTGTTTCGCCGATTTGCTGGATGGCGCGGGCGCTGAGTGAGGAGCGTGAACCGGACTGCACGATGTACCCGGCTTCTACAAGTGACCGCAGACCCGCTGTCAGTTGATGGAAATCGTCGGCCATCCGGTCGCCGGCAAGGTTGCGGAGCAATTCCGGGTCGATGGTTTCGACATCGGCAACGTTCCGCACCCGGCGGACCGTACGCTCGAGATCGGCAAGCTCAATCAGCCTCCCGAGTTCCTGGCGAATAACCCCGGATGCCTCTGCCGGCGCCGCACCGGTCAGCAGCGTTTCGAATTCGGATTTCAGGCCATCCGACGCCCCTGCGAAACTTGATGCAAACGAGGTGGATCGATGCTGCAGGGCAGTAAGGAGTTGCTCCAGGTCCGGAGTTCCGGCCATTGCATCGGCCTGAGAGAGCCCTTCGGGCGTCAGCGCTTCATGTAAACGGTCGATCGCTTCCTGGCGTGCGTTGCGGATGGCGTCCTTGAGCGCATCCATTCCGGGCAATGGTCCTGCTTCAGGTGAATCAATGCCCTGGTGGAACGCACGATTCAAGGCACTGTCGACACCCTGCTCGAGTGCAGCATCAGCGATAGCATCCAGCATCTGGGCCGGAGTGATGCCCGGGCCGACCGTTCCCGATTTCCATGCACTGTATCGAACCCGGCCGGCCAGGGATGGTTCTCCTATCTTGCGACTTCGTGGAAGTGAATGAACTCGTCGTGCTTGTCGGACTGGTCGACCGGAACGTCGATCACATAGGGAATGCCGTTGCGGTTGGCTTCCTTCGCCCGTTCGAGGGCCGGGCCGAGACCTTCCGGTTCGGTGACCCGTTCGCCGTCGCATCCGGCAGCCTTTGCTACCGCTACAAAGTCAAACACGGGGTCATATTCGGTGGCGATAATGCGCCCGCCGAGATTTTTTTCCTGCCCCCAGCGAACCCAGCCGAGGTTGCCATCATTCAGAACGACCCACGTGACCGGCGCGTCTTCCTGAACGGCTGTGGCAATTTCGTGCATGGCCATCTGGAATGCACTGTCGCCGGTGGTGCAGACCACCTGTCGATCCGGACGAGCCAGTTTCGCGGCGATTGCCCCGACAACTCCATATCCCATTGCCGTCTGCTCTGCCGGAGGGATGACGCACCCGGCATCGAACGACTGGTAATAGGGCCAATAATACGACCAGAGGTCAGCGCCGCCGTTTTCCTTGACCAGAATGGTGTTGTCGCCAAAGACCCGGTTGATCTCGTGGACAATGTGCCGCCCCGGGAGTGGCCACCCGGTTTCACGGGCATCATCGGCAGCAGCCTGAATAGCCTGAACCCGACGTTGGCGGACATCAGCTATCCGGTCGGCATCCGGTTGGTAGTTGATCTCGATCAGTTCCTGATGCAACTGGCGGATAGCGTTGGCAGCATCAGCCTGGATGGCAACATCCGGGAGCCAGTTGCGACCCAGTTCAAACGGTTCAATATCGATCTGCACCAGCCTGGCACCCTCGGGGAAGAACTTGAACTGGCCCGACTGGAACTCTTCCATCCGTGAGCCGATCGTGATGAGCAAGTCGGATTCCTCATACAGTTGCCGTGGGAATGTGGTGCGGTAGAGTCCAACCAGCCCGCAGAACAGCGGATGGCTTTCGCCAATCACACCACGTCCTGCCGGTGTGACCTGGACCGGGATGCCAAAGTCGTCGATCAGTGCAGTCAGCGCCGGACCGGCATCCGACAATACAGCGCCACCACCACATACAATCAGCGGTCGCTTCGCCTGGGCAATCATCCTGCCGACCTGGTCGATCTGGTCAGGATCTGCAGCCGGCGTGGGCGGGATCGGTGCCAGACGATATTCGTCGTGTTCAGTTTCCGTTGTGCCGAGATCGGCCGGGAACTCAAGGTAGACCGGGCCGGGTTGGCCAGAGGTGGCAATCTGGATGGCCCGCCGCAGGTACCAGTTGGTGCGGTCGGTGCGTTCGATCGTGGCGGCCCACTTGGTGATCGGCTTCATCATGCCGATGTGGTCCGTTTCCTGGAAAGCTCCCATGCCCTCGGTTCGGGTGGACGCCCGCACCCCGATAACCAGCATTGGCGTGCATCCGGAATAGGCCTCGAGGACTGCCGGCACCATATTGGCCACACCGGGGCCAGGACAACCGAATGCGACAGCCGGACGATTGGTGACCCGTGCCCACGCCATCGCCATGAATGCGCCGGACGTTTCGTGGCGCACCAGAACTGCCTTGACCGAGGAAGAGTGATAGAGCGCATCGTAGAGATGACGGGCATTACCCGGCAACCCGAAGACGACAGGAATGCCTTCCTTCTCCAACCCGGCAACCAGTGCCTGCCAACCGTCCATCTTTGCCATGACCGGCCCTCCAAATGTTGTCGATTGCTGATGTTGGTAGCCTACGCTCCGGCCGGATCTCCGTCAACATGGTTTGGTTCCGGCGAACTGACCCGGTACAATTCGACGATGTCTTCAGGATTGTACGTACGATACCTTGTTGTTGCTGTTAGTCGTGGATCCGAAGTCCGGGAATACTGTTGAGCAGACCTGATTCCTCCGCTACAACTGAAACTGCTCTGGCCCTCATCGACCAGGTTGATCGTATTCCCCTTGCGCTGGAACTCGCCCGCTGGGAGTCCCGGATCGAGGAACTGCGTGACCAGATGGCTGAGGAAGAGCGGCAACAGATGCTGATGCGTGCCGAGATTGAGCGTCGCACCGGTAACCTGCAGCGTGATGTCGAAAGCCTTACCTCGATAGTTAATCGTCTGGAGTTTCGCCTGCGTCGTCTCAATGTTGCCGACCGGCCATTGACCGATCGCGAGCTTGATGACGAGGAACATACCGAGCGCGCCGAGTCTGCCGCCTACTGGGCCGAATGGCGCCAGCAGCGTAACGAGCGTGAGACACCGGCGCCATACCGGGGCGGAAAGCGCCCGAGTGGCAAGAAGTTGCTCGCGCTGTACCGGACACTTGCCCGTCTGATCCACCCTGACCTGGCACGCAACGATGAGGACCGCGCCCGGCGAGAGACGGTGATGCGGGTGGCGAACATTGCCCGGGACAACGGGGATACCGATCAACTGGAGCGGTTGATTGCCCTTTGGACCCGGCCGGAAGAGTCCATCAACGAGTACGACCTGACTGGTCTCTCGAGCAGGATCTCCGCCCGGAAACGCGAGCACGAGGAACTTGAGCAGCAGTATCGTGCCCAACGGGAAACGCTGGCTGCCAGGCTCGTCCGGGCGACTCCGCGCGATCGTGAACGGTACTTCCGGAATGAGGACGAGTCACTGCGCCGCGACCTGGCCAATCTCCGCCTCCGTCGCCGTCGCCTCCTCCGCACCCTCGACGAGCGTCGCCGGGAACTCTCCGACGT
>CAYWXR010000003.1:144569-168718 GCA_964462545.1 uncultured Thermomicrobiales bacterium
GTCTTGATGACCATCGTCCGGTGGGGATCGGCATTCGGCAGTTCCCGGGCGACGGCGATACCGGGCAGAGCCGGGATGGCACTTGCCGGGTCCTGACGGAAACGACCATCACGGGAATAGCACAGCGACACCAGCAACCGGGAAATCACCCGCTGGATGGCATTAGCCGAGCGAAGGTAATGCAACGCTGATGATTCGGTGTAGTCAGCGGTCATGTCATAGAAATCGTCCAACGCGCTCTTCACCTGCTCAAGCGCGTCCATCACCGGGGTGAAGTCGAAATGGTCACCAGCCGTCTTCTGATAGTCGCGGGTTGCCTCGGCCATCTCGTCAACTGTCGCCCGGTAATCAAACGGGGCGACCGGTGCATTGAGCGAGCGCAGGACGGTTGCAGCGTAGACCTTCATGTCGCGCAGCAGGTTATCGCGGTCGGCGATCTCCATAGTGTCGTCTTCGGTGTGCCAGGCGATGTTGCCGCCACAACCGCCGACCGGGTGATACCCCTTTTCGATGCGCAACTCCTCGGGCATGGTTGAGGAGAGCATGAAGTAGGTGGTCACGCCGAGGTTGTTGAACGAAACATCGCCAGCGCGCAGGACATGACCCTCGCCGGTCGATTCCATGCCGGTCACATCGCGGATGACGTTCTGGCAGAACTCCTCGGCTTCACTCATCCACGAGACGTTTTCGTAGACCGTTGCCCAGCGGCAACCTGGACTGTCGCAGTTTATGTGGGCGGCACAGTGGGCGATCAGGTCAAAGGCGAAAGCATCGGCGTACCAGGTGGAGCCGGCGTAGCGACCATGCGAATGGCCACTCCACCAGGCAATGCGCAGCGAACGTCGTAGCGACTCGCGGTGTTGCTGCATCACCCGGGCGATTTCGAGCAGGGTCGCGTTTCCGGTCGCGTTGTCACCGACACCAACGTGCCACGAATCAATATGTCCGTGGAACAGGACAAACTCATCGGCCATATCGTTGCCGGGAATCTCGGCGACCACCACCGGAATTGGCCGCCAGCCGGTGTCTGTCTGGTTGGAAAAGGCGATCCTGACCGGCCCCTTTGCCAACTGGTCGATCAGGTACTGACCATCCGGCTTGTTGATCGTGATGATCGGCACCGGCGGAACACGACCATCGGAATCGAGGTCAGGCGAGCCCCACGACGTGGTGGTGATGCCCTCGTGAATCCGTTCACCGGGATTGATGAAAATTGCACCGACCGCACCTGACCCGGCGAGGTCAAAACCACGGGCTGCAATGCCCAGACCCTCGGTCATGACCACCTTGCCGCGCAGGTCGGCGCCGGTGGCTGTCCGCTGGTCGGAGAAGAGTTCATTGATCCCTGCCGCCTGGTTTCCCGGCACATAGACCAGTTCGGCCTCGACTTCCTTGCCATCGGTGTGCGGCGAGAAGGATGTCGTCTTGACCTTGAATGGCCGTCCGCTCGGTCCAAGTGTCCGCAAGGTCGCCGGTCCGGGCACGCTGATCAGGCAGGTTGGATGGTAGACCTCGTGGTTGATGCCCCACTCCCCGAGTTTGCCGGTGATGTAGTTGACTGCTTCGGCTTCCTCGTCGGAACCTGATGTGCGCACCAGTGTCGAGAATCGTTCAACCAGTGCCCACGGTTCGTCCAGGCTGATGTCCGAGAGTACGGCGGCTTCGAGGTCTGCATCTTTCCAGGCCGGATTCATGGCAATCTCCGATCAGGTGTGCGGTGCAATCATCGCAAGGTCGAGAGTGACCGGGAGTCCCGGCTAGCAGGGACTCCCGGTTGACTATTAGAGATACCGCTCGTACCAGTCGCAAATGCGGTTCAGCAGGTCGAGCATGAAGGCTCGCTCGTGGAAGGCATGCTTCTGGCGCGGATAGGAGACCATTTCGGTGTCCACACCGACTGCCTTCAGGCCGAGATAGAGTTCGACCCCCTGCGTTAGTGGAACGCGCGGGTCAGCGGCGCCGTGGACAATCAGGGTCGGTGTCTTCATGTTATTGAGGTAGCGAATCGGCGAACGTTCCCAAAGTTCGTCCGGGGCCTCATGAAGAGCGCCGGAGAAGTTGGACTCATTCTGCCGGCGGATATCGGTCGTACCGACCTTGCTGACCCAGTTGGTGACCGCAGCACCGGCCACGGCCGCCTTGAAGCGATCGGTATGACCAATCGCCCAGGCGGTGATGAAGCCACCGTATGACCAGCCACCGATGCCGAGACGGTCGGGGTCGGCAACTCCCATCTCGATTACATGATCTACGCCGGTCATGATGTCGACGAAGTCCATTCCGCCGAGATCAGCGACGTTGGATGAGGTGAACTCCTCACCACGGCCGGTTGAACCGCGCGGGTTTGGCAGCAGCACCGCAAACCCACGTGCTGCGAGATTGTGTGCCCAGTCATGCCAGGTGCCGTGGAACCAGTTGCCCCACTGGTAGGACGGTCCGCCGTGGACATACACCACGAGCGGCAGACGCTTTCCTTCCTCAGCGCCCGGAGGACGCAACAACCAGCCATCAATCTTCACGCCGTCGGTGCTGGTCCAGGACAGTTCTTCGAGGTTGGTAAGGGCAACATGTTCCAGTTGCGGGTTGCTGTTGGTGAGGCGGGTGGCCCTGTTGCCTGCGACTGTCCAGACGTCGCCTGGTGCGGTGTCCGGTTCGGCAATGCAGGCGATGGTCTGCCCATCGGCGCTGAAACTGACGCCACGCAGCCAGCAACTGGTAACCGGCTCCGGCAGGGCGATGCGTTCGAGCGATGGTTCGCCTTCCAGGTTGACCTTGTCGACCCGGGTGCGCTGGCTTTCGACGCCGAGGGCTACCAGGTCACCATGTACGAATCCGATCCAGCCCTGGGTCATGCCGAAGTCCGGGACCCGGGTGAGGTCGCCGCTGGTGGCATCCACGAGCCAGATGCAACCGTTCTGGACTTCCGGGCGCTTGCTGGCAACCAGAGCGATCTGATTACCGTCCCAGATGATCCGCTCGGTTGAGCCACCGAAGGGGCCAATCCGCTGTTCGACGGTCGAGCCATCCAGCGAACCAATCCAGAGGTAAACATTGTCAAAAGAATCACTCAGCAGTTCGGTGGGCGAGGTGGCTGCGGCGATCCTTGTGCCGTCCGGGGAGATGGCAAAGGCCCAGACATGCCCCTCTTTCGGCCCTACCGGGATGATCGGTCCGCCCTGGCGCGAGACATAGGCAAGTCCACGCGGCCGGGGCTGCTCGCTGGCCACAACAATTTCCGTGGAACTTTCTTTCTCGCCGGCCATTGCCTTGCGGGTGGCACTAATGATGAGCCCGGAACCGTCCGGCATCCATGCCGGAGCACCGGCACCACCCGGCAGGTCAGTCAGCCGGTACGGCTCACCGCCCTGCGGCGATACGACATACAACTGCTGGGTGCCGCGTTTGACCCGGTCAGAAAGGAAGGCGATTGCCGAGCCATCCGGCGACCAGCGCGGAGCGGAGTTGTTCTGCTCGCGACCGGTAAGGGCTCGGGGTTCGGCGGAGCCATCAGCCGGGGCGACGAAAATACCCACCGCAGGGTGGGTTTCGACATGCCCGATCGGCGCGAGCGTCCAGGCAACCTGTGAACCATCCGGAGAGATTTGCACGTCTGCATTTACCTGCAGGTTTGCGGCCATCTCCGGGGTATAGGGAATACCGTTTGTCACCGTTTCTCCTTGTATTTCTGTGCTTTGCTACAGTCCGGGACTCGTTTCACCGGATTGCATCTCATCAACCATCGCCCGCAAATCCGAAGCACGGGCGTGAATCCTGACCACCGGTTCACCCTGTTCGTCAAACAACAGAACATCAACATGGTCGCCGGCATCGACGATTTCCGATCCGGCGTAGTCCAGTTCGATTGTCAGCAACGGAATGGTTGCCGACAGGTTGGGCAAATCAGTGGCAGGTTGGGTGTTGGAGGCGGCATACCCCCAGTGGTCGACGATATCGACCAGGGCTCCGCGGCTGTTCGGCGTGTCGCCGAGATACAGCGATACGTCCAGCCTGCCATCCGAGATGTGCAGGTAGCAGCCATCATCACTGCGTTCCAGGGCAATCTCACCCGGGAACCAGAGATCGTAGATCACCAGCGGACGTGAGGCTGGTTCGTCACGCTGCTGCTGGTCGCTCTCCTCATTGGCGTGCTGGAGCAGGGAGTAGTGGGCGAGGCCATACAGGTAGAGCGTCTCGGCGAGCCTTGTCCTCATGGGTGGTGCCAGTGGCTCACCAACAACGTCATCGACCAGCCGCTCGATAGCCCGCAACATGCGCGAGTATTCGGAGCGGCCCACCAGTTCGCGTTCGGAGAACTCACGGGCCATGGCAAAGGCCCGCGAGAGTTCCTCGTACATCCGGTCGCCGGATTGCTCCGAAAGGAACTCGCGAATTTCGTCAAACAGTTCGTCTTCGTTACCGGATCGATTTGCCGGTTCATCTGCAGGGGACATCAACCTTCTCCCGCTTCTTTCTGTACGGCACGACCCGCAAGGTGGTTGATGCGTACGATACCAGAGAGTATGAATCGCTTGTCAACGTGGCCCGAGCACCTGTTCGATCGCCGTTACCAGACGGTTGGGATCGCGCAGATCCGGCAGGAGCGCATCCGGTTGATGCTCGGCCAGCGCCTGCTCGTCCCAGCGTCCGGTTGCGACTGCGATGACCTTGCTTCCCGAGCCACGGGCGGCAGCAATATCCACCGGAGTGTCACCGATCAGGACAGTGCTGGATGGTGAATATCGCTTGCCTGACCGGATATGCGCCGATGCCAATGCTTCCTCGACCAGATGGAACCGGTCGGTGGCGAGGTCGCCGAATGCACCGGTTTCCATCAGGTGATCGAGACCGATACCTTCAAGTTTTGCCTGGGCTACGTCACGGGCGTTTCCGGTGAGAACTCCGGAAAGCCAGTCTGCCCGGATGACTGCCTGGACAGCTTCATGGACGCCGGGCAAGACCCGTTCGCGGAGATCGACACCTGCCGAAAGCTCGCGATAGCGTTTGCCCATCAGCGACATCACCCGATTGAGTTGCTCCGGCGTTGCTCCTTCCTCAAGGGCATGCCGGAGCGCCAGTTCACGGACGATGTTGCCATCCAGCGCGCCACCGAGATTGATACCTTCGAGCGTGGTCTTTGGTCCGAACACCTTTTCAAAGGCATCGAGCAGCGCCTGGCCGTGGTTTGGGTCGCCGGCGCGGATCAGTGTGCCGTCAATGTCAAACAGCAGCAGTGCGCCGGCGGAACTCATTAGTGCGCCTCACAGTAGCGGACGACGATTTCCCAGAGCGACTTCGTGGCGAAGAGCAGGTTGTCGATCGAAACCCGCTCGTTGTGATTGTGTGCGCCGTTCATCTCTTCCGGCGAGTAGGGAGCCGGGTTGAACCCGTAGACCTTGACACCCGGAATCGACTTGGCATCGGTGCCACCCGAGACGAGGTATGGGGACACCATTGCACCCGGGTCGATGTCGCCCATGACCTGACTGATGGTGTCGTAAAGCGGCGATTCGGGGTCTGCCTCGATGCCGCTGCTGCCGATGCGTTCGGTGGCAGGCTCCACCCGCACTTCCGGGCCGAGCAGGTTTTGGACCTCGGCAATGAAGGCGGCCGGTTCCTGATGCGGCAGGATCCGGCCATCGACGTCCAGAACGACCTCGCCCGGAATCACGTTGATCCGGTGACCACCGTGGATGATTGTCGGCACTGCAGTATTGCGGGTGGTTGCACGCAGGCTGAGCAGCGACATTTCGTCCATTGGCAACTGGCTGAGTTTCTCCCAGGTCGGTTCCTCAAGAATGTCGGCAACCAGCGCCTGCACTTCCGGGTCGAGTGCATCAGCAAGGGTCTTGAGCATACGTTCGACGGAAGCGGTCAGGATCGTCGGGAACTGGTGGGTGCTGAGTTTGGTCAATGCGCGGCCCATGCGCAGCATGGCGGTGTCGTCGCGCGGAACAGATGCGTGTCCTGGAGGGGCGCTGGCGGTGATCCGCATGCGAGCGCCGCCCTTCTCACCGGTCTGGCAGAAGTAGAAGCGCTTGCCACCGATATCGACGGCCTGTCCACCACCCTCGTTGATGGCGTATTCGGCATCGATCAGGTCCTTGTGGTTCTCCCACATCCAGCCAGCGCCATGACGCCCGCCGGCTTCTTCATCGGCAAAGATGCAGAAAATCAGATCGCGGTTCAGGGTAAGGCCCTGGCGCATAAGTTCGAGAACCACCATGAGTTCCGACGCAACCAGGTTCTTGGTGTCAACCGCGCCACGGCCCCAGATCATGCCATCGTGGATTTCGCCACCGAAGGGTGGATGGTCCCACTTGTCGGCTTCCACCGAAACAACATCGCTGTGAGCCATAAGCATCAGCGGCTTGCCCTGGCCGGTGCCCTTGATCCGGGTGACAAAGTTGCCGCGTCCTTCGGTGCGTTCGAGGATGTGCGATTCGAGGCCGACGCTGGCAACAGCATCCCGCAGGTAGTTTGCGACCAGGGTCTCGTTGCCCGGCAGGTTGACGGTTTCCAGACGGATGAGGTTCTGGAGATGGGTGGTCACCTCATCGCGGATTGCATCCCAGTTTGGTTGTGCTGCCATACGCAGATCTGGCCTTTCGGTTCAAAGCAATGGAAAACCGCGGCGCAAACCAGCGCCGCGGCATATCGTAACCGATTCTGTTGGCGATTGGGGCGCGTGACACCCCGCAGCCAACCACGGAGACAGGTTGTCAGGCAGTGGAGTTGCCGGCTTTCGCGGCCATCCGGGCTTCGTGTTCTTCCCGGACAATCGAGCCGTAGGCCCGGTGCTCCTGGCGTTCCCGTTCTGCTCGTTCAAGGGCTGCAGCAACCGCCTCTTCACCACCGAAATACTTGTCGATGGCGTACTGGTAGCCAAAGGAGACATCCACCCGGATATCGTAGTCGGCATACTTCATCACCAGCGCTTCGAGGCGCTTGAGATAGACCTCTTCCTCCCCGCCGGCCTTGTATTCCCACTTCGGCCGGAACTGGATCAACAACCGTTCTTCCGGGTCATACCAGTCCCAGATCTGGTCGATGTCGTAGGTGTGCTCCTTGCAGGCCGGGCAGGTAACACGGTGCATCGTGCCGCGCAGGATGCCCTCCTTGCACTCGGGATCAGTGCCGGCGTTGACGGTCATTGCCACCGGCGGTGACCACATCGATGTGCATTTGGGGCAAATCAGTTCCACTTCGGAGAACTTCGTCTCGAATGGATCGCTCTTGGGGTCGATTGCAACGGTTCCGTCCGTTTGGGTCGTATCGGTCATCTTGATCTCACCTGATCCAGTCTGCATTTATGCGGGACGTGCCTACCACTACTGACGAAACACGGGTTCCGTGGTCTGCGTTACATCACTCGACCGATTAGTATGGCCAACTTCGGGATGCCGGTGCAAGTTATGGTTCGTTACCCTCATCGCTACGGTCATCCAGTTGACGCATCATTTCGGCGAAAATATCGGAATTGGTCGGGTCTCCAGGCCGTGATCCACCTGCCGCCGGTGATCCGCGGTACGGGTCGAGCAGGAATGCTGCGATGTCTCGCACCGCTTCATGCGGGCTTTCGATTGCTGCAGTTGCGATGACCGGATGGCGATGCAGGCGGAAGAGCAGGTTGGCGGCATCCAGCGCCAGGTCGGGGTCTGGGTGCAATACGAACTGTGACAGGGTATCCACCAGGTCGGCTGTTTCGTAATGGGTTCCCAATGCTGCCAACGCGCTCCGGCGGATTGGCATTGGTGCTGCTTCATCGTGCAGTGTTTCCTGGGCCAACCGGTAGGCGTTGCCCGAATCGAGGCGGATACCGGCCGACCAGCCCACTCCACGAATGCGTTCGTCTTCGTCAACGACGAGGCGTTCGTAGTCGTCGCCCAATGCCTGGATGTTGTTGTCAAACAGGTACTCGGCCGAAAGCGAGCGGACATCGACGCTCGAAGAGTGCAAGCCGATATCGGCGATTAACACCCGGTTTTCCGGGCCGATGCCGTACGGGTCGAGCGGGTCCAGTACCAGCAGATAGAGGACGCTCATGGCGGCTTCAATGTCCTCGCCCGTGATAATGGCAATGGCCGGGTCGACCAGATCGACGTTATCCCGCCGAAGTCTGTTCCAGAATGCCCCTGCTGCCGGGCTGCCGGCGATCGTGACCGCATGCTCCAGTAGCGCTTCAACCGGTGCAACCTGAACCAGGCGCTCCAGGGTACGGTCCACCCGTCCACTACGGAAATCCTCGGCAAATGCCAGCAGGCGTGCCGCAAGGTCTGGCGTCAGGGTTTCGCTACCACGCAACGCCCGGCGGCGAACGGGGTCTTGCAATACATGGTCGGAAGGCCAGTTCATTGTTGTGTTCCGGTCTTGCTGGATGCCGGCACCGGAGTGATGCGGCGTTCGGTCGTTACCCAGATAACCGTACCAAGCATCAACGCCCCGCCGATGAACTGGAGTGGTGTCGGGATTTCTCCCAGGAAGATGGCCGAGAGTGTCAGTCCGAAAATTGGCACGAGGTTCGTATAGAACGCGGTGGGCCCCGGCCCGATCTTCGTGACGCTGCGATAGAAGAGGACATAGCCAATGGCGGTGATCCCGATGGCCACGAACACCATGTTCAGCCAGTAGCGCAGCGGCGCATCGAGCAGCGGGCCGAACCCGCCCTCGAAGAGAGCGAATGGCACCAGCGCCAATCCCCCGATAATTCCGGCCAGCGTGGTTGCGCCAATCGGCGAAATGCCCCGGGTCGCGACGCGGCTGATGACATGGCTGATGCCAAACACCAGCGCCCCCAGCACAAACATGCCGTTACCTAGCAGGCGGTCGCGATCGAGGTCGGCGGCATTCCCACCAACCAGCACCATCACCATCCCGGCAAGCACAACAACAAGTCCAATTTTCAACCTGCGACCAGGAGATTCGCCAATGAACAGGGCCGCAAACACTGCTGTCCAGATCGGGCTTGTAGTCGGGATCAGGAGGATGGAATCCGACGAAGGTGCGAGACGAAGTCCACCGAAGTAAAAGCCGTTGTAGGCGGTGACGGCGGTTATTCCGAGTCCGGCGAGCGCAATCCATGTCTTGCGGGAGATTGGTGCGGGGCGGATCCGTTGTCGCTCGCGAAGGTAGAGCGGCAGCAGCACAATCAGTGCAAGCGCATAGCGCATCAGCCCGGTCGTGAAAGGTGGCACATCGGCCACTGCGACCTTGCTGGAGGTAAATCCGGCTCCCCAGAGAAAAGCGACGAGAAGGAGCGCCGCCGAGAATGACGACGCCCCTTCCTGAACCCGGCTCACATTCCCTATTCCCGGCCGGCAGCCCGGTGGGTAGCCGTTACCGTGGTATAGAGTCCGCCACGCACATTGAACTTGCCGATGACCGTTGCCTCACGAGGTTCGATTGCGGCCACCACATCGTTCAGGATCTGGTTGGTCACTGCTTCGTGGAATGCGCCCTCATCCCGGTATGACCAGAAATACTGCTTGAGCGATTTCAGTTCAACGCAACGCTGGTCCGGGATGTAGTTCAGCGTGATCTCGGCAAAGTCCGGCTGACCGGTCATCGGGCAGACACAGGTGAACTCCGGAGTGTGGATTTCGATGGTGTAGTCGCGCTCCGGGTTCGGGTTTGGAAACGTATCCAGTTCGCGACTGGGAACCGATGGCATGACAGGTCCTTTCAGGAATCGGCCAGGCGGACTTTGCCGTGGTACCAGAACGGAACGGTTCCGCGGACGCCATCCGACCATGACCAGCCGGTGAACTTCCGGCTGTAGGGCAAATGCTCTCCATGCTGCATGAACGGTACCCGGGCGATGTCTTCTGCCAGGGCAGCCTGCAACTCGCGATAGTATGCCCCGCGCTGCTCACGGTCGGTGGTTGCCCGTCCCTCCCGGAACGCACGGTCGACAATCGGGTTGGAGTAGCGCATGGTGTTGCGTGGGCCATCCGATGTCAGGAAACTGGCCATCAACTGCGGATCCGGACCGATGTCTCCACTATCAAGGATCAGGTCAAAATCGGCCGCATCCTGGATGCGTTCCTTCCAGGCGACCGGATCGAGTGACTCGACAATCGCCTCGACACCGATGGCCGCAAGTTGATCCTTCATGATGCCGGCGGCAACTCCGTAGTGTGGGTAGAGTGAGCGACTGGCCAGCCCGATGGTCATGCGAACACCCTGCTCGTTGCGGGGATAGCCCGCCTCGTCGAGCAGCCGTTCCGCTTCGGCCGGGTCAAGATCCGGTGCCCTGGCATCGGGATTGAAGGCCCATTCAATCCGCTCGTGGTAGTAGTGCTGTGGCGTGGATGCCAGCGGGCAGACGCCGGCGGCGATCGGACCGCGGTCGATCGTCCGGGCAATAGCCTCGCGCACCCGGCGATCTTGCCAGACCGGTTTGGTCCAGTTGAAGGCGAGGAAGGCGATCGCGTTGCCGGGGTGGAACATCACATCGACGCCGGGCTTCTGCCGGTAGTTTTCCACCTCGAAGCAGGGCACGTCGCCGGTGCCGAAGTGAACCTCGCCAGCCTCGATAGCGGCGAATGTCTCCTCGCGACCGGGAATTATCTTGTAGGTGATGGCTTCCAGGTACGGTCCTTCACCCCAGTAATCCTCGTTGGCAACCAGTTCGATGCGTTCGCCCTTCACCCATTCCTTGAACTTGAACGGGCCACTGCCGATCGGGTTCAGGTTGTGCGGGTTGGTTGCCCAGTCGGTGCCTTCATAGAGATGCTTCGGCAGAATATGGGTGAACACGAATGCACCGAGTTGTGCCAGGAACGCGGCATTGGGAGATTTCAGTGTGCAGACCACCGTGTGCCGGTCGCGGGCCTCGATCGTGTCGATATCCTGCAACCAGGAAAGACCGTGGTAACCGTTTTCCAATACCTCGCGGTAGGTGTAGACCACATCATCAGCAGTAACCGGCATGCCATCATGCCAGGTTGCTGCCTTGTTGAGGTGGAACACATAGGTGCCGCCACCGTCGAGGATGTCCCAGCGTTCGGCGAGGTCAGGGCTGATTTCGCCGGTTTCGAAGACATCGAGCACCACCAGACGGCTGAAGATGTTGTTGGCCGCGAAGTACCCGCCGGCACCGGTGTAGTTCCGGTAGACCTCGTTAAAGCCTTCCGCATCGAACGGAATACCGACTACCAGATGCCCCTTGCGCTCGACCGTCATCCACCCAACCCCTTCTTTTTTCCGAAATGTTCAGCGCCATTGTAAGCGCCACGCCAACCTACGTAACAGCGTTTTGATCAGGGATGCGGTCACGCATCCTGAATGATTTCCCGGATCTGCGCCAGCATCTCGTCCGCATCGGTCGTCGGCAATTTGCAGCTATAGCCCACACAAACATAGGCGGTCGCCTTGCCGTCGATGGTGTCGCGGTCAAGGAAGACCGGGAGCAGGTCTTCCCGGCGGTTTTCCGGATCAGTCGAGCAGGCGATGGCAACACGGGGCAGGTAGGAGCCGCGCAGGGCATTGAGCATGGCCAGGGTATCATCGCCATCCGGGTCACCGAGGATCGCCACTTCTGCTGCCGGCCCGACTGCGTGGTCAATAGCACCGAGCAGTCGTGAGAAACCCTGTGGCTGGTCGGCTGCCACCCGTGCATAGCCTTCCAGCACTGCCACGGCAACGTTCCGGAAATCTTCGCGACCGGTCAGAGCTGAAAGCTCCAGCAGGCTTTGGCAGATGACACTGTTGCCGGATGGTGTCGCCGAATCGTAGGCATCACGGGGACGCGATACCAGATCGTCGGCCGACTCGGCGGTGTCGTAGAACGCACCGGTACCCGGATCAAAGAATTCGGCCAGTGCCCCGTGTGCCAGATCGACGGCCCACTCGATCCATTCTGTGTTGAAGGTTGCCCGGTAGAGTGCCAGCACCCCTTCCAGCAGGAATGCGTAGTCCTCGAGGAACCCGGTGATCCGCGCCTGTCCGTCCTTGTAGCTGTGGAGGAGTCGCCCGTCGACGAACAGGTTCTCCCGGATGAATCGGGCATTGGTTTCGGCAATGCTGCGGTACTGCTCATCATCGAACACCCAGGCTGCTGTGGCAAAGGCGCGCAGCATCAGACCGTTCCACGAGGTAAGAACCTTGTCGTCACGCCCGGGAATGGTGCGTTCCAGACGGGCGGCGTAGAGTTTGTCCCGCAACGGCCGGAATTCATCGGTGCGCCAGCGCATACGGTCGTTCCGGCTCACGATTTGCAGGACGTTCGAGCCTTCGAAATTGCCGATGGTGGTCATGGCAAACAGGTCGATGACCTTGCCGGCATCATCACCGAGTACCGCTTCAATTTCGGCTGGCGTCCAGACGTAGAACTTGCCTTCCTCGCCGTCGGTGTCAGCATCCTGCGCGGAATAGAACCCGCCCTCGGGCGAGGTCATTTCACGGGTGACATAATCGAGCGTTTCCCGGGCGATGGTCCGGTAGAACTCCTCCCCGGTGACCTGGAAAGCAAGCGTGTACGCGTTGGCCAGTTGGGCGTTGTCGTAGAGCATTTTCTCGAAGTGGGGTACCAGCCAGATCGCGTCGACGGTGTAGCGGTGGAAGCCACCGCCCACCTGGTCATAAAGTCCTCCGCGGGCCATCCGGTCGAGGGTGTGTTCCGCCATTTCCAGTGCAGATGCCGACCCGGTGCGGGCATGGAAGCGCAACAGCAGTTCGATCGACATCGGCGGCGGGAATTTCGGTGCGCCGCCGAACCCGCCATTGGCAGAGTCGAACTGGCGCTCGAGGTTGGCGACGGCCCGGTTAATCAGTTCGGGCTCGAGCGGCGTCGGGGGTAACTGCGCCTCGAAGTGCGCCTGTAGGTGTTCGGCCAATTGTCCGGCAGAGTTCTCGACTGCCTCGCGCCGGTCGCGAAATGCCTGGGAGACGCCTTGAAGCACCCGCGGGAAACCGGGCATATTGCCGCGGTCGCGCGGGGGATAATAGGTCCCGCCATAGAAGGGCTTGCCATCGGGCGTCAGGAAGACGGTCATCGGCCATCCGCCCTGACCAGTCAACATCTGGACCGACATCATGTAGATTGCGTCGATGTCCGGGCGTTCCTCGCGGTCGACCTTGATGTTGATGAAGTTCTCGTTCATGATCTGCGCGATCGACGGGTCTTCGAAGCTTTCGTGTGCCATCACGTGGCACCAGTGGCAGGCGGAATAGCCAACCGAAAGCAGGATCGGTTTATCCTGCTCGCGGGCCGCGGCGAGAGCCTCTTCCCCCCACGGGTACCAGTGGACCGGATTGTCCTTGTGCTGCAGAAGATATGGGCTGGTTTCTCCGGAAAGCCGGTTGGTCACAAAATCTCACTCCCGTTGAATCGATCTGCCTGATCCGGCGCCGGCTGGATCGTGGCGACTGGTCGTATCCCCGCACAAGCAGAATCCTCTTGCCCCTGCGGGGAATTGATGCGCGTGTTTGCAACTGACCAGTGCCGGTGCCGCTTCTTCAAGCATACGACCGATTCAAACGGGAGTCGCCGCCAACCTATCCGGCGAGATGTGCGCAGGAGACTGATCTGATCGACGGCAGGTCCTCTGCAATGGCGCTCCAGGAGTCGCCGCCGTCACGGGTTGCAAAGACTCGACCGTCACTGGTGCCGAAGTAAACGCCGCCGGGAGTAAAGCGGTCGGTCGCCATGCCCTCGCGGTAAAGGGTCATGTTCTCGACTTCAGGAAGACCGTTGGTCAATCGTTCCCAGGGGCCTTCACCACCGCGCATCCGGTAGACCTCGAGTTGACCGGTCATCCGGACGCCGTGCGGTTCTTCCCAGTCGTGTTGTGGCACGACGAAGACGCTACCATCTACGGTCACCCCGATGACGAACCCGAAGCGGCTCGGCAGTCCTTCACTGATGTCGATCCACTCACCGCCGTCGTTGAAGGTTTTGTAGACACCATCGTGGTTTTGCTGGTAGATGAGGCCGTTTGACGGGTGGCGTACTGCCTTGTGAATGCAGTTGTGGATGTCGGTGTGGCTGAGTTCGATGCCGAACTCTTGCGAAAAGAACTCGGCAAACGAGGGGATACCGTTGTTGCGGCTCTCCCAGGTTTCGCCCCCGTCATTTGTCACGAACCACCCTACCGAGGAAATGCCGACCGCCAGTGATTCGGGGTTGGCCGGGTTGTTGACGATCGTGTGCAGGCAGAGCCCTCCGCCGCCGCCCTGCCACTCACTGCGAGTGGGATGGTTGGAGAGCGAGGTTACTTCTTGCCATGTGTTGCCCCGATCCGTTGAACGATAGAGTGCTGCCGGGGCAACACCGGCGAACACTGCGTTCTCATCGGCCGCGACTGCCGGTTCGACGTGCCAAACCACTTCGGCATTGAATGGCTCCCCGGCCATGACCCAGGTTTCTCCACGGTCATCCGACCGGTAGATGGCTGCCTTTCCGTCACCGTTGGCGGCAGCATACATTGTCTGTCCATCGCGCTGGTCGAGGATGGCATGGCTGACATCCAACCCTTCCAGATACGGACCACGGCTGCGCCAATGCTGCCGGCATTCGTCGCCTTCCAGAATATAGAGACCCTTCCTGGTCCCCAGCGAGAGCAGAATCGCGCCGGACTCGTGCATGACCACGTTGTCACTCCTTGTCGTAAGAACGCATGTTCGCTGTACGTACGCATTTCAACACGTTCCGGAAGCTGTGTCAACCAGTCAAGGCAAATTGAGGGTTACAATCATCCCGGCACGATTGAGTACATCCGGAGGAACTTCTGAATGAACAGCGGTGAAACCCCGAAAGTCAGGATCACGTTCGCTATTGGCGACCAGCGGTATGAGAGCGAACTCAAGGAGTTCGAGATCGTCCACGATGGCATCCATCATGCAATTCCCGAGGAAATTCGTCGTGGTCAACGATTGGTGCTGCGCGGCCCGGCCGGGGAAGAGGTTTACCCCGACATGTTTGCCGGCGAAGTGGTCCGTGGCTACGGTGACGGATCACACCTGGAACTAACCGGTACGCTCGAACCGATCAGCGGCACGCCCGGCCCGTGGCGCAACATTGGTTTTGACCATCTGGCGATCACCGTTGCAGACCGGAATGGCGCCCATGACTTCTTCAGCAATGTCCTGAAGATGCAGACCATGCGGCACGATGAGCATATTACGGTGATGAGCACCGGCCACACGGCGCTCTTCATGTTTGATACCGGCGAGGACATCCCGATGTCCGATGGCAAGCCGTCGCGCTGGCACCATCTCGGATTTGTGGTGGACAACCTGGACCATGCCTACCACCACCTGAGCCAACATGCCGAACTGGTCTCCGATTTCACGCTCCTCGAACGCCAGGAGCGCTGGTCGCTCTACGGTCACTACCGGAATGGCGAAACAGACTTCATGATCCAGTTTTCCGAGATTCGTGAAGGCTGGCGAGGTTTGCACCAACCTGATCAGATTACCGGGTATCTCTACGATTACAGTGGCCAGCGATACGGCAAACGGCTCGAGGAGTAGCCGGCCGGGAATGGGGAGGTGTCCGGGATGAAGGCGCTCCAGATGACGGATTCAATCCCGCGCTACCTGATGACAAAGGGCACGTCGCGTGCACGACGCCATGTCTATTGGGGCCGCGGAGCCTGCTTCCGGGCGGCCGATGTTCCCCGCCCTGCGCTTCCCAACGAGGAATGGGTGCGGGTGCAGACCCGATATGGTGGTATCTGTGGCAGCGACATCGCGACGGTGACGCTAAAAGCCTCCACCACGACCACCGTTGTAACGTCCTTCCCCTTCACGCTGGGGCACGAGAATGCCGGCGTGATCAGTGCAATCGGCGACGACGTTGGCGGGTTTCAACCCGGCCAGCGTGTGGTGGTGAATCCACTGCTTTCCTGCGTGGTGCGAGGGTTCTCCGATCTCTGTCCGATGTGCGCCCAGGGGGACCCCCAGCTGTGCCAGCGGATGGACCAGGGCGTTATCGCGCCGGGTATCCTGACCGGATTCTGCCGTGACACCGGCGGATCCTGGAGTAGCGAGTTTGTCGCCCACAAGTCGCAACTGATGCCGATTCCGGATGCGATGTCAGACCGGGCAGCGGTGATGACCGAGCCGTTCGCGGTAGCGGTCCACCCGGTCATCCGTGACCTGCCGGGCGATGACAAGACCGTGTTGATCATTGGCGGAGGCGTCATCGGGCTTTGCACGATTGCCGCAATCCGTGCACTTGGCAGCAAGGCGCGGATTATCGCCATTGCCCGGCACCCCTTTCAGGCCGAACATGCAGAACGTCTCGGAGCGGATGTCGTGCTCGGCCGGATGAAGCCGGCTGACCTCGAACGTCGACTGGTTGATGAACTTGGCGCGAGGACGCTCAAGCCGGTGCTGGGGCAAAACGTCGTTATCGGCGGGGCGGACTACGTCTATGACTGCGCCGGCACCTCGGCGAGTCTGAACGATTCCATGCGGTTTGCCGGCTCCGGCGGAAGGGTGATCCTGCTCGGCCTGGCGAGTATGCCCAAGGGGATCGACTGGACGCCGGTCTGGATGAACGAACTCCAGATCAAGGGCACGATCTGCTATGGCATTGAGGATTTCCGGGGTGAGCGGATGTCGAGCATGGATGTTGCCCTGCAACTGATGGCCGAAGGTACGGTTGACCTCGAGCCCCTGGTAACCCATCGCTTTTCGCTGGATAACTACGCCGCCGCCCTTACTACCGTTACGGCAAAGGGGTCATCCGGCGTCATCAAGGCCGCGTTCGAGTTCCATCCATCGGTGTAACTCCAGACTGCAGGAGCCAATAGCAACAGGAAGGGCGCACAGATGTGCGCCCTCGTGGTTACTCTGTTTGGTTGTCCGATCAGGACATCGGCACCTGGGGGATGATCTTGCCGTCGATGCGCTCGAAGATCTCGTCCAGGGAGTGACCGGTGATGGTCAGGCCGTGGTTCTTGAGACCCACGACTGCGCGCGACGGGTCCGGAGACCGGCGGACGAGTTCGGAGACCGCCAGTGCAAGTTCACGGGTGCCGCACGGGTAGTTGATGTGGGTGGAGTCGATGCCATCCATCCAGGCGTGGATGTGGATGATCGCGCCGACGTCCGGATGTTCGCGATAAATGATGAAGTGCTCGATTGCGTCGACCGACACCCGGCGAGGTTCAACTTCCGGCGAGGTGCTGAGGATCATGGCGTTGGCCTCGGGATCGTGGTCAACCACCAGCAGAATGTCGCGGCCAACTGTCTCCAGCTTGCCCTTGTTAACACCGGATGCGCTCATCCAGAAGGTCTTCTCATCGCGCCGGGCAGAAAGATTCCCGTAGGAAAGTCCGCCGATACCGAAGAGCCGCATAACGTGGCGCAGGTCGCGCTCGTTGAGGAATTCGTGGATCGGGAACGGAGCCGGCAGCAGGTTCATTGCGTCCAGTTTCCGGCCGGCTTCCTTGAGCGCTTCGGTCGTTTCGTCGCCGCCCCACAGTTCCTTTGGCAGGTCCGGAACGTAGATGTTGTTGATGACAAGCTGCGAGGTAGCCAGCGGTTCCATGCGCTCGTAAATGGTCGCAAAGAATTCTTCGTCGGATTGGCCCGGCTGCTGTTCGACTGCGTAATGGCCCTGTTCCATGGTCAGGAAGTGGGCAGTGGTGAGATCACCGTGCGGCACCAGGTAAAGCGCCAGGTTGGAGAGTGCCTTGACCAGTAGCGGATAGGCCGCCCGGATGACATCTTCCGGTTCCTCTTGCGCCTCGACAATTGCGACGACGTAGGTGCCCTGGGCGTTACGCCGGAAGTAGGCCGGGTTCTCATGGTCAAACACGTTGAAGACCAGGCGGGTTGCATCGCTTGCAACCGGTTCCAGCAGATGGCCACGGCGCTTCATTTCCTCAAGCATGCCGTTCAGGAACCATGCCTGCCGCTCTGAAACCGGCGATCCAAAAACGTAGAAGTTGATGTTGTCGACATCAGAGACCGCATCGCTGATGACTGTCGAAGAAGTTGCCACCTTGTTCCCCCACCCTGTTATCTCATGGACTCTCGCCGTAGCAGTCCGTTCTCTGAATGCTACACAACGCCGGTGTGTTTCTCATTAGTCCCGGTAATTACCCGGAACAACCGGCCATGGATCGTTTTGATTCTCTTGCCATAACGACCGGTAGGCACTGCTGCTGTACCTCGATGGTTACCGGTGCATTTCCCACTTGTTCTCCATCCATCTCCAGGAGCATGCCATCCGGACAGGAAACTGACACGGAACGTGCCCGCACATGCAGCACTCCCGGTTGGCCAATGTGCTTCCCGCGGTACACCCGCGGAAGCAGCGACGTCAGGAGTGCACGCTTCCCGACATCGGCCAGGATAAAGAGTTCCAGTAAACCATCACAGATCGATGCGTCCGGTGCAACGTGCATACCGCCGGCAAAGAACCGGGCATTGGCGAGAACCACCATATTGGCCGTCGTGTCGTAGATCGTTTCGCCTTCTGCCTCAACCCGGACGTGTGCCGGGCGGTATTCGACGATGGTCCGTACTGCTGCCAACAGGTAGGTCAGCAACCCACCCAGTCGCTTCGAAGATCGGTTGATCCGGGCAGCGACCGTCGCACCGAGTCCCAGATCGGCGACGTTGGCGAAGTAGCGGGTCACCTGCTCCCCGGAGTCCAGGTGATAGGTAATACGCCCGAGATCGATCGATGCTGTGCTGTCGGATTTGAGTGCCTTGATCGCATTCTCGATCTGGCCCGTTCCAAGGGTGCGGCCCAGATCCTTGCCGGTGCCGGCCGGAATGACCAGCAGGCGGGTGTCCGGGTTCACCAGTTCACCGTCGGCAATCATGCCGTTGATGATTTCGTTGACCGTCCCGTCCCCGCCAACGGCGACGATTGTCGGTGCGCCATTCAGTGCCATCGCCCGTGCGAGCACGGTGGCATCACCAGGGCCGGTAGTGAACTCGACCCGGTGAGGCAGACCCTGTGCAAGCAAGGCGGCGGACATGGCGGGCCACTGTTTCATCGCCCTGCCGTTGCCGGAGGCAGGGTTCACGATGACATGTAATGTCGTGGTGTCATCAAGTACCGTCGCAGTCGGGTCTCCCGAAACTGCACTGTTTGCGGACAAGGACTGAACCTCCGGAAATGGCGTGGGTTAACGGCCAGATTGCTTCCTCGTGGGCTATGTTTTGCGCATTATACAGGCTTAGCGTCCGGCGACCTGACGGTATACCTCGGCAGTCGCCTTGGCAGAGCGGTTCCAGTCAAATTCCCTGGCTCTCCGCTGCCCGAACAGCGACAGTTCGTTCCAGAGGTGTTCATCGTCGAGGATGCGTTCGATTGCTGCGGCCCAACCTGCCGGGTCGTCGGTATCAGGTTCGAGCGCTGCCTCGCCGGTCACTTCACGTAATGCTCCGTGCCCGGATGAGAGCACCGGGGTGCCGGTCGCCATTGCCTCGAGTGCGGTCAGGCCAAACCCTTCCGAAAGACTGGGCACAAGTACGGCCCAGGCCGAGCGATAGGCATCCATCAGAATGGGATCGCTGACGTCCCGCAACCAGGCAACATTGCGGCTGTGTTCAATCCGGGCGCTTACTTCTTCCGCCTGCCAGCCCTGCTTGCCGATCAGTCTCACTTCCGGTGGATTTTCCATCGTTTCGAGAGCATCCAGGAGCAGGTCCAGTCGTTTCCGCGGCTCGATCGTGCCAACCACCAGCAGATACCGGGAGCGTTCGGCACGGGTCAACGGTGGCCGTAGCGCCATGCCTTCCGGTGCGCCGTGGGGCACCACGAAGATTTTCGATGGCTCGATCTGGAAGGTGGAACAGAGGTCATCGGCCGTCCATTGGGACGGTGTGATCCAGGCAGCCGTGCGTTCGCGGGAGTAGGCGAGTTGGCCGTAGTACTCGCGGCCGGCAGCATCGAGATATTCGGGATGCCGGACGAACTCCAGGTCATGGACGGTCGCCACGACCGGGATACCGGGCAAGGACGGGGCGATGAAGTCGATGGCGTGGTGGACATCCGGTTTGATCCGATTGAGCAGCAGCTCGGCAGCAAGGCTGTAGCGTTCCAGACGGTGATGTGGAGGCGTACGCAACCGGCGGGAACCCAGGGAAATGGATTGATCTCGATGGGCACGCAGCGGGATGAGGTCCAGGTCGTCCAGGCGGGCCAGCGCGCGGGACAGTTCCTCGCCATAGCGGGCAATACCACCGGTGCGATACCCGGCAAGCCGCAGGTCAATCGTGGCCCGGAGTGGTCTCACGTGACTTCGCTGAACGGGTAGGCGCGGGATGCTGCCATTTCGAGGAGCGTGTCCCGTGCATCAAGGATCATGAGGTACAGATCGGGGTCGGAGTGTTCCAGTCCTGATTCCTCGAGTTCGTCTTCATCCCGTACCAGCGTTGAGCCATCCGGGTAGACCACGACGTCAACATAGAGGTCTTGCCAGTGCACCTCACCATCGACGATCCGCGTCGGGTAGGTGATATTGCAATACCAGGCAACAAACGTGCCATTTTCGCGGAAGAGCGCCATCAGGTTGAATGGCTGTTCCAGCGCGAAGTATTCGTCCAGGTAGTCGCCGTTCCGGAATTCCATGTAGCCGAGGTCCATTGGACCATGCGGCCAGATTGCCCGAACGGCAACCCAGTCGGGTGGGCTCGCAATGACGGTCCCGGCATAACGGGTCCGGGGCTTGCCGTTCGCTTCCAGTTTGACAACCTGGACGGTCGTTCCGATCACAAGCATCAGGCTCCGGCTTCGTCGGCGTTCGGGAAGATCGAACCAACTTCGTTGATTGCTGCAACCAGTCCGTCGGGAGTGTCAGCCTCGACGTTCAACCGGACCAGCGGCTGGGTGTTGGACGAGCGCAGGTTGAACCACCAGGTCGGATACTCGACGGTCAGACCATCCAGCGTGTCGATCTTGGCGTCGGAGAACTTCTCTCGCGCCGCTGCGAAGATCGCCTCGGCATCCTCGACTTCGTAGTTCATCTCGCCGGAACGGTGACGGGTGTCGATCGGTGCAAGGAACTTGCTGACGGTTGTGTTCGCCCTGGATAGCAGTTCCAGCACGGTCAGGAAGGCGATCAGGCCGGAATCGGCGTACCAGTTGTCGCGGAAATAGAAGTGACCCGAGTGTTCGCCGCCGAAGATGGCATCGTGCTGGCGCATCAACCCCTTGATGTATGAGTGGCCGACACGGGAGCGGATCGGCACACCGCCTGACGCCGTGATGACTTCCGGCACGGTACGCGAGCAGATCAGGTTGTAGACCACCGCCGCGCCGGGATGTTTCTCCAGCAAGAGGCGGGAGACCATCGCTGTCACCATGTCGCCACCAACGAACTGGCCTCGCTCGTCAAGGATGAACATCCGGTCGGCATCACCATCGAAGGCGATGCCCATGTCGGCATTTTCCCTGAGGATCACCTGCTGGAGATCGCGGACGTTTTCCAGTTCGATCGGGTTGGCCGGATGGTTCGGGAACGTCCCGTCCAGTTCGAAATAGAGCGGGATTAGTTCGCAAGGAAGTTTCTCGAACACCCGGGGGATGATCCGGCCCGCCATGCCGTTGCCGGCATCGACGGCGATCCTGAACGGCTTGATTGCATCGAGGTCGATCATTGAAAGCGCATGATCGACGAAATCGTTGACGACATCCCGTTCCTGTCGCTTACCGGTTGACTCGGGATCAATGAACGAGTTGGCAATGACCAGGTCCCGGATGCGGTCGAGGCCGTCATCCAGCGAAAGCGGGCGTGCCTGGTCGCGGCAGATCTTGAAGCCGTTATAATCGCCGGGATTATGCGAGGCCGTAATCATCACCCCGGCCGGGTAACCGAACTTGCCGACGGCGAAATAGAGTCCATCGGTCGAAATCAGACCGATATCGGTGACATCTGCACCCTGGTCGAGAATGCCGTCAATCAACCCGCCGGCCAGCGCCGGCGAGGAAACACGCATATCGCGTCCAACGCAGATATGGTCCACTTCGAGGAACGTGACCAGCGCCCGTCCGATCCGGTAGGCAATTTCCGGGTTGAGTTCGTCCGGAACAATACCCCGGACATCATATGCCTTGAACAGCGATCCGATAGATTCTGCAGACATCGGTTCCCTTTCGGCTAGACCGGATTCGGGTCGTGAATAAATCTGGTTTCGATGTTGAATTCGCTGGCGAGTTGTTCACCAAGCGCCTGGATACCAAGCCGCTCGGTAGCCTCGTGGCCTGCGGCAATGACGTGGATGCCAAGTTCCCTGGCTTCTGCCATCGTTGGTTCACGCACATCACCGGTGACCAGAACCTGACAGCCAGCGGCGATGGCATCTTCAAGCGTCGAGTAGCCGGACCCGGTCAGGAATGCAGCGCGGGTAATCTCCGGGCCGATTCCGGCGTCAATCACGGTTGGTTCACGCTCGGTAACCTTCGCGACAATACCAGTGAGGTCTTCAAGCGACATCGCTGATGTGGGTTCACCAACGGCTCCGAGCAGTCCGCCGCCGATCAGGGCAAAACGGTCGACGACCGGGCACCTGCAAGCCTCAGCCAGTAGCACGCAGTTTCCGACGGCTTCGTGCCCGTCAAGCGGCAGGTGATAACCGATCAGGTTGATATCGTGCTTGAACAGGATCCGCAGACGCCGGGCAAACAGACCGGTAAGCGGTTGCATCCGGGAACCAAAGAGCAGACCGTGATGAACGAGGAGGGCATCGGCCTGCATCGCGATGGCTTGCTGGAGCGTGAAATCCGACGTGCTGACGGCAAGAGCGACCCGGTTGATCTCCGTCTTGCCTTCGACCTGCAATCCGTTGACGGCAGCATCCTGCCACTCGCTGGCCCGTAGGTAATCGTTACACCACCTGACAATATCGCCCCGGTTCGCCATCAGGTTCCCTTCCAGCGAAATCGCTGTGGCGACCGTGTGCCGCCACCATGGTTACCGTCCTATTGTGCCATCTTCCGGTGACAGCCCCGGTATACTCGATCTGGCCGGAATGTTCGATTACAGGGGAGTACCATGCAAGCCGAACCTACCATTCGTATTGGCCCGGACGATGCCATCGACCTGCACATGCACACCACGGCATCGGACGGCAGATGGACCACCGAAGCCCTGATCGAGCACCTTGCCGGGAACAACTTCAAGGTCGTTGCCGTTGCCGACCACGACACGATGGCCTCTGTTCCCGAGGCGATCGAACGTGGCACGGCTGCCGGTATCCATGTCGTTCCGGCTGTCGAGGTCACCACCTGGTGGGATATCCGGCAGGTTCATTGCCTTGTTTACGGTGTTGATCTCGCCTCGCCGTCGGCCGCGCCGTTCGCATCTCTCCTGCGCCGGCAACAGGACCAGCTTGTCGCGACCTCGGAACGAATGATCGAGCTGCTGGAACGCCATGGCCGGCGACTTCCATCGCTCAAGGAGATTCTGGGTGATCGGCCGTTACGTCCCCATTTCGTCTTCATGAGCATGATCAGGGATGGTCACGGAACCAACCTCTATACGGCCCACAACATTGTCAAGGGACTCGGTGAACCTGCGCTGGTTGATGTCCCTCTGGATGAGACGGTCAAGGCGGCACAGGATTCCGGCGGCGTGGCGATCATTGCCCATCCCGGACGCGATGACGGCTGGGGTTTCCTGTACGAGGATCGTCTGGACACGATGCGGGAGACTGTGGCATTCGACGGTGTGGAAGCGCATTATCGTTCCTACACTGAGAAAGATGTTCGCCTGTATCGTGACTACGCCGAAAAGCACAGCCTGCTGGTCAGTACCGGTTCAGACTCTCACTGGCCGAACTACCCGGTGAACCCGATTCCTCACCCGGCCCGATGGGCAACCGGGTTGCTTGCCAGATTGGGCATAGAGGTCGAGCCCTTCGAAGGGCCGGCCTGGGTCCCCCCGCCAGCACCCCCGGAAGACTCTCCCGCTGGATAACTGCTTTCTTTCGGGGGATGCAACAAGGTTGAACCTGGAGCGTTTGCTTCCTCTCCTGGAGCACCGGCGGCCCTTGCCCTAACTTCAGAAGCGGTCACCTTTCGCACTCAGGGCAACGCATTCCCCAATGTCATCTCGACTGGAGCGGAGTGCGGTGGAGAGATCTCTCACAGCGGCGACCTGGATTTGCACAGGCCCCGCGTTGGTATGGGGAGAGATCTCTCCACTGCACTCCGCTAGCGCTCCGTTCCGGTCGAGATGACA
>CAYWXR010000004.1:0-132747 GCA_964462545.1 uncultured Thermomicrobiales bacterium
CTGCTCGTGGGGGCCGAAATGGGAAACACTCCAGATGAACTCGGCGATCATCGCGGCAGTCTCGAACTCTTCCTCGGAACGGGTATCGAGCAGCAGCGGAGCCGCAAACTCGAAAAAGAGTTCGCTTGCCGGGTCGAGGTTCAGGTTCTTGTCCTGCTCGGCAATCTCACGGGCGGCCTTGCGGGCGGCGTCAATCGACGAGCGCGGGTCGAATTTCTCTTCCCTAGAAGGACGGAGTGGCATTGAGGTCATACTCCCGCAACCCTTCTTCCGGCGGCTCGTAGCCCCGCTCGACCAGGTAATCGACGACTGACATGATGACATCGTCCGGGGTTGATGCGCCAGCGGTGATGCCAACGTTGTAGCTATCGGTCAGCCACTCATACTGGATGTCCTCGGCGCGCTCGATGTGGAAGCTCTTGACACCCAGTTGATTGCCAACTTCAGCCAGACGGGCCGTGTTTGACGACTTGCGGCCACCAATGGCCAGGATCAGGTCGGCTTCGGATGCCAGGTCCTTGAGGGCATTCTGACGGGTGTAGGTCGGTTCGCAGATCGTGTTGCAGATCCGGATTTCGCCACCTTCCGGCAGGACATATTCGGAGAGTTCATTAACGAACTTCAGGAATTCGCCGGTGTTCTTGGTAGTTTGGGAAACGACGGCCACCTTGCGTGGCGGAACGTTCGCATTCGGATCCTTGGAACCGCGCGGAGCATCCCATGGCAGGTCTTCAACGTGCTTGGCTGCATAGGCCCGGGTCGTATCGGCCCAGGCAATGACTCCACGGACTTCCGGGTGGTAGGAATCGCCGTAGACCACGATGGTGTAGCCCTGCTTGACCAGGCGCTGGGCGAGACGTTGCACCTTGGTGACGAGCGGGCAGGTGGTATCCAGCAACTCAAGCCCGTTGGCTGCGGCATCGATGGCCATTTGCGGGCCGGTACCGTGGGCGGTAATCGCTACTCGCTGGAAACCGCGCTCCTTGGCTTCGGCGATGCTGGTCGAGGTGTCAACACCCTTGACCTTCAGGCGTTCCACGACTTGCGGATTGTGGATGACGTCACCGATTGTGGCGACCGGGTTGTTGACGTCCCCACTCTTTTCGACGATATCCAGCGCTCTCCGGACTCCCCAGCAGTAACCCATCTCGTCGGCAAGGATGATTCTTCGGACTGGCATCTGGTCTCTCTGTTTCTCCAGGGGCGTTATGCCCAGAAATCCGGTTGCTCTGCCGGACAGTCTCTATTGATCGAGGCGAATCCTGGTTGCCCCGGCGAATCGAACGATTTCCCTAATAACGCACGAGTTCCCGGCCCTTGAGACCGGATTGGTCCAATGTGTCGACGAGTGCCCATGCAAGATCGTTCGGAATCGTGACGACATCCGGGTTCCCGTCGCTGACATACATTATATCCGGGTTCTCTTCAATGAAGATTCTCCAGTCTTCCCACGATTCATCGTACATCTGGATGCGTGGAATCCAGAAGGGGTCGTACTCGGTGCTAAGCGGGGCGTAGGCCGGGTTTGCACCGACCAGCAGGACCGCGCTGTATTCCCAGTTGCGCCCTGCGTATTCAAAGCCCATGAAGACCGTATCGTCACCATCCAGCGGGTATCCACCGTAGGGCAAGGTCACAATGTCCAGACGGTAATCCGGCAGGAACTCCTGGGTACGGACCTCGGTTTCGGCGAGTTGGTACTTGATGTCTTCAAGTCCGATCAACGCAAGATTCTCGTGATCCAGCGTGTGGTTGCCGAGTTCATAACCGTTGGCCACCAGCCATTCCAGTTTGATCTGGCGGAATTCCATTTGTTCCCAGGCGTCCGGCCAGGCAAACGCCCGGTCGGGGTGCATCGAGAAATGGCCACCCCGTCCGAAATCGGGGTACTGCTGGTAGAAACTCTCCATGATCGCGACGGCGCAGTTCGGGTCCACCACCAGTTGGCCATTGGCATCGCGGGTGATGCTGAACTGACTGACCGAACTGTCGTCAAACGTCAGGATGACCGGTCGCTTGCCGGCCGGGATATCGATCTCGTCGTTGATGTACTCGCGGATATTGATGACATAGAAGTTGTTGTCATAGAGCCATTGCAGATCGGCGCGGAACTGTTCCGGCGTGCGGGTCAGTTCATCCGGCACCGGGCCAAGATAGTGATATTGCAGCACCGGAATCCAGCCGAGTTCGTTTGGTCGGATTTCCTGGAGTTGTTCCGGGGAAAGACGTGCGGTCTGTGGAGCCTGGGTTGGTGCGCCGGTCGGAACATCCTGTTCAGTTGATGCACCAGGAGTCTCGCCGGCGGGTGCTTCTCCGGTTGGCTGGGTCTGGTCGTCCGGTTGCCCGGTTGCAGAGGTCTCCACCGGCGGATTGCCACCGGTCGTCGGGGTGGCCGGGTCGCCATCCTCGCCACCGCAGGCAGCAAGGACCAGCGAGGCGACCAGCACGAACAGGGTCAATCGCAGGAGCGGAAGTTTGATCACGGCTGTATTCCCATTGCAATGACCAGTTCGGTCATCGTCCGGACTTCCAGGTGCGGAGGTTCCTCACCCGGCCACTCGATTCCTGCCCGGTTCATCCAGACCGGACGCATCCCTACACTGTGTGCACCCGGAACATCGGCAATTGGTGAATCGCCAACGTAAATCGCTTCTTCCGGCGATGCTCCGGCTTTCTCCAGTGCCATCTCGAAGATGGCCGGATCCGGCTTCCAGATGCCAACGCTGCCGGAAATGAGGATGAACGGAAACAGGTGCTCGATCTTCAGCAGATCGATCTTGGGTTGCTGGATGTCGGTTGGGCCGTTGGTGATCATCCCGATGTTGGCAACTTCCTTGATCATCTCGACCGAGGTCAGGGCATCATCGTAAAGCATGAGGTTCCGGAACCGGTCGGAGACATACCGTGCACGGGCATCGGCGATTGCTTCTTCGTCGGTGACGCCGAGTTCCATGAAGACATCGGCAAAGTGCTCGCTGCCCCAACGTGACCGGGCAAGCGCCATCGAGACCGCCTCATCGAGCAGTTCAGCCGGGATATAGGGTTCGAACGAGTAGCGGACCTTGGAATGCACCGAGAATGAGTGATCGCAGAGGGTGTCATCCAGGTCAAAAATAACGACCCTGGGCACCGGATCGAGGCGCACTTCGAGGCCGCGCGGAATGCTGGCAGGTTTCAGGCTGGAATTCATTCGGGCTGCTTGCTCCTCTTCAGGTCACCCGGACAACGCAACGATGATACCGCGCCCTTTCAAGATGCCTCAATTATGCTGTCCTGGTCTGCTACGATGCCCGGCGCAAGGATCAGCAACAACGAAAGGGAAGTGACGTCATGGGCCTGCTGGAAAACGTCGATGCGCTACGTGCCGAATTTCCGATGACTTCGGAATGGGCCTACCTGAATCATGCCGCCTGGGGGCCGTTCCCCACGCGCACCGTGAAGGCGGTCGAGGAGTATGCCCGTGGCTGGGCCAGCCCGGCTGCATTCAATGATCCCGACCGCACCTCGAAACTGGTGAAGGATGTCCGGGAAGGAATCGCCACGCTCGCCGGTGGCGATCCCTCGATGGTGACATTCACCTCCTCGCTGGCTGATGGCATGAACTTGTTGATGAACGGCGTCGACTGGAAACCGGGCGATAACATCGTCATCCCGGACAAGGAGTTCCCGTCGGTGGTCTATCCCGCACTGAACCTCGAATACCGTGGCGTCAGTGTCAAATTCGCGCCGAAGAACGATGAGGGCCGGACCGATTACGACCTGATCGAGGCAACGATTGATGACCGCACCCGGGCTGTGGCAATTTCCGATGTCGAGTTTGCCGACGGTTTCCGCAATGATCTCGCGCGGTTGGGCGAAATCTGCCAGCGCAAGGGAGTGGAACTCTTCGTGGATGCCACCCAGTCGCTGGGCGCACAGCCACTGGATGTCAACAACACGCCCGGTCTGACTGCTATCGCTGCGCATTGCTACAAGTGGCTGATGGCCAGTTTTGGTCTCGCCCCGGTGGTCTTTGCGCCGGGTGCCGTCGAGCGCATCCGCCCGACCTACGCCGGCCGCAACTCGGTCGTCTCTGACTGGACCGATCCAGAGTTCAAGATGGAATACAAGCCCGATGCCGGCCGCTTCGAGACCGGTGGCACCAACATCATGGGTATGACTGCGTTGCAGTCTTCCCTGTCACTGGTGCTTGAGGTTGGCCCGGAACGTGCTGCTGGCCATATGAATGCACTGATCGACCGTCTGGTTGCCGGTGTGCAGGAGAGCGGCTACACCGTGGTGTCGTCGATGGACCCGAAGTACCGTTCGCAGATCGTCACGATCACGACCGGTGACCTTGAGGCCGACAACCAGATCGTCAACGATCTTGAGGCCCGCAAGATTTCGACCAGCATGCGTCCACGTGGCATCCGGATCTCGCCGTACTTCTACAACACCGAAGCCGATATCGATCGCCTGCTGGAGGCCCTGCCACCGCGATAGGGAGTGCGTTCCCGTTTGACGACACGCTTGTCCAACCGGGGGCGTCAACGCCAGCCTGTCATCCCGACGTCAGGAGGGATCCGTGGGTTTGGGGCTACGGATCCCTCACTCCGTTCGGGATGACAATCCACCCTCGTCGCTCCGTCCCGAAGGGCTCTGCGTTCATCGCCCAAGCCGAAACCACCCGGAACGCTTAGCCAGAACCCAAATCCCGTTATTTGTCATCCCGAGCGAAGTCGAGGGATCTCGCTGAAGGGGACGCAGCCATCGTTGTGGCGATGTGACACAAGGTTCGATCTCCACGCATGACAAACGTGGAGAGAGATCCCTCGACTGCGCTCGGGATGACAAACTATTGGGTTCGGGCCTTTCCGGACAGTACTGGTGGTTGCGGCGGACGCATTGCGATGCGCCCCTACCCCTGCGGGGAAGTAGTGCGGAGGTGGATTGTCATCCCTCACTCCAGATGGGCTTACAACTTCCGCTACATCCCGTATCACCATCGGGAAAGTAGTCTGCAAGTAATGCTGTTCAACGGCGGGTTCGCACTTCCGGGGGATAGTGGAGCGTGGCCGGGGGCGGCATTATGGTGGTGGAAGCTGAAACGGGACGTTGGAACGCTCCCCCGGGCGGGACGATCTTGAACAGCTCCACCTACCACTCTCCCTTCTCTCATCGCGGACGTCCGGCGCTCTGACAGGCGCCGGACGTTCTGTGTCCCGGCAACAAGCGGGTACAATCGCGCCTGTGAAGAAGCTGCGACGCGTTTGCTATGCCGGAACCTGGGAACTCGACTATCCACGCAACACCCTGATCATTCAGGCGCTGCGCGATGCCGGCGTCCGCGTGGAAACCTGCCATCAACCGTTGCAGGCCGGAGCCGGTGGTGCCTGGAAACTCGCGCCGCTGACTCTGGTGCGACTGGCATTCCGGGTGATGCTGGCCTACCTCCGGCTATTGCCCGATGTCGCCCTGCGACTTCTGCGCTGCGATGCACTGGTGGTTGGCTATATCGGTCAACTGGACATGATCGTCCTCGGCAGCCTGGCTTGCCTGATGGGCAAACCGGTGATCTTCAACCCGCTCGTTTCCCTGACCGATACCCTGATTGAGGACCGCCAACGGATTGCTCCCGGGAGCCTGCCTGGGCGTCTGGTGGAATGGATCGACCGGAAGTCGATGAACCTGGCGACGGTTGTTCTCGCCGATACCGACCAGAATGCCGCGTTTTTCGCCGAACGATTTGGCGTCGACCCGGAGCGGATTTGCGTTGTCCAGGTTGGCGTGCCGGTGGATATTTTCCGGCCGGTGGAGCGACCGGCAACCCGGATCGGGCCGCTGGATGTGCTGTTTGTGGGCAAGTTCATTCCGCTGCACGGGGTGGATACGATCATCCGGGCAGCAGCGTTGCTCAAACAGCGCGGGGCCCCAGTTCGCATCGAACTGGTCGGGACGGGCCAGCACTACCAGTCAGCCCGGGAACTGGCGGCGAAACTGGAAGCTGACAACATTGCCTGGACTGACTGGATTCCGTTTGAAGACCTCGGCCGGCGAACGGCGACTGCCGACGTGGTGCTGGGCATTTTCGATTCCGGTGCGAAGGCGAGCCGGGTGATCCCGAACAAGGTGCACCAGGCGCTGGCCTGCGCTGTACCGGTGGTGACGGCCGAAACGCCGGCCACTCGTGATTTCCTTGAGGATGGAGTCTCGGCCATGCTGGTTCCTCCGGCTGATGCCGAACGGCTGGCGGACGCTATCGAGCAGTTACAGGACGAGGAACTCCGGGCGCGAGTTGGCCGGCAGGGGTACGAATCCTGGCAGAAGTGGGGATCTCGGTCTGCCCTGGCCCGGCAAACGCGGGAGGCACTCGACCGGTTGGTGGCGCTATCGTGAGCGATTCCTCACGCTGGTTGACGCCGGTTGTGTTCTGGGTGGGGCTGCTGATCGCGGCGCTGGTGCTCTGGCTTTCGGGACAGGCTGGCGCTGCGGTTGAAACGCTGCGCGGGGCACGCATCTGGCCGATGGTCGGTGTTCTTGGTCTGGGAATGTCCCTGCCGGTGATTCATGCCTGGCGCTGGCAGCAGGTAATTGCGGCGCTCGGCAGCAGATTGCCATTGCATACGGCGGCCGGGTTGACGGTCAGTGCGTCGCTGGTGAACTATGCAACTCCGGGCTTTCTGGGGGCGCCGGCAAAGGCGATCCTGGCGAACCGCTCGGATGGCGTGCCGATCCGGAAATCGCTGGTGTCGATTGTCCTGGAGCAGGGGCTGGATTTCCTGTTACTGGTGGTTGGCAGTGGTCTGGTGATCCTGCTACTGGGGCCGTCCAGATTCGACGAGTTGCTGTCGCTCGGCGGATGGTTGCCATCGCCCTACCTGGGGCTCGCGATTGCCGCAGCCGGGGCTGTCATTGTGTTGCTCTCGGGTCGCAGCCGGATTGCAAATATCCGCCGGAAGATCGCCGAGGCGGTGCATGAAGTCCGGGAAGAGGTCCGTTGGCCGGCGGTCTGGGTGCTGACGTTTGCCTACTGGGCTGTGCAGGTGCTGGTGATCTGGGTGTTGCTCTGGGCGTTACGCCTGCCGGCCGATCCACTGTCGGTGCTGGCGTTGGGGACATTGCCGCTGCTGGCCGGCCAGCTTGCGCCGGTTCCGGGTGGTGTGGGTGTACGAGAGGCGACGATGGTTGCACTAACCGGGGTGTCCGGGATTCCAACGGCTGATTTGCTCGGACTGGCGATTCTCCAGCGGGTGCTGCTGGTGGTCGCCCTGCCGCTTTCGCTGCTGGCGTTGCGGGTGATCCGGGGGCAGGTGTCCGGGTGATGAGACGGTGGCTCGATAGCGATACTTCGCGCCGGATTGCCCTGCTCTGGGCAGTCGCGATCTTCATCCGCCTGTTGCTGATGCCCTTTAGCATGCACTTCGATGCCTACCAGATCTATTCCCGTGCAGCAGAGGCTGCCTACGGTGGAGAGTGGTTTGGCTGGTCAGGCCAGTTTCTGGTGCAGACCGTCCACAACCTCTGGCTGTTCCTGATCCGGCCCCTGATACCGGACAGCGCCGGAATCTGGTCGGATACTGCGTCCATTGCCGGTGTTGGTGCCAGTCATGAGGATTACCAGCGTTTCCTGGCCTACGACCATGTGTTCCGTCTGGTGTTCCTGCTGAAGTTGCCCTATGTGGTGGTTGATCTGGTCTGTGGCTGGATGGTCGGCAAACTGGTTGCTCCGGCCCACCGTTTGCGGGCAATGGCGTTCTGGCTGCTGAACCCGCTGGTGATCTTCGCAACGACCATCTACGCCCGTCATGACGTGTTTGCGATAGCCCTGGTTTTCTGGGCGTTGCTGATGCTGCGCCGGCAGAGTGATCTGCGCCGGGCAGGGGCGCTGGTGCTGATGGGCATCGCAACACTCACCCGGTTCTTTCCGGTCTTGCTGTTGCCGGTCTTCCTGCTGGCCTACCGCCGGACGATGCGCCAACTGGCTATTTCCATCCTGCTCCTTGGAGGGCTGGTTGCGCTGGTGGAGTTTGCCGGGATCGTCCTTTCTGGCAAGAGTCCGACACTGACGATCCTCGATACCTACATCCATTTCCGTTACTGGCTGGATGCCGACATCGAGATTCGCTTCAACGACTTCATCTTTATTTTCCCGGTGGTCTATGCGATCGGACTTCTCTGGTTGACCGAGCGGGGTGTTTCCGAAGACGAAGTGCCGGCGCTGGGGGCAGTTATCTTCCTGGTGCTGTTCTCGCTGACCTTCTTCCACCCGCACTACGCTATCTGGCTGGTCCCGTTCCTGGCGTTGACGATTACCGGATCGCCGCGGATGCTGGTCTACCACCTGCTCCAGATTGCCTGTCTGATGGTCTATTTCCTGCAGTGGGGCACCTGGACGACCTGGGGACTCTTCGAACCGTTGCTCGGCGAGCGTGCCGCCAGTCTGCCGGACCCGTATGAGTTCATTGCCGGACAGATCGAACCGCGGATCGTCTTTGGCATGTTCCGTAGCCTGCTGACGGCAGTATCCCTCTGGATGGCCTGGAGGTTGCTGCGACCGATCATCCGGAGAGCGACGTGATCACCCGGTTGTCCCTGCTGGTGTTTGCCGCGCTGCTGCTGGGCGGATGCTCGGTGCAGGTATCCGGCATGCAGAATCCTGCTGCCCGGGACTGGGGCGAACTGGAGTGGATGACGGTCAACCGCGAACTGGAGCAACCGTTCGTGGTTGGCAGTGGCCACGGCGCGGCGATTCACAACGATGCGCTGACCCCGCCTCGCGAGTACATCGAGAATCTGGCCAAACTCCCGGACGATGCCACCTCCGGCGAGTTTCTGGAACTGCGGGTTCCGCTCCGGTTGCGCGGTGGCAGCGTTGGTCCGTGGCAGACCGGTACCCGTTTGCAGTTGATCCCGGCAAATGTCGATCTTGAGTGGGGCGACCCATTTCTGGATGTCGTGGTGGATGCCTTGCCGCGAACCCACGACCGGGTGGTTATTACCGATCTGCCGGACCTGCAAGCCGGTGATGTCGTGGTGATCCGGTTGATTCCGGGCGATGGGCCGCACCGTGATCTTTTGGATGTTGGCATCACCCCGCACCGGGCAGCGTTTGGTGGCTGGCGGATGACCTCGAAGGGTGAGATGACCGTCGGCTCGATGGCGTTTGAGGCACGCTATATGCGTGAGGTCGATAGCCGTGGCGTCGTTTCCGGTGGCCTTGACCGGATGGGCGATGGAGGCGCCGGGTTCCTGACACTTTGGGGTATTGGCGTCGTTGCCGCCGGAGTGGTGGTCGTGTTGATCGGGTATGCAGCCCGGAAGGGGAGCAGCAGTGGTCGTTCAATGGTCTAGCCGGCGCTGCCTGCTCTGTCGCAAGGAGTTTGACGGGCGCACATTTCTCTGCCGGGAGTGTTCAGACCGCTACCGCAACGAGGAGATCCCTCCTGAACTCTATGCGCAGTTCTACGAGGCACTGGACCGCGAGTATCCCGCCCGCTCGAACACCTACGGTGCCTACAACGAACCGGCCGGACTGTTCCGGGCGATCAGACGCCTGCCGCGCAACGCGAGAGTGGTGGAACTTGGAGCAGGTGGCGGTCATCTGGGCGAACGTCTGGTGTCACTGGGCTTTACCAACATCACGCTGTCCGATTTCACGGTCACCACGTTGACGGCGATGCGGGAGCGTCTGCCCGGTGTCACGATCGTCGAGGCTGATGGCTCGGATTTGCCGTTTCCGGATGGATCGTTTGATGTGGTGATTACCACCGATGTAATCGAGCACCTGCCGGATGTTGACCGGCATATTGCCGAGGTGCACCGCGTGCTGGCAGGTCGCGGGCTGTATCTGGTGAAGACCCCGAACCGCTTGATTGCCGATGCGTATTACCGTCTCCGGGATATGCACGACAGCTACTTCTGGCATCCATCGATGTTCACTCCCGGTGAGCTACGTGAGACGTTCGGGCGACACGGTTTTGACGTCCATATTCTTCCGGCAGATCGTCTGACCGGCGCCCAGCTTGCCAAACTCCCCGGCCCGGCTATGCTGGGGCGGATTGCCGGCAAGGTCCCTCTCGGCTGGCTGCCCGCCATAGCCCGCCCTCACCTTGAGGCCATTGCCCGCAAGCGAGGGTGACGCCCGGCCGTTGACGTCCACTCAGTCGAGAACCCCCGACTTCGCCCAGGATGACGAAGACCAGGTACCAACAGTTCAGTACTCCGGCTGGCGGATCAGTGCGGGTTAGTTGCTTTGACGTTCTGCCAGGGACGACCCGTGCATTTGTCATCCCGAGTGCAGTGAGGGATCCGTTTCTCCGGGGTTACGGATCCCCCTTCGTCGGGATGACAAATTTGCGTCGTCTGGTCCCCCTGTTGCATCTCGGGGTATCGCTGGCGGACGCAATGCCCTGCGTCTCTGACTACACCAACGCCATGTCGCGGTCGCCGGATGCCACGCGTTGGAGGGCGACGGAGAGGACGTAGTCGACGATCCTGCCGGGGATGTCGACGCCGGTGGTGTCGATGCTGTTGCGGAACTCCATGGTGGCGTTGATCTCGTTCACGAGCAGACCGCGATCCGGGTCCTCGAAGAGATCAATTGCCAGGATGCCGCCACCGACTGCCTCGGCTGCCCGCCGGCAGATGTCATCCAGCTCCGGCGTAACCGGGCAGTTGCTGGCCTGACCACCGCGGGCGGTGTTGGTAATCCAGTGTTCCGACGAGCGATAGATTGCGCAGATCGTCTCGCCGCCGATGACGAACGCACGGATGTCCCGGCCACCAGCCTTTTCGATGTATTCCTGCAAGTAGAACGTGCTGTGGTGGAACGAGCCGAGGGTCTGCTTGTGCTCCAGGATCGCCTCGGCTGCGTCGCGGTCGTTGATCCGGGCGAGGAGCCGCCCCCACGAGCCAACCGCCGGCTTGAGGACGACCGGGTAGCCCATCTCCTCGATCGCTTCCAGCGCGCTCTCCGGTGTGAATGCCACCCGCACATCGGGCTGGGGGATGCCGGCACGAGACAGAAGTGCCGTGGTACGCAGCTTGTCGTTGCAGTGCTCGAGCACGGTCGAACTGTTGACGACCGGGACGCCCAGCGCTTCGAGCATCGTGACGGTGTGGAAGGTGCGTTGCTGGGCAACGCTGCGAGCCAGCACGGCGTCGAATTGCCAGCGATTGGCTACCGGGCCGGAATTCAGGACGATGTTGCGGTCGTCGATGCGTTCAAACTCGATACCGCGTTCGGCAAACGCTGCAAAGAGCAGGCGTTCCTCATGCCGCAGCGGGCCGTGGACAATGGCAATCCGGGGTTCGGAGTTCATGTTGGTGTTCTCTTTCAGGTTCATGCACAGCAGTTGACGTCGCAAGCCGCGGGGCAGCCCGGAACGATGCCGGAATCTGCCCGCCGAGTTTGGCGTGCATGTCCTGTTTGAGCGTTTTCGATTTGTGCAGGGCAACAGAGGAATTGCAGACGACGGTCGAGCAAGTGGTGGCGGTGATATTCATGGTCACGTGTTTGCCTCCTGCGGAGTTGAGACTCCGGCTATTCCTCCAGACGTTGCCCTGGGGGAACCGGCGGCAACAAAAAACCGCCATCCCCGGCCGGGGACGAGCGGTGCAAACTCGTGGTACCACCCCACTTCGCCACGCCCTCACGGAACGTGGCCTCCACCAGTGCGGCACAGGGGCCACACTGAGACAGGGTAACGGGTGTCTGGCCCGTCGCCGCCTACTGCGGGTGAATGGTTCACCCGGTTCGGGACGAAGCTCCGAGGTCTTATTCGCCGGTGATCACGGTCCCACTTCTCAGCAAACGTGGTTCTCTGTACCGCAGCGTCCGGTTACTCGTCCCCATCAACGCCAGTGTCGAGAATACTCCGGCACAATCGGGATTGTCAATGTAACCTTGAAAGAGATTGAACGTTCTATCCACAGGGAATACTCAGGCAGACGGCGGATAATTCGACGGGCCATTTTGGCGTGTGGGGCGTCTGGCGGCTCTTCACCCGCTGTCGATGACAAACAGGAGCATCATGAGCGATCACACGGAGCCGGATCTGACGAGTCCGGAAGCTCAGGAGAGCGAGTGGTTGTCGCGTTGGGGCGAGTATTGAGAGCCTGCATCGACGGGCGGTCCGCCCGTTCGCGGCGATCTGCTGGCGTTCTGGGAGCCTGATGGTCCGGTTGACGACGCCGGCCGCCGGCAGTGGATTATCAATGCCGAGCGCATTGCCACCGGTCTGGCCGAACTGGCGCATCTACCGTCGTTCATTGATCCGCCCAATTACCGGGTCGGGTTTTTCTGTGATGGAGACGTGGCGCTGGCGAACGCCTATGTCCAGTCGATCCTCGATGAGAATGTCGAGGCACGGGCGGTAGCGTCGCCGGAGTACCACGGTTCTGCTGCAGCACTGGCTGACGAGGTGATCCTGCCTTGCCGGCCGGATGCCCTGGACGAGGAGATCGTCCACGCGGTGCTGGCAACGATGAAAGCATCGCACGCGTTGGAGTTTCAGATCGTGGATGGAGCGGGCGACTCCGGAAGCGAGTAATCGGCCGGAGGATAGTACACTGTCTGCAATTGTGCTTCGCCTCGAGTCCTGTGAGTTTTCTGCACGCATACCATCGATAAGAGAGTAATCGTGATCACCGTACAACGTTGGCTGTCCGCCTGTATCGTCGCGTTGCTGCTTGTTTCGATCGTGCCTTTTTCGGCTGCTGCTGCTCCTGACACTCCAGATCCGGAAGATACGGCACCACTAGCCGAGCCGACCGAACTGATTGTCAGGATTAACCCGGATGCTTCCCTCCCGTCCCGTCTCGCCTGGCTGGATGAGCCGGTATCGGAACGTCTTGCCCGTTCACTGTCCGGGAACGTGGAAGAGGTCCGCACCCTTGCCGGCAGCGACGGTCTTGAGGTCTTCGCCTTTGTCGATGCAGAATCGGCAGCCCGCGCGCTTGAAACATTGCAGCAGGACCCGGCGGTGGATTTTGTCGAGCCAAATTACCTGCGGGAACTGCACTGGGCGCCGGACGGCGAGGAGTATTGGGACAACCAAAGCTGGTGGCTGGAAGCAGTAAATCTGCCGGATGCCTGGAACAACACCACCGGTGATCAGTCAATTGTTGTTGCGGTGATTGACAGTGGCGTGAGCCCGACCCACCCCGACCTGGCCGGCAAGCTGGTGCCGGGCCATAACGCAATTGACGGGTCGGATAACAGTGCAGATATCCATGGCCACGGAACCCGTGTGGCCGGCATTATCGCCGCAGCACACAACGACGTTGGCATTGTTGGTACTGCAATGGATGTCAAGATTATGCCCGTCCGCGTGCTGGGTAACGATGGCCGTATTCTGGTGACCTGGATTCACGACGCGATTGTCTGGGCGGTCGATAACGGCGCCGATGTCATCAACCTCAGCTTCGGTAACGAGACCCCATCGGAAACCGAACTGGCGGCAGTTCGCTATGCCACCGAGCGGGGTGTCACCATTCTTGCCTCGGCCGGTAACCGCTTCAACCGGATCAGCTATCCGGCAGGTTACCCGGAGGTGATTGCTGTTGGATCGGTTGATGCCGCTGGCAACCGTTCACGTTTCTCGTCGATCATCACCGAGGTGGACGTCGCTGCTCCCGGCGAATTGCTGTATACCCCGAGCTGGGATGAGCAGCGCGGTGACCATTGGGATGACCATCTGTTCAATGGCCGGGTGGTCGAGGGAACATCGTTCTCGGCAGCAATCGTGAGCGGCATTGTCGCGCTGCAGAAGTCGATCAACCCGGACCTGACTCCGGAGCAGGTACGCTCGATCCTGCGGGACACAGCGGTTGATTCCGGTGATCCCGGTCTTGAAGCCGGGGTCGGTGCCGGTCTGGTGGATGCCGAAGCGGCTGTGCGCACGGTTTCCTACTGGTCGATGTACAACACCTGGTATCCAACTGATTATCCCGTTGCCAACGGGCAGGTGGTCCGCACCTGGCTCTGGGGAACTGATCCGCCGGGCGCATGGGCCTATGAGGAGTACACCGAGGCCCGGCATGGCTACCGGCTCGTCTATTACTACGACAAGAGCCGCATGGAGATTACCGATCCCCTGAGCGATCGGGGCGAGCGTTGGTATGTCACCAATGGTCTGCTCGTGAACGAACTGATCTCGGGCAACATGCAGATCGGCGATGGCGACTTTATCGGCCGTGAGCCGGCTGCGGTGAACGTCGCCGGCGATCTGGATGACACAGTCGGCCCGACCTATGCCACCTTCGGCGGCGTTCTCGATGCACCGGCGGTTGACGAGGGCCACATCATCATCGAAACGATCAGCCGAGACGGCACAACCGGTTCCAACCCTGCCCTTGCGGATTACGGGGTCTGGGGTTCCCATTACGAACCGATTACCGGACACCGGGTGGCCAACGTCTTCTGGGACTACCTGAACTCCTACGGCCCAGTGCTCTATGGCGATGACCTGATTGAAGACGCACTGTTCGATCCGTGGTTCTACGCCACCGGTCTGCCGGTCACCGAGGCCTACTGGTCGCGGGTGACGGTTGCCGGCGTGGAGCTGGACGTGCTGATGCAGTGCTTCGAGCGCCGCTGCCTGACATACACGCCGGCCAACGAGGCCAATTGGCAGGTCGAAATGGGCAACGTCGGTCTGCACTACTACACCTGGCGTTACAACACGACTCCCCAGCCGCAGCCGGAAGAACCGGACGAGGTTGAGGTGCTGTACCAGTCATCGATGACCGACTGGCCGGAAGCAACATTCGCTGGCGGGTCGACCTTTACCGAGGATGGCGCCTACCGGATGCTGACTACCGGGTCGGATGGTTTCACCGCCTACCAGGTCGCGCCGGTTGCTGATCTTGCCGACGTTACGGTGAGTGTCGATGTGATGGTTGTCGATGGCGGTGATGAGTCCGAAGCCTGCCTGGTGGCTCGTTTTGACATCACACTGGAGTCCGGCTATCGCTGGTGCATTGATGAAACCGGCGAGACGTTTGCCATGTTCGTGTCGGAAGATGACGAGGAAGAACTGATCGCCGCCGCGCTGCACGATGCAACGTTCACCGATGAAGGCGAGTGGAATGAACTGTCCATCTCCCTGGACGGAGAGACGCTCATCTTCAGCATCAACGGTGAGGTCGTTGACACGGTCGACCATGACGGCGCTGCAGAGGGCATGGTCGGGATTTCTGTCACCAACCACGGTGACGAGAGCGCCGAGTATGCGTTCCGGGACATGCTGGTGACGTCGTTGCCGGCTGAATAGAACAGTTTTTTCCCAAAGGGGCAGGGGCGCATTGCGATGCGCCCCTGCCCCTTTGGGGGATCTTCAATCACCCACTCCAGGCCAACCGGGTGTACTATTGCCTGCTTGCACGGGGAATGAGTCTCCGGCAGTTTTTCTGCCTGGCGCAATCTGGAGAAGATGCAGTGACAAACCGCAACATCCGCGTTGCTATCGACCTGGACGGGGTGTTGACCGAGCATCCCGGTCCGCTGGCCGTGGCCGCAAACGAACGATTTAACCTGACGCTGCCTGAATCGGCGTTTGTCGATTCCGCCGGTCATTCCGTTTCGCTGGAAGTTCGGGCCTGGGTCTATTCCGATGATGGTCCGGCATCGCGACTGGCTGCCTCTCCACAGGCGAAGCACTTTCTCTCGCGCATCGTTGCCGAGTTCGGGCCGGAAAACATCTTTATTGTGACTGCTCGCCCGGATTCCTCGTCCGAAATGACCAACGCCTGGTTGCGAGCCAATGGCCTGGATTTGTGTCCGGTGATCTTCGCAGACGACAAGGTGACGGTTGCCCTGCGGCTGGGCATCACCCACGCGGTGGAAGACAGCGTCCGCCATGCGACTGCCTACCAGGCAGCCGGGGTGACAGCGTTTTTCCTGACCGATGGTAGCGGGAAAGTACCGGAAGGTATCGACAACCCGGTTATTGACCTGCTGGATGCTGCTGCCCGGATGATCGCCAACAGTCGCCCGGTGGTGGCACCGCAACGCCCGAAGATCGTGATCAGCGATGTTATTGACCCGAAGGCTCGGGCCGAACTGGCCCGCGAGGCGGATATTGTCGAGGTGGATGGCACCGACGTTCCGGCGTTGCGGGCGGCCGTCGCCGATGCAGATGGCCTGGTGGTCCGCAGCGAGAGTTGGGTTGATGAGGAACTGATCCAGGCCGCTCCACGGTTGCGGGTGATCGCCCGGGCCGGGGTCGGCGTGGACAACATTGATGTTCCGGCGGCGACCCGTGCCGGCGTACTGGTGCTCAATGCTCCCGGATCGAACAGCGTGTCTGCTGCCGAACATACGGTGTCGATCATGCTGGCACTGGCACGGCAATTGGCCGATGCCAACGATTCAATGCACCACGGACGCTGGGAGCGCAAACGCTTCCGCATTTTTGACCTCAAGGACAAGACGATCGGTATCGTCGGCCTTGGCCGGGTTGGTTCCGTGGTGGCAAGGCGTCTGGCAGCCTTTGAATCGCACCTGATCGGCTACGACCCGTATATCCCTGCCGAGCGGTTCAGCGAACTGGGTGTCGAGCAGGTGACCTATCAGGACCTCATCCGGCGTAGTGACATCATCACCTTCCACTGCCCGTTGACCGACGAAACCCGCAACATGCTCGATGCCGAGGCGTTGGCCTCCACCAAACCGGGTGTGGTGGTCATCAACTGTGCCCGTGGTGGTGTGGTTGACGAAGACGCCCTGATCGCTGCGCTGGAGAGCGGACATGTCGCCGGCGCCGGGGTGGATGTTTTCCCGCACGAACCGGTTGAACAGACCGACCTTGCCCGCTTCCCGAATGTCATCCTGACGCCGCACATCGGTGGCAGCAGCGTCGAGGCGCAGGCGGCTGTGGGCGAGATTATCAGCCGCACCACGCTTGCCGCACTGCGGGGTGAATCGGTGCCCAACGCTGTCAATCTGCCGGCCGCAGCGATTGATGCCGGTGAACTCCGGCGTCTGACCCACATGGCCGGTGCTGCCGGTCACCTGCTCAGTGTTCTGGAGCCGGAACTGCCGTCTGCGTTCCGGATGACGGTCCACGGCCGGACGACACTGGAAATCAGCGAGTTTGTCCTGACGTCGGCGTTAAGTGAGGCGCTCCAGCGCTGGTGCTCCGACCGCGTGACGCCGGTGAATGCCCGTCTGGTTGCCGAGGCGCATAATCTGGAACTCCGGGTGACGACCATCGACAAGGGACCGGCACACGTCATCGAGTTTGGTTTTGAGGTGTCCGGCGAAACGACTCATCACGTCACGGTACGCTGGGATACCGGCGAGGTGGCCATTGTTGAGGTGGACGGCTTCTCGCTGGGTCAGCCGCTTGAGGGCGACATGCTGATTACCCACCATCGCGACCGGCCAGGCGTGATCGGGCACATCGGCATGATTCTTGGCCGGCACAACGTGAACATCGCCGGGATGCAGGTCGGACGTCACCAACGGGGTGGCGAGGCGATCATGGTGCTGAACGTCGACGATGCTATTCCGCAGGAAGCGCTCGACGAGGTACTCACCCTCGACGGCATCACCACCGCATATGTTGTCTCACTCCCGGTTCCCCAAACCGCCCGTGCCGACATGATCGAAAACCGGATCAAGTAATCACCCCGGCCCGCCATTCATCCGGATGGCGGGCTTTCAGTTTGCGCATCAGAATCCTGCGCTGCGGTTTCCCCGAAGAGGTAGGGGCGCATTGCAGTGCGTCCGCCACAACCAACACGGATGCCATATCAGGAACATTGCCGTTCAGCTGTTATCCCGACGAAGGAGGGATCCGTCACTCCCGGGCAACGGATCCCTCACTGCGTTCGGCATGACAAGGAGGTGTCGCGGGTTGGGTTGGCGTTACTCCTGTGGCGTGCCGCTGAGAGCACGCTTGACGCTCTCGTTGGAGTCGTGGGCCATGGCGAGGCCGTTGATGACGACCGAGATGCCGGCAAAGTACTGGAGGACACCAAGTGCCTCGATGACCTGCTCGTCGGAGAACCCGAGTTTCTTCAACCGGGCAGTATGGGTTTCAATGCCGAACTGGTTGTTGAGCAGCGTCACTGTGGCCCAGGCGAGAAACTCCTTGACCGTCGGATCGAGCGTTCCTTCGTCCATCACCCGGTGGCGATGCTCAACAGCAGCCTCAAGGATGGTCGGGTTGTTGCCCAGCACCTTGTAGGCGTTTGGCACCTGGCCATTGCCAAATCCGGCCTTGATATCTTCATAGGCCGCCTTGACGCGATCGTTGGCGTCGTTTTCCTCGATATAGCGAATTGTGGGCATCGCAAGAACTCCCTGTGTGCGTCGTCAAAACAGACAATTCACCATACCCGAGCGGGTTCGCGCTGACCAGATCCGGCGGGTAACAGATCGTGCATCGAGTAGAAACCGGATGTTTGCCCACTCAGAAACCGGGCCGCCCGGATCGCTCCGCGTGCCTCGGCGACCGGCCCGTACACCTTCTGCGCCAGCAGGATTTCCTGTCCACCACCGGTGAGGAACGCAACCGGTGCCGATGATCCGTTGCTACTGAACTCGGCCTCCAGATGAGGCAGTGCATCTCTCAGAAGGGGAAGTATTGAGAGCACTGCCGCCGTCTCGAAGCAGAGATTCGGCGCATGGAAAATCGGGATGCGTGAAGAGAACTCCCGCAGTTCGGCCAGGTAGTTGGGGTCGAGCGGACCACACCCGGCGACCAGTGCACAGCCCATGCTCAGACAGACAATGGCGTTATGCATCATCAGTTCAGGCTTGCTCAGGTCGATCAGCACATGGGCGCCATCCAGCACCCGGGGCAGGCTTGCCCGGTCGCGGGTTGCTATGCCGCCGGCCAGATCCAGGCCGGGTGTTGTCTCGATCTGTTCGATCAGCGCTTGCCCGAGATCGGTTTCGATCCCGGCAATAGCCACTCGGGTCATGATGCAGGTCCTGTTCTTCAGGCTGGCGAGGCAGAGGTATCACCCCGGAGCAACGCTGTGATCGCTCCGGGGTGACAGGGTTACAACGATCAGGACGTTGCGGTTGCGAACGACTTGCTACCGATCGCAGCATTGATCGCCTGGTCGAGGTCATCAATGATGTCCTCGACGTCCTCAATGCCGATCGAAAGTCGCAGCAGATCCGGGGTCACGCCGGCGTCTGCCTGCTGTTCTTCGGTGAGTTGTTCGTGGGTAGTCGATGCCGGGTGGATGATCAGCGACTTGGCATCGCCGACATTTGCCAGCAGCGAGAAGAGTTTCACGTTGTCGATCACCTTGCGGCCGGTTTCAACACCGCTGCCGAGGCCGAAGTTCAGCACACCGCCGAAGCCGTGGTCGAGTTGTTCGGCTGCCTGCTCGTGATACGGATGGCTCTTCAGACCCGGGTAGCTGACCCAGTTGACGCGCGGGTCGGCTTCCAGCCATTCGGCGACGGCCAGGCTGTTGGCGCAATGGCGCTCCATCCGCAGGGAAAGTGTCTCGACACCCTGCAGGAAGAGGAACGAGTTGAACGGGCTGAGGGCAGGGCCGAGGTCACGGTATGGCTCAACCCGTGCCCGGAGAATCCAGGCGAGTTGTCCGAAACGCTCGACATATTCCTCCATCTTGGGGAACGTGCCGTTGGTCCAGTTGAAGGTGCCGGCATCGATGATGATGCCGCCAATGGACGTGCCGTGTCCGCCGATCCACTTGGTTGCGGAGTGAACAACGATATCCGCGCCGTGCTCGATTGGCCGGCACAAGTACGGCGTTGCGAAGGTGTTGTCTACGATCAGTGGCAGGCCAGCCTCATGGGCAATGTCGGCCACGTCGCGGATGCGCACCACATCAAGCCGCGGGTTGCCGATGGTCTCGATGTAGAGGGCACGGGTCTTCGGCGTGATTGCCTTGCGGAAGTTCTCGAGATCGCTCGGGTCGACGAAATGGGTGGTGATACCGTGCTTCGGCAGGGTGGTGGCGAACAGGTTGTAGGTGCCACCGTAGAGGCTGGCTGCCGAGACGATCTCATCGCCGGCTTCGAGGAAGGTGAAGATCGCGATGGATTCCGCTGCCTGACCGGATCCGGTAGCAAGCGCACCGATGCCACCTTCGAGCGCAGCGATGCGCTGCTCGAAGACATCGTTGGTCGGGTTCATGATGCGGGTGTAGATGTTGCCAAATTCGTTCAGACCGAACAGGTTGGCGGCGTGTTCGGCATCGTTGAAGATGAACGAACTGGTCTGGTAGATCGGCACAGCCCGTGCATTGGTGGTCGGGTCCGGCTGTTGTCCGGCGTGGACCTGGAGTGTCGAAAATCCCGGCTTTCGCGGAGCCTTCTCCGTGCCGTTGGATGATGCTGACAAGATAGGGTTCCCTTCCCTGGAATCTGAAAAAACCGAAGATAGATTCGTTTGAGATTCGTTGCGCATTTGTTGTGATGCTGCCCGGAGGCAGCAGGAAGTTTGTGTAGTTTTGATCCCCTTCTGCTTCGACAACCGGTACGCAAGGATGCGTCGCCGGATACGACGAAATACGAACAAGTTGATTGGCAAACGGGGATCACACAGCGGAACGCAACTCCGGGAAAGGAGGTAGCAGCCGCAACAGGCTGGCAGGATCCGGGCGGATCCTCGTTGCCGTTTCAGCCCTGCGCTGCATGGGGAACTACCGGTGAAATGCAAACACCACGACTACAGGTCGTGGTGGAACATCACCGCGCTCATCTTGCGGAACATCGTCCGCCGGAATTGGCACCTGGCGCTGAACGCTGGTTGCCGGGCTTCTAAGGGCCGTATCCCTCCACCACTCTTGATGAGCGCAGGGTCTATTCACTTGTTGACCAAAACGATAACAGCAGACCGGCCGGTCGTCAATGCCACGTCATCGGGTGGCCCTGCTCAGCATCATGTCACGCCTTGCAGGGCCACGCTTGCCAGGAGATTATCCCCAGAGCTTGATGTAGCGGAACGCCTCGGCGAAGGTCATCGTGAAGGCATCCGGCGCACTCTTCATCCGGGCAAGAGCCGCGGTGTCACGTGCCCAGCTTTCCACCATCGGGCGGAAGTCCCAGTCGCCAAGTTGACTGTGATGGGCCTTCAGCGAGTCGATCTTCTGCTCCATGAAGTTGGTGATGTCGACAAAGTGGTCGACAGTGTCCGAACCCGAGGCAAGGTAGACCTCGGTTACCTTGTGCGGCTCCAGCCCTTCGGCCAGCAGTTCCGGGAAGGTCAGCCGGTCACGAGCGGAAGGGAAGATGGCAGCCAGTACCGATTCGCCCATGGCGATGTGATCCGGGTGCTGGATGTAGTTGCCATCAAACCGGACCGTCGGGTCCTGGCAGATAACGGCATCCGGCCGGTGTTGCCGGATGATCCGGGTAATGTTCTTGCGGGTTTCCAGATCGGCCACCAGTTCGGCATCGCGCATCCGCATGAATTCGACGGTCTTGACGCCGAGGATAGCGGCAGCCGCACGCTGCTCTTCCTCACGGGTTGCCATCAGGGATTCGCTGGTGAACGAGGGGTCGTCGCTACCCTTGTCGCCGGAGGTGCCGAGGACGAAGATGATCTCCTGCCCTTCGGACGCCCACTTTGCAATGGTGCCGGCAGCGGTGAACTCGATATCGTCAGGGTGCGACATAATCGCCATCACCTTGCGTGGACGGTTTTCTGCGGTGTCCTGTTCTTCGGACATGAAGCCTCCTTGCTTCCGGTTTTCAACACTGGTCATCCGGGAAGTGTAACGCGGCGGAGTGTGGTTTTATGCCACCGATACTGGATAATCAGTCAGACCGGACCCATGGAACCACACCCGGTAAAGGTGGCGACGATGCGCAATCTCCTTGGCAGACTCCTGGAACGGCCGGCCGAAGAGTTGGGCAGAATTGCTGCGTTCTGGGATGCCGAACTGCAGGGGCGTGACCGTTTCGCCGATGTCGCGGCGCTCTACCGGGTGATGATTGACATCTGGGCGGCCCGCGATGTCTGGGAGCGTCTCGGGGACCCCGAACGCGAGGTAATCCGGGCAATGGTTTCCCACGATGGAGCCTCGCTGACACCGGCCGATGTCGCACGGGACACCGGATTTGATGAGGCCGAGGCAACCCGTGTCCTCCGGCGGCTCTATGCCTCGGGTATTGTCAGTATTGAGGCGGAAGATCCGGCGCATCATTTTGCCCAGCGAGATCCGGAACTCTTCCTGCCGCGCGAGATCGGCATGGTACTGGGCCGGGTGGATCGGGAATCTACCTCCTCGCCATCGCTGGATGGTCCGATCGACGAATTGCTGGCGATCCCGGCCTTTCCGGAAATTGAGGAAGCGGCCACGCTGTGGGGCGCCAGAATCACCCCCGGTGCGCACCCGAGAAGCGAGCTGGTCAATATCATCCGCGAGAACCTTGAGCGGCCCGAGCGGGTAAGCCGGTATATTGGCGGGCTTTCCGGCGCGGCGCGAGATCTCTGGAACAGCCTGAAGGCATCCGGCGGCGAGATGAACCTGGACGACGCGTTGCCGAAGGCGATGAAACCTGCGGCTGCCCGCCGGGTGCTGCGCGAACTTGCCGGGCCGTTGCTGGTCTGGCATGGATACCGGCAGGACGAATCCGGAACGAGGCGGGTGCTGCACATTCCCGGGTCGGTGTTGCATCCGGCACGTATCGAGCCTCCACCTGTCCCGGAACTGGACGCGGTGGATCCTGCCGGCGTGAGCGAGCCGGTCTGGATTCACCCGTACGCTGCTGTCTGGGATGTCCTCACGATCATGCGGGATGTCCTCCACGGGGCACCACGCTGGCGGGCATTGATGGAGGGTGACCCTGCCATTCACCGTCGTTTTCGTTCCAAACTCTGGACAGCCGACCCGGAACATGGAACGTTGCCGACCGGCTACGTCGGTTTCCTGACCCAGATTGCGGCGTCCCTGGGGGTGCTGCGGGATGATAATGGCCGGGCCGCGCACGGGAACGAAGCCAAACTTTTCCGCGAAAGTGCCTTCCCGACGGCAGCCGCCCGTCTGGTTGATGCCTGGACGACAACCGAAGGTTGGCCGGAAGGACGTGAACGTGTTGACCTTGCCCTCTGGGGGGCATCGTGGCCTGCCTTCCGGGTGACCTTGATCAAGGCGTTGGGCGAACTTGAAGAAGGCGTCTGGTACGACGAGGAGCGGTTCATTGCCCGGTTGCTGTTACGTGAGCCTGACCTGCTCCGGCAGGCACATGTCGGCTCGGCCAGCCGGGCGCAGATGGCGATCAACCTCGATGTGCCGGAAACGCTGGATGACCGCAGGGCGAGGATTGTCTCACTGGTCCTTGGGACCACGCTGGAGACGGCCTGCGTCTGGCTCGGTTTGGTCGAACGCTCGCGGTTGATTGGTGAACGGAGAACCGTACTGCGTCTGACCCCGGTTGGCCGCTGGATCGCCGCCCGCGACCGGAGCGAACCGGCCTTGCCATCTCTTGGTGATGCGCCGCTGGCCGTCGGTGCAAACCTTCAGGTGCTGTTGTACCGGCCGACGCCCTACCGGGTGTGGGTGCTGTCCTCGTTTGCCGAGTTGCAGACGCTGGACCGTGTTTCGACCTGGAACCTGACCGCAGAGGCCTTGATCCGTTCGCTTGCCGGCGGGGTGGACCTGGAGCATGTTGTCCGCTTTCTCGAGCGTCAGAGCGGAAGCCCGTTGCCTCAGAACGTTGCCTACACCCTTGCCGAGTGGGATCGGGGATACCGGCGGATCTGGTTGCGCCGGGCGGTTCTCCTCGAACCGGAAGAGGGCGAGGATGCCGGCCGGATTGTCGAGGCGTTGAAGGATGCCGGGCTTGATCCCGAGTTGCTGCCGGACGGCCGGATTGTCCTCGGCTATGACCTGCCGGATGCCGGCGAGCGTCTGTACTCGGCAGCCGTCCGGGCGTTACGCGAGCGAGGATTTGCGCCGCTTTCCAGTCCTCGCGGTTCGGGCGACTCACCGAAATCCGCCTGAACCTTGCGAAACAATGACAACGGCCCCTGTCTCACCAGACAGGGGCCGTTTTGTTCATTCGTGGAGTTAGTCGTCGTAGTCAACATCGAGGATTTCGCCGGTGATGGCATCGATCTCGACATCATAGTTACCGATTTCGATTTCGTATTCCAGTCGGCCGTCATCTTCGTCCAGTTCAACCTTGTGGAGGTTGCCGTCTGCCACTGTTCGAGCGATCTCGATCGCCTCATCCTGGCTGATCATGTCGCTGGTAGTGACGATGCCTGCCGGGACGTCGTCACGGTCATCGTCATCATCATGGTCGACATCGAGGATTTCGCCAGTGACGGCATCGATTTCTATGTCGTAGTTGCCGATTTCGATTTCGTACTCGAGGCGACCGTCGTCCTCGTCGAGTTCGATCTTGCGCACATCGCCTTCGGCGACAGTACGGGCGATGGAGACTGCTTCGTCCTGGCTGATGATGTCGGCAGTCGAGGTGGTGTTGCCGGCAGCGTTGCCGTTGCGATCGTCATCATCGTCGTCGTGGTCGATGTGGATGACCGTGCCATCGTTGGCGTCAATCACGATGTCGGTGTCGCCGATCTCGATGTCATAGACCAGCGTTCCACCGCGGTGCTTGAGGTCAACATCATCAACCTTCCCATCAGCGTGATTGAGGGCGATCGAGATCGCTTCCTCGATGCTGATGCTCGCCTCACGTTCGTAGACCTGGCCATCATCGATCACAACGGGGTCGCTCTGCCGGCCAAGAACTGTGTCTTCACTGACAAAAATGACTGCTGCAACTGCTATCAGCAGAAGGGCTGCCGAACCCAACAGAATCGGAACCCGCAATAGTGAACGCATGGAGTTTCTCCTTCACCCTGTCGCGTCATTGCCATCGGTCAATCATCGACCTGGTTCCATTGTCCGGCGGGCGCATTAAACCTTGATTAGGTGGACATTGGTTTTGGATGAAAACCGGGGTTTCACTGCAATGGCAAGGAAAAGGCGAAGGTCGCACCCTGTCCGAGCGGGCTGGTGGCACTGATCGTGCCACCGTGGGATTCAACGATCCAGCGGCAGATCGAGAGGCCAATACCGGATCCGCCTTCGGCACGTGCCCGGGCCTTGTCGACCCGGTAAAAGCGTTCAAAGATGTGCGGCAGGTGTTCCGGGGGGATACCCGGTCCGGAATCTGTCACCGCCAGACATAACATCCCCTCTTCCACCCGCCAGTCGATCCGGATTGTTCCGTCCGGCGGAGTGTGGCGGATGGCATTGTCCAGCAGGTTGAACAGCAGTTGCAGGAACATGGTGAAGTCGGCCTGGATCGTTACCTCCGGCCCGAATGTGTCGACGCGTATCTGTTTTTCGCCGGTAAGTACCGCCAGCTGTTCGACAACAGACTCGACAGCAGCGCTGACCTCGACCGGTTCACGCTGGAATGGCAACTGACCCGCATCGGCCCGGGCGAGCGTGAGCAGGCTGTTGACCAAACCGATGAGCCTGCTGACCTGGGTGCCGGTGGATTCCAGCACGTCACGGTACTCTTCCGATTCACGCTCCCGGCTGAGGGCGACCTCGATCTCTCCCTGCATAATCGTCAGCGGGGTGCGAAGTTCGTGTGATGCATCGGACGTAAATTGTCGTTGCCGGCGGAATGCTTCCTCGATGCGTTCGAGCATCTGGTTGAAGGTATTGGCCAGACGGCCCAGTTCGTCATCCGGCAGTTTCATGTCGAGCCGTTGGCTGAGGTCTTCGGCCGAAATTCTCTGGACGGTGCGGGTGATCCTGTCGATTGGGCCGAGTGCCCGCTGGGCCAGGAAGAGACCGATCACCAGCGCCAGCAGCAGGCTGGCAGGGTAGGCAATGAAAATGATCGTCCGGAGCGTGCCGAGGGTGCGTTCGATGCTGTCGGTGGCCTGACCAACCACCAGCACGCCCTGGACATTGTCGTCATCCTCAACCGGTACTGCCAGTGCCCGGTAGGTGGCGTCCTCGCCAATGATGGTGAAGCGCACCCAGTCGCCATCACGCAGGCTTTCCAGTCCCGGTAACCGGTTCGGCAGGTGGTGGCTATCGTCCCTGAACTCCTGCACCAAACTGCCGTTGACATCGTAGACCCGGATGAAGCTCGCATCCTCGAAATCGTCGTCGTCCAGTTCAAGTTCGTCATCAGCCTCGCGGGCGAAGCGGTCTGGCAACATCGGGACGCCGGTGCGGTTTTCCATCACCGGGACAAGGACAGTCGCCCTGGCCGTGAGTGCATCGTCGTGGGCATGCCGGAGCTGATACTTCAGGGCGAGCCAGACTCCGGCGCAAAAGACGGCCAACAGCACCGCCAGCGAGAGGACGTGCCAGAGCGTGAGGCGAACGCGGATCAACCGCAACGGATTGCCGCTCATCCGGGTTCCGGGCGGTCAGTAATCCGGTATCCGGCGCCACGCACGGTCTGGATCAGTTTGGTATCGAACGGTTCATCAATCTTGCGGCGCAAATAGCGGATGTGAACATCAATGACGTTGGTAACGGCGTCAAAGTCGTAGTTCCAGACGTGCTCGGCGATCATCGTCCGGGTCATTACCTGGTTGGGGTGACGCATGAGATAGGCAAGCAGGGAGAACTCCTTGGTGGTCAGGTCGATCGGCACTCCCTGCCGGGTTGCCTGGCGAGTGGTGGTGTCCAGGGTCAGGTCGGCAACCTGTAAAACCGAACTGGTGACGACTGGTTCACGGCGGGAGAGTGCCCGGAGACGGGCAAGGAGTTCTCCGAACGCGAACGGTTTGATCAGGTAGTCATCCGCGCCGGAATCCAGCCCGCGGATGCGGTCGTCGATGGCGTCGCGTGCGGTCAGCATCAGAATCGGCGTCGAGACCCGCCGTTTGCGCAGGATGGACGCGACCTCGAAGCCATCACGTCCGGGTAGCATGACATCCAGAACGATCAGGTCATACTCGACGACCGAGGTCCAGTCGAGTGCCTCATCACCGGCGTGGGCGACATCCACTGCGTAGCCCGCCTCGGTCAACCCTGCCTCGATAAACGCTGCAATGCGTTCTTCATCTTCGACGACCAGTACACGCATTGGGGCCATCCTTCCGTGCTTCCGGTTTCAGCATGACATAGCAGGATGAAGAGAAGATGAAGCCGGTCAAAAGGTGAGGCTGACGGTTTACGGCCCGGGCGTTTCTCCTTTGATGCGGCGTCTTCCGTGGCCGGTGGCCAGCAGGCGCAACATGGCCTGGTTGGCAAGCAGATGGGCACGGGCCGTGATTTCCAGATGGTCGCCGGTGGCGGTTTCGTCGATGACCTCGGTTACCCAGTTGAGGACGGTTGTCTTCGGGAAGCGGGCCGAGAACCCGCGCCCTTCCGGGTCCGGTGGCCGCCCGGCCATGTGCCAGAGCATGTCGTTGTGGAACTCGCCGGGGAAGCGTTCCGGATCACGTTGCTGCCCCCAGAAGCGATAACTCCGGCCGATCTGGCGGTTGAGGTCGCCGATGTCGGTATCGGCCACGATGTCTGAAACGGCATCCCGCAGTGCAAATGCCATCTCCCGGTGTTCCGGGAAATCCTCCGACTCGACATATCCAACGATGCCGTAGAGCAGCGCCTGGGGAATCCAGTAGGAAACCGGGAAACGCGGTGGTGACCCGAACCCGGCAAAGGGTTGCACCCATTCGTGGGAGGGAACGCCATGGTTATCGACAACGGCATCCGGCAGGAAACGCTGCCAGATGGACGGCCGGACCCGTGATTCCCCGAAGCGGGTATCCGGGTTGCCCATGTCCTGGCTGAACTCATACCCCAATGCGTTGTAGCGGGCGGGATGGTGTTTCCAATACATCGCTGCCGGGTCTGATGTCAGGCGGGCATGCAGTGCGGCGCCATCCGGGTTTTCGTACGGGATGATGACGATGTTGACCTGTTTCAGCAGGCTGATCCACTCAGGATCGGTTGCCGTCAGCCAGGCGAGGCGAAACGCAGCGTTGGTGCTGGAGATTTCGTTGGCGTGATGCCGGGCAACGATCAGACTGGTCGGTTTCAGCAGGCTCATCTTGCGGGGTGAACGCAACCGTCCGGGAGTAGGCGGCACAAGCGAAAGCACCGGAATTGGTCGTCCTTCATACGACCAGTCCTCGATCCACGCAGTGACCGGCGGGAATGCTGCCAGTGACGCAGCGAGTTCTGTCACTGCTTCGCCCTGAATGTTGGCGTGCATCGTTGGTGCTTCTGCCGGTGGGTCACTGGATGTCAGCACTGGCTGGAGTGGCAACCGCAGGCGAACGGTCTCGTCGCCGGCGGTGACCAGTGCCAGGATTCCGGGACCATCGGGTTCGGCCTTGCCTGCAAGTTCTTGCAGACAGGCGACTGTCTCCGGTGCCGGGTCGACGACCGTGATTTCCGGAAGGAACGTGTCATCCTCAAGTGCGAGCCGGCAAATCCGGAGATCGGGGTAGGGCAGGCTGTCCGGTTTGACGGCCCGATACAGGCGAACCGTTGCGGAGGGAGCCTTGCCCGGAGTTAGCCGGACGACCGGCACGACAGCGCCCGGGGCGTTGCAGGTTTCACCGCTCTGCTGTTTGCCATAGAGTTCAATCGCGTCAAGTGCGTTGAAGTAGATGTCCTCGTGCAAAGCCTCGGCGGCGGAGTCGTTTTCCTCGCGGATTCCGATCCGCTGGTTGGGTTCGCTAACGCTTACCTCGACCTCAAGCCGCTCGAAGAACGGTTGCAAGTGGCGGATTGCACCGCCCTGATTCTCAATATGTGCCAGGAGTTGCGGGATGACCTCGCCTTGCCAGAACGTCCAGAAACGCTCGAGGTCGGATGCGACCGGAACGTCAAGGCGTGTATCTCCTTGCCGGGCGATGACACCGCTGGTTGTCACCTGCACCGTCCCGGAACCGGGAACGGCTTCGACAAATGGCCAGGTGGTTGCCAGTAGCGAGAGGTCAACGCTGTCGATCGGATTGCCGGTAGCATCAGTGGCAACTGCCCGGAACGTCGGGCCATCGTGCGTTTCGGTAAAGGTGATGGCTTCAAGCGGTAGACCCAGGTCACGGGCGAGGATCTCGTCGCCGGGGAAACACTCCTGTAACCAGCGGGTTGGCCGGTCGAGGGCTGTTTCATCGGTCTCAAAACGACGGTATTGGATGTCGATAGCGGCGACATCTGTTCCCTGCAACCGTGGGATGACCGTCTCCCGGAGCCAGGATAGCCCAGCCTTGAAGGTGCACACTGTAGTGATGTCGACGTTGGTGAACCCGTAGGTCGTCAGGATCTCCCCGAGTTCAGCAGCAAACTGCTGGCGGATGTCCTGTGGCTCGCTGAGGAAGACGGTCAGGTCAAGTGGCCGGGTGGCATCCAGGCTCGGCAGCACCTGGTCGCTAAACGCGGCGCGGACACGATCGACTTCCCAATCGTCTGACCACTCCCGTTCCCACACCAGTTGGCCCGGTGTCCGGGATTCCGGACCGTCGCCGGCCAACCAGCGACGCAGGACGCCGAGGCTGTAGCCCACGCCCCCGGTCTCGGGCAGGGAAATATGCGGCCAGTCTGCGCTGACCCGGTTGAGCAATGTTGCCAGGTCATCCGGCGCCCCGGTCGCTATCCAGCCATTATCAGTGGCGGCAATCGAGGCACTCCGGTCCCCGGGGTGCACCTGAAAGACCGGGCCGTCCGCCGAGATGGCGCTATCCGGTGCGGATTCCAGACCGGTGCGGGCCGCCAGATTGGCGACTGCTGCCACTAGTTCCGGTTGGATATCGTCCGAAAGGTCGAAGCGCACCCGGATTGTGTCGGGCAGCAGGTCTCCGTCACGGTCGGCCAGCATACCGTCGAGCGTAAACATCCGGCCAGGACAAGGGGAAGGTTCGGTCGTGATTTCGATCTCTTCCGGCCCAGTTGCCGGGAGCAGGGATTCAATCTGGCTGGCAGATTCGAGCCTGACCATCTGGATGTGTTCCGGCAGATTGCCGGGCTCGGTGACAAACAGGGGCAAGGGTAGTGCGCCAACCTGCTGGCCGAGGAATGTTGCCAGGCGCAGAATGAGTGATCGGAATCTGGCCGTATCCTCGCCGGTGGATGGTGCCACGATGAACCGGACTGCAATATCGTCCGGGATACCATCATCGTCCGAATCAATGATCCACTGCTGCACCTGGTTGATCACGGGGCGCCTCTCATTTCCGGTTGCCGGTCGATGCATTGGACAGCTTAGACTAGAATCGGCCCGGAAGGATGGGGCCTGCCTGATGAATGGAGTTGCATTGTGACCGGCAACCAACATATCCGACCCGGAGCCGGTTCCCCGGTGTCCGGCCTGCTCTGGTTCCGGGCGGACCACCCCGAAAGCGAAATCGAAACGGAGATGGTTATCTCCGATTCCGGGTACATCGTGGTCCGGGCAATCCTGCGGACCAGTGATGCCGGAGCCGTAAGTGGACACGGTAGCGCCTCGCGGGATGAGGATGGTCCGGGTTTCGCCGAGATTGCCGAGGATCGCGCCCTTACGCGGGCGTTGCTGGCGTTTGGATACACCGGTGAGCCGGAAACGTTCTCCGTGCCGGTGATCGAGGCAGATCTGAACGATGACGATACGCCGGTTGCCATTCCATCCGAAATGGTTCCGGCCCGGACATTGATCCGTGAAGACCCGCCCCCACCAGTGGCCCAGGAGCCGGTATCTCCGGCCGGAGAGGATGCCGATGAAGATCCCGGAGCGAATGTGAACTGGACCAAGTTCTGGAACTGGGCACGGCCGCGGGGTTACACCAATGCACGGGAGTTGAGTGAACTGCTCGGCGTCGAGAATGTCACGGCGCTAACTCCCCGGGAAGTTCGGCAGATGATCGTGCGCTATGAAATGGATAATCCCCCGGGTGGCCCTGAGTCGTGACCAACACCAATGAACGGATTCTGACTCGTGATTTCGCGCTGCTGTGTGCTGCCGGCGGCACGTTCTTTGCGTCATTCCAGTTACTGATTGCTGTCCTGCCGCTCTACATCCGGGATATTGGCGGGTCTGAATCACAGATCGGCCTGATCATCGGGTTCTTCGCGTTGGCAGCGCTATTTCCGCGTCCCTTTATCGGCCGGGAGATCGACCGCGGCGGGAGCAAGCGCTTTATGCTTGCCGGCGCGTCGACCTTTATCCTGGCGTCGTTCCTCTATCTGGTAGCCAGCAACGTACCGATCCTGCTTGGTGTGCGTCTGATTCACGGTCTTGGCATGGCGTTATTTACGACAGCCGCCTTTGCGGTGGTGGCGGAACTCGCCCCGCCTGCACGCCGGGGCGAGGCTATGGGAATCTGGGGCATTGTGCCTCCGTTCGCCAGCGCCAGTGCACCGATCCTCGGTCTGGCCATCCGCAATCGCTGGGGCGATGACGTGGTGTTCCTGTGCTCGGCAGCAATGGCCATTTCCGCCCTGGTGCTCGTCTCGATGGTGCGTGAGCCGAAGATCGAACGCGATGTCCACGCAGCGATGGGCAGCCTGATCGAGAAGAGCGTGTTGCTGCCGTCGCTGCTGGTGATCTCGATGACCTGGGTCTTCGGGGCGGTCTCCTCGTTTGTGCTGCTGTTTGCCGAGGAGCGCTCGATCACCAACGCCGGCTTCTACTTCACGGTCAGTGCCGGTGCGGTGTTCCTCTCGCGTCTCTTTGGCGGCAAGCTCTCCGATCAGTATGGCCGCTGGGCTGTGATCATTCCGTCATTGGGCGGTATGGCTGCGGGTCTGGCAATCCTGTCGCAATCGGGATCGTTGGTGGTGTTGCTGACCGGTGCAGCGGTGCTCGGGTTCGCATTCGGCAGTGGGTATCCGGCGCTTTCGGCGCTGGCGGTGGATGTCGCCCCGCCGGCCCGACGCGGTGCGGCAATGGGCACATTCAGCGCGGCGTTTGAGGTAGGGATCGGTGTGGGCGCGATCGGGATGGGTGTCGTTGCCGGGTTGGTCGGTTACTCGTCGATGTTCCTGATCGGCTCCACGTTTCCGGTTGCCGGCATGGCGCTCGCCTACATTCTCTGGAACCGCACCCGGTCGGCTTCCGCCTGATCGCAACCACACTACGAACGTATGGTGGGCAGATGTGTCTGCCTCGATACAATTGGCGCGAGAGTTTCGCGGATGAGCGGGGGTGACAGTGGAGCAACCGGCCAGCGTAACCGGTGTGGATAGCGCGATCGTTATTGACTTTGGCAGCCAGACAGCACAGTTGATTGTCCGCCGCGTGCGAGAGGCAAACGTCTACTGTGAACTGGTGCCTCACGATGCTGATGCCTCGGTGCTGGAGCGGTTGAAGCCGAAGGGGATCATCCTGTCCGGCGGGCCATCCAGCGTGTATGCCGAAGGTTCGCCACAGTTACCGGAGTGGGTCATTTCCAGCGGCCTGCCGGTGCTCGGGATCTGCTACGGGATGCAGTTGCTGGCACAGGAACTGGGTGGGTTGGTCAACCCGGCCGACCATCGCGAGTATGGCCCGGCCCGGATCAGTCTAACCGGCGACCATCCGTTGTTCCGTGACCTGCCAGCCGATATGGACGTCTGGATGAGTCACGGTGACCGGATTGACCAGCTGCCGGAAGGGTTCGAACGGCTTGCTGTCAGTCCCAACTCGCCGCTGGCGGCGATGGGCAACGAGCACTACGTCGGCATCCAGTTTCACCCGGAAGTGGTGCATACACCACTCGGCCGCTCGATGATCCGCAATTTCCTCTATGACATTTGCGGCTGCAAGGGCGACTGGACTCCCGAATCGTTCATTGAATCCTCAATCGAGCAGATCCGGGAGCAGGTTGGTGATGGCCGGGTGCTGCTGGCGCTTTCCGGCGGTGTGGATTCCTCGGTCGTGGCGGCGCTGATCCACCGGGCAATCGGCGACCAGTTGACGCCGGTCTTCGTGAACAATGGATTGCTCCGTGAGGGCGAGGCTGAAACCGTCCAGGAAGTCTTTGGTCGCCACTTCAACATGAATCTGGTCTATGTTGACGCTACCGACCGGTTCCTGGGTCGCCTCGCCGGGGTGACCGACCCCGAAGAGAAGCGCAAAACAATCGGCGATGAGTTCATCCGGGTCTTTGAGCGGGCTGCTGTCGAGCAGCATGGCACCACCCCGTTCCAGTTCCTGGCACAGGGAACGCTCTACCCGGACGTGATCGAATCTGCAACCAGTAGTTCGACAGCCGCCAAGATCAAGACGCACCACAACGTTGGCGGTCTGCCGGAAGATCTGGCATTTGACCTGATCGAACCGCTGCGGATGCTGTTCAAGGACGAGGTGCGCGAGGTTGGCAAGCGGCTGGGCCTGCCGGACGAGATTGTCCACCGGCAGCCATTCCCTGGCCCTGGCCTGGCTGTGCGCCTGCTGGGTGAGATTACCGCACCCGACCTGGCGATTCTCCGCCGGGCGGATGCCATTGTCCGCCAGGAGATCGAGGCTGCAGGTCTGGGGCAGGACATCTGGCAGTTCTTCGCCGTGCTGCTGCCGGTTCAATCGACCGGCGTGATGGGCGATGGCCGCACCTACGCCAAGGTGTGCGCGATCCGGGCTATTACCAGCGAGGATGCCATGACCGCCGACTGGGCGCGTCTGCCATATGACCTGCTGGCGAAGATGTCCAACCGCATCGTCAATGAGGTTGATGGTATCAACCGGGTGGTCTACGACATCACCAGCAAGCCTCCGGGAACGATTGAGTGGGAGTAACCCGATGAGCGGTTCTGCCGCCGGTGCGGTTCCGGTCAATCCCTGGTTGCTGGCAACCCGGCCGAAGACCCTCCCGGCTGCGGTTACTCCTGTCGTTGTCGGCACCGGCGTTGCCATTGCCGCCGGCGGATTCCATGCCGGTGCTGCGATTGCTGCGTTCGCGGTTGCACTGCTCCTGCAGATTGCCGCGAACCTGGCGAACGATGTCTTTGATTTCCGGCGGGGTGCGGATACCGAGGAACGTCTCGGGCCGACACGGGTTACCCAGAGCGGATTGATCCCGCCACAGCAGGTGATGATTGCAACCGCGGTGACGATCGCTCTGGCGATGGTTGCCGGGCTGTATCTCGTGTACCGGGGTGGTTGGCCGATTCTGGTGCTGGGCATCGCAGCGATTCTTTCAGCGCTTGCCTACACCGGCGGTCCGCTGCCAATCGGTTATCACGGCCTGGGAGAGGTGTTTGTCTTCATCTTCTTCGGGCTGGTAGCGGTTGCCGGCACTGCCTATGTCCAGATTGGCGAACTGACCGCACTGGCAATGGCGGCCTCGGTGCCGGTCGGGTTGCTGGCGACTGCTATTCTGGTGGTAAACAACCTCCGGGATATCGATACCGACCGGGTTGCCGGCAAGCGCACGGTTGCCGTGCGGCTTGGCCGCGAGCGGACCATTGGTGAATACACCCTGCTGCTCGCAATCAGTTATCTCTCGTTGCCGGTGATCTGGCTCGCCGGACTATCCGGGTTTGCCGTGCTGCTGCCGGTGGTGACATTGCCACTGGCGATCAAACTGGTGAAGTCGGTTTCGACAGTCCGCGGGCGGGCACTGAACCCGCTGCTGGCCGGTACCGCACAGTTGCTGTTGTTCTTTGGCCTGTTGTTGACCGTAGGGATCGTGGTGGCATGAGCGGCAAGGGTGCGTTGCAGGAGGGCCGGCAGGTCAGCGCGATGTTTGATCGCATCGCGCCACGCTATGACCTGATGAACCGGATCATGACCGGCCGGCGGGATGTCGCCTGGCGGCACCTGGCCGCGAAGGTGGCCGTTGCCGGCGGTTGCGAACGCGCGCTGGACGTTGCGACCGGCACCGGTGATCTGGCAATCGACTTGCGCGAAGCGGGAGCGGCAGCCGTTGTCGGACTCGACTTCTCCCCGGAAATGCTGGAGATCGCCCGTCAGAAAGCACCGGGTATCGCGTTTGTCACCGGTGATGCGATGGCGATGCCGTTTGACGATGGCGAGTTTGATGCCTGCACGGTTGCATTCGGCCTGCGGAACATGGAGGACTACCAGGCTGCCGTGTCCGAAATGGCGCGCATCCTCAAGCCGGGCGGCCGCTTCGTCTGTCTCGAACTGACTCCCTACCGCAAGCCGGTGCTGGGACGCATTTTCGGGTTCTATTTCAAACGCATCATGCCGGTCATCGGCGGATTGCTGAGCGGTGATCGTACGGCCTACCAGTACTTGCCGGCATCGGTGGATAACTTCCCGGACCCCCGGACACTGGCCGGGATGATGGACAACGCCGGATTGACCGGGATCAGGTGGAAGTTGCTTGGCGGCGGGACCGTGGCGTTGCACGTCGGGATCAAGCCTGAACCCGATGGGGGGGCGGCATGATAATCGACCTGAGCCATCCGATCGACCCGGATATCCCGATGTTCCCTGGTCTGGAGCCACCGGAAATCCAGCCGATCCTGTCGCGGGAAGCTTCACGGGATGTCTATCAGGATGGTGTGTCCTTCCTGATCCAGCATTTCGGGTTCGCTGGCAACAGTGGAACCTACCTGGACGCCCCGTTTCACCGCTATGAAGATGGTCTGGATCTTGCGAGCTTGCCGCTCGAGCGGCTGTGTGACCTTCCCGGAATCGTGATCGGGGCCGGAACGGACCCAATCGGTGCAGACCTGGTGCCGGATGATGTCGCCGGGTGCGCGGTGCTGTTCCGTACCGGGCGTGATGGACTTTGGGGCACGCCGGAGTATCTGGCGTCGAACACCGGCCTTACGGCAGAGGCGGCGGCGTTGCTCCGTGATCGTGGGGCGGTGTTAGTCGGGATCGACACATGGAACGTCGATGATGTCGAGGACCGCACTCGTCCGGTGCATTCGATCCTGTTAGCTGCCGGTATTCCGGTGGTGGAAAACCTTTGTAACCTCGATAAACTGCCATCCACCGGCTTTCGATTTCATGCTCCGGTGTTGCCATTCAGGGAAGGCAGTGCCAACCCTGTCCGGGCCTATGCCATTGTGAGTGCTTCCTGATGGCTGCCCGGCCGGATGCGGCAGACGGCCGCCCGGGCCGCACCTTCAAGGAGCTGCCGGCCGATGAACGCCCTCGGGAGAAAATGGCGCTCCGGGGCGCGGGCGAACTCTCCAATGCCGAACTCCTGGCGATCTTGTTGAATACCGGCACCCGGGGTGAACCGGTTACCACGTTGGCCAACCGTATCCTGCTGGAGCAGGGCGGATTGCGCGGGCTTCGCGGGCAGGATTTCCACGGCCTGAAGAAGATCCACGGGCTTGGTGCGGCGAAAGCTGCCAAAGTGCTGGCCGCACTCGAACTGGGGCGCAGGATGGCGGCCCTTACCTCGGAAGACCGGGTGCAAATCCGCACGCCGGAAGACCTGGCAAACTGTTTCATTCCTCACCTGACCGGACTCGAACGCGAGGAACTCTGGGTGGTTGCCCTGGATACCAAACACCAGATCAAACGGCTTGAGCGCGTCTACCGCGGAACGGTCAACTCGGCGAATGTGCGGATTGCCGAGGTATTCACGGCCGCGATCCGGGCAGAGGCACCGGCGATCGCGATCGCCCATAATCATCCCAGTGGCGATCCGGTACCCTCGGCGGCGGATGTTGCCCTGACTGCCGAACTGTTTGGCGCTGCCAAACTGCTTGATATTGATCTGATGGACCATCTGGTTATCGGCGATGGTCGCTGGGTATCGTTGAAACGCATGGGCCTCGGGTTCCCGCTTTCCTGAAAGACTCCTGCTGAAAGGTTGTGGAAATCATGTTTGACGCGATCAACTGGGATGCCGATGGCCTGGTGCCGGCAGTTGTGCAGGATGTTGCTACCGGTGATGTCCGGATGCTTGGCTACGTCAACCGTGAATCATTGGCCCTGACGGTCGAAACCGGCTTGCTCCATTTCTACAGTCGTTCGCGCCAGCGAATCTGGAAGAAGGGCGAATCATCCGGGAACGTACTCGAGGTACGGGAAATCCGGATTGATTGCGATGGCGATACGTTGCTGGTGCGGGTGGTTCCGCACGGCCCGACCTGTCACACCGGCGAGGAGACCTGCTTCTACCAACCTGCCCTCTTTGAAAACGAGCCGGGTTCTGCCGGGCCAGGGATTCTGGGCCGCATCGCCAGGATCGTGGCCCTGCGTCAGCAGGAGATGCCGGAAGGCTCGTATACGACCTACCTGTTTGAGCAGGGAATCGACAAGATCGGCAAGAAGATTGGCGAGGAGTCTGCCGAGGTCATCATTGCTGCCAAGAATGGCGACCCCGAGCCACTTGCCGGTGAGGCTGCCGACCTGCTCTATCACCTGCTGGTGTTGTTGCGCGCCTCGAACGTCGACCTGGACCAGGTCTGGCAGATTCTTGAGGCACGCCACGCGAAGTAGGCCGGGCGTTATTCGAGCAGTTTCATCATCAATGGCCCGAGCGCCGGTTGCCGGCTCAGCAGGGCGGTGCGGGCCAGTCCTTCCAGATCGATCACCGGGCCATCCGGAATGATCATCATCAGGTTCAGGTCGCCTTCAAACGCAGGCTCCATCCAGGCTGCACCGGTGGCTGCACGCAACAGTTCCCCGGCGAGTGTCGCCGCCGGCACGGTGAGTGGTTCGATATCGGCCCGCTGGTCGGCGCCATAGATTTCGGCGAGGTCGGCAATCTGGCCGAGGGCGAGATCCAGTTTCTTCAGTTCTGCTTCGAGGTATTCCCTGCTTGCATCTTCCAGGATGGTGACCGTAATCCCGGTTTGCCCCCTGAGGTAATCTGCGAACTGCCGGGCGAGTGCAGATATCGCACTATCTTGTTCATTCAATGCAACATCCAATGACTGTTCTACCGGGAAAATGCCGATAGAACGCTGATTCCTGTACATCCGATGCCTGCATCATTGACGTAGACACAGTATCAGCGTAGTATGCCCGTATTGCAACGAATCTGGGTAGACGAGTCACGGGGCCAGCCGGCATGCCGGTTGGGGTCGTTATGACTTGGTTGATACCGGCCTCCATGGCTCGGAGGTTGTGTGTTTCGTTCTTCCTGCGCATCTGCAGGGACGGGCTTCGGAGATGAGGAGGAGACCTCAATGTCCCAGAACCTTGAACTCGAACCAGAAGTCGTGGACACCGGGACCGGAACTATTGACCGCAGGACACTCCTTCGAAGGGGCGCCGTCCTTGGTCTGAGCGTTCCGGTGGTGGCGAGCCTGCTGGCCGCCTGCGGTGATGATGATGAAGACGATCCGACCGCAACCACTGCGCCTTCGCAACCGGAGCCGACGGCAACCTCGGAACCTGAAGACGAAGAGGACGAGGAGACCGAAGAGCCGGCCGATGAGCCAACCGCCACTACCGAGGCTGGCGACGACGAAGAAGAAGAAGAGGAAGCAACCGAAGAAGCGACAGAAGAGGCCACCGAGGAAGAGGAAGAAGACGAAGAAGAGCCGGCCATGCCTGAGCCGGAAGGTGTCTTTGGCGGAACGCTCCGGGTGGCGCTGATCGGTGAGCCGCCGACACTGGATATTCACCAGACAACAGCAACCATTGTGGCCCTGATTACCTGGCACATGTATGAGTGCCTCTTCACCTACGCCGAGGACTTCTCGGTGGTGCCGCAATTGGCCGAGTCATTCGAGACGAGCGCCGATGGTCTGACCAACACCATCACCCTGCGCAAGGGGGTGACCTTCCACAACGGCGAGCCGATGACTGCCGAAGATGTTGTGGCTTCCCTCGAGCGCTGGGCCGGCGTCAGCGGCCTGGGCGCCGGGTTGATGGAATCTACCGACAACATCAATATCCTCGACGACCACACGATCGAGTTCCAGATGAACGAGACCGTCGGTTCGTTCGCAGTGGTGCTGGCCCGCGCCAACCAGGGTGCAGCAATCTATCCGAAGTCGGTGGTCGAGTCGACCGGTGACAACCCGATGACCGAGTTTGTCGGCACCGGCCCGTATATGCTGGTCGACCGCCAGGCAGACCGCTTTATCCGGTTTGCCCGGTTTGATGACTATGTCAGTTCGCCGGGCGAACCAAATGGATACGCCGGGTTCAAGGCTGCCTACCTTGACGAAATCGAGTTCATCCCGGTGCCGGATGAATCTGCCCGTATCGCTGGCCTGCAGGCAGGTGACTACGACTATCTGGAGAGCATCGTTGCCGACCAGATGGCAGTGCTCGAAGGCAATCCGGATCTCGAGGTTGGTCTGCTACCGCCAAGCGGCTGGGACGTGCTCGTCTTCAATCTGGCCGAAGGCATCATGCTCGACAAGAAACTGCGCGAGGCAATTCAGGCGACCATCGCCTGCGAGCCGATCATGCTTGCTGCCGAGGGTGAAGGTTTCTTCCGGCTTGACCCGGGCATGATGCTCCAGGAGACAGTCTGGCACTCAACCGTCGGCGCCGACCGCTACAACATGGCGAACCCGGAACTTGGGGCGCAACTGCTGGCAGAGTCCAACTACAATGGCGAACCAATCCGATTCCTGACTACCCAGGAATATGCCGATCAGTACGCAACAGCTGTCGTCGTCAAGCAGCAGCTTGAGGAAATCGGCGTTCTGGTTGAACTGGTCGTCACTGACTGGGCAACGCTGATTGCCAACCGGGCCATCCAGTCCGAATGGGACATCTTCACCACCGGGTTCTCTTTCCGGGTGGATCCGATTGGTATGCCGCCATTCCCGAGCTGCAGCTGGCCGGGCTGGTGGTGCACCGATGAGAAGGTCGAAGTTGTTGGCCGGCTCGGTGGCGAAATGACCTTCGAGGCCCGCTACCAGGCGCTCGAGGAACTTCAGGAACTCTGGTATTCCGATATCCCGGGTATCAAGGTGGCAGATACCTACGGGGTGAATGCTCGCTCGGCGCGAATCAAGAACTTCATCACGCTGACGCAGCTTCAACCCGAATTCGTGAACATCTGGCTGGAGGACTAATACATCTCTTCCTCGTGTTCGTAGTTGCCGCCGGCGCCCGGAAACGGGTCCCCTTCCGGCGGCAACTGCGGGCACCTCCAGTGACGCAAATGCCATCCCTGATGGCGTTGCACTACCGGTTTTGCGATCGAAAGGATCAATGATCTGCGGTTGTGGGGAATGCAGAGCCCCTCGTATTCAGCCGGATGCCTCAACCGGGAGGATATCCGGGAAGGTCTGGAGAGACGTATTCATGGTGGAAAATCAACGGCTTGCCGATCTGCTTGAGCAAATCCGTGCGGGATCAATCTCCCGTCGGGATGTCATACGGCGATCCCTTGCGCTGGGATTGAGCGCCCCGCTGATCACCGCCTTGCTGGCGGCATGTGGCGAGGATGATGATGACCCGACCGCGACGCCTACCCAGGCGGCAAGCGGCTCGGATGGCGAACCGACCGAGGATGCGGACGACGAGCCGACCGAGGCTCCCGAGGAGCCAACGGAAGAGGAAGCGGACGAAGAACCAACCGGCGAAGAGAGCGAAGACGAGGACGAACACGACCACGGTGGCGAGGGTGTTCGTGGTGGCAAACTGATTATTGCAGCCATCGGTGAACCCCAAACCCTGGACATGCATCAGACGACAGCCGGTATTACCGCGGAAATCGGCTATTGCATGTACGAAACCCTGTTCGCCTACGACCATGAATACCAGCCTGTCCCGATGCTCGCCGAGTCGTACGACGTCAGCGACGACGGGACCGTCCACACCATCAAGTTGCGTCAGGGCGTGCCATTCCACAATGGCGAGGAGATGACTTCGGCGGATGTTGTTGCGTCGATTGAACGCTGGGCACAGATCAGCGGTGTCGGCAAGTTACTGATGGAATCCACCGAGTCGCTTTCGGCCCCCGATGATTACACCGTCGAGATTGTTACCAATGGGCCGTACGGGACCATCCTGGTTGCGCTTTCCAGTAACACCCAATCCTGCACGATCCATCCGAAATCGCTTCTGGATGAATACGGTCTTGATCCATTGCAGGAGTTCATTGGCACCGGGCCATACCGGTTTGTTGACCGGCAATCCGATGCCTACATTCGCTTCGAGCGGTTCGATGACTACGCCGCAGTAGACGGTGACCCGAACGGGTATGCCGGCCATAAGGCACAGTGGGTGGATGAAATCGAGTTTGTGCCGGTGCCGGATGAGGCATCCCGGGTGGCAGGCATGCAGGCCGGCGATTACCACATCGTGATGCAGATCAGTAACGACCATTACGACGTGCTGGTCAATGCCGACAACCTCCGGGTAGAGATTCTGCCGCCGAGCAACTGGGATGTCTTCTTCCTCAACTGGGCACAGCCGTTGATGGCGAACGAGAACATCCGCAAGGCGTTCCAGGCAGCGCTGGACCATATGCCGATCATGGAGTCATCGCGTGGTGGCGGTGATTTTGTCGCGCTGGACCCCAGCCTGATGCTCAAGCCGACCGCCTGGTACAGCACCGTGGGCGGCGAGCTGTACAACATTGCTGACCCCGAACTTGCAGCCGAATATCTGGAAGCAGCGGGGTACGATGGAACCCCGATCCGGTTCATGGCCACGCAGGAATACGCCTATATGTATGGCGCAGCCATTGTGGCCAAGCAGCAACTGGAAGAAGCGGGGTTTGTCGTCGACCTGCAAATCACTGACTGGGCAACCGTGCTGGAGCGCCGCGCCCAGAAAGAGGCGTGGGATGTCTTTGTTACCGGTCACGGTTTCGTGCCGGATCCCAGCCAGATTACCTACGTTGGCCAGATGAATATCTATCCCGGTTGGTGGAGTGACGAGGAGAGTCTGGAGCTGGCGGCCGAACTGCTGGCCGAGCCGGACTTTGAGCGTCGCTTCGAACTCTGGGAACAGATTCAGCGCAACGCCTATGAGCAGGTGCCGGCAGTCAAGACCGGTGATTCGAGTGTGATCGCCGTGTGGCAGAAGTCGGTTGGCGGGTTCACCACCCAGCTCCAGCGCGGTGTTCCGTACTGGAATGTCTGGCTGGAAGAGTAACTGCCGGCTGCACACACCTTGGCGGGCTGTCTCCTGAAGATGGCCCGTCTCTGGAACTCAATGGGAAGCGGACTATGGTGATTTCGAGATTCACGTCGGACAGGGTGGTGCCAGGATGATGGCATTTATCCTGCGACGGTTGGTGATGCTGATACCGGTGCTGCTGATTGTCGGCATCGTTGTTTTTACGTTGATCCACCTGACTCCCGGCGATCCTGCCTCGGTCATTCTTGGGCCGGATGCCACCCCGGAACAGGTTGAGGCGATGCGTGAGCAACTCGGGCTGAACGACCCGTTCCACATCCAGTTTGTGAACTGGTTTGTGAAAGCCCTGCGGCTGGACTTTGGCGACTCCATCTTCATCGGCGAGCCGGTGACGAAGGCGTTGCGGGATCGTGCCCAGCCTACCGGTCTGCTCACGCTTTATGCGTTGACGCTGGCGATCTTGATCGGTGTTCCGGCCGGTGTGATTGCAGCAGTAAACCGCAACTCGTTGATCGACCGGTTCCTGATGATCTTTTCGATCAGCGGTGCAGCCGTTCCCAACTTCTTCCTGGCGATTCTGCTCATGCTGCTCTTTGCGGTGAAACTACGCTGGTTGCCATCGACCGGATACTCCGATATCCAGGATGGTGTATGGCAGCATCTGAAACACATGATCATGCCGGCGTTTGCCCTGGGGATCTCCTCGGCGGGGCTGTTGGCTCGCCTGGTGCGATCCTCGATGCTGGACGTGCTGAAAGAGGACTATGTCCGCACAGCATTTGCCAAGGGGCTGCCCGGCCGCATGGTGGTGATGCGTCATGCCTTGCGGAATGCTCTGATTCCAGCGATTACCGTGATCGGCGTTTCGCTCGGTGCGTTGCTCGGCGGAGCGGTGGTGACCGAGACCGTTTTCGGTCTGCCGGGTATGGGGCGTCTGGTGGTGCAGAGCATCGCCCGGCGCGACTTCCCGGTTATCCAGGGCGCGGTGATGACCATTGCCGCGATCTATGTGCTGGCAAACCTGCTGGTTGATGTGCTCTATGTCTATATAGATCCGAGGGTGCGCTATGGCGGGGACTGATACGCGGGCTGACCTGCGGGCGGAAACCGCAGTGGCGACACGCCGGCGGATGGGCCTGTCGGCCATTACGCCGGCGTCGAAATACTACTGGGTACGATTGCTGGCACAGAACCGGGTGGCGGCCGTCAGTTTTGTGTTCATGTTGATCGTCATGATCGCGTCGCTTGCCGCGCCGTTGATCAGTGACTACGACCCCACCTACGTCGACCCGGCCAATCGGCTCCAGTCGCCGTCGCGGGACCACTGGTTTGGCACTGACACGTTCGGCCGGGACATCTTTACCCGTGCGCTGTACGGGGCCAGGGTTTCTCTACTGGTTGGCCTGTCGGTGATGATTGTCGCGGCGTTCTCCGGTTCGGTAATCGGCCTTATCTCGGGATACTACGATCGTTTCGATTCGATCCTGATGCGGATCATGGATGGATTGATGGCGTTCCCGAGTATCCTGCTGGCGATCGCGATCATGGCCAGCCTCGGGCCGCGCACGTCCAACGTGATCATCGCGCTGTCTGTCGTCTACACACCGACCATTGCCCGTCTGGTGCGTGGCACGACATTGGTGAACCGGCGGTTGGCGTATGTGGAGTCGGCGCGATCGATTGGCATGCGAGATCACCTGATCCTGCGCCGGTATGTCTATATGAACTCGCTTTCGCCATTGATCGTGCAGTGCACCTTCGTGGTTGCCTTCGCGATTATCTCCGAGGCGTCGTTGTCGTTCCTCGGTGCCGGTGTCCCGCCGGAAACACCGACCTGGGGCAACATGGTCCGTGATGGTCAGGCCGTCCTCCAGCGAGCCTGGTGGCTGGCTGTTCTGCCAGGGTCGTTACTTTTCCTTACTGTCCTCGCCCTGAACCTGCTGGGAGATGGACTGCGGGACGCGCTGGACCCACGCTCCCGGGAGCGATGACATCCACCTGATCCAGGAATCAGCAGGGGCGGTCGGTAATCACCGACCGCCCCTGTTTTTTGTGGGCTCTCGACCGCGGGTGGTCATACTCCGGGCAGGGTTTGCTTGCTGGATGAATGTTGCAAGTCTTGCGTTGAGATCAAGCTGTTTGGGCATGTGAATCGGGATAATTAGCGCGTGACTAGATACATTCGTGAAATATGTCACACATGAATGTTCTTTTCGTCAGGAGGCGATATGTGCAGGAAACCTTCGCGAATGTGCCGTGACATGAAAACATAGTATTGACACAAACATATGGTCATGCGACGATCTGCCCATCGGAACTGCAAACAGCCAGCGAGAGGATGGGCGATGCGTTTTGTCATGTTTGATGACAACAACGTGGGCGTGGTCGGAGCCGACGACACCATTGTTGACATCAGTGACCTGGTCCAGCGGTATGACCCGTTGGGCCCCGAGGACCTCCTGCCGGATCTGATTACCCACTACGATGAGTTGAAGGAAGAAATAGCAGCAAGGTCCGCTGCCGGCGGAGGAAAGGCTGCCAGCGAGGTCAAGCTGAAGGCACCGGTTGGCAGGCCATCCAAGATAATCTGCCTGATTGGTAATTACCGTGAGTTCCGCGACGACCGGCCGCTCCAGGTTCTGGATATCTTCTTCAAGTCGCCGGAATCCATCGTTGGTGATGGCGATACCGTTGTCCTGCCACCACACGACGCGACGATCTTCCACCACGAAGCCGAGATCGCAATGGTTATTGGCAAGGAAGCAAAGAACGTCAGTCGCGAAGAAGCCATGGACTACGTCTTCGGCTTTACCGGCTACAACGATGTTTCCGCCCGTGGGCTCGGACGCTCCCACATCACCAGTTTCCTCGGCAAGTCGTTTGACACCTTCGGTGGCTTTGGCCCGGCGATTGTCACCCCTGACGAAATCGACGATCTCTACAACATCGACATCACGGTGCATGTCAATGGTGAAGAGCGCCAGGTCTACAACACCAGCGATATCGAGCGGCCAATGGACGAACTGGTGAGCTACATCTCGTCGGTCACCACCCTGCTGCCGGGCGATGTCATCTGCTGTGGCACCAATCACCAGGGGCTGGGAGCCATGCAGGATGGGGATGAAGTGGTCACCACTCTGTCCGGAATCGGGTCATTCACCTTGCATGTTTCCGATGAGCGGAAGCGTGAATGGGAGCGTGGAATCGACCGGGAAACGGCAGAGCGTGTGATCCGGCAGGCACAGGAAGCCGGTGCGAAGAGTGGAGGCTCGGGTTCATGAAACTCGTTCTAACCAGAGACAACCGCATTGGGGTGGATGTTGATGGCGGATTCGTGGATGTCTCCGCCGTGTTTGACGACATCCCCTACCGTACTGCTGCCGACCGGATGCCGCGAGTGCTGGCCGTCTTCCTCGAACGACGGGGCCAGATCGAGGAGGCTGCCGCAGCAGGAACACCGGAGGAAATGCCGCCGCTTCAGGCACCGGTGCCACGCCCTCCGAAGTTGATTGCCGCCTTCGGTAACTACCGTGAGGGTACTGACAGACCACGCGAAGAGCAGGACATGTTCCTGGAGAGTCCGCAGTCGGTCATTGGCCCTGGCGATACCGTCATCCTGCCGCCGCATGAGGCGACGATCTACCACCACGAGGCCGAACTGGCGCTGGTTATCGGCAAGCGGGCGAAGAACCTGCCGGCTGATCAGAGCGCACTCGACTACCTGGCAGGTTACACCTGCGGTATCGATGTTTCCGGCCGTGGACTGGGCCGCCGTGGACCGAGCCGGATGGGCAAGTCTTTCGACACGTTCACCCCGATCGGCCCGGCCATCGTAACGGTTGATGAGATCGAGGATCCGCAGAACCTGCACGTTCACCTCACCGTCAACGGTGAGGAACGTCAGAATTACTCGACCTCGGACATGGAGTACAGCGTCGTTGAGGTGCTCTCGTTCCTGAGCGGCTACATGACGCTCGTCCCCGGAGACGTGATCCTGTGTGGCACCAATCATCAGGGGCTCGGTGCCTGCCAGGACGGCGACCAGGTGGTGATGACCATTTCGGGCGTCGGCGAACTGCGGGTATCGATCTCGGATCCTCTCAAGCGCGAATGGGCACGCGGCATTGACGAGGAAATGGCGAAACGCCAGCGCAGCACCGTTCGCTAATTCGGTGCACCTGCCCCAGACCGGCGCTCCATTCCGGGGCGCCGGCTCGAACGCAACAGAACGCGGAGGAGAAACATGGCCATCGATCGTGAACCGGAATCGACTCTGGACCTGATCACCAACACGAAGTTTGACCGCAGAACCCTCCTGAAGCGATCCGCCCTCCTTGGCCTTGGCGCTTCATCACTGGTTACCTTGCTGGCCGCCTGTGGTGACGATGACGACGACGATCCGACGCCAACCACCGAAGCCGCAGCACCGGAACCAACTTCGGCCGAGGAAGAAGCCGAAGATGAGGAACCGACCGAAGAATCCGGCGAAGACGAACCTACCGAAGCCGAAGATGAAGAGGACGACGAGCCGGTAGACGAGGCACCGGCCGGCGAAGGTGTGTACGGCGGGCGGTTGGTGATTGCCAATGCCGGGCAGCCGCATTCACTTGATATGCATCAGCCGCAGGGCGGTCGCACGCTCAACCTGATCACCTGGCATATCTACGAATCGTTGTTCACCTGGGACGCCGAGTATGCGTTGATGCCGCAACTCGCCGAGGGCTTTGAGACAAATGACGATGCAACCCTCTTCACCATCAAGCTCAGGCAGGGTGTGCCGTTCCACAATGGCCAGGAGATGGTGGCCGCCGATGTGATTGCCTCGATCGAGCGCTGGGCCGAGCTGGCATCCAACGGCAAGATCCTGATGGCGGCAACCGAGGAACTGGTCGAGGTCGATGACTATACGATTGAGTTCCGGATGTCGAGCCCGGTTGCGACAGTGCCAAACCTGCTGGCCCGCGCCGGACAGGGCTGCGCCATTTATCCCAAGAGTGTCATTGACGAGGCGGGCACTGACTTCGTCAGTGAGTACATCGGCACCGGTCCCTACAAGTTCGTGGACTTCCAACCGGACCGCTTCACCCTTATCGAGCGCTTCGACGACTACGTGCAACCGCCAGGTGAGTCCAGTGGGTATGCCGGGCGTCGCAATGCCTACCTGGATGAACTCGAGTTCCGCCCGGTGCCGGATGAGGCAGCCCGTATCGCCGGCTTCGAATCCGGTGAGTATCACTACCTCGAGGAAGTGATTGCCGACCAGATCGATGTCATGCGTCAGAATCCGGACCTGCGAGTGGAACTGTTGCCGCCGCGTAGTTACGGCTACATTGGTATCAACCATCGCAGCCCGATCATGAGCAACCTCAAGATTCGCCAGGCAATGCAGGCCTGCATGGATATCTACCCGCAGGGCCTTGCTTCGCACGGCGAGGGCTACTTCGAACTTGGGCCGGGCATCATGTTGCCGGTCACGGTCTGGGATTCCGACGCGGGGTCCGAATACTACGACATGAAGAATCCGGAACTCGCTGCCCAGTTGCTCGAAGAGGCTGGTTACGACGGCACACCGATCAAGTGGTTGACGACCCAGGATGACCTGGGCGACTACAACTCGGCTGTCGTTGCTTCCAGTCAGATGGAAGATGCCGGGTTCGTGATCGAACTGATTGTTGTCGATGAGGCGACCCTGGCCACGGAACGCAACAAGGATGATGGTTGGGATGTCTGGAACGGTGCATTCATCCTCCGGACTGACCCGACACTGCTCCAGTTTGTCTCCTCGTGCGACTATTCCGGCTTCTGGTGTTCTGATGCCAAGGAAGAAGCGTTCGGCCGGTTGATCTCCGAAACCTCGTTCGAGGCTCGATATGCTGCGTTCGAGGATATCCAGCGTCTCTTCTATGAAGAAGTGGCTGCTATCAAACAGCAGGACAACTACGGCGTCATGACGGTGGCAGCGGTGGTCCAGAACTTCGGGCCGGATACCACCCTCTTTGAACTGGAGCCGGAGTTCACCAACTGCTGGCTGCCTGAATAGGCAGCGACAGTGAAGGAGGAGCGGGTCAACCCGTTCCTCCTTTCTGCTAATGTGGGTAAACAGGCAGCAACAAACGAACCGCATGCTGGCCGACGGTTTGCGGCGTGATAGTCGGCAACCAACGGCAGCGATGGCGGATACCCGGTCATCAGGTGTTCTTCCGGGACACAGAGCGAAACAGGGGCTGAGTTTGAACGTTCGCGTTTTCGGTAAAGGGAATGGAGCCGGCACATGACCGCATTCATTTTGCGGAGGCTTGTGCTGATGATCCCGGTGCTCATTATCGTGGCCATCATTGTGTTCACGTTGGTGCACATTACACCGGGAGACCCTGCGGCAGTGATGGCAGGTGAAGATGCCACTGCAGCACAGGTCGAGGAGATGCGGGAGCGGCTCGGGTTGAATGACCCGTTGCCGACCCAGTTTTTCAACTGGTTCAAGGGCGCACTGGTGCTGGATTTCGGCGACTCGCTGTTCCTGAGGCAGCCGGTTACCGAAACGATGCTTGCCCGGGTGCAGCCAACAGTCTTGCTGACAATCTACTCACTCACCATCTCGTTGCTGATTGCGGTCCCTGCCGGGGTGATTGCAGCGGTCAAGCGAAACTCGCTGGTCGACCGGTTGCTGATGATGATGTCAATCAGTGGAGCAGCTATCCCGAACTTCTTCCTGGGAATCTTGCTGATCCTGCTGTTCGCGGTTGTCCTGGGCTGGTTGCCATCCGGTGGCTATGTTGACATCCAGGATGACTTGCGCGCGCATCTCCGCTATATGGTCATGCCGTCGTTTGCACTTGGGTTTTCTGCTGCAGGGTTGCTTGCCCGGATGGTGCGCTCGACGATGCTTGATGTCCTCAATGAGGACTACGTGCGCACTGCCTGGGCAAAGGGTCTGCCGGGCAGGCGGGTGATCATGGTTCACGCACTGCGCAATGCCCTGATCCCGGCCATGACTGTTGTCGGTATCTCGCTGGCGAACATGTTGGGCGGATCGATCATCGTCGAGACCGTCTTCAGCATCCCGGGAATGGGCCGTCTGGTGGTGCAGAGCATCACCCGTCGAGACTTCCCGATCATCCAGGGAGTGGTGCTGATTACAGCCGTTATTCAGCTGTCGGTCATGTTGCTGATCGACGTGCTCTACGTGTATATCGATCCGAGGGTGCGCTATGGCTCTGACTGATTCCACCAAAGAACTGGCTGATGCGGCGGTTCCGGCGCGGAAGCCGTTCCGGTTGTCGTCGATCACGCCGGCATCGAGATACTACTGGGTGCGGCTGTTACTCGAAAATCGTGCGGCGGCATCGAGCCTGCTGTTTCTGATCCTGATGACATTGCTGGCAATCGGAGCCGGATTCGTTGTCAACCAGGGGCCAAATGTGGTGAACCCGGTCGATCGCCTGGTCAGCCCGAACTCCCAGTACTGGTTTGGCACGGACACCCTCGGCCGTGACCTCTTCGCCCGTGTTCTCTATGGCGCCAGAATCTCGCTGCTGGTTGGCGGCCTGGTAATGGTGGGCGCCGGCTTACTTGGCTCGTGCATCGGGCTGGTTGCCGGTTTCTATGCCCGGCTGGATACGCTGCTGATGCGCGTGATGGACGGCTTCGAGGCGTTCCCTGGTATTCTGCTGGCCATCGCGATCATGGCTTCGCTTGGCGCTGCCACCGAGAACGTGATTGTCGCGCTGACGGTGGTCTTCACCCCGAATGTTGCCCGCCTGGTGCGCGGGACGACCCTGGTAACCAAACGGCAACTCTACGTAGAGTCTGCCAGGGCGATCGGGATGCGGGACATTCCGATCCTGCGCAAGTACGTCTTCTTCAACTCACTTTCCCCGCTGATCGTGCAGTGTACGTTTGTGGTGGCCTTTGCTATTCTGGCCGAGGCGTCGCTGTCGTTCCTCGGTGCCGGTGTTCCGGCTGGAACGCCGACCTGGGGGAACATGGTGAGCGAAGGTCAGGCCTACTTGCGGCGAGCATGGTGGATTTCCATTTTCCCCGGCACGTTGCTCTTCCTGACGGTGATGGCAATCAACCTGATCGGTGACGGTCTGCGGGATGCCATCGATCCGCGCTCACGCCGGCGGTAAGACGCTGTTGGACCATGGCCGTGCCAGGGCACGGCCACTCGGAAGACAGTAGAGGAGCGTGGAATGTCCTACCCGGCGCAGATGAAACTTGCGTTGACCGGGGATAGCATCATCCTGCGGAAAATCTCACAGTACAACGACGAACCGACAGCAAAGCTGTACAAAATGCTGGCAGAGGCGGATGTCGCCTTTACCAACCTGGAAGTGCTGCCGAACAACTTCGCTGGCTACCCGGCAGTCGAAAGCGGCGGCTCCCACTTCGCTGCCCATGACTGGGTGGTCGATGATCTCCAGGCGTTGGGGTTTGATCTCTTCAGTTGTGCCAACAACCATGCCCTGGACTACAGCACACCGGGCTGTGTTGCGACGATCGAGCAACTGGAGCGCAAGGGTGTTGCGTTTGCCGGCATTGGCCGTAACCTGGGTGAAGCCAGGATGCCGGTCTACTTCGATTCATCCGCCGGTAGTGTCGCGATGATCTCCTGCAGTTCGTCTTTCGCCAAGGGGCAGCACGCCGGTGAGCAGCGCCCGGACATGCAGGGTCGGCCCGGCCTGAATCCGATCCGCTACGAGACGGTGTATGAACTCCCGGAAGAGCAGATCAACCAACTCCGGGAAATCGCCGAAGTGCTCGGTGTCGAACGGCGACGCCAGGAGCGCCTTACCTCGGGCTTCTACTTCCCGCCCGATGATCCGGCAATCTTCCCGTTCATGGACCAGAATTTCCGCCCGGCAGCAGCACCCGCCATCCGGACCTCACCAAACCAGAAGGACATGGATGCCATCGCCAAGTGGGTGCGGGAGTGTGCAACCCGTGCTGACATCGTGATGGTCAGTCTGCATGCCCACGAGCAGGGCGACACCAAGCAGGACCCGGCCGAGTTCATCCCGGTCTTCTGCAAGGCAATGATCGATGCGGGCGCCGACATGATCGTTGGCCACGGGCCGCACCTGATCCGTGGCATGGAGATCTACAAGGGTAAGCCGATCTTCTACAGCCTGGGCAACTTCATTGGCCAGAACGAACTGGTCTGGAAGCTGCCGGGTGAGTCCTACGAACGGTTCCGGGCAGATCCCTCGCTGACACCGGGTGCTGTCTACCGCCAGCGGACGAAGAACGATACCCAGGGCTTCCCGGCAGACAAGGTCTACTGGGAGTCCCTGATGCCGGTCGTGCAGTATGCCGATGGCGAGATTGCCTCGATCGATGTTTACCCGGTCACACTGGGGCTTGGCGAGCCGGAATACCGGCGCGGACGGCCACGGCTGGCCGAGGGTGAAGAGGCCGAATCGATCCTGAAGCGGTTTGCATCGCTTTCGGAAGTATTCGGCACCGGAATGACGATCGAGGGCGGCAAGGCGACCGTCGCGCTCGGATAGTACAAACCTCGTTACCCGATCCGGGGTGGTTAGGGTATCATCGTTGACTGCGGGGCAGAATGCTGCTGCGTCGCACGCATGTTCGTGCCACGCGCCAGATGCTGTTTTGCCCCTGGTCATCACTGTTGCACGGCGCTCCAAATGATTCCAGCCGGTCTGTAGGCGGCCGGTGTTGAGAGGAAAACGCTCTTGATGTCCTTGTGGAACGGATACGTAGACCTGATCCAGTCAGGTCTGAACTGGTTGGCGGACCTGACCGGAAGTGGCGCGGTTGCCATCATTCTCTTCACCATCCTGATCAAGACCGCCTTGCTGCCGCTGACCATCAAATCCGTGAAGTCCACAGCGGCCATGCAGGAGCTGCAGCCAAAGATCAAGGAACTTCAGAAGAAGTACGGCAAGGACCGGCAACGTCTCTCCCAGGAGACGATGAAGCTCTATTCGGAATACAACATCAACCCGGCGGCTGGCTGTTTGCCGCTGCTGGCCCAAATGCCGATCTTCTTCGGCCTCTTCTTTGCTATTCGCCGATCAACCGAAGCCGGGCAGGGCCATTTTGCTGATGGCTTCCTCTGGATTAGCTCTCTGGCCGACCCGGACAAGATCTCGTTACTGTTCATTCCGCTGGCTCCGTTGGCGATCCTCGCCGGTGGTGCCCAGTTCATCCAGATGCGGATGATGCGTCCGCGCAACCAGGGCAAGACCACCGACCCGCAGCAGGCCATGATGCAGATGATGATGAACTTCATGCCGCTCATGGTGGTGATCTTTGGTTGGAGCTTCCCGGCCGGCGTGGTGCTCTACTGGTTCGTCCAGAGCGTCTACTCTGTGGTGCAGCAGTGGTTCATCACCGGGTGGGGCGCCATTGGCGACTGGTTCCCGTGGTTGCCGGAACTCCCGGAACACCGGCGGCTTGGTTACAAGAAGGCTGAGCCGGCAAAGTCCAACGTTGTGGTGACTGGCGATCAGCCGCAGCTCGGTGGCTTCATGGGCTGGATGCAGCGCAAGTCTGAAGAGATGGAAGCACGCCAGGCCGAGCGGGCTGCCCGCAGTGGTGGAGCTGCCCCGGAAAAGCGTTCCTCTTCGGCTAAGCGCACCGCGCCGGATCCCGAGCCGGAACCTGAGCCGGAAGAGTATGATGAACCGGAACTCGAACTTGAAGAAGGGGTCGTTCGGCTCAGTGCCAGTGGCGGCAAGGTGCGTCGTCAGCGTGGCAAGGGTGCGACCAGCGGACGTGCTGCATCGGCAGCGGATTCGTCCGGCGATCCGGATACATCGACAGGTCCAAAACCCGCACCACGTCGCCAGCGCGGAAGCAAGCGCAAGATGGCCGGCGACTAAACCGGAAATCCGTACTGCCATTGCGTAGATGAGAGGAGTGGGGCGCCCGATGGATCGTTCGCATAGTGTTGAAATCCAGGCGCGTTCGGCCGAAGAGGCTACCCGCCTTGCCCTGGAGCAACTCGGAGTTTCCGAGGACAAGGTTGACGTCGAAATCCTCGCTCGCACCGAGCCGGACATGTATGGCGAAGGTGAAGTGCTCATCCGCGCAACGATTCGTGGCCGGGCCGCACCGCAGGCCCAGCGGGGACGGCAGCGCGAAGGACGGCCGCAGGATGGCCGCCGGCAGCGTTCCGGTCAGGGCCGCAGCCGCCCGCCGCGTTCGACTGATTTCGCACGGCCCTCGGCCCCGCCTGCACCGCGCACTCCATCAGCAGCCACCGATGAGGAAACCATCGCCCTCGAGAACGCATCCAAGGAAGTGGTTCGCACCTTGCTGTCGTTGATGGATGTCCCGGCGGACGTGATGGCTGTTGATAACCCGTCGTCGATGGAACTCAGCCCGGATGACCCGCCGACGGTGTTCATTGACATCAATGGCCGGGACCTGGGCATGCTCATCGGACGTCGTGGCGAGAACCTGAGCCAGTTGCAGTACATGGTTAACCTCATCATGAACCGCAACAGCGAAACCTGGGTCCGCGTGATCCTCGATATCGAGGGCTATCGCACCCGCCGTGAGGAATCGTTGATCAACCTTGCGGAACGTGTCGCGCGTCAGGTGGCCCGGAACCGGCGTCCGATCGCGTTGGAACCAATGCCGGCCAACGAGCGCCGCATTGTCCATATGACGCTCAAGAGCCAGCCGGGCGTGACTACATCGTCCAGCGGTGAAGGCTCGATGCGCCGGGTAACGGTTTTCCCCCAGTAGGGCGGTTGTTGACGACCGGAACGTTGGGCGGGGCCATGCCTCGCCCGTTCCATGCCGCGTAGATTTTCAGCGATGATCCAGCTACAGACAGGTGATCGAACATGACAGGGTTGCACACACCGGACTATCTTGCCATCGGTCACCTTACCGTCGACCTGACTCCGGACGGGCCGATGCTTGGTGGCAGTGTGCTCTACGGCGCGCTGGTTGCAGCACGTCTCGGCGCACGGGCGGCAGTGGTCACCCGGGCCAATCTTTCCGGGTTGGACAAGTCGTTGCGCGATCAACTCGACCAGGTGGCTGCCGAAGTTGAACTGGTGGTCCAGAACAGCCAGGACACCACCACCTTTCTCAACCGTGAGCGTGCCGGTCGGCGAGAGCAGGAGTTGCATGGCTGGGGCGGAGAGATTGACCTGAGCGGTGTGCCGCCAATGTGGCGGTCTGCCGAGGTGATCCACCTCGCGCCGGTTGCCCAGGAAATCGACCACCGTACGACCGGCAGGCTTTCCGGACGTCTGCTCGCCTGCACCCCGCAGGGCTGGATGCGTAGCTGGAACCAGAAGTTGCCGAGCCCGGTACGGCGCACACCGCTCCGTTTGCCGAACGACCTGCTGGCCCGGATTGACGCGATGGTTGTCTCCTCGAATGAATACGTCATCGGGCGGGAAGCAGTCGAGGCCGTTGGCGGCCGGGCATTGGCCGTGGTGACCCTGGGTGCCCAGGGCGCTACCGTGATTGACCGCGGTCGGAAGAGCGATCTTGCACCGTTTCCGGCGAAGGTTGTTGATACCACCGGCGCCGGCGATGTCTTTGCCGCGACGCTCTTCTACATGCGGGCCCAACGTGAGGGCGTTGCCATGAGCGTCCGCTATGCCGGGGCTGCCGCGGCACTTGCCATCGGCTCCCGTGGGCCGCTCGCCGTCCCCGGGCGTGACGAGATCGAGGAACTGCTCGACCTGCGGGACGACGCGTTCTAGCCGACTGCACACAGGAATCGGACCATGTATCAGGACACCATCGCAGCCATTGCCACTCCGCCCGGAGAGGGCGGGATCGGCATTATCCGTATCAGTGGCCCGGATGCAACCAGCATGGCTGGCAGGTTATTTCGTGCCGGCAAGAACCTGCGGCCGGTCGACCCGGAAACGCTGGAGAGCCACCGACTCTACTACGGGGCGATTGTCCACCCCGAAACCGGGCGTCAGGTAGACGAGGTCATGCTGGTGCGGATGGTCGCTCCGGCAACCTATACGCGCGAGGATGTCGTCGAGATCAATTGCCATGGCGGGCAGATACCGGTCCAGCAGGTTTTATCGCTCTGTTTGCAGCATGGAGCGCGTCTGGCAGAGCCGGGTGAGTTCACGCTGCGTGCGTTCATGAATGGCCGTATCGACCTGAGCCAGGCGGAAGCGGTGGCCGGGGTGGTTGCATCGCGTACATCGCGTTCGCTGGAACTGGCCATTGATGAACTGCGTGGCCGGCTGAGCGATCGTCTGAAACCGGCCCGTGATGGTCTGGTCGAGTTGCTGGCCTATCTCGACGCTGCGGCGGATTTTCCGGACGACGAGATTCCTTCCCTGGACCCTGGCCCCTCACTTGACCGGATTATTGAGGCACTGGAAGCAGTTGTGGCGTCGGCCCAGACCGGGTTGTTGTTCCGGGAAGGGGTGCAGATTGCCATTGCCGGCCGGCCGAACGTCGGCAAGTCGAGCCTGCTCAATGCACTGCTCGGCACCGACCGGGCCATTGTCACCGATATTGCGGGGACCACCCGTGATGTCATTTCCGAGACGATCAACCTGCGCGGCATTCCGGCGACCTTGCTCGATACTGCCGGTATTACCGAGACGGCCGATATTGTTGAGCGGATCGGGGTGGACCGTTCCCGCCAGGCGGTAGCATCGAGCGGATTGGTGCTCTTTGTCCTTGACCGGTCGGACCCGGCGACACCTGGCGACCTGGCGGTTGCCGAGTTGCTCGCCGACCGCGTGGATAGCGGCGATGTGCTGGTTGCGCTGAACAAGACAGACCTGCCGCCGGGTGGTGGTTTGGAAACAGTGCTTGCCAAATTGCCGGGAGTATCGACGGTGGAACTCTCGACCCGCACCGGCGATGGTCTTGATCGTCTCCGGGATGCCCTTTATGACCGGATTGCCGGCCGGACAGAACTGGTCTCTGAACCTGCACTTGTGACAACGAGGCAACTGGATGCGTTGCGACGATCGCTTGAACATGTTGAATCGGCACGGGCCGGATTACACGCCGGCATTCCACTCGACCTTCTGGCGGTGGATGTCCGGGCGTCATTGTATGCAGTTGGAGAAATTACCGGGGAGCGGGTGAGCGAAGCTGTGCTGGATGAGATCTTCAGCAGGTTCTGTATCGGGAAGTAGGCTGGAGATCAGATTCGTGATGCCAGGAAGAGGAGCGATAACGGCACGCTGATCGCAACGAGAATTGGCGCGCAAAGTTCTATCAGGTGGACAATGAGCGTAGCCAAAACTTCCTTCATCGCAACGCCGTTCCTCGCCGTGTGTAACGTCGTGATCCAGTTATTTCAGTGTATGCGGTCATTTATTGTGCTGTTGTATTCCAGTGTACAGGTAGTTCATAGTCTTGTATATACCCACTAGAGGCTAAACGAATGGAAACCGGATCGGTTGCGCGGTTTTTGGCTAGAATCCGGCAGAAATCTGAGACATTCCTGAGACAATCCCACCGTGGTAGCATCGATTCCGGATGTTTTCTGCAGGTCGTTCCGGGTCTGATTCGGAAAGGGACATCGTGGACGTTCCGGTTATCATCGATCGTGGCTTGAACCGTCCGCTGCATGCGCAGCTTTCCGCCCAGATTCGCCAGCATATCCTCGATGGATTGCTTCCCGGCGGCACCCGGCTACCCTCTACCCGGCAACTGGCGGAATCGCTCGGCATCTCCCGAAACGTCGTCCTGGCTGCTTACGACGAACTCTACGCCGAGGGTTGCACCGAGACGCGCCACGGCTCCGGGACGTTCGTTGTCGAGGGGTTGAATGCCCATCAGGTACGCCGCCCGGCGCCGGATCATGCCAGTCCGCGTTGGCTCCCGGATGATCCAATGATGCCCGGCCCGGAGATTCCGCCGGTTGAGGGCAGCATCGATTTCCGTCTCGGACGTCCGTCAATTGCGCCCTTACCTTTGCGTTCCTGGCAACGGTTCTGGCGCGAGATGGCGATGGAAGAGCCGCCGAACGATTACGGCCCGACCGAGGGTTACCTGCAACTGCGGGCCGAAGTTGCCGCGTATCTCGGGCGCTCTCGCGGCATTGCCTGTACTGCTGACGATGTTGTCATGACATCCGGGGCGATGCAGCCGCTTGATCTCTTGCTGCGTATCACCCTGTCACCAGGGTCGGTGGTGGCGCTTGAGGAACCCGGATATCCGGTGGTGCGCAAACTGATCCAGAGCCACCATGCCACCTTGCTGCCGGTGCCGGTGGACAGCGATGGCCTTTGTGTTGATGCGCTGCCCGAAGGGCCGGATGCGCCGGTGATTGTCTATTGCACGCCTTCCCACCAATACCCTACCGGCGCCAGGATGCCGGTCAGCCGGCGTCTGGCGCTGATCGAATGGGCCAGTCGCAACGACAGCCTGATCGTCGAGGACGATTATGATAGCGAGTTCCGTTTTGATGCCTCGCCGCTGCCGGCGATGGCCGGACTTGATGATACCGGCAGGGTGGTCTACGTCGGGACATTCTCCAAGATGCTCACCCCGGCGTTGCGGATGGGCTACGTGGTCGCGACGCCATTGCTCCGTGAACGTCTGGTGGCGCTGAAAGCGGTTCTGGATCGTCACGTTCCCTGGCCAACCCAGCGGGTGATGACCAGTTTTCTGGGCAGTGGTCGTCTGGAATCACATATTGCCCGGATGCGTCGCTACTACGCTCGCAAGCGCAAGATGCTGGCTGCGATTATCGAGCCGTTGGGTGACCTTGCCAGGCTTCAGGGGCTGGAGGCGGGTTTGCACGTTTACCTTGAACTTGACCGGCGTCTGGATGCCAACCGCATCGCAGAGGAAGCTGCTGCCAGGGGTGTGACGGTGACCACGATTGACAACTACTTCGTTGGCCATCCGGACCGTTCCGGCCTCTTGCTCGGCTATGGCGGCCTCACGTCGGAAGAGCTTGAGACCGGCACCCGGATTCTTGTGGAAGTAATCCGGCAGGAAGCCGCGGAGATGGGTCTACGACCTTGAAGGGGAGATGTCAGGGGCGCACGATCGTGCGCCCCTGAACCGTTCGCTGGTTTACTTCGCGATCTGGTGCATCACGTCGATCAGTGCTGATTTCTCCTCGAAGCCAACACCGGGGCTATCCGGGAGACGCACCTTGCTCTCGTTCACGCTGATATTGTCGGCAAATCCACCGAATGGCTGGAAGACTCCCGGGTAGGACTCGTTGCCGCCCAGTTGCAACCCGGCAGCGATGTTCAGCGCCATCTGGTGTCCACCGTGCGGCACACATCGTCGCCGCGACCATCCGTGTTCTTCCATCGTCTGGATGATGCGCAGGTACTCGACCAGACCGTAGGAGAGTGCCGGGTCAAACTGGAGAATGTCGCGGTCCGGCCGCATGCCGCCATACCGCAACAAATTCCGGGCGTCCTGCATCGAGAACAGGTTTTCCCCGGTTGCCATCGTCGGCCCGTAGTGGTTGGCGAGTTCGGCCTGGAGGGCGTAATCCAGCGGATCGCCGGCCTCTTCGTACCAGTAGAGGTTGTACGGTTCCATCGCCCGGGCGTAGTCGATAGCGGTTTCCAGATCGAACCGGCCATTGGCATCAACGGCCAGGTGTTCGCCGGAACCGGTGACCTCGATCACCGCTTCGATTCGTTGGATATCCTCGGCGAGCGGTGCGCCACCGATCTTCATCTTGACGGTGGTATAGCCCATCTCCAGAAATCCGCGCATCTCGTCCTGCAGGACAGAGAGGTCCTTGTCTGGCTGGTAGTAGCCGCCGGCCGCGTAGACCCAGACTTCCTCATCGAAGTGACCGTTGTTGAACCTGTCTGCCAGCAGGCGGTAGAGCGGGCGTTCCTCGATCTTGGCAACGAGGTCCCAGAGTGCCATGTCGAGCACACCGACAGCCACCGAGCGTTCACCATGTCCGCCCGGTTTTTCGCCGGTCATCATGATCTGCCAGGCGGCATGGGGATCGAGGTTTTCGCCGGTATCGTCGAGCAGCGCGGCAGGGTCGGCTTCAAGCAAACGGGGGATGAACCGCTCCCGGAGAATGCCGGACGGGGCATAGCGTCCGTTTGAGTTGAAACCATAGCCAATCAGCGGGCGACCGTTTCGCTCGATGTTGCTCACGATCGCGACCACCGAGGCGGTCATCTGGCTGAAGTCGATGAACGCGTTCCTGATCGTTGACTTGATTGGAACGGCCTGTTCGCGGATTTCAACAATGCGTGGGGCGGTCAAGGTGCTGCCTTTCAATCGCTCGTATCATTCGGGATTTCTCAGGGCAGATTACACCCTCTTGCGTTCAAAGGCGACAGGTTGCCAGAGGAGATCCTGCAAGGCGCAGGCACAGGTGGATCGGGCAGCTACCTTTGATACTCTTCAATTACCGGTTGTTTGGCAGATTTCGCAGGGGGCTTGATGGGGAAGGGTGAAGACGGAAGACGACGGGTCATCATCGAGGGCGTGAAGCCACAAATCGATGGCGGACGTTTTCCGATCAAACGAACCATCGGTGAGCAGGTGGTTGTTGAAGCTGATGTGTTTACCGACGGACACGATGCCGTCACCGCGGTGTTGTGTTATGCCGCCGGGCCGGGGTCTGCCTGGCAAGAGGTCGAGATGGAGTTTCTCGGCAACGACCATTGGCGGGCAACATTCACCATCGAGGAGTTTGCTCCCTACCGATACACGATCGTCGCCTGGGTTGATGAGTTCAAGACGTGGGTGCGTGATTTCGAGAAGCGCCTTGATGCCGGGCAGGATGTGACCATCGACCGGGAAATCGGTGCCCGATTGATTGATGATGCCGTTGCCCGGGCCACCGGGCGCGATGTCGCGCTGCTGGCAACCTGGGCCGGACTGTTGCGTGATCCGGAAGAAGACGCCCGGGTAGCGCTTGACCAGGCACTCCGGACGGTCATGCACCGGCACGCCAACCGGGAGTGGGCGACAACGTATTGTCAGGAATTGCGGGTGGATGTTGATCGCATCCGCGGACGGTTCAGCACCTGGTATGAACTCTTCCCCAGATCGGCGTCTCCGGTGCCGGACAAGCACGGAACCTTCCGGGATGTCCAGGCGCAATTGCCGGCGATCCGGGAGATGGGGTTCGACGTCCTCTATTTGCCTCCTATCCACCCGATCGGCACGACATTCCGGAAGGGGAAGAACAACTCCGTAACCTCGGAGCCCGGAGAACCGGGCAGCCCATGGGCAATCGGTTCACCGGATGGTGGACATAAGTCGATCCATCCCGAGTTGGGTACCCTGGAAGATTTCCGGCAACTGGTCGAATCCGCCCGCAGTCTGGGCATCGACATCGCGCTGGATATTGCCTTCCAGTGCTCGCCGGATCATCCGTACGTGAAGGAACATCCGGAGTGGTTCCGCCACCGGCCGGACGGCACGATCCAGTACGCCGAGAATCCACCGAAGAAGTATCAGGATATTTACCCGTTCAACTTCGAAACGGAAGACTGGCGTGCGCTCTGGGCTGAACTGGAGAGTATCTTTCTCTACTGGTGCCAGCAGGGAGTCCGTGCCTTCCGGGTGGATAATCCCCACACCAAGCCGTTTGCGTTCTGGGAGTGGGTGATTGGCCGGGTTCGTGAGCAATATCCGGAGACGATCTTTCTCTCGGAAGCGTTCACCCGTCCGCGGGTGCTTTACCGATTGGCCAAGCTGGGCTTCACCCAGTCGTACAACTACTTCGCCTGGCGCAACACCCGCTGGGAACTGACCGAGTACCTGACCGAACTGACCAAAACCGAGGTGAAGGAGTATTGCCGGCCAAATTTCTGGCCGAACACTCCGGATATTCTGACCGAGGTGCTGCAAACCGGTGGGCGTCCGGCGTTCATCAGCCGGGTCGTACTGGCCGGCACGCTTTCCTCGTGCTACGGCATCTATGGCCCGGCGTATGAACTGATGGAACATCTGCCGCTGGAGCAGGGTAAGGAAGAGTATCTGAACTCGGAGAAATACGAGATCCGGAATTGGGATCTCGACCGGCCGGATAGTCTGCGTCCAATCATCACCTTGCTGAATCGTGCCCGGCACGATAACCCCGCCCTGCAATCGAACGACGGGCTGGAGTTTCACGAGACGGAAAACGAGGCGTTGATTGCCTATTCGAAGGTGACGCCAGACCGGCGAAATGCCGTGCTGACGGTGGTGAACCTGGACCCCTACAACGTCCAGTCCGGCTGGGTGCATCTCGACCCTGCCCGTCTGGGTGTTCGCAATGATGAGCCGTTCCAGGTCCATGATCTGCTTGGCGGCGGGCGGTACATCTGGCATGGTCCGGTGAACTACGTTGAGTTGAACCCCTCGGCCATACCGGCGCATATATTCCGCATCCGGCATCGGGTCCGGACAGAACACGATTTCGAGTATTTCGTTTAGGCACGAAAGGGCGCCGATTCTCGATGGACGCAAACGTTGCTGGAGACCCCCTGAACCCGGATGGTCCACTCTGGTACAAGGATGCGGTGATCTACGAACTGCATGTTCGCTCGTTTTTCGATAGCGATGCAAACGGCATCGGAGATTTCCCGGGACTGATCCAGAAACTCGACTACCTGAAAGACCTGGGTATCACCGCGATCTGGATCCTGCCATTCTTCCCGTCGCCGCTAAAGGATGATGGCTACGACATCGCCGATTACAACAGTGTCAATCCGGTATACGGGGACCTGCGCGACGTCCGCCGTCTGGTGCGGGAAGCCCATGCTCGCGGCTTGAAGGTGATCTGCGAGTTGGTCTGCAACCACACGTCTGACCAGCATCCGTGGTTCCAGCGGGCGCGGCGTGCAAAGCCGGGCAGCAACCATCGCAACTTCTATGTCTGGAGCGATACCGACGACAAGTATCGCGAGGCACGGATTATCTTCAAGGACTTCGAAACGTCCAACTGGTCGTGGGATCCGGTCGCCCAGGCCTATTACTGGCACCGCTTCTATCACCATCAGCCCGACCTGAACTTTGATAACCCTCGTGTGCATGATGCGATCATCAAGGCGATGGACTTCTGGTTCGATATCGGTGTGGATGGTCTGCGACTGGACGCGATCCCCTACCTCTATGAGCGAGAGGGAACCAACTGCGAAAACCTGCCGGAAACCCATGCGTTCCTGAAGAAGCTACGTGCTCATGTCGACGCCAAATATCCGAACCGCATGCTGCTGGCCGAGGCAAACCAGTGGCCGGAAGAATCGGTGGCCTATTTCGGGGAAGGCGATGAATGTCACATGGCGTTCCACTTCCCGGTGATGCCGCGGCTCTTCATGGCTGTCCGCATGGAAGACCGTTACCCGATCATCGACATTCTGGAGCAGACGCCGCCAATCCCGGATAACGCTCAGTGGGCGATGTTCCTGCGCAACCATGATGAACTAACGCTGGAAATGGTGACGGACGAGGAGCGGGACTATATGTACCGCGCCTACGCTCACGATATTCAGGCACGGATCAACCTCGGTATCCGTCGCCGGCTTGCACCTTTGCTGGGCAACAACCGCCGGCGTATTGAACTGATGAACGGTCTGCTGTTCTCGCTGCCCGGCACGCCGGTGATCTATTACGGCGACGAAATCGGGATGGGCGACAATATCTTCCTCGGTGATCGCAATGGTGTCCGCACGCCAATGCAATGGAGCGGTGACCGCAACGCCGGCTTCTCGACTGCCAACCGCCAGCAACTCTATTTCCCGGTCGTCGTGGACCCGGAATATCACTACGAAGCGGTCAATGTTGAGGTGCAGCAGAACAACCCCCAGTCGCTACTCTGGTGGATGAAGCGGTTGATCGATCTGCGCAAGCGTCACCGGGCATTTGGCCGGGGAACCATCGAGTTCCTGCATCCGGAGAACCACAAGGTGCTGGCCTATCTCCGATGTTACGAAGACGAACATATCCTCGTTATTGCCAATCTCTCCCGCTTCGCTCAGGCGGTAGAGATCGACCTCTCGGAGTACAACGGCTGGGTGCCGACCGAGATGTTCGGCAGCACCGACTTCCCGCCGATCGGCGAATTGCCCTATTTCATTACGCTGGGGCCACACGCGTTCTACTACTTCTCGCTTGCACCAAACACGGCTGCCGGAGAGCAGATTCCGGATTCGGCGGACCTGCTTGCCGCAGAGCCGTTGCGGGCAGGAGCCGCCTGGGAGACGCTGCTGACAGACCGTTTCCACGGCGCGCTGATGCGGGTCCTGCCGGAATTCCTTCGATCCCGTCGCTGGTTTGGCGCCAAGACCCGGCGCATCCAGCGAGTCACGATGCAGGATGCCATTCCGCTGTACGCGGAAGGTTTTGCCGCCCAGTTGCTGATAGTCAATGTGGCCTACAACGAAGGCGACCCGGAAACCTACCTGCTGCCGCTCACCTTTGCTGCCGGCAAGCGGGCCGAGGAAGTGATCGAATGGATGCCTCACGCGATCATGCGCCGGGTAATTCTGGCCGATGGCACGACCGGCGTGCTGTACGACGCCGTCTGGGAACAGGCATTCGGCCAGATCATGCTGGAGTCTATCCAGCGACGCCGGGCATACCGGGGAAGTGACGGTATCCTGACTGCCACACCAACACGGGCCTTCCGTAGATTGCGCGGCAACACCGCAGACTACCTGGATAACTACGTGGCCCGTTCCGAGCAGAGCAATACGTCCATTGTCTTCGGCGACCGGTTTATCCTGAAACTTTTCCGGAAGATCGAAGTCGGTGAACACCCCGACCTGGAAGTTACCCAGTTCCTGACCGAGCAGGCCCGCTTTGAGCACGCTGCACCGCTGGGCGGGTCGCTGGAATACAGTCAGGGACGTAACGGGTCGATGACACTGGGCATCCTGCAGGGATACGTGCCGAACGAGGGCGACGCCTGGCGCTATGCCGTAGATTCAGCCGCAACCTTCCTCGAAGAGGCATTGGCTTCCGGCCCATGCCCGGAAGACCTCGCGATGCCGCGCAAGTCGCTGCTCGAACTGGCGCATGAGGAGATTCCCCCGTTGGTCAACGAGCGGGTCGGGTCGTTTATTCAGGACATCTATTTGCTCGGACAGCGGACTGCCGAAATGCACCTTGCCCTGATGTCCGGCTACGAGAATCCGCATTTTGCCGCCGAACCTTTCTCGATGCTCTACCAGCGCTCGCTCTACCAGTCGATGCGTAGCCAGGTGGGCCGCGTCTTCGACATGCTTCGCAACGCCGAAAACATGCCTGAGGAAGCCGAAACGGTACTTGAGATGCTGGAGGATGTGCGCGACCGGTACCGTGCAATCATCGACCGGCGTATCCATGCCCAGCGCATGCGGGTACATGGTGACTACCATCTTGGCCAGGTGCTCTATACCGGTCGAGACTTTGTGATTATCGACTTTGAGGGTGAACCGGCCCGGCCGATCGGGGAGCGCCGGATCAAGCGCTCGCCGGTGGTGGATGTCGCCGGGATGCTGCGCTCGTTCCACTATGCGGCATTTGCCAACCTGTTCGATCTGGGTAGTGGAGTCCCGATCCGTGAGGGCGACCTGCCGCGGGCAGAAATGTGGTCCAGATTCTGGTACACGTGGGTCAGTGTTGCCTTCCTGAAGTCGTATCTCGAGCATGCCCGTGATGGCGGGTTCCTGCCCGCCGACGACGAGGACCTGCAAATCCTGCTGGATGCCTTTGTCCTGGACAAGGCTGTCTATGAACTCGGGTATGAACTGAACAACCGGCCCGGTTGGGCACGTATTCCGCTGCGCGGCATCCTGAATGTCATGCAGCGGCCGGAATAATGTCATGGTAGACCCGTTGCTGCTGGAACTCGCCGGGCTTTACGGCATCCTGCCGGAGTATCACGACGTGCTCGGCGAATTGCGGCAGGCATCTCCGGAAGCACTGGTGTCGATCCTCGGCGCGCTTGGCGTCGATGCCGGGTCTCCGGCCCGGTATCAGGAGCTGATCGACGAACGGCGTCTGGCGTTGCACCGGCGGCAACTGGAACCGGTGTTGATCGGCAGACCGGGCGAACCGGTGATGGCCGCCGTGCGCCTGCCGATAGGGTTGCCTGGGACGTTGGAGTGCCGGATCCGTCTCGAACATGGTGAGGTGCTGGAGTGGTCGGCCGGTCTCGACCAGTTGCCGGTTGAATGGGTTGATGAGTACGCCGGCCTGCGCATCGAGATCCGGACGATTCAGATATACGGCAGCCTTCCACCGGGCTACCACGACGTTACGATCACTGCCGGCGGGTCGGAATCAACTGCCCGGTTGATCGTTGCCCCGCTGAGCGGTTACACCGGTGCAGACAACCGGCGCTGGGGATTGTTCCTGCCACTCTACGCTGCCCATCATGACGAGAGTCTCGGCATCGGCACCTATAGTGATCTGGGGTGGCTCAGCAGTTGGGCCGGTAGCTACGGCGCGTCACTTTTTGGCACGCTGCCATTGCTGGCGACGTTCCTGAACGAACCGTTTGACCCCAGCCCGTATGCACCGGTCAGCCGACGGTTCTGGAGTGAACTTTTCGTCAACATCAGTGCTGTTCAGGAGTTGCAGACATCACCGGCTGCTCAGGCGATGCTGGCTTCGACCGAGGTCCAGCAGGAACTGACCCAACTTCGCAAGGGCCCGCTCGTCAACTACCGCCGCGTTGCCAGTCTGAAGCGCGAAGTGCTTTCGATGCTGGCGAGGACGTTGCTGGAACGTCCTTCGGCGCGGCAGGATGCCTGGCGCGCCTGGGTGGATGCGAATCCACTGGTGACCGAATATGCCCGGTTTATGGCAGCGGTTGATGCACGGCAGGAATCGTGGCTGAACTGGCCGGTGGAGTGGCAACGAGGCAACCTGCCGGATGATGCCATGCGTCAGGAAGATGTTGATTACCACCGCTATGCACAGTGGATTGCCAGCGAGCAACTTGCCCGGATTGCCGGGACTCCGGGGGCTGCTGAACTCTATCTCGACCTGCCGCTCGGTGTGCATCGTGATGGTTTCGATGTCTGGCACCAGCAACACCTCTTTGCGGTGCCGGTCCGGGTAGGGGCTCCACCTGATCCTCTCAGTTGGGATGGGCAGGACTGGGGCTTCCCGCCGCTTCATCCCGAACGCATCCGGGAAGATGGCTACGAATACTTCCGGCAATGTATCCGGCATCATTTGCAGCACGCCGGCGCACTACGCATTGACCACGTGATGGGCTACCACCGGTTGTTCTGGATCCCGGAGCAAATGAGCGCGGCGGACGGGGTGTATGTCACCTACCGGCATGAGGAACTCTATGCCGTGCTGACGCTCGAATCGCACCGCAACTCAGCCGCGCTGATCGGTGAGGACCTGGGCACGGTTCCTCCCGGTGTCCGTGAGGCAATGCACGACCACGGACTTGCGAGGATGTACGTCGTACCGTTCGAGGTGGGTGAACCACATGAACCGGCATTGCGTCCACCACTGCCCGGCATCCTGGCGACACTCAACACCCACGATATGCCGCCGTTCGCAACCGCCTGGCAGGAGATGGGTGCTGAAACGCAATCGCGGATCCTCGGGTTTCTCCGTGACAACGGATATGCCGACGAAGGTGATGGTGATGTCGCGTCAGTGTTCCGGGCGATTGTGCGATTTCTTGCCAATAGTCAGGCTGGAGTGGTGCTCCTCAATCTCGAGGATTTCTGGGGCGAGACCGAACCGCAGAATGTTCCCGGCACCGGCGTAGACCAGCCAAACTGGCGACGCAAGACTCGTCTCGATGTTGACCAGATCGTGTCCAATCCGGATATTGCCGACCTCCTCGAAGAACTGAACTCGATCCGAAACCACGGAAGGTGATGCGGCATGCACAGCGACATGCGATATGACCAGTCGCTGCTTGGCGACGATGACCTGTACCTGTTCAACGAAGGCAGCCACCTGCATCTCTACAACCATCTGGGCAGCCATCTGCGCACCGTCGACGGGGTGGAAGGAACCAGTTTTGCTGTCTGGGCGCCAAATGCATCGCAGGTTTCGGTGATCGGCGATTTCAATGGATGGAACGGTGACTCACACCCGCTTCAACCGCGTGGCTCGTCCGGCATTTGGGAAGGGTTCATTCCCGGCGTCGGTCATGGATCGATCTACAAATACCGTATCCGGGCGCGAAACGCTGATTACGTTGTCGACAAGGCCGATCCGTTTGCCCGCCATGCCGAGACCCCGCCACGGACCGGTTCCATAGTCTGGGACGACGCCTGGGAGTGGGGCGACGAGGATTGGCTGGCAGATCGGGCCGAACGAAACGCCGCCACTGCTCCGCATTCGATTTACGAGGTGCATCTCGGTTCGTGGATGCGGGTGCCGGAAGAGGGTAACCGTTCGCTTTCCTACCGGGAGATAGCCCCCAAACTGGCGGAATACGTCAAGGGGCTGGGATTCACCCATGTCGAGTTCATGCCGCTGACCGAGCATCCGTTCTACGGTTCATGGGGATATCAGACAACCGGGTATTTTGCGCCGACCAGCCGCTACGGCACTCCGCAGGATCTCAAATTCCTGATCGACTACCTGCACCAGCAGGGCATTGGCGTCATCCTCGACTGGGTTCCCTCCCATTTCCCCGGAGATGAGCATGGATTGGCGTTCTTCGATGGCACGCACCTGTTTGAGCATGCCGATATGCGTCAGGGGTTCCATCCGGACTGGAACAGTTACATCTTCAATTACGGCCGCAATGAGGTGCGCAGCTTCCTGTTGAGTTCAGCGATCTACTGGCTCGACCAGTTTCATATCGACGGATTGCGGGTGGACGCGGTTGCCTCGATGCTCTACCTGGACTACTCCCGGAAGCCCGGAGAGTGGATTCCGAACGAGCATGGGGGGCGGGAAAACCTTGAGGCAATCTCGTTTCTGCGCCGGATGAACGAGGAGGTCTATCGTCTCTTCCCGGATGTCCAGACGATTGCCGAGGAATCAACCGCCTGGCCGCGGGTGTCCCGCCCGACCTGGATGGACGGGCTTGGTTTCGGCATGAAGTGGGACATGGGCTGGATGCACGACACCCTGACCTACTTCAGCCGGGAACCGGTTCACCGGCAGTTTCATCACAACGACCTGACGTTCCGGGCGGTGTACACGTTCACCGAGAACTTTGTCCTGCCACTCTCGCATGATGAGGTGGTGCACGGGAAGGGCTCGCTTCTTGGCAAGATGCCCGGCGATGACTGGCGCAAATTCGCCAACCTCCGGTTGCTGTTGAGCTACATGTATTGCCAGCCAGGGAAGAAACTGCTCTTCATGGGTGGTGAGTTCGGGCAGGCGCGCGAGTGGAACCATGACTCCAGCCTCGACTGGGATCTCACCGGGCACCTCCCGCACCACGGCCTGCAGTTGCTGGTGACCGACCTGAACCGGATCTATCGGGAGTTCCCGGCGATGCACCAACTTGATTTCGATGAATCAGGGTTTGAGTGGATTGACGCTTCGGATTACCGGCAGAGCACCCTGTCATTCATCCGGCGGGGTAAGGATCCGGAAGACGTGGTGGTAGCGGTGTTCAATTTCACGCCGGTACCGCGCTACAACTACCGTCTCGGTGCGCCGTTTGGAGGCTTCTGGGCAGAGATGTTCAACAGCGATGCTGTGGAATACGGAGGAAGTGGCCAGGGCAACCTGGGCGGAGTGACGGCCTCGCCAGTCCCGAGTCATGGGCGCCCTGCTTCGCTTGTGCTCACCCTGCCGCCGCTCGGGGCGATCATCCTTCGCCGCGACGACTAGGTATCAGTGCTGGCAGCGGGGTTTCCCGGCGCATCTACAAGCGGAAAAGGCACACCTGCCGGGATACCGGGGGATAACGGTGCGCGGCGTACAATTCGGGGACGCGATTCAGCCATGTCGGGGAGGCCCGGGACGGGTTGGTCCCTGTAATCGAGGAACCTGAAACCATGCACCGCTACGTCTGCATTCACGGCCATTTTTACCAGCCCCCACGCGAAAACCCGTGGCTTGAGGAAATAGAAATCCAGGACGAAGCATACCCGTTTCACGACTGGAACGAACGCATTACCGAAGAGTGTTATGGACCGAACGCGGCATCACGGATTCTTGATGCCGAGGGCCGCATTCTAGAGATCGTCAATAACTACTCCCACATCAGTTTCAACTTTGGCCCGACCCTGCTGAGCTGGATGGAACGACACCACCCTGATCTTCACCGGGCAATTGTCGAGGCGGATGAACTGAGCAAGACCTGGTTCGAGGGCCACGGATCGGCGCTCGCCCAGGTTTATAACCACACGATCATGCCGCTCACCAACGACCGGGACAAACAAACCCAGGTGATCTGGGGCGTTCGTGACTTCCGGCACCGTTTCGGTCGTGATCCGAAAGGGATGTGGCTGGCCGAAACGGCGGTTGATGTGCCAACCCTCGAGGCACTGGCCGAGCAGGGGATCAGGTTCACCATCCTTGAACCGGGGCAGGCTGCCAGAATTCGCCCGCTGGGCGGAGACGACAACTCCTGGATTGATGTTGGCGGAGGGAAGATCGACCCACGCCAGCCATACCGGGCGGTCCTGCCATCCGGCAAGACGATTGACCTGTTTTTCTACGACGGGCCAGCCAGCCGGGCAGTCGCATTTGAGAACCTGCTCGAAAGCGGCGAACGGTTCGCTCACCGCTTGCTGGATCTCCTCGATGATGAGCCGGAGCAGCATCAGCTCGCCAATATCGCTACCGACGGTGAGAGCTACGGCCACCATCATCGTTTTGGCGATATGGCTCTGGCCTGGGCTCTGCGGTACATCGAGGAGCAGGGCAACGCCACGCTGGTCAATTACTCACGCTATCTGGAGATCAACCCGCCGGAGTTTGAGGTCGAGATCGTTGAAAACACCTCCTGGAGCTGCGCCCACGGCATCGAACGCTGGCGGAGTGGTTGTGGATGTGGTGCGCCGGACCAGCCCGACTGGAACACCGACTGGCGGGGGCCGCTACGTGATGCACTGGACTACCTGCGGGATACCATCGCTGGCCCGTGGGAAGAGATGGCCGGTCGTCTCTTTGCCGATCCCTGGCATGCCCGCAATGAGTACATCGAGATTATTCTCGACCGCTCACGTGCCCAGGTCGACCGGGTACTGGGGGAGCTTGCCGGACGCGAGCTTGACCAGGATGAGACTGTCCGGGGGCTGAAGTTGCTTGAGCTGCAACGGCAGGCGCTGCTGATGTACACCAGCTGTGGCTGGTTCTTCGAGGATGTCAGCCGCATCGAGACCCGCCAGGTGCTGGCCTACGCTGCCCGGGCAATCCAGTTGGCTGAGGACCTGTTCGAGATGTCGCTTGAAGAACCGTTCCTGGAGATTCTCTCGGGTGCGGTCAGCAACATTCCGGGGCAAGGAACCGGGGCGGATGTCTACCGCACCCATGTCCGGCCGATGGTGGTTGACCTGCCGGCGGTTGCGGCGCATTATGCGATGACCTCGCTATTCAATGATGAGGAAGAAGCCGGCAGCATCTACAGCTACGATGTCGAGAACCTGCAACGGGAAACTGCGACCAGCGGACGCTCCCGGCTGGCGCTCGGACGGGTGAGGTTGACCTCCCGGATCACCCGGGAAGTCGAGGAGATGAGCTACGCGGTTCTGCATCTGGGCGACCACAACCTGGATGGTGGTGTTCGCCGGTTCCAGGGTCAGGAAGCGTTCGACCGGATGATGGCCGACGTCGGTGGAGCGTTCCGCCGGGCGGATTACTCCGATACCATCCGTGCCCTTGACCGGCATTTCGACGATCATTCCTACTCGCTGCGTTCACTCTTCCGTGATGAACAGCGGCGGATTCTTGACGAGGTGATGGATTCCACCCTGTCCGAGGTGGAGCGCACCTACCGGGCAGTCTACGAAGATAACCAATCGCTGATCCGGTTCCTGGTGAACCTCGGGGCACCGGTGCCCGGTTCCCTGAAACTTGCGGCAGAGGTGGTAGTGAATACCGAACTCCGCCGGGCATTCAGGAGCGGGGATCTGGAGTTTGACGAAATTGTCGAACTGGTTGAAGAGACCCGGAACTGGGGCATTACCCTTGATGAAGAGGGACTGGGGTTTGTTCTGGAGCACACTATCGAGCGGATGGCTAGCCAGTTCCGACGGCACCCGCTCCGGGTTGCGCACCTTGAGCGACTGCACACGATGGTGAAACTTGCTGCGACCATGCCGTTCCAGGTGGATCTGCGCAAACCGCAGAACGACTTCTACCGGGTGGTACAGGAAACGTACCCTGGAATGCAGGAGCGGGCGGCTGCCGGAGACCTGTCGGCAAAACGCTGGGTGAATGAGTTCCAGGCGTTGGGCGAGGCCCTTTCGGTGCATGTTGGCTAGCAGCAGATGAACTGGCGTGGGATGGGCCGGCTCACCGGCATGGTTGCTTGTTGGGTGGCCGGGTTCATCCTGCTCGCCGGCGCACACATCACCATCGCTCAGGAAGACGATTCGCGGTTGATGATCGACCGGGTGTCTCACGAGACGGTCAATGGACAACCGGTGATTGTTGTGACGATCGCCAACGACACCGGTGGCCGGATTGGCTATACCGGCACAGTCACCGTCTCCCACCAGAGTGGTGAAGAGGTTGCTACCCATGACCTTGCCCCGGGCAGCGTCCCGGCGCAGACGTCCATCCGTGTCCCGGTCTATCTCGGGAGCGGTCTTATGGACGGGGCGTACCGGGCCGGTATCGAGGTGCGGAGTGGCACCGGTGAGTTGATGGACCAGCGCAGCGACTTCGAGTTCCGCATCGGCGAGGAGCCATCATCCACCCCGCCATACCCGGCGATTGCCATGTTGATCGCCGGGTTGCTCCTGATTCTGGCGAGTTTCCGGGTTGGCTATGTCCGTCGCAAGCGGAACGTTCCGGACGTTGCCGCGGTTCGCAAGGTGTCGGTCAATTCGGTTCCTGCACGTCGCACAGGAAAGATCACGCCGCTGATTCCCCCGAGGTTCCGTCAAGACGACTAACGTTCCTGATACGCCAGTTTGTGGAGGCCGGCTGCCAGTAGCCGGATGCCGTCGGTAGCGTGTTCCACACTGGTGAACTCATCCGGTGTATGGCTGCGGCCATCCTTGCTCTGCACAAACAGCATCACCATCCGGGCGTAGTGGGCCATGCGGTTGGCATCGTGGACAGCGCCGCTGGCCATCGTGATGAATGGTAGTTCCTGCTCACGGGCGGCGTTCTCGAAGAGTTCCACCAGTTCGGAGTCGGACGGGGTGGGATCGTGTTCTGCCCCGATGGTCCAGGAAATCTCCAGATCGCGCCGGGCGGCGACCTCACGGAACATGGCCTCGTGCCGCTGGTAGAGCAGTTCCCGCTGGGCAGGGTCCGGATGCCGGGCATCGATGGTGAAGGTGACGCGTTCCGGCACGATGGCTGGAGCGTTCGGCTCGACGATCATCTTGCCGCAAGTCGTCACTGCCGGGCGGCCCATGCGATGGGCAGTATTGATCGCGTTGGAGATCATTTCGGCAGCACCGGCCATCGGGTCTCGACGAAGGTCCATCGGCCGGGCGCCGGCATGGTCAGCCCGCCCTTGCAGGGTGATGTGATAGTGACGGATGCCGGTGATCCCGCTCACCACCGCCACCGGGACATTCTGCTGCTCGAGGATCGGCCCCTGTTCGATGTGCAGTTCGATGTAGATATCGATGTCGTCGCGTTTCGCCTCGCTAATTCGTTCCGGGTCGAACCCGACCGACCGCATCACCTCGCCGATGGGCTCACCGTCGTAACTGAGGATTGTCTCCATGTCTTCGGGGACAATCTCGCCGGCAACGGCGCGTGAACCCCAGTGACGGGTTTGCGGGAATCGGCTCGACTCTTCCTCGCAGAATGAGACAACATCAATCGTCTTGCGAGGTTGTCCGAACTGCTCCCGTAGCCGGCGGACGGCAATCAGCGCAGAAAGGATGCCGAGCACTCCATCGTAGCGTCCGCCGGGAAGCTGGGAATCGACATGGGATCCGGAGACGATCGTCCCGCCAGGTTCGGTGCCTTCCAGTCGTCCCCAGACATTACCGGCAGCATCCCACCAGACATTCAGCCCGGCCTCTTCCATCCAGGTAGCAAGTTGTCGCTGTGCGCCGAACCACGCTTCGGAGTAGACCGGACGCCAGACACCGGTCTCACCATGCTTGCCGTAGGTGGCAAGTGTCTGGATATATTCCTCAACCATCGCCGGATCAATACCGTAATCAATGGCCATGGAGTTGCTCCTTACCTGTAACCCGGATGAGTATTCCTGCACCGCAGGTCAGTCGATCAACCGCTTCCAACCACCGGCAGCAAATGCGCTTACCAGGTCAACTGCATGTCCGAAGTCGTCGAGCCGCATGAGCGAGAACGGTGAATGGATGTATCGGCAGGGGACAGAGACAACGCCTGCCAGTACGCCTCCCCGGCTCCGGTGGATCGCTCCGGCATCGGTGCCACCCGGGGCCGGAATCTTGTACTGCCAGGGGATGCTCTCTGCATCAGCGGTGCCGGTGAGTGCCCCGATCATCCGGCCACTAACGATCATGCTGTTGTCGAGTACCGAAATGGCCGGACCCTTGCCGAACCCGGTCGGTTGCTTGCGGGCGATGGTGCCGGGCGTATCGGCAGCAATCGTGCCCTCAACGGCAATCGCGAAGTCCGGCTCGATCTGGTAGGCGGCTGTTTCGGCTCCCCGCAGGCCTACTTCCTCGGCGACCGCAAAGTTCGCGACGACCGTGATTTCCGGATCGCTACCTTGCAACCGGCGGAGCGTCTCGATGAGTACTGCGCAACCAGCCCGGTCATCGAGGGCCTTGCCGCGGACAATATGGTCGGTAATCTGCTCGAAGGGATAGGCGATAACCGCCGGAGAGCCGATCCGGATGCCACGTGCCGCAACCTCGGCGGCACTGGCGGCTCCAATGTCAACAAACAGGTCTTCCATCTTGTGCGGCTTTTCGCGCTCGGCCGGCGGAGTGATATGCGGGGGCGGGACTCCGATGACCCCGTGGTGACGCGAACCATCATCGGCAATAACTGTCATGGAGTGTGACGGGATAATCCGCGGGTCCCAACCGCCGATCGGGGCGAAGCGAAGAAAACCATCCGGTTCGATGTACGAGACCAGAAAGCCCACTTCGTCCATGTGGGCATCCAGCATCAGGGTGTACGGTCCGGTGCCGCGCCGGGTGGCAATCAGGTTTCCCAGAGTGTCGGTTCGGACTTCGTCGACCAGACCTTCAAGGTGCGGTTCAATCGCTGCCCGGACCTCATGTTCGTGGCCCGAAATTCCGATCGCATTGGAGAGTTCTTCCAGGATTTGGATGGTGGTTGAGGGCATGTTCTCGTTCCTTCATTGACCGCACGCCCGACCGTGGTTGGGCCGTCCGGAGAGTTTGGAAAATTCAAGGATTATTAAGCGGTTCATCCCTATACAAACGGCACGCTGACTGCTATTGTCTGAGCAATTAACGAATGACACAAGGTTCACGACTGATCAGTTCGGGGATCGACCCCAAGGAGGGCGTGTGCTCCTGTTCACAAGGTTTGGGAATACGACACTTTACAAGGGGGCGCCGCAAGATAGTTCGAGCGGGCATCATGGTGAAGTTTTACTGATTCTGCCGGCCCAAATCCCGGTTCCTCCAGCCACGATGACGCTCGAGGAAGCATGGGAATTCCAGAACGCCACCTACGGCGCGGGGTACATCCTCTTCGCCCCGCCGGATGCTGGCTTCGGGACGCTTTCGGAGGCACTCGCCAACCGTCTGCATGAACTGATGCCACGGTTCGTCCGGAATCATCATCTCAGCCTTGGTTGGGTGTCCGGCAATGCCGGTAACCTGGCGAGCCTCCGTTTGCAAACCCTGACGATGGTTCGTACCGGAGATGTTGTTCGAACGCAAAATTTGCCACAAATTATCCGGTTCCAGCAGATCGAGATTATGTTCCTTCCGGCCGTACCGGTAACGCTCGGCCCGAACGGATTCGTGCTTGAAAACACCGAGTATCTTGCGCCTCCGGGGTCTGATCCCAATGTCGAGTTGCCGACGCATTATCGCATCTACATGCGCTCAGCCGCTCCACGCGATATCGACAAGGTAGGGGAAACGGTTGAGGTTCCGTTGCTGGGGGGCAACCGGGGCAGCCTCTCCTTTGATGTGAATGACCTGATTGCCGACGAGATTGATGCCGGCGTGCTTGATGCTGCCATCTACTACGTCGCGCCGGATCAGGAGCGGGGCCGCGACCAGTCGCTGCGCTACCCCTTGTTTAATCTCGCCGATCCGAAGACCGGGGAATCGACGGTCAGCCTCCGGGCTGTTCTGTTTGCTGCCAACCAGATGAACTCCCGGTTCGAGATTCGCAGGAATGGCGACGGCACACCACGCCTGCGCTCGAACTTTGGCACCTACGACGGCCACCCGATCTATTTCATTCCGTCCGATGGTGCCTCGCTGGTGTTTGCCCACGTGCCGAATCCTGGCGTCCATCCGTCGCGCGCTGCCGAGGTTGAGACCCACTATGCTCTCGTACCGTCCGGCTATTTCGAACTGGCCGTGGACCCGGAGGGCGACACCGGCGGCATGGTCTGGCTGCGTGGTGGTAGCTCCGGTAACGAGTTCATCTCGTTCATGCCACGCCGTGGCAGCACCCCCGGCGACGTTATGGCGTTCTTCCCGGGCCAGAATGGCTACGGGCCGGACCGGTTCGATCTCTCCCGCAGGCTGGAGCAGGTCGTACCGGGCGACGATTTGTTGACCAGCGACTATCGCACGTCATGGGCGACGGTTAGCCCGCACCCGGCCAGCCCGAACGGGCATATCAACCAGTATTACGCCCAACCGGACGACAATGTGCTCCATGCTCCGAATGGTGGGCAGTTCCTGGAGTCCGTCGAGGTTGCCGCGTCTGACCTGCTGCCGCTGACCGGCACATCGCAGGACGCTGTGTTGACCTTCCCGATTGCGCCGCTCTCTGGCGTGTTCGCTCCCGACCCGCGCGTTGCAGCCGAGTTCGACATGAGCAAGTACGTGGTCTTCGAAAAGGAGATCATGAGCCCGACGCGCAAGAACCGGATTTCGGCCAACGCACCATCCGGCAAGGCGACGGTTACCAGCCGCCGGTTGTTCCAGACGGGTACCCAGGAAACGACCACCCCGCAGGGCATGATTGTCGACCTGGATGGAACCGACTGGAAGCGGATGACGCTCGCCTATGACGGCGTCAACCATCTCCGCATTCAGGACGTTTCGGATGAACTCCAGAATGCGCTGAACACCAACGAACTGTTCCTTGTGATTACCCAGCCTGGCCTCGTGGAGGAATCCCCGGTAACCGACCCGGAGAACCTGATCGAAATCACCGGCTGGCCATTCCGGCTTGAAGTTGGCCAGAACCCGTATGGCTTGCCGGCAGGTTCAGGTCTGGACCGCTACAACAACGTCCTGATCTTCAAGTTCAAGCAGGGCAAGTTTGAGGATCTGATTACCGATACCTCGCAGTGGGCATCGCCGGCCACGTTCAACGATGACCTCGACGACGTCCAGGAATGGTTGAGTGAGATCATTGAGGATGCCAAGGAGAAGGCGGAAGACGTCAACTCCGAGGAGCTTTACAGTTCACTGGTCGAGGATGTGCTGACCGATCCGGACTGGACCGGTGTGCTGGCGTTCAATGTCACGGTGCCGCTAGCTGAAATGCCCTGTGAAGTTCAGGGTCTGCTTGGCGGTATGCGCGACTTCTCGGCTTTCAAGGCTCACCACCTGGGCTTCCGGATCAGCAAGGTTACTGCCGGCACCGGTGGTGCACTGGAGATGGATCAGAGCTCGATCTTCGGCCTGATCGACTATGACGACGATGCCGGTCTCTCCAACCCGCGAGTGGACTACGAGTACTACGTCAGCACCCTCAAGGTGCGGTTTGCCAACACCGAGATCGCAGATTTCTCCAGCACGGTTGATCTCGGGATCATGCGAGCCTTTGACGAGAAGATTCGCCCGGCGTTCACCGACCCGCAGAGCGGCAAGGTGACGATTGACTCGGTGCAACTGGAAGGCACCTATCAGACCTTTGATGGCGTTCCGACCTACACCTTCGAGGTGATTGCGGAGCACGACCCGTTCGAATTCATCCCGACCAACAACGTGCCGCCGCTCATTCACTACATGTACATCACCAAGGTCCAGTTCCTGACCTCGGCCTGTGTTGATCCGGCAAAGCTCGTGGCTGACCCGGATATGAAGGTGCAGTCCGAGTTTCGGTTCTGGGGTTCGTTGGGCTTCAGAATCAACCTTGACTTCGACTTCTTCTCGTTCGACAAGCTGCCCTTTACGGACATGATTATTGGTATGTCATTCGGATTCGATACGAATGGCATTCCGGTGCTGCCGACGTCCGACGACTTCTATTTCGACTCCGGCAACCTGCGTGTTGACGTGAGTGGTAGCAAGCCTCGTGAAGACAGCCTGTTCAGCAACTTCCCGATCCGGCTGAACAGCTTCCACTACGCTCCGCAGGAGCTGGATATCACCCAGTTGGGATACTGGCACGTTCCGAACATGATCCCCGGATGGGGCGAGGCCGACCGGCCACAATACGCGCTTGCCTTCACCATCGACGTTGGCCCTTTGACCGGCGCATACGCGAAGAAACGCGTCAATCTGGCGATCGAGATCATCGCTGCCTGGGCTCCGTCGGAACGTAGTGGCGGGGCAACGTTTGGTCTGAAGCTTGGCCAGTCATCGGATGGTAACCGCGAGTTCAGTATCGAAGGCGTGTTTGCGATCGGTGTCGAGAACTTCGGGTTCCTGAAGCTCCCGGAGAGGCCGGCCGATGGCGAAGGCTTCCTCTACGCATTCTTCATCAAGAGCGCCTACATCAAGATCATGAAGCAGCAGATTCCGCCGGGCGGAACGTTCTCGTTCCTGCTCTTCGTGCCATATTCCGGCACCGGGGAGGTGGATCTGAAGGCGATCGGCGGCTACGCCTCCTACAACGGGTCCGGTGGCGGCGGGGGCGGTAGTTCCCACATGTTCGACATCAAGGTCAATGCGCCCGAAGTGCCGAACTCGACCATCCAGGTTGACCAGAAAATCGACGTCAAGGTCAAGGTGGAGAACACCAGCACCGCCCCGACCGGTGTGGTGAAGGTTGTGGTGCTGCTTGAAGCCGAGTCAGATGAATATCTGACCCGGCACCCAACACCATACCGGCACACTGTTGAACTGGATCATGCCCAGAATAACGAGAAGGAAGTCACCTTCTCCTGGAGTGCCGGAGTTCCGGGAGACTACACGCTCGTTGCCAAGATCGAGGCTATTGGAGTTCTTACTCCTGATAACCTGCGGGCGGAAACGAGCATCAAGGTCCAGTACAGCGACGCCAAGAAGGACAAGCCGACCAAGCTCAAGGTCGACTTCCTGGGCGTTGGCTGGCGTGTGGGTATGCCGGAAGGCAACCTGCAGTTGCTTCAGATCAACACCATTGAAGACGTGTTCGAGGCACTCAATGATCAGATGCTCCCCAACAAGAACGGCGATGCATTACGGGAACACCTCGAGCAGGTCTATAACCCGGAATACGGGCTGACTGTTGGCGTCGATCTTACGATCCTGGAAGTCATCCGGATTGCGTTCCTGTTTGCCCAGCCGAACAATCTCTATGGTGCGCTGATTGGCTTTGTTGACAAGGCTCCGAAGCCACTGAAGGGCTTCCAGTTCCAGATTCTCTACAAGAAGCTTTCGGATGACCTCGGCGTCTACCAGATGCAGTTGAAGATTCCGGATGCAATCCGGCAGTTTGAACTGGGTGCGGCCTCGATCACGATCCCGGTCATTGGCATCGATATCTTCACCAATGGCGACTTCAAGTTGAACTTTGGCTTCCCGGCCGGCGGCAACTGGGGCAATTCATTCGCAGTCCAGATGATGGCCGGTCCGGTTCCGATCCAGGGATTTGTCGGGTTCTACTTCAACAAGCTTTCCGGTGCGACGTCCACCAAGGCTCCTGCCTGGAAGTCGGGTAGTGAACACACCTGGAACCCGGTGCTGGAGTTTGGCATTGGCTTCAAGATTGGCCTTGGCAAGTCAATCGAGAAGGGGCCGCTGCGGGCTGGTTTGTCCGTCGCCATTATGGTGATTCTGGAAGGCACCCTGGCCTGGCATCGCCTGCCTGGAGACACCTCGTCTTCGGTTGGTAACGCGCCGGACTGGTACAAGGTCAAGGGCCAGGCAGGACTGGCAGCCGAAATCTACGGCGTTCTCGACTTCGGTATCATCAAGCTCGGTCTCGAGGTCTCTGCCAGCGCGGTCTTCCTGTTCACCTTCGAATCGTATGCCGACACCGAAATTGGGGTTCAGATGAGCCTCTCGGTTCGTGTGACGATCATCATCGGCAGCTTCAAGATCTTTGGCAAGCGGATCAATATCACGATCAGCTTCAGCTTCTCGGCCACCTTCAGCTTCAAGTTCACGATCAAGAACACCCAGCCGCGGCCGAGCTGGAACGACGAACTCGAGAACCCGTATCCGCCGCTGCTGCACGCACTGGATCGCGGACTCCTGCAGGCAGACTCGGCTGTTTCCTGGAATGCCTTCAAGACCACCGCAACGAATACCGTCTTGCCGCTGTACTTCTCGCCGCAGGTGACGGCGGCTGGTGAAGGATCCAGCCGTCGGACGTACGTTGTTGCTGGTCTGTCGATCTCAACCACAGAGTTCAACAAGCTGGCAGAGGCGTTGACTGCCTGGGCGGTCGGCCTGCAGAAGGGCCAGTCGACCTATGACGGTTCGGCAACCGTCACGCTTGCTGACCTGGAAGCGCTGAACGACCGCTTCAGTGTGACCCGTACGCTGGCGACACCGGCCGGTGGCGGTGCAACACCGCTGGATTACCAGGCCATCATGAGCTTCCTGAGCGCGAACTACTCGTCGATCTCCATCCTGGAAACCCCGATGGAAGATGATGGCCAGCCGATTACTGCCGTCGCATTCCCGATGGTGCCGGAAGCGCAGGTTCATACCGTTGGCCAGCAAGGTGGCGAGGTCACGATCGACTTCGGCACCTATAACCCGCGCAGCAACGGGTATGAAGAGGACCTGGCGGACTACTTCGATGCGTTGCTCGTTGATGTCGAGTACAAATCCGGCATTGAAGGCATTGCCAACAGAATCCTTGACCAGGCCTATGATGATGGCCCGTCGATGGCGACCCATGTCTTCCAGGATTACTTCGCGTTCCTGGTGAAGGCCGGCGTCGACCGGGCAATCGAGTATGCCCAGAACCAGGGCGAGGGATGGTCATCAACGATCTCGGGCCTGATGTCTGCCATGGCATCTGACTTCACTGTCGTTGGGCAGATGGCAACCCGAACGTTCTTCAGCGGCCTGCGCCTGCCGCCGAACTTCCTTTCCGATGACATGATCGCGCTTTCCAACAGTGCTGTTCCGCTGTATGAGTTGACCGGGCAGCAGTTCCCGCTCAACCTCCAACCGCTGGTCGTACCAGAGGCGGAGGATGAGGAGGAAGATCCCGATCCGCCATTCTATCCGGAATGGTCGATGATCCTCTCCAAGCGGACGGGCGGACATTCGCTGGTTACTTTCTCTCCTGTCACCATGTCAGTTGCTGAACAGGTGATGGACGAAGAGGACGAGGCACTCGACGAGGACCGGGCGAACATCGCGTTGGTTGCCACAACTAATCCATACATCGGCACGCTGACCGGGCCGTCCCGGATCAATCCGATCAAGTCGGAGTTCCGGCGATTCTCCTTCGCCAACCCGCTGCATCTGGACCGCAAATCGGGGACATCCGCAAACGGCGATACGTTCACCCGTGTCGCTACGACGTATCCGTTCTCCGAAGCACTCATGGACCGCCTGCGGGACGGCGTGCCGGCAGGGCCGCACACGCTGCACAACCCGGATGGCACCAGTCCTGTTACTACCTACACGTGGGCGTTGCGGATTCAGTTCTCGGCCAAGCAGGTTGAGCGACCGGTCGACCCGAATGCGGATCCGGACGATACGGCATCCGATGTGGCGCAGTTCATCCCGAATACGTACATGATCGGCGGCACAGACGAGCGCACCCGCGATCTGATCGACAAGCTGTTGTCTGCCCAGAGCGATTCCATCTCCGGCTTGCGCCTCTATTACGAGGTGGATGCCAAGGTAAACGGCATTGTTGGCGACAATCTGGGTGCATCGCCGGACGTGCTGATCATGAAGACGAACCTTTCGACAGTCAGCGCACCGCAAACTGGCCTGCAGCAGGTGGTTCACCCGGCGGCTGACGAGTTCTCGGCAGCCATGACGACTGGCCAGGCTCGCGAGTTCCTGCGTCTCCTCTGGGAAGCCAGCATTGTCAACTCGCCGGGATACTACCTCTACTACGACAACGGCGCCGAGGAGAATAATGGTCTGCCGGACGAGGCGTTCCAGGGACGGTCGAACTTCGCACCGATGTCCCTGTACGTTACGTTCGACAGCCTCCGGCCGTATGCCAATACGCTGATCATCGATATGGCCAACTTCGAGGAAGGGTCCGATCTCTACCTGCAGACCGGCGACCTCGTGTACCTGCCGTCGGTGGCACCGGGGGCGGTTGGCTTCACCTTGCAGCGGCCGAACCCGGAATCTGCAGGCATGTCGATCGCGACCGACCTCGGCAGCAAGTTCAACCTGTTGAGCTACAACATCATCGAGAACGATCACTTCCGGCAGAGTATGCGTGGTCTGCCGGTTGGCCCGTCCACGGAAGACCCGGACGATCCCTCGAAGCCATGGGTCTACCGGCAGGGTATCCGGGTCTATCCGTTCTCGAAGGATGTGCCGGCCGGTTCACAGCCAAATATCTACGCCGGTACCAACAAGCCGTTCAGCCTGCAGTTGGAGTTCCTGGACATCTTCGGGAATCTGTTGCCATCGCCGCGGCCGATGCTTTCCGATGTTCGCGTGAAGTACACCGACAGCATCATCGGTGTCAGCCAGTGGCCGGGCGTTGCAACCGGTTACGAGTTCACCGGTTCCGGTGGAACCGGAACGCTGGTTGCCACCGTATCGTTTGCCGCAGAAGCATTCCCGATCAATGGCGGTAACGTTCCCGCTGCAATCGAGGCGTACTTGCTGGCCCGCGAGCAATTGAACGGCCCGGGTGTCTCTGCCACCCTGCGCTCAACGATTGCCCCGAACCGCTCGGTCGATATCAAGTCCGCCCTCAACGGGTTCATCGATGATGTGCTCGACTACCTGCGTGGCACCGGTGCTGCTCCGTCAGTTCTGACGCTGCAGTTGACCAACATCACGGAGTCCGATCGCAACGTCAACACCCGCCACACGTTCGAGGTTGAAACAACCATCTCGATTGCCCGTGACCGGGATATGGTCGAATCTCCGGACAACATGCCGGATTCGCAGAATGCGACGACGATCGTTCCGCCGGAACCAATCACCCGGCCACCGCAGGACGTCGAGCCGCCGCCGGCGGGCAATTACACCGACGGTCAGAAGATCGCCCTGGAAGACTTTGCCCGGGCGTTCGAGACGGCGTTCCCGGAACTCCGCGCCGCAACCGGCAATGGCAAGTCTGGCCCGCGCACCATCTGGGCAGTGCGGTTGGCATTTGTCTCCGGCAGCACCGGCCTGCGCGCTGTGGTCAACGGTACACCGGCGTTCTTCGCACCGGCACCGCTTTCCACGACCCTGATGACCCGGGCCGATATCCCGATGAAGCTGGGTCCGACTTCCGATCCGGATACGCCGGTGACGGTTACCAACGTCGATATGGACGAACTTGGTCGAGAGTTCTTTGCCGAGGTCGACCGGTTGCTTGGCCCGATGATGGCGCCGGCTGCCCGCAAGGTGAACCCGGATGCCTATCTACGGTTGCTTGAGGCGAAGCAGAAGCTGGCTGACGGCGTTTCCTCCGGCGTTACCAACGTCCTGGTCCAGGATGAGAACAAGCCCGAAGCGCTGGCTGCCGCCCGCGAGGCGTACCGCCAAAGCATCCTGACCCAGTTGTCGTCTGCCTACGACATTGAGACCGCTGTGGTCTTCCCGATGTCGACAACCAATAACGCCGATCTTGCACGCCTGTACGGTAGTGTTGCCGGCAAGTCTGGCTCGATGGATGACTTCGGGTTCTCGCCGGCCAAGGTGGATATCACCGGTGGCGCGTCACAACTGCCGTTCCTGGTGGATGCCGACCGCGCACGCGACCAGGCAAGCATCTATGTGGATGTGAACTATCGGGTGTCGCATATCGAGCACGATATCGACCTGCCGTCCGAGGGTGGGTACGAGGCGTCTTCCTGGTTGAACTTCATCATTCAGGACAAGTCGCTCGACCTCGGTGTGATCGACATCCCGATTCCGCTGCGTGAATTCCCGACGCCGCCGGCGCTGATCGACCAGCAGGCATTGGCGGTGGATATCGACACGGTTTCCACGCTGGCAGATGCCACTGAGTGGGAGTACTTCTATACCTTCCACCAATCGGTGGTGGCACAGGATAGCGTCTTCGCCGATGTGGTCTTCAACGTTGGTCCGGAAGGGCTGCGCAACCTGTTGCAGGGTGGCGAGGACCTCCTGGACTGCCTGGCCCGGTTCCACCACGAGTACCCCTACTTCAAGAATGATCTGGCACCTCTCTCCAAGGGGTACAAGGTCATGTCGTCGAGCGAGCGCTCGATCGCCAGCAGCGCTCTCAACCGGTTTGCAAGTCTGGCAGAGGATATCGCCGATACCTGGGGTGACTGGATCATCAACACCACCAGCCGGCGTCTCAACCAGGGTGCACTCGAGCGATACTCGTGGGACTTTGGCTACATCGAGCGGCGTGAGAGTGGTTCCATGATCACCGTCGAGATCACCAAGCACGCCTCAACCGGCGATCAGCCGCAGCGCTTCCCGCGCCTCCAGGTAACGCTCGAAGATGGCACGGTGTACAGCCCACCGCGGACCGAGAACGGTAACTCGGCCATCTACCAGTTCGAGTGGAACGGTGAACTGCCGGCAACCCGGCAGCGCACACTCTCCTGGGATGATCTCGATGTGTTGCACACAGAAAACGCCTGGGGCGGTATCCGGCTGTCACGAAACCTGAGCCTGAGCCGGATTGGCACGCATCGGCCGACGAACCCGCGGTTCATCTACGAGACGCAGCAGGTGCGCTTCGTGAACAAGGTGACTCCGCTGATTGACAACAAGCGGCCAATCGACATCACCGGTGGAGATACAACTCCGCGATCGCTGAACCAGCACCTGGCGAACTTGCTGCGTGAGCTCTTCGAGCCGGCGTTGAACCAGGCAAATCCGAATCCGCGGCTGATCAAGATTGGTGTCCGCTATGCCTACGATGTGCGTGGACAGAGCGGCCCGGCGATTGGCCCGGCACAGGTTCCGGAGGACCCGGGCTTCTACGAATTCCAGGCCTTCCTGCCGGTGACACAGATCCTGCCGTTCGAACTGAAGCCAACAGTGGGCGAACTGGATGCCTTTGCCGGCAGCCTGGCGTCGCAGATGAACAGCTGGATGGCATCGGTCAATCCGTCGCGGGCACGTGGATTCTACGAGCTTGACCTGGCGATCTTCGCAGCGCTCTCGGCAACAGACTTGCCAGTGTTGCGACTCCGCCGGCTCTGGTTGGGGTTGGACAAGATCTCATAGCCCCGCTAACAACCTGTATCAGCGAAAAGACCCGCCAACCGGCGGGTCTTTTTTTGACAATTTGTCGAAAAAGGGGGTGTACAAGCTGCTCAAATGCTGATAATGTCAGTAAGGAATCAAAACAGATCCAATGTTCAATTGATCCAGGTGCCTGTTCCGGGGGAGGATTCGTGCTGCTCTTTCAACGCCTAGGCTCGTCGTCGCTGTATGTCGGTAACCCTTCCGGATCGGATCCGGGCAACCACCTCGGCGAAATACTTCTGATATTACCCGAACAATCTTCACAGCTGGCCCCAACCATGACACTGGAGGAAGCCTGGGACTTCCAACATCCATCCGGCGGGGCGGGCTACATCCTTTTCCTCGACGCACATTCAGATTTTGGTGATATGAACGCGCTTGGAGCAGACGCTGCAAGCGCGTTTGCATCCCGGTTACATCAGTTGCTGCCGCGATATGTGCGCAACCACCACCTCAGCCTGGGCTGGGTGAGTGGAACCCTGGCAATGCCGAGGCTCCAGACCCTCAGCATGGTTCGGATCAACGGAGCCGTGCGAACGCAGAACGTGCCTCAGGTGGTCCGGTTCCTGCAACTGGAAATCATGGTGCTGCCCGGCACACCCTTTGAATACGATCCCGACAACGGGTTCCGACTGCTCAACACTCCCTACCTTGCACCACCGGGCGGAGACCCTCGTGATGAGTTGCCAACGAGTCATCACATGTACATTCGTGCCGGTGCTCCATACGACATGGACAAGATCGGTGAAGCGATCGACATCGCCTTGTTGGGGCCGGACCGTGGCAGCCTGCAGTTTGAGGTTATCGACCTGACCGCGTTCGATATTGACGTCGGGAAACTGGACACCTCGATCTGTTACGTGGTTCCCGAGGCAGAGATGCCGGAGCCATATCCGCCGCGTGAGCAGATCATGCGTTTCCCCTTGCTCAATCTGGAGCCAACCCGATCAGGCAAATCAACCTCGATCACCCTGGCTGCAACGCTCTATCCGGCAACCCAGGCGGCTTCGATCTTCCGGTTCCGGAATGCGAACGGTGACAACGGTCAGCTTGAATCCTATTTCCGGACTTTCAACGGCTACCCGGTGCACCTGGTCCCGCAGGATGATGCCGGCCTGGTCTTCTCCCGCATTCCAAACCCTGGCGTGTATCCGTCTCGTGCCGCCGAGGTGGACCGGCACTATAACCTGGTGCCGACTGGCCGGTTCGCGATGTACGTTGATGAGCCCTTCCCGGATGGTGACTCCTACCACCGGTTGATGGGTGGCAACTCCGGCACCGAGTACATCTCGTTCGTCAATGGCGACCTGCTCTGTTTCTTCCCGGAGCAGCCAGCCTATGCACCGGGATTCGAATTCACGGCCGACGGCACTGCCCGGCGTATCCAGCAAAATGGCGGCACACTGCTCGATCCGACATACCGGACTTCCTGGTTGAGTGTCACTGGCCCGAGCGGGCCAAATGGCCACATTCACTATTTCTCCCAGCCGGATGATGCCGCACTCCACGGCCAGGAGACGACTGACTATCTCCAGTATGTTGAGGTAGAAACCGCCAGCCTCAAGGACCCGTCGGAAATCCACTGCTTCCCGATGGCGCCACTTTCCGGTGTTGTTGCGCCGGATGAGCGCGTCAGCGCCTTCATGACCATGGAGAAGTACCTGCTCTTTGAGCAGAAAACGCTGAACCCGGCTCGCAAAACCCGGATCACCTATGTTGCCGGCGAGATGCCGAGCGTTACCCGTTCGCTGTTGCAGACACCGGCACCTCGTTACACCACCACCCCGCAAGGCATGCTGGTCACGGTGGCCGGCTCCGACTGGCAGCAACTGACGCTGGCGAAAGACGACACGCCGTTCACTCCGAACTATCTGCGGTTTGCGGACATCTCCGATGAGTTCCAGGACGCGCTATCCGCCAGCCGTCTCTTCCTGGTCGCAACTGACCCGCAAGCGCTGATGGAACAAGGCGGCCAGTTTGTCGATAACCTGTTGAGAGTACAGGGGTGGCCGTTCCGCTTCGATATTGGTGAGGCACCCAACGGACTCCCGCAGGAAGATTCCGGGCCGAACAGCGTCAACAACGTCCTGATTTTCAAGTTTGTCAACAAACCACTATCGGAACTGGCCGAGGATTCGCTGCTGTGGTCGCGTCCGGATGACTTCAACCGGGGTGAAACGGACCGTATTCGAGACTGGCTGGTTGAGTTCATCGAGGATGTCCGGACGACCATTGATGAGGCCGACGAAGAGGATGATGTCTCTGGCTACGAGCATCTGGTTACTATCCTCGATAACCCGAACTGGCACGGCGTGCTCGGTCTGAACGTCACTGTTCCGCCGGATCTGTTGCCCTGCGAGGTGCAGCCACTTCTTGCCGGGATCCGCGATATGCCAGCGTTCAAGGCTCACCACGTCGGCTTCTCGATCGGTAAGGTGACTCCGGACGCCCGGGACATCGAGCGCAGTTCTATCTTTGGTCTGATTGACTATGAAGACTCTCCGGTGATCACACCGGGGCTTGGCGAGGATTTCTTTTACGAGTTCATCGTTCTGAAACTGCTGGTGAAGTTCGAGAACTCCGAAATCGCAGATTTCGCCAGTGATATCCGCATTGTCATGCTGCGGTTGTTTGATGAGAACACCTACGCCCAACCTGGCAACTGGAACTACATCGACCTTGAAGGTTCCTACAAGATGGAAAGCGGGAAGCCTTCCTACAGCTTCTCGACGCCATTCGTCTTCGGGCCGAAAGCCTTTACGGTCTACTCCAAGGGCAAGGGTGTGCTGCCGCTCGTGAACTCGGTGGAGATCACCAAGGCGGAACTGGTGTCGGATACCTGTGTGCTTCCGAACAGCACCAGCCGGACCTCGCGAGCCGCATTCAAGTACTCCGGCAGCATCGACTTCAGTTCCATGGTGGAGTTCGACTTCTTCTCCTTCGAGAAGATGAAGTTCACCAATCTCCTGCTGAACATGGAGTTCGAGATTCCGCTGGACCATGTTCCGGAGCGGTATCTGCCGACCTACAAGTTCAGTCCGGGCGACCTGCGGGTTGACGTGGGCCTGAGCAAACTCCGCGAAAACAGCCTGCTGGCGAACTTCCCGCTGAAACTGGAATCGTTCCACTACAACGAGGCCGGAATTAACTTCGCGGAGATGGGCTACTTCGAGGTTCCGACCTTCGTTCCTGGCTGGAATGGAGCCAAAAAGCCGAAGTATGGCCTTGCCTTCACACTGGACCTGGGGCCGCTTTCGAGCCTGCTCAAGAAGGGTGGTCCCAAGGGCGCCATCCAGATCCTTGCCGCCTGGGGGCCGACGATCGACGAATCCGACCCGGACTACGAGGAAGGGGACGAAGGCGGCGATGTCTCGTTCGGCATCACGCTCGGCAAGGGCGCAAACGGCAAGAAAGAGATCGGCATCGAGGGCGTCTTCATCGTCAGCCTGAGCGACTTCGGATTCCAGAAGATCGCTACTGACCTGGACAGTGATGGTGTCGAGGACTACGTCTACTGCCTGTATCTCAGCAACGCCTACCTGAAGATTCTCGGTACGCAACTCCCGCCAGGCGGCAACTTCTCGCTGGTTCTCTTTGTTCCGTTCAACGGCAAGTCTGACAAGGTGAGCCTGGCGAACCTTGGCTGGTTCGTTTCCTATGAACGGGGCGAGGGAGAAAGCGCCAGTGCGTCTACCGGTGCTGTTGGAGTAAGCGTCACGATCACGCCGGCCGGTCCTATTGACCAGGGCCGGATGGTACGCATCAAGGTGAAAGTATCAACCGGTACCTTCGACATGATGGTCAATGCCACTGTGCGTACCGAGGTGTTGGCGACCGATGATAGCCCACCAACCGGTGTAACCGGTAAACCATTGCCCCCGACGCCGCCATCAAGCACCCAGCAAATCTCGGTGTCGGCTGGTGAAGCGGAGTTCGATTTCGAGTGGCCAGCCACCCAATCCGGCAAGTTCAAGGTCAAGGCATATGTCACGACGACGGGTGAAGGTAACGCCGAGAGTGGTGTTGGCGAGAGCCAGTCATTCACTGTGCGGAGTGTGTCCGGTGGTGAACCATCAGGTGGCGCCAAGGACTCTGACATCATTCACCTCGACTACCTGGGAGTAGGCAACCGGGTCACCGTTCCGCTGAACGAAACCGAGGCCGAGATCCTTGAGATTACCAGTGTCGAGAAGATGATCGACACGATGAAGGCCAAGATGCCGATTCGTGGGAGCGGCACCAATGCCACATCCACGGCCAAGCAACTCACCGCCATCTACCGGCCAAACGGCGGTCTGCTGATCGGCTTTGATGTCACCCTCTTCAATGTGATCCGGTTGGCGGCAGTGTTTGCCCAGGAGTTGCAGATCTACGGTGGCCTGATCGGGTTCACTGACGATGCCCCCGATTTCATCAGCAACTTCAAATTCCAGGTCTTGTACAAGCCGGTTACTGATGATATCGGCGTCTTCCACATCCTTCTCCAGTTGCCGGATTACCTGCGGCGCTGGGATATCGGTAAGGGCACGCTGACCCTGCCGATCATCGGTATCGACATCTACACCAACGGCAATTTCAAACTCGACCTGGGATTCCCCTACGAGTGGGATTTCAGTCGCTCGCTGAGCTTCGAGATCATCATCTGGCTGGTGAAGATCCCGATTCCTCTGGTTTGGTCGGTCGGGTTCTACTTCTCCTACCTCACCGGCAAGACATCGTTGCTGGTTCCGGTGTTGACCGAACCGACCGATAACCGCCCGGAGAGCCAGTACCCGATGTTCGACCCCGTGTTCGAGGCGGGATTGGGTATTCGCTTCGGGCTTGGCCGCGAAATGAACTACGGCCCGCTCAAGGCGGGGGCGACGATCTCGCTGGTGGCGATGCTTGAGGGTGCGATGGCCTGGTACTGGCCGAACGGCCGGTCCGGCGCCGGTTCGCCTGATCTCACCCGCTTCCCGGATTGGTTCCGGGTATCCGGCAAGGCGGGCCTGATTGGCAAGATCTACGGTCATGTCGACTTCAAGATCATCAAGGCCAGCGTCAATATCGAACTGCAGGCGATCTTCCACTTCGTGTTCGAGACCTACCGTGATATCCGCTTCGGTATCACCATGTCGGTGAGCGTTTCTGCGTCGGTTTCATTTGGTCTGTTCAGTATCAGTTTCAGTTTCAAGGCATCATTCACCTTCGAATTCTCGATTCCGAATCCGATGGGCGATCCGCCGTGGCTGGAGTACCTGGAGTCGGTGTCCGCGCCGATCGAGCGAAGCCTGTTGCAGGTGAATCCGGATCCGATTTCCTGGGCGACAGTGCCGGGGGAAACCTGGTTCGAGTCCCTGCCACAGTCCTTGCGGTTCACGATGGTGGTTGGCATTACCAGCGGGCAGGATGACGCCCAGCCGAATCCTGGCCCACGTGCCCACGCGGTGGCGCTCTTCGCCACCGAAATGGAAGACGCACGGCGCATCGTCACCGCAGCTACGCGTTGGGCTATCGCCAGCTTCCTGAACGGAAACTTCGCAACCAATGCCACGTTGACGCTGCAGCAGCTGGAAGAACTGGATAGCCGCCTGAATCCGCAACCTGATGCAAATTCGGTTATCGGCAATCCTGACCAACTGATTCCCTACGAGACGCTGCGTGCGTTCCTGTTCACCACCTTCCCGACCCGCGGAACCGTCCAGCCAGCCACAGGGGCTGATCTGGCAATCTTCCCGGCGTTCCCGGAAACGACCCTGGAGTGGGGGACATCCGGACAACTCAATCCTGAAAGAAACCTGGATGAGTACAATCGCCCGCCGGATGGATACCTGGACGATCTGGCAGCCTACTTCGATCTGCTCAAGGTCGATGTTCTGGACAAGAGCGACCTCGAGCCGGTGCGCAGTTTGTTGCAGACCGGCACCCAGTCGATGGCCGAGCTGGTATTCGAAGACTTCTTCGAGATGATCATCAAGGCTGGTGTCAGCCAGGTGGTTGAGTGGGCGCGCGCCAATCCGTTCCTGCAGCCATCGCAGTCAAATCCGAATCCGACTGTGTCGGTAATCGAGATTCAGGATGCCCTGAATTCGCAGGCTCCCGGAAACGACCTCAGTCCGGTCGATACCGTGATTCGTATGGCCAACCGTTACTTTGCTCACGGTTTGCGAATCCCGCGTCGCTTCGACGGCAATCCACCGGATTACGAGGCATTGTCACAGACGGCAGAGGGCCTGTATGCCCTTACCGGCCAACAACTGCCAATCGAGAACATGAGCTTCGAATGGCAAGTCTGGGCGAACGTCTCGCCGCAAGGAATGAATCTCAATTTCAACTACCAGGCAACTGAAGAAGATTACTACCGTGCGTTGTCGTACGCGAACCCGAACGCAACGCTCTACAGTGGACTCAACGCACCGACGGTGCTCCCGCCACTGGCGTCCGAGGACCGCATGTTCGCGTTCCGATCCCGGCTGAGTTACGACAACGGGTTCATCTACCCGATGTCGGATGTGATGGTCAACCGGTTGCTGGAGCGTGCCAACGAACCATCGTTCCCGCAAATGACCCAGTTCAATGATGGCGGCACCCAACTGGAAACGTGGAACTCCAACTGGGCGCTGATGGTGCCGTTCACTGCAAAACGGGTGTACCGTACGGTGGACACGACTGTCACCGCAACGGACGAAGGTGGTGCAGACCACACCTTCGAAGGCCGGCAAGACCAGCCGATCCCGAACACCTACGAAATCGGTGGCACCGACGAGCGTACTCGCGAGATCATCAGCGCGTACCTTGCCGGCACGGCTACCAGTTCCGAAATCAGTCTGTTCTACCGGATGCGGGGCCAGGATAGCATCCTGCATCCGTTGCCATTCGCAACCGCCGGTATCCAGAAAGTCAATCTCTCGACCGTTAGTGCGCCGCAAAGCACGCAGTTGCAACAACTGGTCCCGGCTCATGAGGGCTTCTCGGCCGACTTCCACTCCTCCCAGGCGAAGCCACTGCTGCGTCTCATTTGGGAAGCCAGCATTGTCAACGCCTCGGGGTTCTACATGTACTTCGATAACAACAGCGCCGGCCCCGATGGCAGTGGCCTGCCGGAGGCAGCGTTTGACTCGGCCGATGGCCGGGCCGATCTGGTGTTGCTGGTTTCGATCAATGGTTCGGCTGCCGGGGCGAACGTGCTTCAGGTGAAAGATCCGAACTTCGTCGAGGTCGATCTCTATGCGAAGGTCGCGCAGGAATACTCATACTCGCCGGTACTGGCGCAAGGCGCCGTCGGGTTTGAGTTGCTGCGTGAGCGTCCGCCGGACACGCCGATTGGCGAGCCGATGTCTGAAGAGCGGTTTGCCGGCGACCTTTCCAAACTCTATAGCCTGTTGAGCTACCAGATCATTGATCCGAATGGTTCCTCACCGTTCAACCAGAGCATCCATGGTCTGCCTGTTGGCCCTCAGGTCTTTGAAGATGATCCTGATACCTGGGTCTATCGACATGGCATCAAGGTCTTCCGCTATCTCAAGAATCCGCAGCCAGGCGTTTCCCCGCGGTACTCGGCAGTTGGCCAGACGGTGACACTCGGATTCGAGTTCCTGGATGTGTTTGGCAATCGCCTGGTGCTTGCCCCGGGTTCCGAGGAACTTGCCATGCTGCCGATACCAGTGCGCTACAGCGACCCGCTGATTGCCGCCGGCACCTGGTCCGGTATCGGGTTGGGCTATGAGTTCACCGCCAACGGGCAGTTGCACGTGGTGTTGTCCTTCGATGCCGACAGTTACACAAATGATGATGCTGTGGTTGCCGGCCCCGGTTCGGATGCAGGCCAGGCCAACGAATATGAAGGTCGCCGGGAGGCTGCACTCACCAGTTACCGGCAGGTACTGGAACAGCTGAGTGGGCCAGGGGTGACCATCTCGTTTGGAACGACCGTTGCTCCAGGTATGGGACGTACGAACGAAGTCGAGACGGTAAAGAGCTTCGTCCAGCAGATTATCAACTTCCTCGATCGGACGGTGCAGTCTGCACCACCGGCTCCGATCACCTTTACTGCCAGCGTCGACAAGGGGCTGCGCGATGCCCAACCGCTGGATATCTTCCCGATCCGGGTAGATTTTTCCATCAGTCGTGCCGAACATCTCATCGCCGAGATGGATGGACGGCCAGCCAGCGACTTCCTGCCGGAAATTCGCGAGGCTGTTACCTGGGTGCCGGCATTCGCCGTCACCGAGGCTGTCGACTTCGGTCCGGCGCCGCCGGAATCCGACGAACAAGCCTATGCTGAATGGCTGAACAACCGGCAGTCGATGGCCTACGAACCGTTTGCCCATGACTTTGAGGTGGCCTTCCCCGAGTTCAAGGTGGCGACCGGCCTCGGAGAGGATGGACCGCACACGCTTTGGGCCGTTCGCATGTCTGCCAACCAGGGGCTGTGGTTCAACACGCAAGGAGCGCCGAGTTTCTTTGCGCCGCCGCCGCTTTCCCAGGTGCTGCGCACCCGGTCGGAAGTGCCGGTTCGGGAAGCCTACTGGGGCCCGGATGGCGGTCCGGAAGACAACACGACGCTGGTCGGCTTCACCGATATCGATATGGACATCTGGGGCCGCGAGTTCCTCGGTGCGGTCGACCGGTTCCTCTCTCCGGAAATGGCGGTCGCAGCCCGTCGGATCGCCGATGGCGATGGCCCGGGGCCGTATGGCCGGATCGTGGCTGCGAAGGAGAAGATCGCCGACGCGATCGCCAAACGGGTGACCTGGGTTGTCGAGCCCGCTCCATCTTCCCCGGCTATGACGGAAGAGGCGCAGGAGCAGTATCGCCAGCGGATGCTGGTCAAACTCTCGAGCGCCTACGATGTGGAGACGGCGGTCGTCTTCCCGATGAACACTGCCGGGCCGGGTAGCAATGCACCGCGTGCCTATGGATCGCTCCTTGCCGAGCGTCCTGGTGGGGCCGTGCAGGATGATGCCGATCCGGAATCCGGCTATGCGTTTGCGCCGGCGAAGGTCGAGCTTGCTGGCGGAACCCGGTATCTGCCAGCGATGTTCAGTTCCGGCCGGACACACAGCCATGCGGCGGTGACGCTCGATATCCAGTACGCCGTTACCCACATCGAACACGACATCCAGCAAGAGCAGGATGGCTATCAGGCATCCTCCTGGCTGACCCTGGTGCTACCGGATCGCAAGGTGAACCTGAACCGGGTCGATATCCCGGTGGCGTTGCGCGAGTATCCGCGCAAGCCGGAACTGGTGAGCCAACGAGCGGTGCCTGCCGTGAATCCGGACGACGTGACGACGATCCAGGAAGCCAAGGGCTGGAACTATCACTACACGATGCTCCAGCCGGCTGTGCCCCACGACACTACCTTCAGCCGGGTCGACTTCAACGTTGCCGATCCCGATCCAAACAGGTCATTGCTCCAGGCAGAACTCGACCTGTTCGACTGGCTGGCTCGATTCCACTGGGAGTATCCACGTTCGATCGCGGTGCATATCAACAAGCTCAGCGACGGAGCCAAGGCGTTCCTGCCGACCCCGCCGGACGATGTGGTGAACGCTATCGACTGGTTTGCCAACATCGTCGAGGGTGTCGCAGATACCTGGGAATCGTGGGACCCGGTAAACAATGCTCGCGATCTCCAGCAACTTGGCGACGCATTGCTGCCCTATAGCTGGGAGTATGAATTCGAGGAGTTCCTGAACGGGGATGAAGCGCTGATCCGGATGCTGGCACGCGCCTACGATCATCCGCAGGTGCAGGTGCCGACCGTTTCGGTGGCGCTGGTGGATGGCACGATGGTCGAAGCCACCCGGTCGGCAGGGCCCGACGGCGCCCATGACTTTACCTATCCGTGGACTGAACCGGAACTTCCGGAAGACCGCCCGCGGGTGTTCAAGTTGCAGAACCTGGATGTTTTGAACACCGAGAATGCCTGGGGTTCGATCCGGCTGGCTCGCAACCTGAAGCTGAACTCGCCGGACTACGCTCCATCGCGTGGTCGCCAGACGAACCCGGCGTTTGTGTACCAGACACCGGAAGCACGCTTCGTCAACAAGGTGACACCACTGCTGGATACTATCGTGCCGGTGGTGCTTCCGGGTGGTGGGCCGAAGTCGCTTGATGCACACCTCCGGCAGATGTTTGAGGAACTCTTCGCGACGGCCGGTGACCAGCAGTTTGACCGCCTGCTCAAACTCGGCGTGCGCTATGCCTATGACGTCCGTGGCCTGCGCGGTGAGCCTTCTGTGGCCAAGGGCCCGGACCAACTCGGCGAGTACATCAGCTACATGCCGGTGGTGCAGCGTATGCCGTTCAAGATCAAGCCCGATGCAACCGGCATCAACAACCTGTCGGCCGAACTGGCAGCCGAGATGCAGGCGTGGTTCAACCGGATCAGGCCGGAACAGGCACACGCCTACTATGAGTTCGATGTCAGTATCTTTGCTGCTCTCTCGGTGACCGACCTGCCGGTGCTCCGCATCCGGCGGATCTGGCTCGGTCTGGAGCGCATATCCTGATAACGCCCAGGGGGTGGGTGTGCAAGGGAGCGGGCGGGGCGGAAGCCTCCGCCCGTTCTTTTTTGCCTGAGTTGGCACAACGAAAACCGGCCCGCCAGATCAGCGGGCCGGTTGTGATTGCGTCAGGAAAGCGGGCTAGACGAACGACTGGTCCGGTTTGTTCAGGGCAACGGTGAAAATCAGGTAAGGCATATCGCGTACGACCCCGGAGCCATTGCGCAGGACGAGCGACTGCCCCGTGCCATCGCCGGCAATGCGATGGCCAGCCCAGTTCATGCGGAACCGCCTGCCGTTATTGCCAACGGCCAGCACGTAGTAGCCCTCATGCAGTTTTGCTACGCCATGATCTCCGCCGGTGGTCAATTTCAGGTTGGCCGTATGAGGAGTGCCGTTGGCCCGGCCAATCAGCGATCGCAACGAGAACTGCAAACCGGTCTTCTTTTCGACCGGCACCGAAAAGGTGGCCGGGGAACTGACATTCAGGACCGGGCTGGAAGCGAAACTCCAGGTGCGAAGGCTGACCTCACCCATCTTCAGGTCGATATCCAGACACTGCAAACCGCAATCTGCGGCAGCACGGCCGGCATCAGCCATGCCGATCATGGTGATGGTCGCGCCATACTTTGCAAAGGCCGGATCGCCCTTACCAGCGATCCGCGCATCGATGATGGCTGATTCTGCCTTGCCATCCCAAAAGCCGAGAGCAAATGGTCCGGCTGGTAGGTCGACGACAGATGCCAGGGTTTCGTCTTCGGGAGTTATCTGGTCGAGCACGGTGGTTGGCCCGAGTACAACCGGCATTACGGCGCCGGTAGCTCCGAGTTTGAGCAGGTCACGCCGGCCAAGCGAACGGCTCGCCAGTCCCTCTTCTTTGCTGGTGTTGGTTTTCATGTAGTGCGTTCTCCCCGACGTGCCGGTATTAGACGGCGTCACTGCCCTTCGTGGCGATCAGATAGTTCAGGACGAGATACGGCTGCATGTTGTTGTGCGGTTCGGAACCACCCACCGTTCCGGAACCACCCGATTGTTTGACGATGACTGCAGCGCTGCTTGCAGATTCCACCAACTGGTGGGAGTGATACGGCAACTGGCTTTCGGTGAGTTCAACCGCAGCAGCGCCGCCGGTCTCACCCAGTCGTCGCAAGGAAAGCCCTTCTCCTTGTCCGGCATGCAGGGCTACCCGTTCCCGCATATCCGGCAAGGCGAATCCGGAGATGCCGTCGCCACCATAGGTGGTGCCGATCACCGAGAAGAGTTCCGGATTTTCGGCAATTTCGAGCACTTGTCCATCACATCGTCGCCAGCCCTTCGGCACACCCCGTCCGGCAAATATCCGGACTTCGCCGATGATTGGCCCGGTCATCGAAACCGGCTCGATGTCGCCACCGAGCGCGATGATGAAATGCAGGCTCAGAAATGGCTGGACGTTGTCGTGTAGATTGTCTGCACCGGCAGCGTAGGCATAGCCCTCGGCCAGTGTGCCGGTAATCGGCCGCGCATCGACAGCAATTCCGACAGCAGAACCGGTGGAAACAGCGACTGCGCCACTTGCCGAGCGGGCGGAGTGCTGGTGCCCCGGCAGGTGCTCGGCCGCAAGGCCGGCCAGTTCGCTTCCTCCTGCCTGGCCGTAGGTGAATCCTCGTCCTGCATGGACCGGGACCCGGCCCCGCAGGTCCGGAAGTGCAAAGGTCTTCTTGCCGTCGCCTCCCCAGGTGGAGCCGATGGCTGCATAGAGGTCCGGGAATGCATCAATCTGCAGTTCCTGGCCATCGCAGAAGGCCCAACCTGCTGGAGCAAAGTTTCCTGCAAACATCCGGATCTCTCCGGCGATTGGTGTACTCACAGCGTCCTACTTTCGTGACGGCCAGACGCCGTGCAATGCGATGACGAAGTTGAGCGTCAGATGTGGCTGGATGTTGTCGTGACCGGCCCCTTTGGACTCGGTATCAGCAACCGCCACCTGCACTGTGCCGCCGGATGCACCGCCAACTGCCGGTGCTGCCGCAGCAAGGTGGACACCGCCGGTACCGCCTGTTGCACTGATCAGCCCCAGTGATCCGTGTGCGTGTCCCGGCACTTCATTCGAGGTGAGGCTGTGTGTTGCCTCACCGCCGGTCTCGCCGGAATTGAGTTTGCCGGGATAGCTGTGGATGGCCACTCTGCCGCGAAGGTCCGGCAGGGCGAAGGTTTTCCGGCCATCGCCACCATAGGTGGTGCCAATGACGGCGTAGAGGTCTCGATAGTCGCTGATCTGAAGGATTTGTCCGTTGCAGGCCGCCCATCCGGGAGGGATTGTTTCGGTGGCAAGGACTCTGATTTCTCCGGGGATCGGGTCGGCCATCGCCGCGTCCTCCCAAGTCATTCCAAAGGCATCGGAATCGAAACGATGCCGGATTCCAGTTGACATACACGAAATTTGGCCCACACACTCACAGGGCGACCGTCGCAATGTCGCCAGCATTCCCTGCAAGTCTGTGACACTCCCAGAGTAGCATTCCATGCCCGTGTGTCAATGCCCGATTTGACCCGATAGCCTGTTGATTTTCGCCAATCTGGAAAGGGCGCGGCATACTTCGCGGGCACACGGTGTGCGACCGGGGACTATAATCGCCACGGTGTGTTCGGGTGAGCCTACGGATTACTGATGCAGGCGTATATTCAAGGGATTCGGCAGTACAGCGGAGACATCAAACTCTACCTGCTTTTCACACTTTGCTCGAACGTCGGCATCGGTATTTTTCAACTCATTTACAACCTCTATCTCCTTGAACTGGGCTTCCGTGAAGACTTCATCGGGGCCTTCAACGCGATCCACACAGCCGGTGTTGCCATCATGTCGCTGGCGATGGGCATTGCCCTGAATCGTTTCGGTGTCTGGCGGGTGGTGACCGTCGGGTTTGGCATCTTCCTGACGGGAAATGTGCTGCTCACGTTGATTACCAACTCCCAGGCATTGCTGGCGTTGGCAATCCTGGGTGGTATCGGCACGGCCTTCCTCTTTGTTCCCGTGATGCCTTTTATTGTCGAGATCACCCGGAGCGCCGAGCGTCATGGCGTTGCGGCGCTGACCTTTTCTCTTGGTTCGTTGTCAATGACATTTGCCAGTCTCGTGGGTGGCTACACTCCACGAACGCTGGCAGCGATTTTCCCGGTTGATGTTCCGAGTGCCGAGGCGTTTCGCTACACCATGCTGGTCGGCATTGCGATTGCTGGCCTCGCCTACCTGCCATTGCTCCGGATGTCTTCCCGGGTGCGGAATGCCCGGCCGGAAGACCAGACGGAAGATACAAGCTCGGGGATGCAACTGGCCGACCCGGAGCGGATTCGCCGGCACATGATCGTGTTCATTGCCGTCGGCGGCATGATGAGCATCGGCGCCGGCATGGTGTTCCCGTTCTACAACGTCTATCTCTCGACGATCGGGGCGAGTGCGAGCCAGATTGGTCTGATCTTCTCGATTTCCGGTCTTGGTGCTGCGCTGCTGGGTCTGACCTCGCCGTATCTTTCCTCCCGGCTCGGGCCACAAATGGCAGTGCTGCTCGTGCGCTGTTCACCGCTGCCGCTCTTCGCCTTGCTCATCTTCTATCCGTCGCTCTGGATCGCGATTGTTGCCTATGTCATTCGCACGGCATCTATCAATATGGGTTGGCCGATTGACAGTTCCTACATTGCCGGGGTGTTGCCGCCGAAAGCCCGAACGGTTGTGTTCGGCTACCGTTCCGGCGCCTGGAACATCGGGTTTGCCCTGGCATCATTCCTCGGCGGCATCATCATCGTGCGCTACGGGTACGGGGTTACGTTCGGAGTGCTGATCGTGTTCATGCTGCTGGCGATGGTGCTCTTCTATTCCTATTTCTCGCGCTACAACCCTCGTGATGCGGCCACTTCGCGGGTATCAACCCAGCCATTGGTCGACCCGGTACCTGACGTGATGACCAGCCGAAAACCCCGAATGCGCCGGAGAAGCCGTAAATAGCATCCTGATTTGCTGTCAGACCGTGCTAGACTGCCTAAACATCTCGTCACGTGGAAAGTTGCAGGCAGTGTTTACGGCGGAGCGCGCACAGCAAACAGTGGATAATTCCGGAGAAACGACAGAAAAAGTCCGGCGGCCGGGACGGCCACGCAGTGCTCGTGCAGACCGGGCCATCCTCAAGGCGACCATGGAGTTGCTGGTTGAGGTTGGCTACGGCGGGATGAGTGTTGAGGCTATTGCAGCCCGGGCGCAGGTGGGCAAGGCGACCATCTATCGCCGCTGGCCGTCGAAGAAGGAACTCACTGCCGAGGCTTTGCGCCAACTCAGTGATGATGTCCGGATGCCGGACACCGGCAATACCCGGGATGATCTGATTGCCCTCTTTCTCGATTTCCGCCGGGTGAACAGTGCTTCCTATATTGGCCCGATGACCGGCAGAATCATCAGCGCGGCTATTTCCAATCCCGAGTTCATGACGATCTACTGGGAAAATGCCCTGTTGCCGCGGCGCAAGGCGATTCTCGAGATTCTCAAACGTGGTCAGGAACGGGGCGAGGTGCGGAAAGATCTTGATCTCCAGCTGGTTCTGGATATTTTCCCGGGAGCGGTTGTTTACCGGACGCTTATCTCCCGGCACGGGCTGGATGAATCCCAGGCTGCGTTCGCCGGTGCGGAAGAACTGGTCAACACCATCTGGGGCGGCATCTCCACCCATCACGATTCCACGCCGCGGCGCAATCCTCGCTGCTAGGAAGCAGTCGCCGGGCCGGATCAGGTTGTCGAAATGGTGACCAGCGTCGTTGAGGTCTCCGGGTCGCCGGCAACCAGACCAATGACCACCAGAATCGCGAAACAGAGAATCATCAGCGCGACAATTGCAGCGCAACCAATCATCAGCACGCGGGTAACCGTGCGGCCTGTGGTTGGGGGCGGCGTGGCCGTCATCCCCTGCTCGGGCCAGGAATAGGCTGGTGGTATTTGCGACGCCGGTGGAGACGGGTGAACACCGGGAAGTGGTTCCTGCTGACGTGGTTCGGGCACCGGTTCACTCGCGGCGTGGTCGGGCACGCCGAAAATATCATCCAGCGCATCAACGAAATCGTCGTCGAAGGAATCGCCCTGATTGCCAGGACGTACGGTTCTGTTATCGTCCATTCAGCGTGTCCAGTCGTGACAGCAACCACGTCTGGCGCATTGTAGGGCAAAACCGCAACAGATGACATCAGCGAGAGGAGTCTCCGGGCATGGCAAGTGTGTTCACCATGATTATCAACGGTGATCTTCCCGGACGGTTTGTCTGGAAGGACGAGCGTTGTGTGGCATTCCTGACGATTGCACCACTGACGCCCGGCCATACGCTCGTTGTCCCGCGGGAAGAGGTCGATCATTGGCTGGATCTCGATGCCGACCTGCTGGCGCATCTTGCCGGGGTTTCGCAGTCTATCGGCAAGGCGCTGCAGCAGGCGTTTGATCCGGTGAAGGTTGGTGTGATTATTGCCGGCCTTGAAGTGCCGCACACCCATATCCACCTGGTGCCGATCCGCAATGAAGTCAGCGATCTCGATTTTGCCAACGCCGACCAGAACCCCGACCCGGAAGAACTCGACCGCAATGCCGGCCTCATTCGCGCGGCACTCCGGGAACTTGGCTATTCCCAGGTCAGCGATTAGAAGCGGTCAGCGTATCCCGGCATCCGGGATACGCTGACGTTGCCTTGATCTACAGCGGAGCGGAATCCTGCGGGTCGTAGCCGAGCACCTCGCGGGCATGAGAGATGTCCCAGAACTGCCGTGGATTGTTGGAGATGCCGTAGACGACGGCCCAGTCGGTTGCGGTGGTGTCGAGGCATCGGGAGATGAGTTGGCTGCAATCTCGCTTGCTCAGCCAGGTAGCCCGGAAACGCTGCAACCGCTGTTCGACCGTCAGGTCGAGCAGGGGCGGCGAGGCCGCCTTGATCGACTCGGAAACCGGGTCATCATCGGCGCGGACAGACCCGATCCGCAGGCAGTAGACCTTCAGGCCAAACCGGTCGAGATAATAGCGGCCGAGAATTTCGCCGTACGCCTTGGAAACCCCGTAGAGCGAATCCGGCCGGAGTTCGGCGGTGTGGTCGTAAACCCGCGGATCATCCAGTTCATGAATCTCCGGAGCGCCATCTACTTCGTACATGCCGATTGCGTGGTTGGATGACGCAAACACCACCCGCTCGACGCCTGCCTGGTGGGCCGCCTCGTAGACGTTTCGCGTACCGATAATGTTGTTCGGCAGGATGTCTTCCCACGGCGTGCGAACATCGATCGACGCGGCAAGGTGAACGACCGCATCCATGCCGTTGAACGCCGGCCGCATGGCGTCGAAGTCGGCGATGTTGGCGACATGGCTCGGGAAATCCTGCGGAGTCAGGGTGAGGGAATGGATATCGTACCGGTTGCCGTAATGCTGCCGGAATGCCGTGCCAATAACACCCTCGGCCCCGGTGACGAGTACCTTCTTTTTCTGACCATTGTCTGTATGTCCGCTCACCAGACCCACCTTTCGTTGCTGCGTATTGAGTTACCGGTTGCTCCGGCTAGACTGTAGCAGAGCGAGGGATCGGAAAGGAGCAGAAAGATGGGCCAAACGGGAGCCTGGCAGTTCGAGATTCTGGCGGAATACGACGTCTTGCTGGAAGGGCCGGCCTGGGATGGTTCCGGTCTGCTCTTCACCGAGATCGTTGCCGACAATATCCGCAGATACGACCCGGAAACCGGGCGGTGCGATGTCTGGCGGGCAAACACGAATCGTGCCAATGGCCTGATGTTTGACCGCGAAGGACGCCTCTATGCCTGCGAGGGTGGCGGCCGCCGGATGGTGCGCTACGACGGCGACGAGACGACAGAACTCGCCTCAACGTTCGAGGGGCGACGCCTCAACAGCCCGAACGACCTGGCTATCGATGCTGAAGGACGGGTCTGGTTCACCGATCCACGCTATGGCAACCGGGACGGTCTGGAACTTGACCACGAATCGGTCTATCGTCTGGGCCCTGCTGACGACGGCACCTGGCAGATCTCCCGGATGACGTTCGACACGATTCGCCCCAACGGCTTGCTGATTTCACCCGACCAGTCGACGCTCTATGTCGCCGAGACGCCTACCGACGGCGATGGCGGCTGTGAGTTGCTGGCTTATGCGATCCTGGCGGACGGCACACTTGGCCCGAAACGGGTGCTCCACAGTTTCCACCCGCATCGTGGCATCGACGGAATGTGTCTGGATCGTGACGGCAATATCGTCGCGACGGCAGGCTGGCGAGCGAGTGGGCCGGGGCCGATGATTGCTGTGTTTAGTCCGGAAGGTGACCTGCTCGAAACGCATCCGTTACCGGTTGATTACCCGACCAACTGTACCTTTGGTGGCCCGGACCTCACGACGCTCTACGTTACCTCCGGCCCGGGCCAGCACGGAAAGGGTTGCCTGCTGCGCGCCGAAACCCACAGGCAGGGCCACCTCTGGTTTCCGCCGGTGTAGGTTACTCTTCCGGCGATTCCTGCCAATCGGGTGAGCCAACCGTGGTGATGCTGATGTGGGTCATGTTCTTGCCGGGTGCTGCGCCGTGCCAGTGGCGTACGCCAGGCCCTTCGTGAACGACATCGCCAACGCCGATCAGGTATTCCTCGTTGCCATCGCCCACGCGGCCTTCTCCCTCGATCACGATCAGGATCTGCTCGCCGGGGTGAACATGCCAGTTGGTACGGGCACCATCCTTGAAGTGGACGATCGAGACGGACATGCCGCCTTCTGTTTGCGGCTGGAGCACCCGCTCCATAATGACCTCGCCGGTAAACGTGGTGCCTTTTGAGCGGTCGTGCTCGTTGGCGCGAACGATTTTCACAGCTATCCCCCGTCTGTCAGAAATCTGTTGCCGGTGAACTCATCGTAACAGGGTGTCGACGCCAGGCGGATAGTTGTTGTTCTCGAGGTGGGCGATCAAGGCTTCCAGAACCTGCCGCAACTGGATGAGGCGCTCCTCGCCGAGTAGTGTTCTCCACTCCTGTTCAACTTCTGCTGCTGCGACTCTGGCGATCCGTTCAAGGTCGCGACCCTTCTCCGAGAGGCGGATGAGTTGGGCTCGGCCATCGGTGGGGTCGGGGATCCGTTCGAGATATCCACGGGAGATGAGATGGTCTACCAGGTAGTTCATGGCCTGCTTGGTGTTGCCGGCTCGTTCGGCGAGGTCAGTCAGTCGGCAACCTTCGGGCGGGAGATAGACAAACACGCGGAAATGCGCCGGCCGGATATCGCGAATTCCGGCGTTCTTCAGGTGTTGTTGCAGGGTTGACTCGATGGCCGCGATGGCGAGATCACTAAACCATCGTACTGTCAAGGCAATATTTTGTGACTCAGGTATATTTTCCACGAAAAATCTGGCCCTTGACAGATGATCAAATTACTTTACTATCCAGGAGTCTACCGTATAACCCGCACCGGAAAGGGTCGCCGATGAAGAGGCTGGTTGGTTCCCTGTTGGTTTTCGTCCTGATGTTCAGCATCGTTGCCTGTGGCAGCGATGATGAAGACGACGCTGCGGAGGCGGTGACAGTCGAAAACGCAACAACCTGTGAACAGCTCATGGACCTTTTCATACCCGCTGTCCAAACTATGCTGGATGCGTCCTCTGACGTCTCGATGGACGAACTTATGGGCTCCGGAGACACACCGGAGTTCCTTGCTGACTTTGAGTCCACGGTTGAGGAAATTGGCGCGAAGTCAGACGAGATTGGTTGTGAATCTGCCGAAATGCAGACGCTCTTCGATGCCCGGGTCGATGATCTGACGGCTGAGGGTGCAGTCGGCGAGTTCCTGCTCAGCTCGATCAAGGAGATTGAGTTCGACTAGACCGGACAAGACTCCGCGACCACCTGAATGTTGATATGCAAAACCCGGCAACCGCTCATGTGGTTGCCGGGTTTTCTTGACGGCTGCAGATGATGCGGGTCAAATAGCCCAAACCGGAAGATGGAACCTGTATTCACAAGGGGTAACCATGACCGATAGCCGAGTAAAGGAAGTCAAGGAGCGCATTGTTGCCGAGGCTAAGGCGCTTCATCCACGACTGATCGATATTTCCCAGACCATCCACGCCAACCCGGAACTGCTCTTTCAGGAGTACAAGGCGATGGAACTCCTGACCGGGGAGCTCGAGGAGCATGGGTTCGATGTGGAGCGGGGCGTCGCAGGCCTGGAGACGGCATTCGTCGCGACCTATGGCAGCGGCGAGCCGGTAGTCGGAATCCTGTGCGAATACGACGCCCTGCCGCAAATTGGCCATGCCTGCGGGCATAACCTTATCGGCACCTGGGGAATGGGGGCCGGTATTGTCCTGCGACGGGCGCTGGGTGACGTTGAAGGCACGATCAAGGTGATTGGCACGCCGGCCGAAGAGGGCGGCGGTGGCAAGGTCATTATGGCCGAGGCGGGAGTGTTCAACGGTCTGTCTGCAGCCATGATGATGCACCCGCGAGACCGCACCTACCTGGATCGTGGATCGCTGGCCGTGACACCGTACAAGGTCGAATTCTTCGGCAAGCCTGCCCACGCTTCGTCATCGCCGGAAACCGGAATCAATGCACTCGATGCCATGCTGCAGCTCTTCTTCAGCATCAATCAACTCCGGCAGGCGCTCAAGGCCAACACCCGGATTCACGGTGTTATCACCCACGGTGGCGATGCTGCAAACGTCATCCCGGAATACACCTCGGCCAGCATCCTCGTGCGGGCGGATGACCAGAAGTATCTGGAAGAGCTGAACCGCAAGTTCCGCAACATGGTGGATGCAGCAGCCCTGGCGACCGGCGCCGAGGCGAAAGTGACCGAGGGCATCAGCTACAAGCAGCGCGTGTGCAACACGAAACTGGTCGAAACGTTTGGAGAGAACCTCACAGCCCTTGGTCTGGATTATGAAGTGCCGCCGCCGGGTGCCGGCGTTGGTTCGAGCGACATTGGCGACGTCAGCCAGTTGGTGCCGACGATCCACCCGTACCTGAAGATCGCAGAAACCGGAACCGGTGGCCACACCCAGGAGTTCGCGGAAGCCGCCAAGAGCGCCTATGCCGACGAACTGACCGCAACCGGCGCGATTCTCCTTGCCCAGACGGCGGCCGATGTGTTGCTGCGGCCGGAGCTTCGCGAAGAGTTGCGGGCAACGTTCCGCGAGCAAATGGGCCGCGAACCCGCCTGATTGTCTACCTGCGGGAGCGGGTCCGGTCGATGGCATCAAGCCAGCCATCGTACAGTCGGGTCCGTTCCTGCCCGTCCATTTGCGGTGTCCAGGAGCGATCATCCTGCCAGAGCTCGCCCAGCGCTTCCAGCGACGGGTAGATGCCGGCACCCAGCCCGGCGAGCAGTGCTGCACCGAGCACGGTGGTTTCGATGTTGGCCGGTCGCCGCACCGGACACTCAACCATGTCGGCCACGAACTGGCACAGCCAGTCGTTGGCCACCATCCCGCCGTCGATGCGTAATTCGATCAATGGCTCGCCACTATCGCCTTCCATCGCCCGGATGAGATCCAGGGTTTGGTAGCCGACAGATTCAAGGACTGCCCGGGCGAAGCGGGCTGGTCCGGTATCCCGGGTAATGCCAACTACCGTCCCGCGGGCATCGGGGTCCCAGTAGGGCGCACCAAGTCCGGTGAAGGCCGGCACCATGTAGACGCCACCGTTATCTTCCAGTTGTTCGGCGAGTACCTGCGAGGCGCGGGCATCCGGGATGATGCCCAGTCCGTCGCGGAGCCACTGCACGGCAGACCCGGCCGAGAAGATGCTGCCTTCCAGCGCATAGGTGCGTTTGCCGTCGATCTGGTAGGCAAGCGTCGTGAGCAGGCGATTGGCCGAGGTAACCGGGGAGTCGCCGGTGTTCAGCACCAGAAACGCTCCGGTGCCGTAGGTGCATTTCGCCATCCCCGGCGTGAAGCATGACTGCCCGATGGTCGCAGCGTGCTGGTCGCCGGCCATTCCGGTAATCGGCACCTCCTGGCCGATGATTTCGTTCAGCGTGGTGCCGAATGCGGCATTGCAGTCCCGAACCTCCGGCAGGATCGTGGCCGGTATGCTCCAGGCATCCAGCAAGTCGGGGTCCCAGGTACCGCTGTGGATGTTGAAGAGCATCGTTCTTGCCGCGTTGGTTGCGTCGGTCGCGTGGACTGTGCCACCGGTCAACCTCCAGAGCAGGAAGCAGTCGATCGTCCCGGCCATGAGGTCGTTGCGGTCGGCGGCTTCCCGTACTGCCGGAATATGCTCAAGGAGCCAGGCGATCTTTGAGGCCGAAAAGTAGGGATCGAGCAGGAGTCCTGTTCTTTCCTGCACCAGAGGCTCCAGACCGCCATCGATTGCCTGCCGGCAGAGGTCGGCCGTTCGTCGATCCTGCCAGACGATGGCGTTGTGCAATGGCTTGCCGGTCGAGCGCTCCCAGAGGACAACTGTCTCGCGCTGGTTGGTAATGCCCATGGCGGCCACCTGCCGGTCGCCGGCCGCTTCCCGGCAAACCTCGACCACGGTTTCCCAGATCAGTTCGGGGTCGTGTTCCACCCATCCCGGTTGCGGGTACATGAGCGGTATTTCCCGTTGTGCGGATGCAACGACCCGGGCGTCACGGTCAAACAGGACGGCCCGGGTGCTGGTGGTTCCCTGGTCGAGCGCGAGGATATACGGCGATGAACTCATTCCGGCGTTCCATTCATCTCGTGCAGGAGCATGTATGCACGCTGGATGATACCCGTGGTGGTGCCGGTTTGACTGCCGCTAGTTGTCGCTCATCCGGTATCCGGTGGACGTGGGTTGCTCGATGAGGTTGATCAGGTCGGTCTTCGGGATGCGCCACTCCCGGCCAATGCGCCGGCCCGGGAGTTTACCCTCGGCAAGCCACCGGCGCACGGTGTCCGGATGGGCACGCACCAGCGCTGCGGCCTCAACCACCGTCAATTCAGTATCCGGTTGTTCGGGCACCAGCCAGCGCCGTCCGATCCGCTGACCTTCCAGCTTGTCCTGACGCAGCCAGCGGCGGACCGTGGATTCAGACACACCGAGCTGAATGGCCACTTCGTCCGTTGTCTTCCATCGATGTTTCAGTGCCATGTTCAGCCCTTTCTCTACATAACAAGTATACCATGTTTGACCAGTTGGCACCGGTAGTTTTGGCTTGTAAATGCGAAAAACAGACAGGTGAGACCTGATGGTGAACCTTGCCGGGGATGCCTGTTGCCCTGGTGCCTGAAGATGGGCTAGTCTAGGGCAAACTTGCTCGTTACTCCTGTTGAAACATGTCTGCTCGGGAAAGGGATCTGCGTTGTCTGGATCGGAATTGCTGGTGGCGATGACCCGTGGCGGGATTGTCGAAAGCGAGCACCGGGGCTGGGTGGCTGTTGCGAAGGCGGACGGCACACTCCATGCGTCCTGCGGTGATCCTGAGCGGGTGACGTTTGCCCGGTCGGCGATGAAACCGTTCCAGGCGGTGGCTGCCATCGAGAGCGGTGCAGCCGGACGGTTCGGGTTCGGCGACCAGGAAATTGCCGTCGCTTGTGCTTCACATAACGGCGAGGGCCGCCACCGCGAGGTGGTGAAGGGGATTCTGGATTCGATCGGGTTGCCTCCCGGTGCCCTGCGAGCCGGGGAAGATGGCTACAAGGGTGAGCCAAAAGATCGCTGGGACCCGGAAAAGCAACTGGCCCAGAACTGCTCCGGCAAACACGCTGCCATGTTGGCCGCCTGCCTTGCCCGTGATTTCTCGGTGCATTACTACGATGAACTGGACCATCCGATTCAGGTCGAAATCCGGGGTATCGTTTCCCGCTTCTGGCAGGTGCCGGAGGGCGAACTGATCGCCGGCCAGGATAATTGCACGCTGCCGGCCTATGCGGCCCCGTTGCGCTCGATTGCCACCGGGTGGGCAGGAATCGCCAATCCGGACCAGGCTCCGGCAGAGCATCGTGAGGCAATCATCCGTATCGCTGATGCGATGGCCGCCGAGCCGTTCATGGTCGCGGGCACCGGGCGACTCAATACCGAATTGATGACCGTGACCAAGGGACGTATCCTCGCCAAGGATGGCGCCGAAGGTGTGCTCTGCCTGGCAGTTCGCGACTCGGGACTGGGTATTGCCTTCAAGGTGCAGGATGGCAGTTTCCGTTCGCACCAGCAGATTGCCCTGTCGATCCTGCGGCAGATCGGGGCGCTTACGGATGACGAAGACGAGGAACTTTCGGCACTCTGGCGGGCGGACCTGCGATCCAACCGCAACCATCATGTCGGCGACATCGTGCCACAGTTTGAATTGCGTTTTACCAACGGGTGATGCGATGCTGAGTAAGGGCCTGACCGCTGCAGACCGGGCGGCATTTCTGGATCAATTGTTCGAGGAAGACCGAATCCGCATTCGTCGCGGGGCTCTTTTTGGTCGCAAACCCGACCTGGTTGCCGATGCAGACCGCATTGAAGGCATGATGCTCGGCCTCGCGGTAGGCGATTCGCTCGGGGCGTTGAGCGAATCACGAGAGCCCGAAAAACGCCGTGCAATAGTTGGTGAGATTCGAGATTACCTGCCTAACGAATTCGCCGGTTGGGAAGCCAGGGGCACACCGACCGACGATTCCCAGATGGCGTTCTGGACACTCGAGCAGTTCGTCGAGGACGGCCAGTATATTCCGGATGCACTGGCCCGGAAGTTTGCCGAACGCCATATCATCGGCATTGGCAGGAACGTCAGGCGATACCAGAAGAACTACCTGGAGCGGGGAATACCCTGGTATCAGGCCGGTCCGGAATCTGCAGGTAATGGCTCACTGATGCGCATTGCGCCGATGGTGTATCCCCATCTGCGGGAACCTTCTCCTCATCTCTGGGTTGATACCGCGCTCTCGGCGATGACGACCCATAACGACTCGGCAGCGATCGGTTCATGCCTGGCATTCGTTGCCATGCTTGGTGAACTGCTGGGAATGGATGCGCCTCCCGCTCCGGAATGGTGGACGACCCGCTTCCTTGAGGTGCTGGCAGACGTCGATGACGGCAGGCAGTACCGGGCACGCAGTGGTAAGTACGTAGGCCGGTCCGATACGTTCCCGGGATTTGTTGCCCACATTCTTGACGACTTCAACCGGCGGCAACTCACGATCCTGGATGCCTGCAACACGTCCCGGTCGGGTGCCTACCTGCTGGAGACAGTTCCCAGTGTCCTGTATATCCTCCAGCACCACGGTGACGATCCTGAGGAGGCGATTGTCCGGGCAGTGAACGACACCTGGGACAATGACACCGTGGCAGCGATTGTCGGTGCTGCAGTTGGTGCCCTGCATGGCAAACAGAATCTGCCTGTCCGGTGGCTCGACGGACTTACCGGCAGGACGATGACTGACGATGACGGACGGATGTTTGAACTCCTGGCCGAGGGCCGGCGGATGTTCATCGATCCGGTTGACAGGGAGCACGTATGAGTGGAGTTGATATCGCAGCCCTGCAATCTCTCGCACGGAGAGTCGATGCAGCGGAATACAAAGGGGTGTGGATCATCTTCCATGATTACAATACCCGCTCCTGTTCCAAATGGATCCCTCCGGCAGCCTTTCATTCCGCGCTGGTGAGCGGTGGTGTCTTTGCCCGGGCGAACCTGAATTTCACGATAGATGACCAACAGGCCGTCCAGCCCCGGTTTGGGGCCGATACCGGCGACTTCCTGGCGATCCCCGATCCGGAGACGTTGTCATCGGCACCATTGCAACCGGGGATCGGTCAGGTCTTTAGTTACCTGCATACCGAGGATGGCGAACTCTGGGAGGGCTGCCCGCGAGGCCGTCTCGACGCAATGGTCCAGGAACTGGCAGACCGGGGTTTCTCGGCCCAGGTGGCCTTTGAACCGGAGTTCTCCCTGTTCCGGGAGGATGCTGATGGCGCTCTGGAGCCTGCCGACCGGGCGATGATGTATTCCACCGAACGGATCAACACCTACGCTTCGCTTCTGCATTCGATCGAACGGGCACTGGCCGACCAGGATGTCAGGGTGATCCAGATCGGTTCGGAATACGGAGCCGGACAGATCGAAATCAACCTGCAACACCAGTCGCCGCTGGCTGCTGCCGATGCAACACTCCGTCTGCGCGACACGGTCAAGGTGCTGGCTGCCGATGCCGGCTTGCATGCGGTCTTCATGCCCAAACCGCATGAGGACATGGCCGGAAACGGGTTGCATGTCCATTTCTCACTGCAGAATGTCGAGGACGATGAGGACTGCTCGACCGGTGACGGTCCGGCCGGGCTATCCGATGAACTGCTGCACTTTCTGGGTGGCGTGTTGGCCCACGCCCGGGCGCTGACCGGCGTCGGAGCACCGACGGCGAACTCCTACCGTCGTTTGCAACCTGCCTCGTGGGCGCCGGCACATGTCGCATGGGCAGAGAGCAACCGCGCTGCGCTGGTTCGTATACCCGGCAAGGCACGCAGACATCTCGAGTTCCGGGCAGCAGACCACACCTGCAACCCCTACCTTTTTCTGACTGCGTTGCTGGCTGCCGGCATCGACGGTCTGGATCGCAAACTGGACCCCGGTTCGCCGGCAAGTGGTGATCTGGGACGACTGTCTCTGGCCGAGTTGCGGGCGCAAGGTGTCGAGATGCTGCCGCGATCTGCCGGTGAGGCGCTGGATGCCATTGAGCAGGATGATGTGGTGATGACTGCTCTCGGGCCGGTGTGCGGGCCGGAACTGCTTCGGGTGAAACGCGAAGAACTCGCCCGCATCGAGCGGCACGTTTCCGAACTGGAACGGTCGATCTATCTGCGCCGGGTATAGGCCGGCCACGAACCTGGAGCGAACATCATGACTGATCTCACCCGGCGTTCTGCGTCGGAACTGGCTGCTGCTATCCGGAATCGTCAGGTTTCGGCAACGGAGGTGGTTCAGGCGCACCTGGAGGTTATCGAGCAGCGCAACCCGCAGATCAATGCAATCGTGACGCTGGATGCCGAGGGAGCGTTGCGCCAGGCAGGAGAGGTTGACCGCTTGTTGGCCGATTCCAACGCAGGAGACCTCCTGCCTCCGCTCCTGGGTGTGCCCATCACGCTCAAGGACTGTCATGCCACTGCCGGGATGCGCACCACGGCCGGATATGCGCCGCTCGCCGACTACATTCCCGAGGAGGACGGCACAACAGCCGCCAGAATGCGGGCTGCCGGCGCGATCATCATGGGCAAGACGAATGTCTCCGAACTCCTGACCTTTGCCCAGACGTTCAACGACCTGTTTGGTCGCACGAACAACCCCTGGAACCTTGAACGCACGCCCGGTGGATCGAGTGGTGGTGCCGGGGCGGCCGTCGCTGCGATGATGACTCCACTTGATATCGGCAGTGACATTGGGGGATCAATCCGGATGCCGGCCAATCTATGCGGCATCTACGGGTTGAAACCCACCGAACGCCGCGTTTCCAACCACGGTCACATCCCTGATCTGCCTGGTCTGGCCCGGACCACCAGGGTTATGAACTGCATCGGGCCGATGGCTCGCTCGGTGGATGATCTCGAACTGGCGTTCCGGATGCTTGCCGGACCGGATGGCAAGGACACGGAAGTGCCGCCGGTTCCGGTCGGTGAGGTTCCTCGGGTGTCGTTGGACTCGATTCGTGTTGCCTGGGCCGATTCCTTCCCAGGTGCACCGCCAGCCCAGGCCATTCGCAACGCAATCCGTTCCTTTGCCGGTCGTCTGGAGGGACAGGTGGCGGCGCTGGAGCAGACGCTTCCGGACATCTCGTTTGACGACCAACTGGAGGTGCGCCGGCGCTTGCGGACAATGGTCGGTATGGCGATCCGTGAGGAATCAGCGTCGCCGCCAACCGCGCTGGAGTACCTGGAGGTGCTCGATGCCCGGGACCACTACATTCGGGTCTGGGATGCTTTCCTGCGCGAGTGGGATGTGCTGATTTGCCCGGTGATGATGCTGACGGCCTTCCCGCACTGCGAGAACGGTGATCCGTTGATGGTTGACGGTGAGGCAACTGACCACGGGCTTGCCACCTGTGCCTACGTGCGCCCGTTTAATCTGACCGGCCATCCGGTGGTGGTCATCCCGATTGGTCTGGATGACGACGGCCTGCCGATTGGCCTGCAGATCGTGGGTTCACGCTGGGGTGATGAACGCTTGCTCGGTGTCGCGCGGATTCTTGCAGAGGTTGCTGGTCCACTCATGTCCCCGGAGATGGTGTTCCTGAATTCATAATCCCTGACAATCAGTCACCAAATTGCCTGCGACCCCGGTTTTAGCGGGAACCGCATTCTTCCCGTTGGCCTCATACAGTGGTGATGACTGAATGAAATGGCGGCCAAACGAAGGAGAAGCCGGAATGGTACTCGAGCAGCAGGCAGTTGGAGGATTCGTGCGGGAACTGGTGCGGGCGCTGGTGTCGATCTCGGAGCCAGTGACGACCACAGCCGGACAAGCCTGGATCGCGCCGGAGTTCGACAAGATGGGGCTGGCTATCGACCTGTACTACCGCAAGTGGGTGCAGGCCGGTTGGCTGGCCGAAGAAACCGGCATTGAAGGCTTTCATGACCTGCTGCGGTTGTTCGGTTTCCGCAACCGTGACCTTCTGGTCGAGCACCACGTGGCCGAGGTCACCCCGGAAGGCTGGCACTGGACCATCGACGCCTGGGAACTGGATGGGCGAGGCTACATCATCCCGGTGCTCGATGAGGGGTTCGGCGTCCACCTGCCCCTGTTGGCCGCCTGGGAGCCGTTCAATGACCCGGAGGCCTTCGCCGAGGCGTTCCGGGGTGCCTATCGCAACAACATCTGGATGCTTGGCTGCGGGAGGTCGATTCGTCTTGGCGAACGTGTCTCCCAGGCGCTTTTTGTGTCGTCACTGAGCGGCGGCGTTGCTGCCAACGAGGAGTACGCAAGTTTCATCAGCATGCTGTTTGATGACGAGACAGAGGACCCGATCGACGCGGTCATCTGCCGGCATCTTGCGAAAGCGTTCCGGCGCTAGTCGCCGGTCAACACCGGAGAGACGGGTGGTGGGTCCGGGCTTTCCTCGATAGTCGGGATGAAGCGGCCGAGGGATGCCGGCATCCACCAGTTCCAGTCTTCCATCAGTTTCATCGAGGCCGGCACCAGCACCATCCGGACGAGGGTCATGTCCAGCAGGACGGCAACCGCCAGGACAAAGCCGATTTCCTTGATGACCAGCACGCCGGTAAAGGCGAATGAACCAAAGACCACGATCATCACCAGGCCAGCAGCCGTGATGACCCGTCCGGTACGGGCGATGCCGTGGGCAACAGCATCCTCGTTGGACATACCGTGGTGGTAGTACTCCCGGACCCGGCTGAGGACAAACACCTCGTAATCGGTGCTCAAGCCGAAGAGGATCGAGAAGACCAGAACCGGTGTATAGCTCAGTACGGCTCCGCTTGATTCGAAACCGAGGAGTGAATCTCCCCAGCCAAACTGGAACACCATCACCAGCACCCCATAGCTGGCAGCAAGGCCGATCAGGTTCAGGAGAATAGCCTTGAGCGGCAGGATCAGCGAGTGGAAGAAGAGCATCAGGATCACGTAGGTTACCAGCAGGCTGAGTGCCAGCAGGATCGGGAACTGGTCGTACACAACGGTATCGAAGTCATAGTGCTGGGCTGCCGCCCCGCCAACCAGCATGCGGGTGCCGGGATGGGTGGCAGCCCAGTCCGGTGCCCGTTTACGCAGGTCGAGCATCAGGGCGACGGTATCCTCGTGGGTCTCGCCTTCACGCGGGTAGACGATGATGACGGTCGTCGTGTTGGTGCCATCGAGGTTTGATAACCGGTTGGCATTGCGCTGGCGGTCGGAGTTTGCGGCCAGTGTTACCGGAGAGAGCGAGCGCATCCAGGTAGGGGAAGGGTTCGGGATGAGGCTGGCCAATGACTGAACTTCCTGGACACGCGGATCGGCGGCGATTTCGGTGTGCGTGCGGAGGATGTCTTCCATCAGGTCGGGCCGCCAGATGCCACCCTCTTCAGCCGCCTCAATGACCATGAACAGCGGAGCGGCATAGCCGGGGCCAAACTGGTTCTCCACCAGGTCGAATGCCTGGCGTGATTCGGTGCTTTCCGGCAGGACGTTGACCGTCACACCGGCACGTTCCAGTTGTAGCGCCGGGAAGGCAAGCGCACCAAGAATGAGCAGCGAGACAGCAAGACTCACCCACGGGCGGCGCATGACTCTGCGCGACCAACTTTCCCAGCGGTCGTGGTCGGTTGGCCGGTTCATGTGCAACAGGCGGCGGATGTCGCCCCTGACGATTCGTTTGCCGATGATCGCCATGACTGCGGGTAGCAGTGTCAGCGCACCGGTCAGCGATACAAACGCAACGACGACGATCGAGAGCGCGATCGAGCGGATGATCATGACCGGGAAAAGTGTCAGCACGGCCATGGTCATCATCAGCGTGATGCCGGAGAAAGTGATTGAGCGTCCGGCAGTCTGCAGCGTAACCTCAAGCGCTGCATCTACCGGACGATGCGCAAGTTCCTCGCGGAACCGGCTGACCAGGATGAGCGAGAAGTCAATCGCCAGGCCAAGGCCAATCATCGTGGCGGTGTTCAGCGCGAAGATCGAGATGTCGCCGAACTGGGCGAGGACATAGAGCACGGCCAGCGAACTGACCACACTGGCAAGCCCGAGGATCAGCGGTACACCGGCCGCGACAACCGCACCCATCACCACCACAAGGAGCAGGAAGACGAGCGGCAATGTCAAACGTTCGACTCGTACCAGGTCTTCGGCACTGGCCTTTTCAACGTCGTAGTTGACCGCTGCCTGGCCAATCAACCGGGCCTGGAGCGTATCCGAGTGAACCAGTTCCCGCAGGCGAGGCGATTCTTGCTCGAGCAAATCCTCGCTGCCTTCGAGGGTGACCCAGGCATAGGTTGAATGGTTGTCCTGGCTGACCATCTGGCGGAGACCGGTATCGTAGAAGGTCTCGGTCTTGACGACGATTTCCTCGCCTTCAAGGTTGGCCATCGCCCGGGTGACAGCCGCGTGGTATTCGGGGTCGGTGACGAGCAATTCATCCGAGTGGAAGACCACCAGAGCAGCCCTGTCGGACGAAAGTTCGAGGTCGCGGGCAAGAACGGTCGATGCTTCATGGAATTCGGTTCCCGGCAGGCTGAAGCCACCAACCTTGAGTGCATGTTCCGCCTTCATCGCGCCAATGCCGCCGGCAACCAGCAACAGGAACCAGATCGCTACGACGATCCAGCGCCGGCGATAGGTGGTGCGGGCCAACCAGGCGAAGAAGGCGGTCATCTGGTTATTCCCTGTTGTTGGTCATGTGCCGGGCAGTCTCACGGGTGCGGCTCAGAGCGGTGCGGGTGATATTCTGCTCGACTTCCAGTGCATGACTCAGGTAACGGGTGTAGGCGTCGCGGGTGAGTTGCAACAGCACCATCGGCGTGGCGGCGATGACATCGGCCATGCGGGGTTCTCCGGTGAGGAGGGCAATCTCGCCGACATACTCTCCCGGCCCCAGACGGGCAACCAGCGTTGATTTGTCTTCATCGCCGGTGATGCGCACCTCGGCTTCGCCGCTTTCGATCAGATAGAGACTATCGGTCATCTCGCCCTGGCGGACGATGTAGTCACCTTCCTGCTTGTCTATCCGTTCCATGAACGTTCCGAGAATGGCGGCTTCGGAGACGGAGAGACCACCGAACAGGTTCGTCTGGCGGAGACGATCGCCGGCGGCCAGCATCTCGAGACGCATCGGCATTGGCCGGTCGACCTGTTCCAATCGGGCCTGGCTTAGTTCGGCGAGTCCGCCTGGCGGTTCGAGGCCACTCCGGGCAACGGAGCCTTCACGCTTCAGGGCAAAGAGCGCCAGCATGCCCTGCTTCCCTGGCTGGGCAAGTGCCGCCTCGATCGCATCCAGACGGCTGAGCATGTGTTTCGAAACATCTGCCGAGAGCGCGGCAAACGGGTAGACCGTCCGAAACTGGTAGCGCGGATAGAGATAGGCGGCTTCGGGATAGTACGGGATGGTTCCGTGGATGACGACCATTGGCGCATGGAAGAACTCGAGGTTCTGCATGGCGACGCCCTCTTCGAAGTCGCCGATGATCGCCTCAACATCCAGACGAAGCCGGCCGGCCATTGAGCGGAAAATGGCTACCCCGACCTCGATGGCGCCACGGGCACCGAGTTCATCGAACGCGTGCAGACGGTGGTTCTTGACGAACCGGCCGAGTTCGCGGAGTTTCACCAATGGCAGGTCCGGCAGGATGCGCAGACGGTTGTAAATGCCCCATCCGTGCACCTGCTCCGCCGGGAAGAGAGGCCGCTCCCGGTCACGGAGGGTGAAGGTGGGATCGTCGGTCGGTGGGGCCTCAACGGTCGCATAGCAGAGCATCTCGCCGGTTTCCGAGGACATCGCGACAACATGCAGGTCATCCGGGTTTACCGCACTGGCGGGTTCATGCTCGAGTTGGTGTTCGTAGGCGTACTCAAGGTCGACAAACCCGACCATCATGTACTGTGCCATCCGGTAGCGAAGCAGTTTGACCAGTTGTTCTTCGGTAAGCAGTGTGGTCGGCAGGATAACCGTGCCGACGCCGTTGCGATCCGGCACACGGTATATGACGTCCGGATGGTCGATCTCCAGCAGTTCCGGCAGACGGATACCTGCCGCAGATTCAACAATGCCGGCAACGTAGGCCTCAATTTCCGGTTGGTTGGTCGCGATGCTCATGGTTGCTCCTTTTCCACGGCTAGGGCAGGTCGTCACCGGGTTGTGGTTCGGGGGTGGCTGGTTCGTGCTTGCGACGGGAGAGGACGCCGGCTCCGATTACGCCAACGAGAAGAATGCCGGCGAATATTCCCACTTGCCAGACCTTGACCGATGGCGGGTCAAGATTGGCAAATCCGGCAACGACGCCATCTCCCGAATCGCTGCGTTCGCCCTCGACCGTGATCATTCCGCGCATCCAGGGATGGGGTTGACAGAAAAAGCCGAACTCGCCTGGTTCGTCAAACACAATGACGACCCGGTCTCCCTCGTACATCGCGCCGGTATCGAACGATCCATCGTCGGCAGTCGCGGTGTGCCACATCTGTCCCCGGTTGACGAACTCGACCGCCTGGCCGACCTGGATGACCGGGTTCTCCGGTGTATAGCCCCATTCATTCGGCGTGGCGCCTTCGACAATTTCGATAGTCAGGGCAATCTCGACATCTGCCGGTGCAGTCGCGAGCGCTTCCGGAGTCGGGGGCGCGTTGGATTCCTCGCTTGGCGCCGGGACGTCCGGGGCAGCGACTGCACCCTCGCCTGGTACGACCCGGAGTACCTGACCTTCGCCGTTGTTGCCGGCGTTGCCGTAGTTGGCGACGTAAAGTGCCCCGTCAGGCCCGAAGGTCATTGCGGTGGGGTAGACCAGGTTGGTGACGACCGGCGTAACCGTGCCATCCTCGTTGACCCGCTGGACCTCGCCACCAAACGGGATGTAGCGCAGTTCGGCGGCCGAGTATTCGGCTGCAAATTGCAGGACGTACATTGTGCCGTCCGGTGCAAAGGCCACATCCACCGGCGTCGTGAGGTTACCGACTACTGCCGGGGTGACCGTTCCGTCCGGTGAGACCATATCGATTGCGCCGGTTCCGGGTGTGTATGGAGCGGGCGCAAACTGGGCGACGTAGAGGTTGCCATCCGGGCCGGCGGCTGCGCCGACCGTTACCGGGCTGTCTTCCCACTGCGCCAGCAGTTTCAGATCGCCGTCGGTGGTCGCTTCAATCACCCGGTTGTAGTTGCCGTCGGTGATGTAGAGCTTGCCGCCCATTGCGATGAGGTCGTAGGGATTCCCCATCGGCACGGCGTCCCCGTTGCTGGGCGGGGGCGGGTTGTCGTCGTTGAATTTGCCGATGTCGGACACCGGTTCAAGCGTGCCATCGGGCATCACTCGTGAAAGGAAGGGTGAGACAGTCATGTGGCCGGCAGCCACCTGGTAGAGCTGACCGTCGAGAACGGCCACACTGGCAACGCCGAGCATTTCGGCACCGCTGTAGAGCCCGATATTTGGCAGCCCGGTGACGAACGCTTCACGTTCACCGCCGACCGGCACTCTGGAGATACTGCCACCGGTGCCAATTGGCCCCTGACCACCGAAATTCGCCGGCAAGGGAACCATCACCTCACCCGGCGGGCCGGACTCGGCAACATACAGCGTGCCGTCGAGGCCAAACGCCATGCCCTTGGGATTGATGAAACCTGATGCGTAGACCTCGACCGTTGTCGTTGTCTGGGCAAGCGTCAACTCGCCCGGTACAAACATGGCAACGAGCGCGGTAATTGCCAGCAGGCGGATGATGAGTTGTCTTTCGAATCCATATCGGAGCCTGGCAGAGTGCACCAGATCCCCATTTCAGCGCGACCGTGGGGCCGCGAGCGCTGATATGCTGTGCCACCAGAAAGTCATCAAGAGAATACGGAGACTGGTGAAGAGTGTCAAGCGACGTCAGGGCGCGGGAGAAGCAGTCTGCTCACGGCTGGCGTTCGCCGCAAGCGCCCGCAGGATGGTCTTCATCTGGAATGGTGTCAAGCCGGGATGCCGGGCAAGGACCCGGGCGATGTGACCGCTGATGTGCGGTGCGGCGAAACTGTTGCCGGTGGCGGTGATCCATTCTCCGTTTGTCCAGGCCAGTTTCAGATCGATGCCGGGTGCGCCGAACTCGGCCGGCGGATGCGGGTTATAGAGGAAAGCGGACGCATCAATCCCGGCCGTAGCTGCCACCGAAAAGACCGGTGCGAACGTTGACGGGAAGCTGGGCACCGGCAGGTTATTGACTGCAGCCACCAGCATGATCTTCCGGAACCAGGCGAGATCAACCAGTTCGTGCAATTGGGCGTAGAACTCCGGGCGGGTGGTGCCGAGACTCAGGTTGCACACGTGGACTTCCTGCTCGATGGCCCAGCGCAGGCCAGCCAGCAACGCCCGGCCGCTTCCTCCCAGCGTCGGGCCAAGCACCTTGATACTGAGCAGTTCACATTCCGGAGCGATTGAGCGGATGATTCCGGCGCAGGCAGTGCCGTGCCCGTAGGCATCACCATGCGGAGATTCGTCAAAGACCAGTTCACCATTGTTTTCTCGGATTGAGAGATACCGGTCTACCGGCTTGCCGATTGCCGGGTGGGTGGTGTCGATGCCACTATCGATCACCGCCACCCGGACCCCCTCGCCCCGGCTATCCCCGAAGGCCCACTCAGGAGTAATTGCATGTTCAGGGGTGAGCAGGTCGATCTGCGGGAGCGCGTCGGGCGAGAATTGCCAGCTCCAGGCTGGTGGGGTGCTCACGATCGCGGTCCAAACGGGTCATTCCACGCCCGGTTCTGTGACAGGTAGGTCGAGAAGGATTCAAGAATGCCGGAGACTGTCTGGTATTCGGCTTCACCCCGGATGCAGATGTCGTGGACGAGATCAGCCAGCCGTACCGTGCGCTGGAACTCGAGTGTTTGTTCGACTGACTGGGCAAACTGCTCGGCCTGCTGGCGTAAGGCCGATTGCTGGTCGGTTGTCAGCAGACCCAGTTCGTCGAGGAGTTGACCGATGAGCGGGACCAGTCCTCGAAACGCATCGGCCTGGCCGATAGCAATTGCTGCCTGCTCGGCGAACAGGCTCAACACCTGAATGTCGCCGGGGCTGAATGAACTGTTATCAAGACGGTCGAGCAACTCCAGCACACCGATAATTTCCCCGTGGAGCACCAGCGGAACACAGAGAATATTGCGGGGCATATAGCCAATATCGCGGGCAATTTGCGATGCGTGCCTGGGATCGCGGTCGACATTCGAGACAGCCATCGGTTGTCCGGTCGCTGCCACCAGACCGGCAATTCCCTGACCGACAGGTAAACGGAACCCGATGACGGAGTTTGCAGCAGGTCCGGTTGCAATCTCGAACACGAGTTCCGAGGTTGCGTGGTCCAGCAGGAAGAGTGATGACCCGGCCGCACCAATGACCGATGCCGCTGTGCGGACGATGGTTTCGAGCAGGCGGGTGTGCGATGCGGGCGACCCGATCACACTTCTGGCCGCCGCCATGGTGAAGGCGTGATACATCGCCTCGGCATGTTCATAGGCTGCCAGTTGCCGGCGAAGTTCTTCAATCTCGGACCGGAGCGCTTCGGGCGTCTGGTCCGCGTTGCTGGACCCCTGGTCGCGCATAGGTTCCCTCAATTCTCTGGAGACTGCGGACATTGTAACCAGTCGGACGAGGTTGCGCAGCGGCTCTGGCACGGAGCAGGTTTGCTTGACAGGCAAGGGGCAGCATTCTATATTCGCGAGGTCTACCTGATTCGATCCGGAGGTGTCGGAAGCGGACCATCGTAGCGCTTCCCGGGCAGATCTGCCTTCATCCGGAGGAGCGTGACCTGACTGTATGCACGAATGCCCCGGTGGTTGTGGATGACCGGCAACAAGGTCACAGGGCCTGAACAGTTCCTCCGCGCCGGCTCCGTCGCAGACTCCACAGGAGTGACATGGTGACTGGTGACGAGCGTTCCCCGGCCGTTCAACCGGAGCGAGTTGGTCGCGTCCGGATTGACTCTGTGCCGGTCGAGCACCCGGTAGACACCCCCGAGGAAAAGAGCAACCTGCTGGCCATGATCCTGCTGGGCATTCTCGCCATTGCGCTGATGATCGGGTCGATGCTCCTGATCCTTTCCGGAGTGTTTGCATAGGCGGCACCGGGGACGGATGCCGGCGTGGATTGGCGTGGGGACTGGTCGGATGACGACGGATCGATTCGCGAACTTCGGGTTGTTGATTGCCCGCCGGAAGTGGCTGGTTCTGGCAGTATGGGTGGTCATTCTCGGAGTGGTGGGCGGCCTGCTCGCCCCGAACGCCAGTTCGGTCGCAAAGGGTGGCGGTTTTGTCGTTCCAGGCTCCGGTTCACATCAGGCCTCGACACTACTGGCCGAGGAAATGGGAGCATCCGCTACCGACACGGTTGTTGTTGTCTTTCATTCCGATGACCTGACGGTCCTCGACGAGGCCTACCGGAACGATGTCGTCACCGCCACCAGACTGATGTCCGGCCACGAGCAGGTGTCATCGGTACTGTCCTATTTCAATACGCTCGATGAACGCTTTGTCGGCGAAGATGGCCGGACGACATTTGCCATCGTCCGGATGACCGGCACCGAAGACGAACTGTTCGATGCAGTTCCGGAATTACGCGAGGAGATCGAGGACATCTCGATCGAGAGCTACATCACCGGCCTGCCGGCGGTGAACCACGACACGTTCATTGTCAGTGAGGATGACCTGCGCCGGTCGGAACTCTTCACCATTCCGATTGTGATGATCCTTCTGTTGATCGTCTTCCGGACGGTTATCTCCGCGGCAATTCCGCTGGTGCTGGGTGGCGCCAGTGTGATGATGGCGATGGGTGCGCTGTATGTCATCGGGTCGCAGATTGATACCTCGATCTTTGCGCTGAACGTCGCCTCGATGATCGGCCTTGGCCTGAGCATTGACTTCTCGCTGATCGTTGTCAGCCGTTTCCGGGACGAACGCAAACGGGGCCGGGATGTGCCGATGGCCCTGGCGGTGACGATGGCTACGGCCGGGCGTTCCATTACGTACTCGGCAATTACCGTTCTGCTCTCCATGCTGGCACTAACCCTGGTGCTGAATGACCTCATGATTGTGCGGTCGATCAGTCTCGGTGTGGCACTCGTAGCCATTACCGGCTTGCTGGCCGGAATGACACTGCTCCCGGCGATTCTTGCCATCCTCGGGCACCGGGTGGAGTGGTTGCGGATCATCCCCGAACGGAAGAAGGCGGCCACCGAGTCCGAAGGAATCTGGTATCGCTGGAGTCATGCCATCATGGCTCGCCCGATGCCCTACCTGACCATCGCAGTGTTGATATTGCTGGTGCTGGCAATGCCGGTCCGCGAACTGGAACTGGTGGGAGCATCGACCGATTCGATCCCGCAGGACATTGAATCAGTCGTTGGGTCGAAACTGCTTGAGGACGCGTTTCAGGACAACCGCCTGACTCCGATCCAGGTCGTCGTCAAGGCTGAATCCGAGAACGGAGTCTGGACGCCGGAGTTCCTGACGGCGCTCGACGACATAACCAACGCCATCGCCGCCGACCCGCGTGTAGCCCGGGTCGATTCGCTCGCGACCTATCTGAGCGTGGTTCCACGCGATGGCCGCTGGGAATCATTGAACCCGGCTCAGTTCGACCCGGCCCCGCCGATTTCGGCCCCGGGCGAGATACCGGACATTGAAGGCGTCACTATCCAGCCGATGGCGATTGTCGTGCTGGAGCAGAACCCGCTTGTCCCGCAGGGGGCACCGGCGTTTATCGGGCTTGGCCAGTTCACGCTCCAACCGGGGCATCGCAGCCAGTTGGCTCCGTCCGCATCGCTCAATGTGGTTGTGGTCCAGGATGGCACGGTTGGCATGGTGCTTTCGCAGCCTGCCGGCGTGATCCGCGCGGCAAACCTGGGGAACCCGGAAGCGATGGAAGGTGTCGCGCCGGGTGCGCCGCTTACACTCCAGCCAGGTGACCAGTTGTTGCTTGCACCGGGAGTCGGCGGCGAACTGCTCAGTGAGTCCGGCGGCACGTTCATGGCAGTCACGATGTTCGTTGTGCGCCCGGATGCAGCCCCTGCAACCACCAACTGGATTGGTGGCGATGGATCACTGGATGTGTTCAATGGCATCCAGCGGCGGGTGCTGGGTGGAGCCGTTGCCAGCGACATCCCGTCTGGACCGGTCACGATCTTCCTTGAACGATTCGTTGCGGCGCCGAATGCCTACCTTCAGCGCCATACCCATCCCGGTCCGGAACTGATCGCTATTGAGTCCGGAACGCTGACCGTCTTCGCCTCGCCGGAAACAACCCTGACCTCGATCGACGGCTCGCTTGCCGACGTTCCGTTTGATACGCCGGTTGCGCTCGGCGCCGGCAGTTCGGGGATGGTGCAGGGCAACGCCGTTCACCGTGCCCGCAATGAGAGTGGCAGCGAAGCTGTCTTCTTCTCGGCCCGTATTACTGATGCCACCCGGTCGCCGTTCCTGCCGGTTGCCGTGCAGGACAACGTCGCCCAGTTCGTCAACCTGGCGCGTACCAATGACCTGGCTGTGATCAACATTGTTGCCCGGGAAGGACAGTATCACGAGTCGCACCAGAACCTGGTGTATGACCTGCGGGATGTCATCGTTCCGAACATCGAGTCGGCCGAAGGGTTGACGTTCCATGTAAGTGGCGACGCCGCAGCGTTCCTGGATTTCCGGGACTCGCTCTATGGTCGTTTCGTGATCATTGTGCTCTCGGTGGCGCTGATCAACTTCCTGATCCTGATGATGTTCTTCCAGTCGATCCTGTTGCCGGTGAAGGCCATCATCATGAATCTGATGGGGACGCTCGCCACGGTTGGTGTGCTGGTGCTGATCTTCCAGCGAGGATGGTTTACCAGTCTGCTTGGATTCGAGGCACAGGGCATGATCGCGGTCGTTACCCCGGTTATCCTCTACGCCATCCTGTTCTCGCTCTCGACCGACTACGAAGTGTTCATGCTTTCCCGGGTGAAGGAAATCTACGGCGAGATTCAGGACAACGAGGAGGCCGTCGCTCTCGGTCTCCAGCAAACCGCCGGGATTATCACTGCTGCAGCCCTGATCCTGATTGGCACTTTCGGCTCGTTTGCGACCGCCCGGGTAATCACGATCAAGGAGATTGGTCTCGGGCTGGCGTTTGCCGTGCTGATTGACGCAACGATCATCCGGGTCATCATGGTGCCGGCGACCATGCGCCTGATGGGTGATTGGAACTGGTGGATGCCCGGATGGTTGAAACGGTTTATCCCGGAGATCAAGGAAGGCCCGTCGTTTGAACTCGAGCCAGCAACTGCCGGTGGCCCGACCTCGTGGATCAGCGAGCCCGGAACCGCACATCCGGTGTCAACACCGGTGCCAACGGGTACCGTTCGGACCATCTCCCGTCTGCGGCCAACCACCAACGTCCTGGGCGTCGACCTCATCCCGCTCTCGGGGACTGCTCCCCTGACCATTGGCCGCGACGACAGCAACGCACTGCAACTGTTCGACATGCGCGTCTCCCGTTTCCATGCGCTGATCGAAGAGATTTCGCCGGGGGAGTACGCCGTGGTTGACCTCGGGAGTTCCAACGGCATCTTCGTCAACGGCGAGCGGATTGCGCCGCAACCGGAGCGAACCGTGCTTCGAAATGGAGACATGATCGAAATCGGTGACCTGGGCATTCTGACCCTGGAGTTCGAACAGGTGCATACGGATGTCAGTAGCGCAACCTGATGAGGGGAGAATTCCTAACGCGCACATCCTTGCGCCGAAATTTGCTATTCGGGTATTGAAGGTCCGTTCTATAATCGGACCATACAATGCAACATACTCTGGCCTCACGCGAACGGAAAACCGTGATGTTCGACCAGCAAGGCATAGATGGCTTCATTGGGCAGTCTTTCAACGGGTATCGCATAACTGAATACATCGCTCGTGGCGGTATGGGCGTGGTGTACAAGGGCATTCAGGATTCGCTGAACCGCCCGGTTGCCATCAAGATTCTCTATCCCCACCTGAGCGCGGATGAGAGCTTTCGCGAACGCTTTGCCAGGGAAGCCCGGGCAGCAGCGCAACTCTCACACCCGGGCATTGTCCGGGTGATTGATTTTGGCCGCTTCAATGAGTCGCACTATATGGTGCTCGATTACATTGATGGCGAGAGCCTGCGTGACTATCTCTCCCGGCTCCACGGTGAGGGCCTGGTGCTGCGGACCGACCGGTTGATCCGTATCCTGCAGGATGTGGCGGCCGCTCTCGGCTATGCCCACGAACAGGGGTTCGTGCACCGCGATGTCAAGCCAGGCAACATCCTGCTGACCAAAGACGGACGTGCCCTGCTGACCGACTTCGGTGTCGTCAAGTCGATCCACATGAGCCAGTTGACGAATGCCGGCGCGGTGATCGGAACTCCGGAGTATGTTGCGCCCGAGCAGAGCATGGATGCCGCGGCAATCGGGCCGGCAGCTGACCAGTATTCGCTGGGGATTGTGGCCTACGAGATGCTGACCGGTCGGGTTCCATTCCAGGGGCAGACTCCGACTGCCATGCTGCGGATGCACATGAGCGAGCCACCGCCGCCTCCGACCCGGTTTGCCGGGTGGATACCTCCGGCCGCCGAGGCTGTGGTGTTGCAGGCGTTGGCGAAGCAGCCTGAAGATCGGCATCCCGGTGTGGTGGCGTTCGTCAACCGGTTGGCAGAAGCTCTCCGCCAGGAGCAACCGGTCGCCGCTACTCCTCCACCCTGGCCAGGGCCGGAGCAAACCGCCGCTGCGACTATCGGGGCGTTCCCGGCGGCCCAGACAATCACTCCAACTGGCGGTGAACCAACGCCGCCACCACCACCGGAGACACCTGCCGGTGTGACATCTGGCGATGGACCTCCACCGAACCGACGGTTGCTTGCAACCGGGTTGGCAGGGTTGCTGCTGTTGACGTTGCTTGCTTGTGGAGTCGGTGGATATTTCGTCTTCCTGCGGGATGACGATGAGGATACGGCCGCCAACGCAACACCGACGACGGCCATGGGGGCCGAATCACCATCTGCAACCGAGGCGATCGCGGCCGAAACGGCCTTTGTACCTGATCCCACTGAAACAGCAACCGAAGAGCCAGCGCCAACAGCAACCGGGGAGACGGCAACCGAACCGGAAGTAGAAGTAACGGAAACGGCTGTCGAGTCGGCAACAGCGACCGAGATCGAATCGTCGCCGTCGCCATCGCCGTCGCCAACACAGGAATCGTGCACAGATTTCATCCTGTTTGCCTCGCACCGGGGTGAAGTTCACGATTCGCAGATCTACATCATGAACCCGGATGGCACGGAGCAACGCCAGTTGACCTATGCGCGGGGACACTCATGGGGGCCACGTGTGTCGCCGGACGGGTCGATGTTTGTCTTTTCCTCGGTTGCGCCAGGTGAACACACCGACCACAGTGCGACAGGCGGTGGCACCCAGGGTTCCGGCAACCACCAGATCTACCTGGCGGCGATTGATGGAAGTTCGATTCTGAACCTGACTGCCGGTTCAACTGCCTGGAACAACGCCTGGACCTGGTCGCCGGATGGGTCGCTGATTACCTTTGCTTCAGACCGTCACGGAAACTGGGAGCTCTATACGATGGAGCCGGATGGTGGAAACGTCGTCCGCTTGACCAACACTCCCGAGAATGAGGGGTGGCCCTCCTGGACACCGGACGGGCGCTACATCATCTACGCCTCTGATGTCTCCGGGACGTCCGAGATCTACATCATGAACAGCGATGGCACGAATCGCCGGCAACTGACCAATATGCCGGATCGGTTCAACACCTATCCTTACGTTTCTCCGGACGGCACAAAGATCGTCTTTTCCTCGCAGGTAACTGCGGTGAACGAGGGCGAAATCTATGTGATGGATCTGGATGGCGGAAACCTGACCCGGTTGACCAGCACTGCGGCGCTCAACTATGCCCCGTCATGGTCGCCGGACGGCAGCAAGATCGTCTTTGTTTCTGACCGTGATGGTAATGACAACATCTGGGTAATGGACGCCGACGGATCAAATCCGACGCGCCTGACCACCGAACGCGGTGAGGATACGACTCCGCACTGGGGCTATACCTGTACTGAATAGACCGGTACAATCGGGAAACGGTTCGATCTGACCAAGTGAAAGAGGGACATCGTGCTTGACAGACAACTCGCTGAACTGCTGGTTCAGATTGGCCTCGATCGCGGAACGGATGTCGATACCATTGCCCAGGAACTGAGCACGTTGAAGTTGCCACAGTTTGTTGATGCCGAAGCATTCCGGGCATCGTTGCTCACTGCTATCGAAACCCAACTTCGCCGGCAGACCGATGAGCGGATTCGCAAACTCCGGGAGCAACTGGCCGTGCCGTCATCCAGTCAGCCTGTAATGCCGGCACCTCCGGCACCACCCGCTCCAGCCGCTTCCGAGCCGCAGGGCAGGGTGAACCTGCCAACGGATGCGTCTGGTGCTGCGCAAACGCCTGCCCCGGCTCCGCCGCTTGCTTCTCCGGTCCTTGACCAGTTCCAGACCATTGTCGAACCGGCCGGTATGCCGAAGGACGCCACCATGATCTGGAAGTCTCGCCCCGACCAGGGTAGATAGCCGGAACTTCAGATATCAGAATCAAACGGGGCTGCAGGAAACTGCAGCCCCGTCCTGTATTCCGTAGAGATACGCAGGCTACTGATCAACCAGACGGAGCACCTTGAAGACCCGGATCGGGTTGAGCCGTCCCTTGAGGTAGATTGACCCGAGTTCCTCGACATCGACATGGGCGGCAATCTTCTCGTACGTTTCGCCGCTGATCAGGATCTCCCCGGTACGTGCTTCCGATTCCAGTCTCGCCGCAACATTGACCGCATCGCCGATTGCCGTGTAACTCATCAGCCTTGAGGTGCCAATGTTGCCGACAATCGCCTCGCCCGTGTGGACACCAATCCCAAACCCGACCTGTGATCCGGTTTCTGCACGTAACTCTGCAATTCGTGACGACATCGCGACGGCAGCCCGGACAGCCGCCAATTCACGGTCGGGCAGGTCCACCGGCGCGCCGAAGATAGCCATCACACCATCGCCGAGGAATTTGTCGATCGTGCCCAGTTGCCCGAAGATCTCGGTGGTTGCCAGTTCCAGATAGCTGTTCAGCACCCGGACGATCTCCTCGGGAGTGTTCTGCTCCGAGAATGTGGTGAAGCTACGGACATCGGCAAACAGCACCGCGATATTGTGACGTGTTCCTCCCAGTTCGACGGCGCCCGGTGTATGCAGAAGACGCTCCACTACCGACGGCGCGAAGTAGCGGGAGAAGAGGTCGCGCAACCGTTCGCGCTCCTCGAGTTCCCGGCGTCGTGCTTCCTCGACAAGGACTACATCGGTCCGGTCATTCAGGACGAACACATAGCCGCTGATCTGGGCATCGGGATCCCGGATGCGACCCACCCGGCCCGCCAGCACCACCTGTTCGCGCGAGCCAAGTTCGCCACGCCACTCGTTGGAAAAGAGTACTGTCTGGGTTCCGGCTTCGGCCTGGGCAGCCAATCCTCGCAGCCACGAAGCAATGGTCGGCGGCACGAGATCGAAGAGCCGCGAGCCGAGGGCAACCTGCTGGTCGACGCCGAGGATTTCCGTTGCCCGCGGGTTCCATTCCGTGACAATTCCCTGGCTGTCAATTGCCACCAGCGCGCTACTCAGCGAACGGATCAGCACATCCTTGTTCCGGCGTTCCCGCTCGACATCACGCATTCGCGCGACAAGCTCATCGTGCAGACGGGCGTTTTGCAGTGCCGCGGCGGCATGTCCGCCGAATGAGACGAGCAGATCGAGGTCGGTCTGGCTGAAACTGACAGTGCCGGAGGTTGAATCGATGTAAAGCGCACCGATGCTCTGGTCGTGGACGATCATCGGCACACAAAGCACCGAGCGCAGCGCCATCGCGACGATGCTTTCCGAGGTGCTGAAGCGTTCGTCATCCATTGCATTCGCCAGTTGGATCGGTCGTTGTTCGGTGAGAGCACGTTCTGCCACCGAAAGGCTGGGGGCGAACGATTGAACGTCGCCGTGGATACTGCGGACCACTCTGGTGGCCAGCGAGCCATCCGGCTCAAGCAACATGATCGCTGCACGTTCTCCACCGCTCAGTGTCAGCACCCGTTCGAGCACTGATGCAAGTGTGACTTCCAGATTCGGTGAACGGGTCAGTTCATATCCAAGCCGGCTGAGGAGGGCGATCCTGTCTGCCTGGTCGGTCTCCTGGTCCGGGCTTGCAGAGATAGCAATGGTCGCAACGGTGACGTTATCCGGCGCACCAAGACGTTTGGCTTCCTCGACCAGGACTCCGGCTGCGTCGGCGCCATAACGTTCGAGGATGAGTTGCACCGTGCCGTTTTCGATACTGCGTGCCAACCCGTCTGAAGCCAGCAGGACAATATCGCCGGGCTGGAGTTGTTCATTACCCAGGTCGATCTGCACGCGGTCGCCAATACCGAGACACCGGGTGATGACATTCCGGCGTGGATGGGTATGTTCCTCTTCCGGCGAGATGATTCCGTCACGAATCGCCTGGGCCACCCACGAGTGGTCTTCGGTGAGTTGGGTGAGTTTGCCGTTTCGGTAGAGATAGGCCCGGGATCGACCGACGTGGGCGAAGAGCAACTGCTGCTCGATGATGCAGGCTGCCAGCACGGTTGCCCCGAATGGCACTCCGCTGTCACCGGGATCATTTTGTGCCCAGAGCAGGGTGTTGGTCCGCTCGATAGCTGCCCGGAGTTTGCTCGGAGGATCGGGAATGGCCGAGTCCCAATAGGCATCTGTCGCGGCCTGGGCTGCCAGTTTTGCCGCGCGTCTACCCTGGTCTCCACCACCGAGTCCATCGGCGATGACCCAGGTTGTGCCCTTTTGGACACGTTCCAGTGGCCCGGCAGGTTCACGGCAGACCAACCAGTCTGCATTGGTTTCACGCACCGCACCGGGGTCGGTAGCGGTACTGAACTCGAGTCTGGCAGCCATGGACATGGTGATGGTTATCTTCCGTTCGTTGCTTCAGCCCGGGTTTCCTGTGCTTCCGGAGTGGTGCGTGGCTGCTCTCGATGTGCCTGCCGGAACTCATTGTTCAGTTTGTAGAGGCCCTTCCACCGTTTGATGGCGATGCGACCCCGCTCGCTTGCGGGCCGCAGCATGGTCGGGACATCGCAAATAATGCGCCGCTTGATTGGCCGTCCGGCCAGAAGATCCAGAATGGCCGGCAGGGTCATTACCCCGAACAGGTGGGCTGTGTAGACGATCTGCGGAAAGCCGCTGCGCTCTCCGCGAATCTGCTTGCGTAATTCGCCGATAATCTCGTAGGGAATGGCCGCAATTGGCACAACCTTTCGCAGGAACCGGAACGGCGGGATAGTCCGGACTTCCTGTTCCTGTACCTTGTTGTGGAGGATCATCACCGAGGGGTCGCGGTAGTCATAAATGTGCAGCAACTGAAGTCCCGCCACATCGTACCCGGAAATGACCGGCTTCCCGAGCGCCTTGGCTTCCTTGTGCAACAGATACTTCATCAACAACGGCTTCTGGGTGGTCACGTCTACACCGTCGACGATAATGTCTGACCGTTCTACCAGTTCCCGGACGTTTTCTTCGGTGATACCGACCGGTATGACATCGATCGAGGCGTAAGGGTTGATGTCCAGCACCCGTTCGCGAAGGGCCTCCGCCTTGTTCCGGCCGATATCCTGCAGTCGCATATTCTGACGGTTGAGGTTGTAGAGATCGTAGGCGTCCGGTTCGACAAGGATCAGGTTTTCCGCACCAAAACGAATGAGTGGCTCCACTGCGGCTCCGCCGACCGATCCACACCCGGCCACCAGGATGACAGCGTTTCGGAGACGAATCTGGTCTCCATCGGAGATGACTCCCCGATTGCGAGTGGTGAACTGCTCATAGAAAACATCGTGAGGTGGTAGCTGGATTTCCTGACCGTTCGAAAGGGTGTGGGTCACCAGATTAGTGTTTTCAGGATCTACCATCGTCATTCATCTTTCCGTTCAGGCGAAGCGAGGCGACGGTCTCGCCGGGCGGTTAAGGGGAGATGGTTGTTGCCATTATGGCCGAATCTGCCGGCAAGACAACAGGAAACCCGGCTCCTGACGGAAGCCGGGCTTTGCAATCGGGTAAGGCTACCGATCACCACCAGCGATTAGCTGCTGGATGGGGATGACGAGGAGGATGAAGACGACGAAGACATGCTCGAGGAAGACGACGTCGGCGATGACGAAGTGGTGGAAGACAACCAGGACGACAGGCTGCTCCAGGTCGAATCGCTGGCGGTGTACCCGCTGACTTCCTCGGACGAACCCGATGACGATGCGCTCGAAACGATATAGGTCAGGAGTGACTGCTCACTTGGAGAAAGCGAGCTATGGAACTCCCTGAGTTTGGACACCAGAGATTCAGCGTCGTGCGAGGTGGTCGACATGACTGGCTCCTTCCGGTGCGGCATTTCAATGTGGACTCCCGACAGGTCGAACCTAGCACAGGTGAGAGACTATGTCAATCTGGTCAGGGTACGTGCTCCTGCAGCCAGGGGATGGCCGTGGCGGCCAGACGGGGCAAGGCTGCCTCAGCGGCCCGGCGTCCCGCTTCGATATATGCGCGGCCCTCGGAGAAGGCGCGGAGCCCCCACCCGGCGATCACCGGAAAGACCGGCTCGATCGTGACGGTTGACGCCGCCGCCGATTCGGTCACAATCTTGCCCTGCATGATGTCGATCGACCGGTTGATCGTCTGGACCAGCAGGGGAGGGCGTCCATCCGGATCATTGGCGACAAGGTTGATCGGATCCTCTACAGCACGGCGTCCCAGTTTGACCGCGATCGCAGTATTCGCTCCCAGTTTGGAGACCGCATCGGCTGGCACCGGGTTCACCACCCCGCCATCCACCAGGATGTATTCGCCAATTGGCACAGGTGGGTAAATACCGGGGATTGCCATACTCGCCAGCACCGCCGGCCAGAGTTTTCCGCTGGTGAATACGACCTCACGTCCGGTGACGATATCTGCCGCGATGATCGCCAGTGGCACCGGGAGTTCCTCGAAATCCTTGTCATGCGACACAATCCGGATGCCATCCCGCAGGGCGGCACTGGATAACAACGCATGCCGTGAGAGTCCGAACTTGAAGGCCCCCTTGCCGACCTCATCGAGGATTTCTGCGCAGGTATCAGGGTCGTACCCCGCTGCAAATGCCGACCCAACCGCCGCCCCGACACTGGTGCCGGCCAGATAATCGACCGGGATGTTGTGCTCCTGCAGCACCTGGAGCACACCGACGTGGGCATAGCCCTTGATGGACCCTGCCCCGAGCGCCAGTCCCACCTTGGTGCCGGTAATGTCTCTGGCTGCCCAGCCCAGTTGCCTTCCGGTAGGAGTGGAGAGCGAAAGCATTCCTTCAGCCAGTTCATCGAGCGACTCCGGCTCCGGAACGGTGATTTCCCCCTTCGTATCCGGCCCGACCTTGTTGCCTGCCGGTTGGCTCCAACCGCGCAAGATCAGACCTGTATCCTGCTCGCGCTGCAGCGACGACTCATTCCCGGCAAGGGTGATAATCGATGCCTTAACCGCGGGAACAATGCCGTTGTCAGGAACTTCCAGCAGGATGTTTGTGTAGCGGTCGTCGAACGCATCGAGTGTCTGGTGAATGTGGTCCGGAGCGAACTCGCCTTCGGGCCGGGTCAGGATGACTGACAGCCCGGTTTCCCGGTGTTGGGCGGCAAACTGCTGGAACTGCGGATCTGGCTCGCTCTCTGCACAGCGCACAAACAGCGTCGGCCGGCGAGAGTGCCAGGCGACACTGCACGCCAGGGCATAGCCCATCAACACCGGTGCCCCGGCGTTTATCAGCAGCGTTGTCTTGCCACCATCACGATGGGCGGCCTGTCGGGTGGTTTGGATGAGCCGGGTGGAAAGAACACTGCCCAGGTTGCGATAGAGCAGAGGATAAGCGGTGAACAATCGGTCGAAATCTGCTTCGCCAAGGACCAGCGCCTCGACATCCTCGACAGCCCGGACCGTTGCCGATACCGGCTGTCTGGTAAGCAGCGACATTTCGCCGACAGACTCGCCCGGGAAGATGGTGGAAACAACCTGCTCCTCGCCCAGGTGGTTGAGAACCGAGACACTGGCTGTTCCTGACCGGAAGATAAACATCGCACGCGGCGCATCACCCTCGGCCAGAATCACACTGCCGGCCCGGTA
>CAYWXR010000005.1:0-130747 GCA_964462545.1 uncultured Thermomicrobiales bacterium
AGACAAACCCGCAGTGTTCCGACCAGATGTTGCCCTGCTTTGCTGAAAGGGGAGGGACCGCCGATGCCTCGTTTGCGACGTGCTGCTGTCGCGCTGATTGTGGTGGCGCTGGCACTGACAGCTCTCATCATTCCGACCGCTGCCCAGGAAACGATTATCGAGGTTGAACTGGGGAGTTTCTATATCAACATGCCGGAGACGATTCCGGCCGGGCCGCTGACGTTGCAGGTCACGAACGTTGCCAACATGCCACACACCATCACCATTGAAGGCAACGGCGAAACGATGACCATGCCGGAGACACTCGTGCCGGCAGGTCCAACCTCTACCACCTGGGAAATCAATCTCTCACCGGGAACCTACACCATCTGGTGTCCGATTGGCGCGCATCGTGAACAGGGGATGGAGATCACCATCACGGTCGAAGGGGAGGACAACGCCCCGGAACCGATGGCAACCTCGGCTCTGGAGCCGACCGCAACAACCCCGCCGCAACCTGAGCCAACCGTCACTACAGCACCAATGGCACCGGGCCCGACTGCCACCAGCAGACCAACCGAACCAATGGCAACCGCCACGGCTACGCAATCTGCCGTCGACACGTCCTACCTGGGTGAGGTCGCCGCCCCTGAACCCACCGAAACAGACGCAGAGATGGCCGTGGCCGGCGACAGCGACTCCGACGACGGCACGCCCACCTGGCTCCTCATCGCCATCGGCCTCGTCATCCTCGCCGTCGCAGCCGCCGGCGGTGGACTCTATTACCGGAAGTCCAACACGATCGAATAGCGATTGTTTACGCTTTCGAACCGCGTGGGTTCATCTTCTGGAGCAGCATCAGGATACCGACTGCGCCGAGGAAGCCGATGACGAGCGAGCCGATCCAGTTGACGGAGGCGATGCCGAGCAGGTCGGCGACCCAGTGGCCGATGAGGCCGCCAATCAGGCCGACGACGCCGGCGCCGATCAGGGCCATCGGCTCTTTCGGAACTGCACGATAGACAACGATCACCGCCAGGATACCGGCGGCAAGCCCGAGGATCAATCCGCTGATGAGTTCCAGCATCCGGTGTCTCCTCTTCGTCAGAACGTGGGTTGTTATGGTTTGCCCATCCTACACCGGGATTACTTCTCCGGGAAGGCCGGCATGACCTGTTCGGCAAACGCCTGCAGCGCATCGAAATCGATCGGCGGGCGGAAGGCGATGTTGATCCGGGTGATGCCGGCCTTCTCGAACTCGCCCAGCCGTTCGATCACTTCCGACGGAGAACCGATCAGATGGCCACCAATGCGGTCTGCTGCCTGCTCCTGGAAGTCATCGTAATACTTCTGGCGGGCAGCCGCGGCGCCAGCCTCGTCAGCCGACATGTAGAACCCGAGGTTCAGCGAGCGGGTGATTTCACCCGGATCACGGCCTTCCTTCTCGCACCAGCTATCCAGGATATCCAGTTTGCGGGCGTATTCTTCCGGGCCAATGTACGGCGCGTTCCAGCCATCGGCATATTTCGCAGCGATACGCAGGGTTCGCTTTTCCCCGCCACCGCCGACCCAGAGCGGCATCTTGCCGGCCGGCCGGGGGTTCATGTAGGCGTTGGTCAACTGAACATGCTCACCCTGGAAGTCGGTCACTTCGTTGTTGATCAGGCTCTTCATGGCCGCAGCATGCTCCTCGAGCATGTTCATGCGGTCCTTCACCGGCAGGAACGGGATACCAAAGGCGCGGAACTCCGGTTCATGCCAACCGGCACCGATGCCGGCGTTCACCCGGCCACCGCTGATGTGGTCGATCGTGATCAGCGATTTCACCAGGATGCCGGGATTCCGGTAGGCGGCGCAGAAAACGAGATTACCGATCTGGACGTTCTTCGTGTCCATGGCCAGCAGGGTCATCAGCACGACCGCCTCATGGTGCGGATCGGCATCGTTGGTCCGGCAGTACATGTGGTCCCAGACCGACACCCACTGGAACCCGTTCTGGTCAACATAGGTCCAGAGACGGCGGAGATCGTTAATGTCCACATTTTGCTGGCCGATGTGTATGCCAAAAATCATCTGAGAGTGGTCCTTTCACTGGGTGAGGCGCTATCTATGGGCTGCTGCCGGGCAGCGTAGCATTCTGGCAGGCGGATTTCATCCCTCGATCTGCACAAAACCTGCCTGTTCACCGGGCCAATTTACCGTGTGGTCAACGCCTCAAACACGGCATCCGGGTTGGTGGCCGGAATGGAATGGTCGGCGACGACTTCATCCATGTACCGGATAACATTCGGCAAATGATCGACATAATGCGGAATCGTGTACCGCAACATCGGCCCTTCGTCGGTGGAGCGCATCACCACCGCCGGGGTCTGGACCTCTGCAAGGCGGTCGGTCTGATCCTCATTGCGGAGAATCCGCATCATGGCATCAACCGTGTCGTGCCCGTCGATGTGCCGTGCATAACCAGTTTCGTCGATGTTCAGGTTCTCCAGCCAGCGAGCCACCACCGCCCGCGTCGCAGGACGCCCCGGGTTCGACTCGGCGAACTTCCGCAGGGCCTCAAGCGTTGGGCCCTCAATGGACTTCAGATTATCGAAGGTCGACCGCGTGGCAGGGTTCTCGAGCAGGGCAGGGTTGTCCTGAATCGCCTTGCGGAAGGAATCCGGCCCGGCCGGCGCAACGAGGATCATCCGCTCAACCACATCCGGGAACTGCCAGGCAAAGTCCACAGCCAGATGTCCGCCGAACGAATGGCCGGCCAGGCTGAACCGTTCCAGTCCGAGTGCCTGTGTCCATGACCGGAGGTCATCAACGTAGACCTGCATCTCGCGGCCAATCAGGTCGCCCTTGGCGATGGTCGTGCCACAACCGCGCAAGTCCGGCGCAAGCACCCGGTAGCCATCAGCGGCCAGGCGCCGGGCGAGATCACTCCAGGTCATCCGGTTACCGCTGACGCCATGGACCAGCACCATGACATCCTCGCCCTCACCCCATTCGCTGACAACAGTGGTGACCCCGTTCGTGTCGATTTCCCACTCGCTATAGCGTCGTTTCATGGTCGCCCTCCCATCCTTCCCGATCTCGTTGACCTGGCCCACTCGCCAGATCAGGCATGCAGCGCCCGGTGCATGGCAGTCAGCACCCGGTCAATATCCTGCATATCCACGCAGTAGTGCGTGGCAAAACGCATCCGGGTTTCCCCAAACAGGTTGAGCCGCACACCGTCTGCAGCCAGCGCTTCGGCGATTTGCGGTGCATTCTTTGCGCCGGTCGTGTTGACAAAGACAAGATTGGTCTGCACCGTCTCCAGATCCACGTCCAGCCCCGGCATATCGGCCAGACCTTCAGCCAGTTTGCGGGCGACAGCGTGGTCTTCCGGCAAACGATCAACCATCTGCTCAAGGCCGACAATGCCGGCGGCCGCAATCACGCCTGCCTGGCGCATTCCGCCACCCAGCAACTTGCGCTTCTTCCGGGCCTCGGCGATAAACGACTTCGAGCCAACCACCATCGACCCGACCGGCGCAGCCAACCCCTTCGACAGGCAGAAGGTGAGACTATCAACGCTGCTCGTGAGTTCCGCCACCGGCATTTCCAGCACAGCGGCAGCATGGAAAACGCGCGACCCATCCAGATGAACCTTGATCCTGTGCGGGCGCACCACGTCGATCAGCGACTGCATCTGCTCGAACGTCAGGACCGTGCCGCCACGCAGGTTGTGGGTGTTTTCCAGCAGCAGGAGTTCGGTCGTGGGGAAGTGGATGTTCTCCGGGCGAATTGCCTCGCGGACATCTTCCGGTTCCATCATTCCGAACCGGTCATTGGGAACGGTATGCCAGGCGTGTCCGCCGATGGCCGCAGCGCCGCCTCGCTCGTAAATGAAGGTATGCGCCGCATTGCCAACAATCAGTTCCGATCCGTGGGTTGCCTGGGCAAGGATGCTCACCAGGTTCCCCATGGTGCCGCTCGGCACAAACAGTGCCGCCTCCCGATTGAAGATGGCAGCCGCCATCTCTTCCAACCGGATGACGGACGGATCCTCGCCGGAGTTATCGTCACCAACCTCGGCTTCAGCCATCGCCCGCCGCATGGCATCAGTAGGTGGAGCGGCCCAGTCGCCGCGCATATCAACGATTCCACCGGTTCGTTCGCTTCCCATCCCTGGAAACTCTTCCCTTGCTTGCATTGTTCGAGCCAGATATGGCGGTCAGAGTATCATAGCGACCAATGCCGGCGAGCCTGAAATGGCCGGTAAACAGATGGGGTGAACGTGTTCTTCGACTCAACCGGCATTCTCAGCCTGATGCTCCTGCTGGCGGCAGTGGCCACACTGTTCGATGTCATCAAGGGGCGAAAGCAGATCTTCGATGAACGACTGACGGCCGATGACCGTAACCGGATTGTCCGCCTGGTCATTTTTCTGTTGCTGCCGTTGAGCATCATCCTGCACGAACTGGGCCATGCCATCGCCATCTGGTCATTTGGTGGTGAGGTGATCGACTGGGGTTTCTACCTCTATTATGGCTACGTTGTCGGCTGGGGTGTGTTTACCGACCTGCAATCCGCGGTCATCTCCTTTTCCGGCCCGGTTGTGAATGTCATCCTGGCGCTCGGAGCACTTGCCATCGCGTGGTTCTGGCCTCGCAGGCACGCGGTGAATTACCTGCTCTTCATCTTTGCAGCATTTGAACTCTTCAACGCACTGGTGTTTTACCCGCTGTTCGACTTCGCCGGCGGGGTGGCCGGTGACTTTTCCTCGATGTACTCACGCGACACCCCGGTGTTCAGCCTGATTGTCGGGGCCGTTCACGTGGCAATCCTGATCGGCGCGGTGATGTTCTGGCGTTCACCAACATTCCGGGCCGGTTATGAGGAACGGACCGGACGGCGACGCACCCGAACCGTCACCGGCGCCGAGCGCTGGCAACTTGCCGACATCATGGCTGAGGCCGCAACCGACGCCACCCAGGGGTGGAAGCACGAGGTTCAGGTCAGCGGCGATGCCCAGGCAGGCGGGACCCAGATGGTGATGCGGTGGCAATCTCGCGGATTCCACCGGGCATTGCTGGTCCACGCAACCCACCGTGACGACCCGAAACAACACGTCGAAATTCACGCTGCAGTCCACCCGATCGAGGCCGGACCTGCGCCGTACCAGCGGCCGTTGATGCGTATTGATGGCGAACCGGACGTGGACGAACTCGCGCTCTATATCCGACGCGCTCTGGATTTCGTCGAAACGTGGGACGGCAGTTCGATCATCTCGCCGTCGTAACTACCGACCAGGAAAACGAGCGCAAAAAGAAACCACCGGGAGGATATCCTCCCGGTGGTTTTGTTCTGTTCCTAACGACCTGGCGGAGGTGCCGGGTCCCCTCCGGCCGGCTGCTCAACCGGCGGAGCCATCGGCGGCGGAGCAGGTGCCGGTTCCGGATCCGGCTCAACAACCGGGGGCGGTACCGGCTCGGGCGCCGGTGCCGGCGGTGGGACCGGAGCCGGGTCGGATTCCTCCGGCACGTTCACCGCTTCAACCGGTGGCACCGGTGCGATAGCTGGAGCCGGTGGCGGAATCGGAGCCTGTCCCGGCGGTGGTGGCGGTTCCGGGCTGGATGGATAGGCAGGATAGTAGGGTGTCGATCCATCACCAGGAACAACCGGCAGACCGTCAGGAGACTGGGCAACGTAGGTGACCGGTGGCGGTGGCTTCGGCGAATCGCCTGAGTATTCCACCCGGGCCTGGTTATTCTGGTCCAGCCCCAACGCCACAAACATTGGCCAGTTGACTTCGATCGACCACTTGGAAAGCCAGTTGGCCAGGTCACGGTCGGCCACCATGTCACCGACGGTGCAGTCCAGCGTCCGACCGTTGGCATGCACCCGCAGACGCTCGCCCGGCAGGTATCCGGGGCGGACACAGTAGTAGCCGTACGGATCCGGTGCCCAGTTCGGGGCCACCATGCCCAGCCCGTCGTAGTAAGTCAGCGCCCACTCCCACCAGGCAACGGTATAGCTCGGGTCGTAGTAGGCGACCGGCCCACTCGAGAGCGGACCACCGAATGTCACCAGGTCCACCGGTGCGCCGGCAATCTGTTGCAACGTATATGCCTGCAGACTCTTCAACTGTTCGTAAAGGTCCAGGGTATCTGCCACCCGGTCAGAACTTCCGTAGTAGGCAGTCAGCACCGTCGTCCAGTCAACCTTGGCTCCGGACGGGATGAGGGCAGAGAGAACCTTGGCCGCAGTCGCTGCGTTTGCAGAAGGGTCGATGACCGGTTCTGCGCTCACCACCTGCATCAGGCCCGAGCGGTTGCCATTCACCAGGTACGGGTTGCCACCCGATGCGGTTTCGGAAATCGCAGCGAACATATGCGGGTCGATGCCGTGGTCAATGGCTGCCTGTACCAGTTCCTCGCCGAACATCACCGTGGCGGCAACCGGCACGAGATCAGGATGCAGTGGTGCCGAGAGGCCGCGCCACTCGCGGTAGTGGATACCAACGTTTGCCGATTCCACCCGCCACTCCGGAGCAAGGTCCGGGGTGTAGGTCATCACCCGGCGTTCAAACGCCTGCACCAGCACCCGCTTCGGGGTATCCAGCACAATCGTGTCCACCCAGAATGGTTCGGTCAGCGGATGACCCAGGAGGTAGAGATCGGGATAGCCGAGGGAACGTGCCCAGCTTTCAAACGGCTCGGCAATGTTGCGGCCGGTAACCTCGCTGTAACTGGAGATGTAAATGCCGGAGCTTGCCATGCCGTTCGGGTCAATTTCGCCGGCAGCATTCAACGTCGCCAGCACTTCCGAGCCAACCGCCTGCTCTACCGGTTCGGCATCGTCGGCAACAGCCGAGTAAGGAGCGAGGGTCGCATAGGTGACGGCGTTCTCGTGGCCAGCATCGCCGGCGACGGCAATCTCCGGAACATCGCGGGGCACGGTCTTCTCGCCGCCAATGTTGATTTCACCGGAAAGCATCTCGGCCACCAGCAACGCACCGGTGGCATACCAGGGAGAGGTTCGGTTGGCAGATTCGTCGAGGATGTCGAGGCGGCCCTTGTCGAAATAGACAAGCGTCCGGGTACCACCAGGGCTGGCCTCGTAATACTCGGTCGACTGGGCAATGGCACGTGGCCCCCAGACCCAGGCACGGCTCAACTCGCCGGTAGCAACCGGCCTGTCTGCCCGTTCCCAAATGGTCTGGACAGCGTTGTGAACCGGAATCTCACGCTCCAGCTCGCGGGCAAATGCGCCATAGAACACCAACGAAAAGACGGCCAGAGCGCAGAGCGCCAGACCAACTGTTCGCATGGTGGATCCTGCAAGGTGTCGTGCGTTCAACGTTCCTCCAACAAGCTCCCCGGGAGATAGCCCGAACCGTCGGCATCAACCCTAGAAAATGGAGTACGTTGAACCCATCCAACTATCGTCCTGAAAGTATGGTGACCACCCGGTATCCGTTAGCCGGAAAGTAATAATCGAAGTGGGAAGAAGGTGAAACCCGGCCGGAAGGCGACGGCCGGAGCCATGTTACGGCTGGACCTGTTGAGGGCTACGGCGTTCATCAAGATACCGCTTGGCCATCACTCCGCCAGTCAGCAGGAGCGCTGCCCATCTGAACCGCTTGAAAAGTGCCCACATTAATACCCATCGCAAGAGACGCATCTATCGGTTTCCTTTCCCGTCATCAATGGTTCGTATCCTGAGTATAGGAAGACGGGCGGTGCCACCAGTTGCTGATAGACACAGACTGATACTGTATCCAGGATGGACCTCACCTGTGAACATTGCCGGGCGTTACCGGAATCAGAGGACCATCCGGACGCCATCTGTGTAGCAGCGACCAAAGATGAGCGTCGCCTCGGCCAATGCTTCTGCCGGCGTCAGGATGACGTCATTCTCATCACCATCACGTGTGCGCCAACCGTCGGCCGCATCAGTCGAGGCAAAGAAACGGGTGGCGGCGCACCGGCTCAGGTGGGCGCTGCCACCCTGACGCCGGCGAACGATGACAACATCGTCCGGCGAGGTCGAGATCGTACTCTCCGGTGCCACCGAGAGGTGCAACCGTTCGCCAGTCTCCGGGCAAGAAGCGTCTACCTCCACCGGCACAGAAAGCATCGGTGCGATACCCAACGCATCAATCGCGCACATGGCGTACCTTGTTTGACCGTTGATCGTCACCTGAATACCGGTGGGCTCCAGGGAAAAGGGGTACACAGCCGTCACCTTGCCACCATTGGCAACGAGCCAGTCTTCGGAAGCCAGCTCCCGGATCAGTTCCGGTTGGTCTGGCTGGTCAATTGTTCCGGTGGCGACCAGATCATCGATCAGGTCCCGGAAGACCTGATGGGCATCAGGGGAAACAACCGATTCACGAAGACCGATAGATACCGCATCGAGCATGATGTCCCATCCCGTCCATGAAGCGCGTTCACTGCTTTCATTCAAGATACCGCAATTTCGAAAAACCCCTTGCACCTGACGTAACGTCAGGCTCTACACTCCGTGGCAGGAGGTGAACCGCATGGCGCGTTCCTACAAGGTGGGCGAACTGGCCGAATTGACAAAGGTGTCGGTCCGGACTCTTCACCACTATGACCAGATCGGGCTTCTCAAACCGGCAACTGTCTCCGAAGGTGGCCACCGTTTGTACACGGAGCATGAACTGTTGCGGCTGCAACAGATCCTGACGTTGCGCTATCTGGGATTCCCGTTGAAGGAGATCCGCGAACTGCTGGACCGGCAGGATTTCGACCTGCTGACATCGTTACGTGTCCAGCAACGAGCCGTGCGCGATCAAATCTCCAAACTTGAAGCAGTCGAAGCCGCCCTGACCCGGATGGTTGAACACCGGCAGGAGAACGGCACGTGGGACTGGGACCTCACCGTCGAGGCTTCCAGATCCGTGCAGCGGCAGCGCGAGGAAGCGAGGCAAAACATGGAGAAGTACTACACTGCCGAACAGATGAAGCAATTTGGGGAACTGGGTGAGAAGCTTGGCCCCGATGTGATCAGGTCAATCGAGGATCGCTGGACAGCCCTGATTACAGAAGTCCGGGCCAATCTGGACCTCGACCCGGCTTCACCCGAGGCCCGGGACCTGGCAGACCGCTGGGCCGCACTATCCGGTGAAACGATGACGTATTACCAGGACCATCCCGAACTGGTTGAGGCCATGCGCAAGAACTATGCCGATGGGGTGTTCGAGCAAACCGAACATGCTCCACACGCCGAGGACCTTGCCTTCATCGAACGGGTCAACAGGGCCCGGGAATCCTGATAGCCAGGATGAATCACGCCAGCCGGCAGATCGTAATGATCTCCGGCTGGCCCGGCCCTACCTCGCTCCGGTCCCAGTTTCCATACTGAGCTTCCACAGCAAACGAGGCGTCCGCCAGCATCCGGTTCAGTTGATCAAGCGTGACGTAACGCAACAGGCTGATCGAAACCGTTTGCTCGCCGGTTTCCCGTACAACATCAACAAACGTCAGCGTTTCGACCCGGTCCGCATCCATCACCCCGCCGACAAGAATATCCACCTGCCGGCCCTCTTCATCGGTGGTGGTTTTCCAGAACGTTGGCTCGCGGGAGTTCCCGTAGGTCTTGACGTCATAATTGCGCGTTTCAAACGCAAAGCGACCATCCGGGGCCAGATGCTCACGTACCCGTGCCAGCATGTCTACCGTATCGCTGTCTGAAAGCAGATGCTGAAAGGCATGGCCGGTGAGCATAATCAACCTGAACTTCCTGTCCAGTTTCATCGTGCGGTAATCGCCGTGAATCCAGGTAACACGCCCCTCGGGGTCGAGTTGTTTCGCCCGGTCAAGCATTTGCGGCGTAATGTCCAACCCGGTGGTTTCCAGTCCGGCCTCGGCAACCGCACGGGTTAGCCGTCCGGTCCCACAACCGATGTCGAGCACTGGTCCACCAATTTCCCTTGCGAGCTCCAGGTAGAAATCATCATCAACACCCCAGGTGTTATCCCGGTCATACTGGTCCGCCTGGGCATATTCGGGCAACCCCTCAGGCAACGACATGTAACGGTCCTTTCGAGATGTTTACGCCGGTGGAATCTGGTACCGTGTTCCAGGGTTGACGACGTGAGGCTCATACTTTTCGGGTGACATGCAACAGATACTCCTTGCGGTCAAGCGGGTTGTGATCCCACCGGGGACGCGATGGAATTGTTCCCTGGATCACCTGGTACCGCTCGAAGGCAAACTCCAGCACGCCTTCCCCACCGGTAATACCCGGAAGCCGAAGTTGCAATTCATGAATCCGGGCTGCCGGGATATCTCCTTCGATCATAAAGGTTTCTCCAGACAATTCCCGTGTTTGAGATACAGCCTGCATGTATGCCAATAGCGGTAGCAAACTGCCCAGCGACCATGCCGGTGCTGCAATCTCAAAGTGGTGCAACGGCTCAAGCACCTCGACACCTGCCTGTTGCAACGCTTCCATCAGCACCAGTGGCGTCAATCCGCGAAAATCAGCCCCTGTACTTGAGACGCTCTTGTCGAAGCCGGCGTGACGTGCGCTCTGCCGTGGCCAGTAGCCGGTGTGCGTCAACGTTACCCGGCAATCTGTCACCTGCCAGCCATACAGCCCCTGCTGCAATACCTCATGGACGGTGTCCTCGATCGCCTTGAAAAACGCCGGCGGCATCGTGCCGTGCACCATGATGTCCCGGCCATACTGCACGCCGCTGTTCTCCGGCAGCGGTTCGATGCGCAGTCCGATGGTGGCCAGAAACGGGTTGTCGTCATCCGAGTCGTAGATTACTGCCGCGCCGCACCCGACAGGCCGTTCAATGCAGATCGTCTGGGTCTCGCGAAACTCGACGGCAATGCCGTAATCAGCCGCCAGCGTCGCCTCGATCACCTCTTTCTGCACCTCGCCATACAGAGACAGGGACAACTCGTGGCGCAGGTCATTCTGCCGCAGGTTGATCAGTGGATCCTGCTCGGCAAGCTGGGAAAGAGCAATCTGGAGCAGCCCACGGTCCTCTTCGTTAACCGGCACAATCACCGTCTCCAAAGTTGGCGGCGCGAAGTGGTGCTCGCGCGAATTCGCCTGCGGACACCCCAGAATATCTCCGATCCGGATATCCGGCATCCCGGTGATTGTGCCGATACTCCCGGCCGGCAGAAACCGCACCGGTAACCGGGAACCACTGGCAAAGCGGGTGATGGCTGTCACCTTCCCCTGCTGCTCATTGCTGGTTTCCGGTCGATCACGCAGGTGGATAGTTCCCTGAAACACCCGGACATAGGCGATCTTTTCACCGGCTGGCCCCCGATCCACCTTGAAGACCGTCGCCGAGAGGGGCGCGTCGGTATCGCCGGGTTGGGAAGGCAGAAGACGGGTCAAACCATCAACCAGTGCGTCTATCCCGGCGCCGGTAATGGCCGAACCGAAATAAACAGGATGCACCAGGCAGTCGACGGTCTGACGGGCAAGTTCTTCCTGCAGTCGTTCCCACGGAAGAGTGCCTTCTGCGGCCAGCCACTCCTCCAGAACCCGGTCACTCCCATCGGCCAGCACCGAGGAGAGCGCATCGTGAAAGGCCTCGTCCGACTGGTCAAACGGGATGAAGCCGGCAGATTGCGTTCCGCGTTCGGCCGGCGCGCCCATCGCCACGATGGAAGGTGTCAGCCGGCTGGCGATTTCTTCCAGCAGGGAATGATGCCGGGCACCTGAGCGGTCGATCTTGTTGATAAAGATCAGGGTTGGAATCCGCAACCGTTGCAGAGTGCGCATCAGAATCCGGGTTTGCGGTTGCACGCCCTCAACTGCCGAGATCACCAGCACTGCACCATCGAGAACGTTCAGCACGCGCTCAACTTCGGCAATGAAGTCCGGATGGCCAGGAGTATCGATCAAATTGACCGTCACACCGGCCAGTTCGAACGAAACAACGGCTGATTTGATCGTGATCCCGCGCTGTCGTTCGAGTTCGAGCGAATCGGTGATGGTGCTGCCTTCGTCAACACTACCGATCGTCTCGACAACGCCGGCGGTATGGAGCAACCGCTCGGTAAGGCTGGTTTTGCCGGCATCGACATGCGCAAGAATGCCGAGATTGAGAACAGGAGAGGTTGGGAATGTCATCAAACAGGTCATCTCCACGGTGAATCGAACAACAGAGAAACCCCGCGGCGATTGCCGGGGGTGGGTCCTCAGTTGCGCGATGCCGTGAAGAAACCTGGAATCAGGGGAAGGTCAGGATCAGCCTATCCGGAAATCCCGAGGATCACCCGGCACACGCGCGCAGATGTAGTTGCCGCCATGGTGGGTAAACCTCCTCGCTCCGTGTCAGACCTGTTCCGAGTTTCCGGAGTGTATGGTCATCGAGCCGTACTGTCAAGGTCCGGATCAGTAGCCCAGTGACGGGTCGACGACATTTCGCAGTGGCTTGCCGGCGATAAACCTGTCCAGGTTGTCAGTGAACAAGTTGATGATGTTGTCCCCGATAAGGGGGGATGAATGGGAATCATGAGGGATGACGGTGACACCGGGCGCTGTCCAGAAGGGGTGGTCAGCGGGCAGGGGCTCCTGCGCGTGGGCATCGAGATACGCACCGGAGAGCCTGCCGGTGGCAAGAGCATCCAGCAGCGCCGGTTCCTGCACAACCTTCCCGCGGGAGACGTTGATCAAATAAGCGCCCGGCTTGACTGCCGCCAACTCGTCCACGCCGATCATTCCCTCGGTCTCTGGCGTCAACGGACATGCGATGACGACATAATCCGCATCCGGCAACACGTCCAGCAGTGCCTCCGGGGAAACCATCGTGTTGAAGTGGGGGAGGAGTTCGGGCGTACGGCGGACGCCAACAACCTGCATGCCGAAGGCAGCAGCCAGACGCGCACATACCCGGCCGATATTGCCGGCACCGATGACCACCATGGTCTTGCCGCGCAATTCGGAGCAATACAGCTCGGCCCAGCGCCGCTGCTCCTGGTTTTCCAGACGTTCCCGTAGTCGCTTGGCGTGGAAGAGCACTGCTGCCATCACGCTCTCGCCCAGGGCATTCGCATGCACTCCGGCAGCGTTGGTGAGAAGAACATCCGGCGAGAGCAGTCCCAGTTCCAGAATGTGGCCCACACCGCTGCTGCATGCCTGCACCCAGCGCAGACGGTCAGAAGCCAGCGACTGGAAGCCCTCGAACGGGATCTCGTCGAGGTAGGGTTCCCGACCGCTTGCCTCGATCAACAGCACATCAGGATGAGCAGTGACACCTGAGGCAAGATCGTTCCGGGTGAGGTGAATCAGTTCAATGTTCGGAGAAACGCTGCGGATTTGTTCAATATGACGCGCTGTCAACCAGGAACCATCAGAACGGGCATCCTGACAGGAGCGAGGAACGCCGGCAACCACGACCTGCAGCACGCCCGATCCCATCAACACGCTCCCATCATGCCGTATCTTCCCCTGGTTGTACAGAGGATGGCTTTGCAGATTGATACCACGATATTGACCTGGCAAGACACTGTCATCATATGGAAACGCACCGCCGCCGGATTGTCCAGATGGCAGGTCCATCGCGACACCTGCCTTCACGTCTGCGATCGGTATCCCGGGCAGTGTTACGATACGCACATGCAATATGTTTCCATCCGGAGTGGGTGTCATGAGTCTGGATTCCGACAGCCTGACAGCCGAAGAACGTTATCGCCTTGCAACCGGTAGTGTGTACAAGGCGCTACGTGAGCAGCGTCACTGGTCATTCCGCGAACTGGCAGGGCACGCCGATATTGCCCACACCTCGATCTATCAGGTCGAGCAGGCAAAATCGACCCCGACCATTGATGCGCTCGACCGGGTAGCCCGTGCGTTCGGCCACGACCTACCGACCATGCTCGGAATGATCCTGCTGGAAATGCAGCGCGACCAGAACATGGAACAGGACAGCCTGCCCGAACTGATCCGGAAACTTGCGGAACTCACGCCTGCCCAGCGAGCCGAAGCGATGAACTACATCGATTTTCTGCACTGGAAAGCGGGCGAACCGCGTACGGACTAGCACATTGCAGGTTTGCCGTCGCTGGGATACCATCCAGAACAACGCACATTGACCGAGTGTCACGACCCAGATCGGGAGGATCCAATACATGTCGCAGCAGCTTCCGGTTCCCGTTCGGGATCAATCCCGAGAGCGTGCGTTGGCAGTGCCGGCAGAATCCAGGCCGGTTGCTGCCTCGATTGCCCGTCTGGCGATTGCTCTTGCACCAGACGTCCTGCGAGCCACTGAACGGGCGCTACTCAACCGCTCTCGCCAGGAACCTGCTCCCCGACAGGAAGTTTCCACACAGATGCACACCCACTCGGTGCAACTTTCCGAAGTACAGATCAGCACGTCACTCCCGTTTGTCCGGCAGGTCACCGTGCGGAACGCCACCTCGTGGACATCGTTCCCGGCAGTCGAACCTGAACCGGAAATCGAGCCGGCAAAGCGTTCACGCGGAAGACTGCTGGGTATTAGCGGTGCCGTCGCGCTGGTCGCGGCTGTGATGGTTCGCCGGGCGATGCCTTCCGGTAAAGTCATCGACGTCCCCGGACGTCAACGAGGCTGGTAGGTCTTCTCCTTGCGGCAGATGCGCACGCGCCGGGTCCGAACCAGTGCGTTGCTCGCTGTCCTTGCCCTTCTTCTCTTACCCAACATTCCCGCCCTGGCGATTGCGCCGGGTGATGCTGCATTCCAGCGAACCTGGCAGCGTACCGATAATCCGGTTGCTACCGGCAATGCCGGCAGAACCTGGATGTGGGGTCCGGCCGCGTTCACGCCTGTCATGCACGAACCCTACGAACAGGCTCCCGGAGGCACCCGCGCGGTCCAGTATTTCGACAAGTCGCGCATGGAAATCACCAATCCCGGCGGCGATCCGGATTCGATCTGGTACGTCACCAACGGACTGCTGGTGCGGGAAATGGTGCTGGGCCAGATACAGACCGGCGATAACAACTGGATACCTGCTGAACCGGCGGAGGTGAATGTTGCCGGCGATAGCAGCGACCCGGACGGCCCGACCTACAAGACAATTGGCATGTTGCTCGATGCGTCAGCCCCGGAGCCCGGCAGTGTCATCACCGGACGGGTCAATCGCGACGGACAGGTAATCGATGACCCGTCGCTGGCGTCCTACGAAGTGCTCGCCGGGGAACCGGTCGCTGAAACCGGTCACGGGGTCGCATCGGTCTTCCTGGAGTTTCTGCGCTCGGAAGGAACGATCTTCGAGAACGGCCAACTCCGGACCGACCGGATCTTTCCGAATACTTTCTACGCGAGCGGCTATCCCATCACCGAAGCGTACTGGGCGAACGTCCGCGTCGCGGGGACGCCGGTAGATGTACTGCTGCAATGCTTCGAGCGACGTTGCCTGACCTACACACCGGGCAATCCCGAAGGCTGGCGGGTCGAGGCCGGCAACGTTGGCCAGCACTACTACACCTGGCGTCATGGGGAGATCGAGACGCCGGAGACCGGCGATATCCGTGTTGTCTCGATCTTTTACGATCCTGATGTCCCGAACGACCGCTCAGGTGAATACGTAGCCATCCGGAGCTTCGATCCATACCCGGTCAACATGACCGGTTGGGTGCTCACCGATGATGCGCCGACCAGTTACACCTTCCCCGAGTTCATTCTCCGGCCCGGGGCGACGGTCTACGTCTACAACTGCACCGGGGTCAACACACCCGAGTTCCTCTTCACCGGGCGTTGTACTGCCTGGTGGAACAATACCCACGACACGGCGTACCTCTATGACGCCGGTGGAACCCTGGTTTCAACCTTCGGATACTGATTTCTCCCGGTATTTATGCCCAAACCCTATCGTTTCCTGCCCCGTATGGGTCATGAGACCTACGTATCATGGAAATGAACGCATCGGCGCACCGACGCGCACGATATAAAAGGAAGGCATGGACCATGGCAAAGAAACGATCCGGACAGGGCATCCACTCTGAAGCGAACGCGGAGAAGCGCGAAGAGATCATCGCACTCCTCACCAAGGCCTACTGGATGGAGATCGAGACCGTCATGTCTTACATCACCAATTCGGTCAATCCGGATGGTGTCCGCGCTCAGGAGATCATCGAGGCCCTGGAAGCCGACATTGAGGAAGAGTTGGGACACGCCCGGCAATTCGCACAGCGCATCAAGGAACTCTATGGCGTTGTTCCTGGCTCGATGGAATTCAAGCCGGAGCAGAAGTTCCTCCAACCGCCGGAAAACCAGACCGACATTGTCCATGTCATCAAGGGTGTAATCGAAGCCGAAACCGGCGCGATTGAGCACTACGTGAATATTATCGAAGCGACCGATGGCGTCGACTGGGTCACCCAGGACCTGGTGATTGGCATCCTTCATGACGAAGAAGGTCACCGGCGACTCTTTGAGGGCTTCCTCCGGGAGTTTGAGGCCGAAGGTCTCGCGTAGCAACACTCAGGGGCGACGCAGTGCGTCGCCCCTTCCAATTACGTCCCGGCCAGCCGGTTATCCTGCTGTCTCATCCTCGACGAGAGGATAGGGAACGAGCGGATCAGGAGCCGGCTCACCAAAGAGCCCGCCGGATCGTTCGAACGGGAGCACTTCCGGCAAGGCGTCATGATGGGCGGCCGGCAGGAAGAATTCGCGAGCCGTCCGAACCTCAAGGATCTCCTTGGTAAATCGGGCCGAGGCACCACCCGGGCCAATCTGGGTGAGATGCTCGTTGAAGGCGGCAATCTTCTTGTCTGCTACCGGCGTGGTATCGATCACGATCGGAATTGCTGCCACCGGATACCGGAAGCGCGAGCCATCACGGAACGATTCCGGGATATCTTCCCCGGCCTCTTCCATTAGCTTGACGGTGTAGCGCATCGCATCAGCCGCGAAACAGGCGAAGTAGAGCGGCGGCGCACTGCCTTCTTCAAGTCCCTCATACATCCTTCGGACGGCCTGGTAGACCTTGATGTGGTCCGGATGCCCATACCAACCGGAAGCTTCGAATGTGATTACCAGATCGGGTTGTTCCGCATCCAGAATCTCCCGGAAGCGGGTAGCCACCTCATCCAGATCAGCCTGGTGCAGCGACTCCGGATGATCATTCTCCGGAGTGCCGGCCATACCGGAATCGCGGTAATCGAGCACGATTGGCTCGAGAATACCCAACTGCCGGCAAGCCGCCCATAGTTCCTCGGTTCTGATTTCATCCAGCCGTTCGGTGTCATCTGCATCGACCCGGTTCAGACCACTATCCCCGGCAGTCGCACAAACGACACGAATTTCGTGCCCAGCCGCGGCATAGAGTGCCAGGGTGCCACCTACACCGAAGGTTTCGTCATCCGGATGTGCAAAGTACGCAAGCATTCGTGCCATCTATGGTTCCGACCTTTCTCAGCCCCCGGTTTTATACCACCAGCCAGCCCATACCGGGCTACACTTGGTCTTGCAGAGCAAACGCAATGCGCATGAAGACGTCAGTATTGATGAAAGGGGTCGCCAATGTCTGCACGACCAACGGTCGGCCAACCCGCACCGGGATTTTCCCTGCCGGATGCCGATAACAACCAGGTCAATCTGGAAGACCTGCGAGGCAAGCCGGTCATCCTCTACTTCTATCCGAAGGATGACACGCCCGGGTGCACCAGGGAAGCGTGCAGCTTCCGCGACTACTACACCGAAATCCAGAATGCCGGTGCAGCGCTCTATGGTGCCAGCCCGGACAGCCCGGAAAGCCATCGCGCGTTCATCGAGAAGTACAACCTGAACTTCCCGTTGCTGTCCGATGAAGACAAGGCAGCAGCCCAGGCGTATGGTGTCTGGGTGGAGCGCGAGCGCAACGGCCAGAAGTCAATGGGCATTGCCCGCACCACTTTTGCCATTGACGAACAGGGCAACATTGCGCACGTATGGGAAAACGTCACCCCGGACGACCACGGTGAAGAAATTCTCGCCTGGCTGAAGGGGCGCTAGCCGGGAACCGGCAAAGCTTTCTGAAATTTGATCACCACTTTTGACAATGTCTGCACAAGAATGGACAGTTTTCGGCCATTCTTGTGCTAGACTTCACAAGCAATTGGGCGGAACGCTCGGGGGGAGCGTGTCCCGGCTTTGCTGGAGACCGGTTCGTCCATCTCAGTAACGCCCATCCATCGAAGTCATCAGAGGGAGATCGAGAAGCGTATGGTGGGATCAGCACCTGCAGCACCGGCCGGTGGAGGCAAGATCACGCTCGGCGTCCCGAAAGAGACCGTCCCGAACGAAACGCGGGTCGCCCTCGTTCCGGATGCAGTCAAGCGGCTCTCCAGGACCGTCAATGTTGTCGTCGAGTCCGGGGCCGGCACACTGTCATCCTACAGTGATGAAGCCTATGCCGAAGCTGGCGCAACGATTGTGCCCAGCGCGGCTGACCTCTATGCCCAGGCGTCCCTTATTCTGAAAGTGCAAAAACCCGATCCTTCGGAAGCAGCACAGATCAGACCGGGAGCCGGGATCATTGCATTGCTCCAGCCACTGGTGAATACCGACCTTGTCAAGCAATTGGCGGCCGGCAATGTCACTGCTCTCAGTATGGATGCCATCCCACGAATCACGCGCGCCCAGTCAATGGACGCGCTTTCTTCAATGAGCACCGTGGGTGGATACAAGGCAGTGCTGCTGGCAGCCGATTTCCTGCCGAAGTTCTTCCCGATGCTGATGACCGCAGCCGGCACCATTGCACCGGCAAAGGTTCTGGTCATCGGCGCCGGTGTTGCCGGACTCCAGGCAATCGCCACCGCCCGCCGTCTGGGCGCAGTGGTTGAGGCCTACGACACCCGACCGGTGGTGAAAGAGCAGGTCGAGAGCCTCGGCGCGAAGTTTGTCGAGGTCGATATGACCGGCATCGAGGCAGAAACCCAGGATGCCGGCGGTTATGCCCGCGAAGCATCGCCGGAACTGCTGCGACGCCAGCAGGAAACAATGTCCAACCGCGCGATCCGGTCCGATGTCATTATCACCACGGCACTGGTGCCGGGACGCCCTGCACCGAAGCTGATCAGCGCCGAAACCGTGCGCCAGATGCAGCCCGGAACGGTTATTGTCGATATGGCATCCGAAGCGGGCGGCAACTGCGAACTGACCGTTCCCGGTGAGGTTGTCCAGCGCGATGGCGTGACCATTGTCGGTTTGCTCAACCTGCCGGCCATGATCCCGTTCCATGCAAGCCAGCTGTATTCCAAGAACATCGAGAATCTGCTCGCCCTGCTGATCACCAAGGAAGGCGAACTGCACCTCGACTTCAATGACGAGATCATCAAGGGCACGGTCATTACACGCGGTGGGGAAGTTATTCACGAAGCAACCAAAGAACGGGTACAGGCAACGGCTGGTTCGTAGTCGGTGTCCAGAATGCCGAACGTCGGGTGAATCGTTCGTGGGGGGTGGAAGAACACAGCAATGGATACTGAAATAGTCCTGGGCGCATATGTGCTCGTCCTGGCAGTCTTGCTGGGACTCGAATTGATCGGCAAAGTACCGGGCACACTGCACACACCATTGATGTCGGCCACCAACGCCATCCACGGCATTGTGGTGCTGGGCGCGATGATTGTGCTTGGCCACGCGGAAGACTGGTGGTTACAGGCAGTCGGCTTCATCGCCGTTGTCGCAGGTTCTGCCAATGTCTTTGGCGGGTTTGTCGTGACTGACCGCATGCTTGAAATGTTCAAGCGCAAGCCGGACGCGGGCCGATAGGAGCAAACTGACGCATGTTCGAGAATTTTGACCTGCGCGACGCCTACATTGATGTCTCCTATCTCATCGCAGCCATCTGTTTCGTCTTCGGTCTGAAGATGCTCTCCACTCCGGCCACTGCTCGCCGGGGTAACCAGCTTGCCGCCGTCGGCATGCTGATCGCAACCATTGCCACCTTCTTTATCCGGGTGGATCACAATGGCGTGGTACGTGGCATGGAGATGAAGAACATCATCATGATCATCGTCGCCATCGCCATTGGTGCCGCAATTTCGATTTACCCGTCACGAACGGTCAAGATGACCGCCATGCCGCAGATGGTCGCCATCTTCAACGGCATGGGTGGTGCCACTGTCGCCCTTGTGTCGGTCGGTGAGTTCACCGGTGCAACTCATGATCTCTCCCGGGCCGTGGTGATCTCGATCGTCCTCGGCACGATTATCGGTTCGATTTCGTTCACCGGTTCAATCATCGCCTTCCTGAAATTGCAGGAACTCATCAGCGGGCGTGCGATTGTCTATCCTGCCCAGAAGATTGTGAACGCACTCGTCTTCCTGGGAATCCTCGTACTTTCCGTCGCAGTCGTTGTCCAGATGCAGGGTGACTCGTCAACCGCCTTGTTGCTGGGCGCATTCGCCCTGTCACTGATCATCGGTGCCCTGGTGGTGCTGCCAATCGGTGGTGCGGACATGCCGGTGGTTATCGCGGTGCTGAACTCGCTTACCGGTGTTGCAGCCGCTATCGCCGGTTTCCAGCTCAGCAATCAGGCGCTGATCGTCGCCGGTGCGCTCGTTGGTGCCTCCGGTGCATTCCTGACGCTCCTGATGGCTCGTGCCATGAACCGCTCGGTGACCAACGTACTCTTCGGAGCCTTTGGTAGCGCCACAGCCGCCGGACCCGGTGGGGCAGCCGCCGAAGCACGGCCAATCCGCTCGATTACTGCGGAAGATGCCGGCATCCCGCTGGCCTACGCCCGCAGCGTCATCATCGTGCCGGGCTACGGTCTGGCCGTTGCCCAGGCGCAGCACACTGTGCGTGAACTTTCGGAAGAGCTTGCCCAACGCGGTGTTGATGTGCGTTACGCCATCCACCCGGTGGCGGGTCGTATGCCGGGTCACATGAACGTGCTGCTGGCCGAGGCAAACGTGCCCTACGACGAGCTCTACGAGATGGAAGACATCAACGACGACTTCGCCAAGACTGACGTCGCACTGGTAATTGGTGCCAACGACGTGACCAACCCGGCTGCACGGACTGACCCGACCAGCCCGATTTACGGAATGCCGATTCTGAATGTCGACCAGGCCCAGAACATCATCGTTCTGAAGCGTGGTATGGCATCCGGCTTCGCTGGTATCGAGAACGAACTCTTCCACGATCCGAAGACCTCGATGCTGTTCGGCGACGCCAAGGAATCGCTGACCCAGCTTATTGCAGCGGTGAAGTCCGCCTAAACGGGAATCACCTCAGCAGATCGGAAAGGGGAGAGCACCTCGCTCTCCCCGCCCGAATGCATTCCCTGCCTTATGTGGCAGGATACTGATATCCGGTGCCTCGCAACCGACCTCCGGGGAATGGGGCTGAGACCGCAAAAACCGCGCCGGCAAGCCCGGCAAGCGTTCAGAAGGCATTCTGTTCGACGTACCGTTCAGTCCGGTAATTATTCCGGCAGAACCGTCGAAACAGAATATGGACAGGTATAGCGATCCGGCAGCGAGGGTAGTGTATGGAACTGGTTGCGGTAGTACTGGCAGGATTCATGGTGGCATGCATTGCCCCATGGGTTGTCCGACTGTTCCGCAACGCATCCGGTTGGGTGCTTGGTCTCGTTCCCCTGGCAATCACGTTTTACCTGGCATCGCTCATCAATCAAATCGCTGATGGAGAACCGGTTCGCACCAGTTACGACTGGATTCCCAGCCTCAATCTAAGCCTCAGTTTCTCGGTCGATGGACTCAGCCTGCTGTTCGCGATGCTGATCAGCGGCATCGGAACACTGGTCGTGATCTACTCCGGCAGCTACCTTGCCGGACACCATCAACTTGGCAGGTTCTATTGCTTCCTGCTGATGTTTATGGGGTCGATGCTTGGCATCGTGCTGTCAGACAACGTGCTGACCCTGTTCGTCTTCTGGGAACTGACCAGCATTACCTCATTCCTGCTGATCGGCTTCAACCACAAGGAAAAGCAATCACGGATTTCGGCAGCCCAGGCTTTCATTGTGACGGTGCTTGGTGGGCAGGCGATGCTCGGCGGGTTGCTGCTGCTTGGGCACATGACCGGAACCTACCAGATCAGCGAGATCGTCACCCAGGCGGAGTTTATCCAGGATCATTCGCTCTACCTGGCAGTGCTGTTGCTGCTGCTTGGCGGTGCCTTCGCCAAGTCCGCCCAGGTCCCGCTCCATTTCTGGCTGCCGAACGCGATGGAAGCCCCGACCCCGGTGAGTGCCTACTTGCACTCCGCCACCATGGTCAAGGCCGGCGTCTACCTGCTGGCACGCTTCCAGCCGGCGTTGGGCGGCACCGAGGTCTGGGAGTACCTGGTAGGCGGCATCGGCGCCCTTACGATGCTTACCGGGGCATTGCTCGCATTTCCGCAATCCGACCTCAAGCGGTTGCTTGCATATTCCACGATCAGTGCACTCGGCACGCTGGTGATGCTTATCGGCATCGGCACCGAACACGCCATCATCGCGGCGATGGTCTTCCTGCTGGTGCACTCGCTCTACAAGGCGGCGCTCTTCCTGGTGGCCGGCATTATCGACCACGAGACCGGTACACGGGATGTTGGACTACTCGGTGGTCTGCGCGCTGCGATGCCGATTACGGCAGTTATTGCGCTCCTGGCAGCAGTCTCAATGGCGGGCCTGCCACCTCTCTATGGCTTCATCGGTAAAGAACTGATCTACGAGGCTTTCACCCACGACGCAACACCAATGCTGATGCTGGTCGCAGCCGTTGCTATCGCGGCCAACGTCTTCCAGTTGGTGATTGCCGGTATAACCGGCATCGGCCCGTTCATCGGCCAGCGACGGAAAACACCGAAACCTGCGCATGACCCGGGGATAACGCTCTGGATCGCCCCGGCAATCCCGGCAATGCTTGGAGTGGTGCTGGGCCTGGTGCCGGCATTCTTTGCCGGTCAATTGATCCAGCCGGCCAGCGAAGCGGTCGCGGGGTATCCGGTCGAGGTCAAACTCTCGCTCTGGCACGGGCTAAACCCTGCACTTGCAATGAGTTTCGTAACCGTTGTCATCGGTATCGGTATCTTCCTCGGACGCGGCAAGATCCAGCCATACGCGGTAAAGGTCTACCAGCGAGGCTGGTTTGGTAGCGAGCGGGCATATCAAACCGCGATGCGCGGGCTGAATACGTTTGCCAGGAACTACAATCATCTGCTCCAGCATGGCTATCTCCGCTATTACCTGCTGACGATTATTGGCACCGCAGTGGTGCTTGCCGGCTATCCGCTGCTTGGGCACGGGGAACTGGTCGGCAGTCTTGATTTCGGCGGAGTTCGATTCTACGAGTACGCTCTGGCGCTGATGATCGTCTCGGCAGCGTTTCTGGCGGCCCGGTCAAACTCGCGTCTGGGAGCAGTTGCGGCACTCGGTGCCGTAGGCTACGGCACTTCGGTGGTCTACATCTTCAATGGGGCGCCTGACCTCGCGATGACCCAGGTGCTGGTCGAAACGCTGATGGCGATTCTGCTGGTGCTTGTTTTCTACCGCCTTCCACGCTACGTCAAACGCTCCCGTCCGGTAAACCAGGTCCGCGATGCGGTGGTGGCAATATCCGTTGGCGCGATGATGACCACATTGGTGCTGATTACCATCAACCACACCACCGAAAAGCCGCTCTCTGACTTCTTCGAGCAGGAATCAGTTCGAGGTGCCCATAGTCAGAATATCGTCAACGCCATTCTGGTCGACTTCCGTGCGCTGGATACCATGGGCGAGATTACCGTGCTGTCGATCGCTGCAGTCGGCGTGTATGCCCTGATGCGATTACGGCCCGCCGAGACACCGGCGCTGCCGGAACCAGATGAGGAGCAGGAACTTGATACGTGAGCCATCCACGCCAATCAACTCCCTGATCCTGCGCACAGCAACCCGGCTCGTCTTTTCGCTGATGTTGCTCCTGTCGGTATTCCTGCTGCTGCGTGGCCATAACGAACCGGGCGGTGGGTTCATCGGTGGACTGGTGGCCGCCATCGGCTTCATTCTGTACAGCATTGCCTACGACACCGATTCGGCCCGGAAGATCCTGCATGTCCAGCCACGAATGCTAATCGCCATCGGTCTACTGGTGGCTGCTGCCGGCGGCATCATCGGTCTTGCCTTCGGAGATCCGATTCTGACCAGCCACTGGGCAAGTTTTAATGCACCGCTGTTTGGCCATACATCACTGGGAAGCCCGCTCGTTTTCGATATTGGTGTCTACCTGGTCGTGATCGGCGTCGTACTCACCATTGTCCTCTCGATTATGGAGAACTGACATGGATACGATTCTCGCATTTGTCATTGGAGCGTTATTTGCAGCGTCGGTATACCTGATGCTACGTCGCTCGATTGTGAAACTGATTATCGGGCTGGCCCTGATGGGGCAGGCAGTGAACCTGCTGATCTTCACGGCAGGTGGACTCACTCGTGCACGGCCACCGCTGGTGCCTGACGGCGCGACAGCACCGATTGCCGGTTCGGCAGACCCGGTTCCCCAGGCGTTGATCCTGACCGCAATTGTGATCAGTTTCGGTGTGTTGGCATTTACCGCCGTGCTGGTGAAACGTGCCTATCAGACGGTCGGCACGGATGACCTCGACGAGATGCGAGACACCGACCAATGAACGTCTTGCTGGTATTGCCGCTGTTGATCCCCATGATCACCGCTGCCCTCGCGCTGCTGGCTTCCCGCCAGGCACGGGTGCAACGGGCGCTGAGTGTTGTCGGCGCGACAGCGCTGTTTACCACGAGCATCGTTCTGCTAAACAAGACGTGGGCCGACGGTATCCAGGTCGTTCAGGCAGGCGACTGGCCTGCCCCATATGGCATCACCCTCGTATCCGACCTTTTCAGTGCCACAATGGTCTGCCTGACCGGGTTCACCGGGCTGGCGGTGACGATCTATGCACTGGGAGCCATCGACCGCCGGCGAGAAATCTTCGGCTTTCACCCGTTGCTGCATGTCCTGCTCATGGGTATTAGCGGGGCCTTTCTGACGGGGGATATCTTCAACCTCTATGTCTGGTTTGAGGTGCTGCTGATCGCCTCGTTTGTGTTGTTGACGCTCGGTGGCGAACGGCCCCAGCTTGAAGGTGCGATCAAGTACGTCACGATCAACCTGCTTTCCTCGACGATCTTCCTGGCAGCGGTGGGTATTCTCTACGGGCAGACCGGTACCCTGAACATGGCGGACCTGTCGATTTTCTTCGCCGAGAACAACGGCGACGGGCTGATGACCGCGCTGGCGATGCTCTTCCTGGTGGCATTCGGCATCAAGGCGGCCATGTTCCCGCTCTTCTTCTGGCTGCCTGCGTCGTACCACACACCGCCAATCGCAACCTCGACCATTTTCGCGGCGCTGCTTACCAAGGTTGGTGTCTACTCGCTGGTGCGGGTGTTTACGCTGATCTTCACCCACGATGTTGATTTCACCCACACCCTGATCCTGCTCGGGGCCGGGATGACGATGCTGACCGGTGCTCTCGGAGCCATGACTCAGGTCGATTTCCGGCGTTTGCTTTCCTACCTCATCGTTGGCGAAATCGGCTTCCTGCTGATGGGTCTGGGTCTGTTCACCCGGGACGGGCTGACCGGTACGGTCTTCTTCATGATCCATGCCGTCATCAGCATGGCTGCACTGTTCTTGCTGAGTGGCTTGACCGGGCGGATCACGCGAACCTTTGATCTCCGGCAGATGGGTGGCCTGTACCAGCACTATCCGCTGCTGGCCATTCTCTTCATCATCCCGGGCCTGGGACTGGCCGGTATGCCGCCAATGGTTGGCTTCTTCGCCAAACTCACCCTTATCAAGGCTGCGATCGAGAAGGAGTCCTACCTGATTACCGCTGTCGCGTTGATCACCGGGTGGCTGGTGTTGATTGCCATCATCCGGGTATGGCGCGAGGCATTCTGGAAGGAACCGCCTGAAGAGGTGGCCGAGTTCATCCACGAGCGTGGGGGATTCCGGGCCACCCGTGGAAAGATTGCAACATTGGTAGTCCCGGTGCTGGTGCTTGCATCGCTAACACTGATTCTTGGTATCGCGTCGGAACGAGTGCTGGAACTCGCTATGGAAACCAGCCAGCAACTGATGAGCCCGGACATCTATATCGAGGCAGTGTTAGGAGCCCGCCAATGAGATCGCTGTTGCTCAATCTCATCCTCGCAATTACCTGGGCAGCCATTACCGGCGACTTTTCCGCCTTCAACCTTGCTCTCGGTTTTGTGCTGGGCTTCGTTATCCTGCTCTTTGCCGACCGCGCAAATGAACAACGGCAATACCTGACCCTGTTCATCCGGGTGCTCGATTTTGCCATCTTCTTTATCGTTGACTTTGTGCTCGCCAACATCCGTATGGCCTACGCTGTGCTCTTTCCATCAAGGACCATCCGGCCCGGCATCGTGGCGATCCCCCTGGATGCCAAGACAGACCTGGAGATCATGCTGGTGGCCAACCTGATATCCCTCACGCCGGGGACATTCTCGATCGATGTCTCGACAGACCGCCGCACACTCTATATTCACGAGATGTACATTGATGATGTTGAAATGCTCCGACATGACGTGAAACGTCACTACGAGTTTCGCTTGCTCAGGGTGTTGCGCTAATGCTTGGTGAATACGAAATCCTTTCAACCACCACCAATATCGTGCTGGGGATCATGTTGCTGGCAACCCTGATCGCCCTGATTCGCCTGGCACTAGGCCCTGGCCTGCCAGATCGGGTGGTGGCGCTGGACCTTGTCGGATCTGTGGTAGCCGGCGTTATCGCTGTCTATGCCATTGCCAACAACCAACCAGTGTTTGTGGATGTTGCCATCGTCATGTCGTTGATCATCTTCCTGGGAACGATTGCATTTGCCCGCTATCTGGAGAGGCGGATCGTTCGCGATGACTGACATCATTATTTCGTTTCTCCTGATTATCGGGGCCTTGCTGATGCTCATTGCAGCTATCGGCATTGTCCGCATGCCCGATCTGTATAGCCGGATGCACGCAGCAACCAAGAGTTCAACCATGGGTGCTGGCAGCATGTATCTTGCTGTCGCGATTTTCTATGGTGAACTGGCAATCATTACCCGGGCAATTCTGGTGATGAGCTTCCTGTTCCTGACGATCCCGGTGTCGGCGCACATGATTGCCCGCGCGGCCTATTTCATCGGCGAGCCGCTCTGGAAGGGGACGGTTATCGACGAAATGCGCGGAGCCTACAATCCGGTAACCCACGAACTCGCCAGCAAGCGCATCATCGAAAACCCGGGACGTACCAAACTCGCCCAGGATGAAAAGGTCCCGCCACCGCCGGACGATCTCTAGTCTCGACATATAACCCCCGAAGCTTCCGGGTTGCGGTTACAATGGTGGCATCGCAACACACGAAGAAGGGGGCCAGTCATGACGACCGGTTCGACTCCGGCAGTTCGTGCCGCCAAGGCAGTACATGAGCCGTATCATCCCGACACCACCAGCGGGCTGCACTCCTACCCGCCGCCTGACCAATGGGATGACTGGGTTGAACTCGACCCCAAAGCCTGGCCCGAACGGGTCGAACGGCGTTACACCATCGTCCCGACCATCTGCTTCAACTGCGAGGCGGCCTGCGGGTTGCTGGCCTACGTGGACAAGGAAACGCTCCGTATCCGGAAACTGGAAGGGAATCCCACCCATCCCGGTTCTCGCGGACGAAATTGCGCCAAGGGTCCGGCAACGGTCAACCAGGTGTACGATCCGGAACGCATCCTCTATCCAATGAAACGCGCCGGCAAACGGGGCGAGGGGAAGTGGGTTCGCACCACCTGGGATGAGGCACTGGATACCATCGCTGGAAAAATCCGAACTGCCCTGCTCGAAAAGCGGCACAAGGAGATCATGTACCACGTGGGCCGGCCCGGTGAGGACGGCTTCATGGAGAAAGTGCTTCAGAGCTGGGGCATTGATGGACATAACTCCCACACCAATGTCTGCTCCGCGGGGGCACGCACCGGTTACGCCTTCTGGATGGGCATCGACCGCCCGTCACCAGACCATGCCAACGCCCGCTTCATCCTGCTGATTTCCTCCCACCTTGAAACCGGTCACTATTTCAACCCTCACGCCCAGCGAATCATTGAGGGCAAACTCAAGGGCACGAAGATCGCCGTCATGGACCCGCGCCTGTCCAACACTGCCTCGATGGCCGATTACTGGATGCCCACCTGGCCGGGCTCCGAAGTAACGGTGCTACTGGCGATGGCCCGGGTCATCCTCGATGAAGGTGGCTACGACCGCGAGTTCATCCGGAAATGGGTGAACTGGGAAGACTATCTCCGGGCTGAACGCCCCGAATTGGAACTGAGTGTCGACAGCTTCATCCAGGCACTCCGCGAGCGCTATGCCGACTACACCCCGGAATTCGCCGAGGAGGAGAGTGGTATTCCGGCCGCGCAGATTGTGGAAGTCGCACGTGAGATTGCCCGGGCAGGATCAGCTTTCTCCACCCACAACTGGCGTGCTGCCGGCGCCGGTAACCTCGGTGGATGGATGGTGGCACGGGCGCTCTACCTGTTGAACGTGTTGACTGGCAGTGTCGGCACCGAAGGGGGAACATCGCCGAACGCCTGGGACAAATTCGTCCCTGTTCCGTGGAACAAGCCGGGACCGCAACATGTCTGGAGCGACATCCTCTGGCCACCCGAGTATCCGCTGGCCCACCATGAAATGAGTTACCTGCTGCCCTATCTCCTGCGGGATCAGGGCAAGAAGGTCGCGGCCTACTTCACCCGTGTCTATAACCCGGTCTGGACCAACCCGGATGGCTTCGCCTGGATCGAGATGCTCCGGGATGAATCGGTGATCGAGTTGCACGCAGCCCTGACACCTACCTGGAACGAAACAACCCACTGGGCCGACTATGTGCTGCCGATGGGGCATAGCCCTGAACGCCACGACAACCAGAGCCAGGAAACCCACAGCAGTCGCTGGTTTGGTTTCCGGCAGCCGGTCGTCCGGGTAGCAATGGAACGTATGGGCAAACCGGTGGAATATACCTGGCAGGCAAATCCCGGCGAGGTATGGGAAGAGGACGAGTTCATGATCGAACTCTCCTGGCGAATCGATCCGGATGGCTCCCTGGGAATCCGCAAACACTACGAATCGCCCTACCGCCCCGGAGAGAAGATCACCGTCAGCGAACACTACCAGTGGATGTTCGAAAACACAGTCCCCGGTCTCCCGGAGAAGGCAGCCAGCGAAGGACTTACACCGCTGGAATACATGCGCAAGTACGGCGCATTCGAGGTGGAAAAAGCCACCTACAAATGGCATGAGAAGCCGGTCGCACCGGAACAACTCTCTGGAGCCTCGGTAGACCCGGAATCACATCTGGTCACCCGCGGGCTGAATGGCGCCAGCGAAACCGTCGGGGTCGAGGTTGACGGGCAGGTACTCGCAGGGTTCCCGACGCCCTCGCGAAAACTGGAGTTCTACTCACGGACGCTGGCCGAATGGAAGTGGCCGGAATACGCCGTACCAACGGTGGTGAAGAGTCACGTCCACCCTTCAGAAATCAATCGCGATGCCGGCGAAATGGTGCTGCTGCCGAATTTCCGGCTACCAACCCTGATCCATACACGCTCGGCCAACGCCAAGTGGCTGAACGAAATCTCCCATACCAATCCCGCCTGGCTTCATCCGGAAGACGCCATCCGTCTTGGGGTCGCTACCGGCGATCTGGTGCGCATCGAGACCGGCATCGGCTATTTTGTCGCCCGAGTCTGGGTGACCGAAGGTATCCGCCCTGGCATTGTCGCCTGCTCGCATCACATCGGGCGTTGGAGAATGACTGACCGCGGTCAACTCAATCCCTCGACCTCGAGCCTTGTCGAAATCCGCGAAGGCGATGGCACCTTCACCATGCGGCAACTCCAGTCAGCGACTGCCTACGAAAGCACAGATCCGGATACATCGCGGGTCTGGTGGCAGGATGGCGGCGTCAACCAGAACCTGACCTTCCCGGTGCAACCCGACCCAATCAGTGGCCAACATTGCTGGTTGCAGAAGGTGACCGTCCTGAAAGCCGGGCCTGATGACCGCTACGGTGATGTATCGGTCGATCGGGCAAAGGCGGAGGCCAAATACCGTGAGTGGCTCGCGATGACCCGCCCGGCCCCTGGCCCGGGAAACCTTCGTCGTCCACGCTGGCTCCTGCGCCCGTATAAGCCAGCCCCGGAGACCTATGTGTTCCAGGAAGCAGACTGACGGCTCACAGGGGAACACGGTAATAACCAACCATAACGGCACCAGCACAGGGATACTGGTGTACACTCAGTTATGGGAACAATTGTTTCCCTTCCGGACATTCCGGAGCCTGTCATGAATCTTTCCAGTGAAGACTTTATAACCAGGATCTGACCCAGGAAGAGGACTGGTGTGATGCAAGCCACCAGACAACGGGCCAGAATAACTCCCGCGCTGATCGGGTTGTTCCTGCTTTGTGCCGGCATGCTCGGCATGGCCCTCACACCCGAGACCCGCGCACAGGGCGCCGGTCGGGATGTCTATGTCGTTGATATCAGTGGAACCATCGATCTCGGCCTCGCTCCATATCTTGAACGGGTGCTGGATGATGCCAGCAGCGCAAATGCCGCCGCAGTTGTCCTGGATATCAACACGCCCGGTGGACGACTGGATGCCGCACTCCAGATGCGAGACAGCCTGCTCGGGGCAGATGTTCCCACCATCGCCTGGGTAAACCGGGATGCCTTCTCGGCCGGGGCTCTGATCGCCATCGCTGCGGAATCCATCTACATGGCCCCTGGCGCACAAATGGGAGCAGCCACCCCGGTGGACGGTGCCGGTGAAACGGCGGACGAGAAGATCATCTCGGCCGTAAGAGCCACCTTCAGGGCGACCGCAGAGCAGCGCGGTCGTGATCCGTTGATCGCCGAGGCAATGGTCGATCCGGCCATCGCCGTTGAGGGGCTTTCTCCGGAAGGCAAACTGATTACCCTCACCACCAATGAGGCGCTGGAGTGGGGCTATGCCGACGCACGAGCGGCATCTATTGAAGAAGTACTGGCAGCAGCCGGAATCGAGGGGGCGAACGTCATCGAGACGTCGCCAGGCTGGGCCGAGGCGATTGTCCGGTTCCTGACCGATCCGGTCGTAGCCTCGATGCTGTTCTCGTTCGGTTTCCTGCTGATCCTGGCAGATGTCTTTTCCGGAGGAATCGGCCTGCTGGCCGGCGCCGGCGTGGCGATGATCGCACTCTTTTTCTGGGGGCACTTCATCGTCGGACTTGCCGGATGGGAAGGGGTGGTGCTCGTCCTGCTGGGACTTGCACTGATCGCCGCTGAAGTATTTGTCATCCCCGGATTCGGCATTTTCGGTATTGCCGGCATCATTGCTCTGCTGGGCGGTCTCTATCTTTCGGCACGCGGGCAGGATTTTGTGACGGAAGATGATGCAAATCGTGCGCTGGCCATGGTTGCCGGAGGATTCGCCGTCATGGTCTTCGGCACGGCACTCATCCTGTTCCTCCTGCCAAAGGCCAGCCGGTTCCAGAGTCTGGTGCTCACTGCCCAGGTCGATGTGCCGGCACCGCCACCTCAACGCCGGAAGCGTGATTTCCGGCGATTGTTCCGCTCGCCAGCCCCGGATGACACGCTCAAGCAAACGGAGCCACTCCCGGCAGACCGGGAGAAGGCCCGCATCTCACTGGTCGGGATGCGCGGTGTGGCTGCCTCAGACCTGCGTCCCGGCGGTATTGGCATGTTCCACGGTGAGCGTATTGATGTAGTGACAGAAGGCGACTATGTCCGGGCCGGCGAGCCAATTGAAATCGTGCTCGATGAGCGCTATCGCCGGGTCGTTCGCAGGGTGGAGGCAAACGGGACACCGTCGGAGAGCCAGTGACAGGAATAACCCGTAAGGAGGGTTTGTGGACGCATCCGTAGTAACACTCATGATCGCGGCAACAGGCGCGTTGCTGCTCGTTATCTTCTTTCTGTATTTCGTGCCGGTTGGCCTCTGGATCACGGCCATCTTCTCCGGCGTGCATGTTGGCATGGGCACGCTGATCGGTATGCGGCTGCGGAAAGTTCCACCAGCCGACATTGTGCGGCCGCTGATCAGTGCAACCAAAGCCGACCTTGATCTGGATATTGGCCAGATGGAAGCGCATTACCTTGCCGGAGGCGATGTTGGGCGGGTAGTCCAGGCGCTCATTTCCGCCGACCGCGCAAATATCGATCTGCCCTGGCAACGGGCTACCGCCATCGACCTCGCCGGCCGCAATGTCCTCGAAGCGGTGCAGGTGAGCGTGAATCCGAAGGTTATCCAGACCCCGCGTGTTTCCGGTGTGGCCAAGAACGGTATCCAGGTGATTGCTGTCGCCAGAGTCACCGTACGCGCAAATATCGACCGGTTGGTCGGTGGTGCCGGCGAAGAGACGATCATCGCCCGTGTCGGTGAAGGCACGGTGTCTTCCATCGGTTCGGCAGTTGACCACAAGGAGGTTCTGGAAAATCCGGACATGATCTCCCGTGCAGTGCTGGCCCGTGGTCTCGACTCCGGCACAGCATTCGAGATTCTCTCGATTGATATTGCCGACGTGGATGTCGGTCGCAACATTGGCGCCGAACTCCAGACTGACCAGGCCGAAGCGAACAAGAAGATCGCCCAGGCCGAGGCCGAAAAGCGTCGTGCAATGGCTGTCGCCGAAGAGCAGGAAATGCGTGCCCGTCTGGTCGAGGCAGAGGCCGAAGTGCCACGAGCCCTGGCCGACGCCTTCCGCTCCGGCAACCTCGGGGTGATGGACTACTATCGCATGCGCAACATCCAGGCAGATACCGCCATGCGCGACAGTATTTCCGGGGATAACCCGAACCAGCCGGTCTAGCCAACCGATCCTGAAGGGAACCACCGATGGATCAGGACGAACTGCGACGCAGGGCCGAACAGGTCATGCGTCGCCGCATCGACACAACAGCCCAACAACAGCCGCAGGCACCGGCCCGGCGCCCTGCGGCTTCGGGCGGACGCAAGACTCTGGCCGAAAGGCTGCAGGAACTTGAGCGACGACTTGCCGAGGCACAGCAATATGGCCCACCGGTGGAACAGTTCCCGGCCCAACCGCCACCGGAATCAGTTGCCCCGGAGGAAATTCCTGATCCGGAAGCGTACGAAACAGGACGCGAACGGTTTCCCCGGGACGAAAGCCAGCGACCACAAGAGCCTGAGCCTCTGTTTGAACTCCGGCCTCGACGGGAACGACCCGCCCCGGCACCGCCACAACCTGTTCGCCGTGAGAGCTACCGGGCGGCTATCCGGCGTTCGCTCGACGACCCGGCCGCGTTCCGCCGGGCATTTGTCCTCGCCGAAGTGCTTGGCCCGCCAGTCGCACTCCGAGATGAAAATGAATCTGACCTCTAGCCGCATAGCCGTGCGCAGGTAGGGATCCTCATCCCGCCCGCGCATGGCGTCCGCCCGGAATTCGATGCCAGACTGTCAATATTCGGGTCGAAAAAGCGTGCATTCCTGCTTGTTCTGGTGTACAATAATTCTAGAACAAACGTTCTCTTCTGAGAGCCGCTCAGAGAGTAAGACGAGTAGGTTTGAGTAGATTGGAATGCACATGAGCGGCAAGCAAAACCGGTTCAATCCGGCCAACCACCTGCGGAAAATCGAACGCCGGCAGCGGCAGCCAGATGGCAGCTTCGCCAAGGTTGCCAGTGACTACCTGGACGTAAAATGGCGTCTGGTGTGGTTCCGCGAAGAGCACCCGGACGGCTCGATCACGACTGACTTGCTGTCACAACCGGGCGTTTCGCCGGCGGTTGTCAAGGCAACCGTGACCCTGGAAAACGGCGTCACCAGCACCGGTTTCGGCCAGTGCGGTTCCGAAGACTGGGGTGACTGGCTGGAGAAGGCAGAAACCCGCGCCATTGGCCGTGCGCTTGCACTGCTCGGCTTCGGCACCCAGTTCTGCCAGGATTTCGACGACATCATCACCGATGCGCCAATCGAGCGCACACCGGTACAGGATAACGACCGGCCGGTCATCAGCGATCCGGCCAGCCCGATGACGGCCAACCAGCGCCGCTACATCGAATCGCTCGCCCGCGATGCCGGTCTGGACCACAACGGTCTGGTGGAAACAATCAGTCGCCGGTTCGACCGGCAAATCGACGAACTCTCCAAGTCGGAAGCCAGTTCGCTGATCGAGGCGCTGCAGGCCATGAAGGACGAGCACAGCCTGGCAGGTTTCTCCAACTAGATTTCTTCTTCTCACCACCCCCTGTTCCCCGGAAGCCCCGCCGATCTGATCGGCGGGGCTTCCGTCGTTTGCCGGCATTTTCGTGCCTGTGAAACTCATCCTGAAAAAACTGTAAGGATTCTGTAGCTTCGATGTCTTATCTCCGGGAACCAGTTGATTGACGCCTAACGAAGGGAATCCCGGACATGTCATCCCGCTCCTGCATGGCCCTGCTGATCGCTGTCATACTCACAGTGTCACTCGGGCTACCGGCGCTGGCCGCTCCGCCAGCCAACCAACACTTTCAACGTACCTGGGCACGCACCGATCAGCCGGTCGCGTCCAGTCAGGTCTCCCGGACCTGGATGTGGGGACCGGAAGGGTATACCGGAGAAATCCAGGAAAACTACCAGGAAGCACCGGGCGGCGTTCGCACCGTGCAGTATTTCGACAAATCCCGCATGGAGATCACGAATCCCGGCGGAGACCCAAACTCGATCTGGTACGTCACCAATGGTCTGCTGGTGATGGAACTGCTCACCGGCAAGATGCAACTCGGCGATGCCTACTTTGCAAACTACAGCCCGGCCAACGTGAATATCGCCGGTGACTCCGACGACCCAACCGGACCGACCTACGCGACCTTCGGCTCCCTCATTGAGGCTCCGGCAGCCGATGGAGCGATCCTGACCTACCGGATCGATCGTGACGGGAACGTCACCGACGATCCGTCGCTGGCTGTGCACAACGTCTATGCCGCCCATCATGTCGTGGTGCCGAACATCGATCGTCAGGTCGCCTCGGTCTTCTGGACATTCATGAACTCAACCGGGACGGTATATGAGAACGGGTCATTCACCGTTGCCAACCTCTTCCAGGACCCCTTCTACGCCACCGGCTACCCGATTACCGAAGCCTACTGGGCAAACGTGAAAGTTGGTGGCACCTATCAGGATGTCCTGATGCAGTGCTTTGAGCGACGTTGCCTTACCTATAATCCTGCAAACCCTGCCGGCTGGAAGGTGGAAGCCGGAAATGTTGGACAGCACTACCACTACTGGCGCTATGTCCAGGTTCCCAATGACGAAGAGGAACCACTTCCCCCGCCGCCAGCCGCAGAGTACGAGTTCCTGAATGCCTTCGGAAGCGAGCACGATCCAGCCAACGATATCGGCATCCCTGCCGGCCTGGAACTCGGAGAGAACGGACGCCTGTACGTCGTTGATTACGATCTGAATCGCGTCCAGATGTACTCCGCGCACGGCCTCTTCATCGGCTCGTGGGGGATGCACGGCACCAACAACAGCGAGTTTGACAAGCCTCGCGATGTGGCAATCGACCGGTTTGGCAATGTCTTTGTCACCGATCAGGACAACCATCGCGTGCAACGATTCACAGCCGACGGCGCCTACCTGGGACAGTTCGGCTCTGCCGGTAATGGCGTCGGGCAGTTCACACTGGTCGACGGCATTGCCATCGGCTCCAACGATGTTGTGTACGTCGCCGACCGGGGAGCGCATCGCATCTTGATGTTCACGCTGGCCGGCAACTACATCGGCGAGTGGGGCATCGAAGGCGATGGAAACGGTGAGTTCTTCTCTCCATCCAGAATCGCCGTCGATAACGACAACAACGTCTACGTCACCGACCAGGGCAACCACCGGGTCCAGAAATTCGATGAAGACGGTACCTACATCGGTCAGTGGGGCGAATTTGGGGAAGACCCGGGAGAGTTCAGGGTCCCGGTAGGCATTGAAATCCTCAACACAAACGGCGGCACCTATGTCCTTGTCATCGATTACCTGAACCATCGTTTCCAGTGGTTCGAAACCGACGGCGGATTCCTGGGCACCCAGGGCATTGAGGGCAGTGGAATGGGAGAGTATCTCCATCCCTTCTCAATTGCCTTCGGACCCAACGACTCGATGTACATCGGGGAAGCAGGCAACAATCGCATTCAGGTCAGCCTCAATGATGGTGGCGATCGCTTCTTCATCGATGGCGATGGCCGCGGCCGGTTCGGGACCCCAATGGGCATTGCCTTCGACGCCTCGGGCAATGTCCTGGTTGGGGACTCGTTGCAGAGCATGATCCAGAAGTTCTACCCGGATGGCACGCTGCGGAATGTACTGCCGCTGGCAGACGCACCACATGCCGTTGCTACAGCGCCAAACTCACTGATCTACTCGGTCAGCGCGACCAGCCAGATGGTGACGGCCAGCGACGGCACCGGCACGATCGTTGATTCCTGGGGCGGCAACGGAGCCGGCAACGGGCAGTTCATCTTCCCGCTGGGCATCGATGCCGACAGCGACAGCAACATCTACGTCGTAGATGCCGGACTGAACCGGGTGCAGAAGTTCGCATCCAACGGCACCTATCTCACCCAGTGGGGCACGGTCGGTCACGGTGATGGCGAATTCGACACTCCGCTCGGTATCGCGATCTATCAGGACAAGGTCTACGTGGCAGATGGACTAAACCATCGCATCCAGATCTTCAGCACAAGTGGCGACTACATCGGTCAGTTCGGCAGCTTTGGCTCAGGCGAAGGTCAGTTCGACATCCCGTCGGATGTTGCGGTCGATGAGGCGGGGTTCCTCTACGTGACTGACTCGGAGAACAACCGGGTCCAGAAGTTCGATCCGGAAGGCAACTTCCTGACGGAGTTCGGGGAATACGGTAGCGGCAACGGCCAGTTCATGACACCGTACGCCCTTGACGTCGCGGCCAATGGCAACGTCTACGTCGTCGATGCTAATAACTATCGCATCCAGGTCTTCAAGCAGGGCCAGTAACCCCAACTGCTCTTGCACGACACCAACAGACTGCCACCTCCGGACAGCGACGCCGGGGTGGCAGTCTCTTTTCTTCCCGCTCATGGCAAGATTGGGCCGGGATATTGCACCGGGCAGGGGAGAAAGATGGACACCGACGAGCAACCGGCACCAGCGGAACCGGCAGATATGTCCGAAGCACCGGCAGAAACACCGCCGGAACCGGAGCATGAGTTCCTGATTCCTGGCCCAACGCCAACCTCGAACGAGGGGTGTCTCGCCTGGGGATTCTCCTGGGTGTTGATGTCGATCGTCCTGCTGCTGATCGTGGCCGTCATGAGCGTCGGATGCTTCGGCATCTCGAAACTCACCGGCATCCTCTAATCACAACGTCACAAAGACGTACAATCAGCCCTGTATGCAGAAAATGCAGAAGAAGGGACTGAGTACAACTGTGACCAGCATGACTGGCGGCCAGGCACTCGTCAGGTCGCTCATCAACCACGACATCGACACCATCTTCGGTCTCCCCGGTGTACAACTGGATGCAACCTTTGATGCACTCCACGCCGTTCAGGATCAGATCCGGGTCATCCACACCCGGCACGAACAGGCGACAGCATATATGGCATTCGGCTATGCCATTTCCACCGGCAAGGTCGGCACCTGTCTGGTGGTCCCCGGCCCCGGCCTGTTGAACGCCACCGCCGCCCTTTCTACTGCCTACGCCTGCAATGCACCGGTCCTTGCCCTTTCCGGGCAGATCCAGTCGGATCTCATCGAAAAAGGGCTGGGCATGCTGCACGAAATTCCGAACCAGTTGGAGATGATCCGCTCGGTTACCAAGTGGGCAGCCAGGGCAAACCACCCGTCCGAGGTGCCGGGGCTGGTCCGTGAAGCATTCCGCCAGTTGAACACTGGCCGAAAGCGTCCGGTTGAACTCGAGATGGCACCCGACATCATGGCGATGGAAGCCGATGTCGAACTGTTGCCGGCAGAAACTGACTACGAGACGCCGGAAATCGATCCGGACCTGATCGAGAAAGCCGCCAGGCTCCTGGCTACCTCGAAGAAGCCGGCCATCTTTGTCGGTGGCGGTATTACCGGTGCAGAGGAAGAGTTACTGAAACTCGCCGAGGCGCTCGAGGCACCAGTCGTCATGTCGGCCGGCGGCAAGGGAGCCATCAGCGACCGGCATTATCTTGCCCAGAGCATGCTGGGCGGTCACCTGCTCTGGCCCGAGGTTGATGTCGCGCTCGCCGTCGGCACCCGTTTCACCCAGCCACTCACCTCATGGGGAGTCGATGACGACCTGAAGGTCATCCGGATTGACATCGATCCGGATGAGCCCGGCAAGATCAAGACACCGGATGTCGGCATTGTTGCTGACGCAAAGCAGGGTCTCGTCGCGCTGACCGAGAGCTTTGCCCGCCACGCCGGACCACGGCCATCCCGCCAGGAAGAGTTGCTGGCGATCCGTGAACGGGCCTACGACCTGCTGTTCGAACTGCAGCCGCAGATGTCCTTCACCGAAGTGCTGCGGAACGAACTGCCGGACGACGGTATCTTCGTGGACGAACTGACCCAGGTCGGCTATTTCTCCCGCCTCGGTTTCCCGGTGTACCAGCCACGAACATTCGTCACTTCCGGGTATCAGGGCACGCTCGGCTATGGCTTTGCCACGGCACTTGGTGTCCAGGTAGGCAACCCGGACAAGAAGGTCCTCTCGATTTCCGGCGACGGCGGATTCATGTACAACATGCAGGAACTTTCGACCGCGGTGCGTCACAAGATCCCGCTGGTGGCAATTGTCTTCAGCGACGGTGCTTTCGGTAACGTGAAACGCATTCAGAAGGAAGGGTATGGCGGCCGGACGATTGCATCTGACCTGACCAACCCGGATTTTGTGAAACTGGCCGAATCGTTCGGTGCAGCCGGCTTGCGGGCAAATTCGCCGGAAGAACTGGGTAAGGCGATTCGCGAAGGTTTTGAGAACAACCATCCGACACTGATAGATGTCCCGGTGGGTGAAATGCCCAGCGTCTGGCATCTGATACGCAGCGGCAAGGTGCGCTAGTCAATACATCACGCATGGTGATGTGCAGGAGGATTCAGGAATGACCGAGCGGTACGATGTGATCGTCATCGGACTTGGCGCCATGGGCAGCGCCGCCACCTATCATCTCGCCAAACAGGGCGTAAACGTGCTTGGCATCGAGATGTTTGAACCGGGCCACGACCAGGGCTCGTCGCACGGACATCACCGGATGTTCCGCACCTCGCATGTCCATAACGATGGTTACGTGCCGCTCAGCAAACGCACCATTCAACTCTGGCACGAACTCCAGGACGATTCCGGCGTCGACCTCATCAGGATGAACGGTGAAGTCCACATCCGCGATGCAACCGATGCCGCCAGAATGGAACTGGTCCGCCAGAAGCAGGCCGAGGGAATCTGGGAAGTGCTGGACGAGAAGACACTTGCCGAGCGCTTTCCCGGCTTCCGCCTGCACGAAGGCACGATGGCCACCTACGAGGCCAATGCCGGGTTTGTCCGCTCCGAACGCGGCATCATCACCCATGTTGAGATGGCCAAAAAGCATGGCGCCACAATCCGCACCAGTGAAGAAGTCACCGGTTGGCAGGCTGACGGCGACGGGGTGATCGTCACCACCATCCACGGAACCTACGCTGCCGACCGCCTGGTCATTTCTGCCGGACCGTGGTCGGAAGAGATGCTGGGCGAACTGAAATTCCCGATGTTCGTCGAGCGGTCGTTCAACGGCTTCTTCGAGCCGGAACGGCCAGACCTGTGGACGATCGAACAGGGTGCACCAAACTTCCTCCTGTCGGTACCGGAAGGAAGCTTCTACGGCATTTCGTCGATCGACGGCATCGGGGTGAAGATTGGCCTTTCCGCCGGCACCGGTAAGGAAAAGACCACCGCCCGCACGATCCGGCGGCAGATTGATGAAGAAGAGATTCAGTTGCTCCGGCAGGTACTGGATCGCTATATGCCAGGGTCGGCCGGCCGGGAACTCCGACGCATGACCTGCATGTGCACCTATACGGTGGATAGCAGCTTCATCGTCGACCATCATCCGGAGTATCCACAGGTCAGCATTGCCTGCGGGTTCAGCGGACTGGGCTTCAAATTTTCGCCGGTGATCGGCGAGATATTGGCGTCGCTCGCGATGGGCCAGGAGTATCCACTCGATTTCAGTTTCATGAGCCCGAAGCGGTTCGCAGCCGCGGTGTAATGTCAGGTGCCGACCTGAACCAGGCAACGTCTGCCCGCCGGGAAGGGAGGGAGAACCCCCTGCTTGCCGGCGGGCCGATTCATAGGGTAAAACAGACCCGGCTCTGTACAGATGGGAACAATACGCTAGAATCTCCGTTGGTAGCGCCAATCTTGGGGCGGTGCTGATTGATTCTGCGTTGAGAAAGGTGCACTTTGTGGCAAAAATGACCGGAGGACAGGCACTTGTCCGGTCCCTGATGCAGTACGACATCGATACCATTTTCGGGCTTCCGGGAGTGCAACTCGACAACACATTCGACGCACTGTACGAGGTGCAGGACTCGATCAAGGTTCTCCATACACGCCACGAGCAAGCCTGCGCCTATATGGCATTTGGCTATGCAGCCTCAACCGGCAAGGTTGGCACCTGTCTGGTGGTTCCGGGCCCGGGCCTGTTGAATGCAACCGCAGCCCTCTCGACCGCATACGCCTGCAACGCACCGGTTCTCGCCCTTTCCGGCCAGATCCAGTCCGATCTCATCGAAAAGGGTCTCGGCATGCTGCACGAGATCCCGAACCAGCTCCAGATGATCCGCTCGGTCACCAAGTGGGCTGCCCGCGCCGATCACCCGTCTGAAGTCCCGGGCCTCATCCGCGAAGCCTTCAAGCAGCTGCAAACCGGCCGCATCCGCCCGGTCGAATTTGAAATGGCACCGGACATCATGGGCCTTGAGGCCGACGTCGAACTGCTCGACCCGGTCTGGGGCTATCCCGATCCGGAACCGGATCCGGACGCCATCAAGTCGGCAGCCGAACTGCTTGCCGGAGCGAAGAACCCGGCTATCTTCACCGGTGGTGGCGCACTCGACGCAGGCGAAGCCCTGCTGGAAGTCGCCGAAATTCTGCAGGCTCCGGTGGTGCAGTCCAGCAGCGGCCGCGGTGCGGTCAGCGATCATCACTACCTCGCCCAGAACATGGTTGGTGGACAGGAGCTCTGGAAGGACGTCGATGTCGTCCTCGCCGTCGGCACCCGTTTCACCCAGCCGCTCACCCGATGGGGTGTCCGCGACGATGTCAAGGTCATCCGCATGGACATCGACCCGGAAGAGATTGAACGCGCAAGCGTGCCGGATGTCGGCATTGTCACCAGCGCCAAGGTGGGACTCACCCAGCTGGCCAACGCACTGGCCGGTGTCGCCGGCAAGCGGGCATCCCGCAAGGATGAACTGACGGCGCTGAAGGAGAAGGTCGAGGACATGCTCTTCGAGGTGCAGCCGCAGGCGTCCTACGCCGAGGTACTGCGCCAGGAACTGCCGGAAGATGGCATTCTGGTCAGCGAAATGACCCAGATGGGCTACTTCTCCAACGTTGGCTTCCCGGTGTACCAGCCGCGCACCTTCATCAACGCCGGCTATCAGGGCACACTCGGCTTCGGCTATGCCACCGCTCTCGGCGTGCAGGTTGCCCACCCGGACAAGAAGGTCATCTCGATCAACGGTGACGGCGGCTTCATGTTCACCGTCCAGGAACTTTCGACGGCGGTCCGGCACAACATCCCGCTGGTAGCCATCGTCTTCAGCGACGGCGCCTATGGCAACGTTCGCCGCATCCAGAAAGAGTCCTACGGCGGACGCACCATCGCATCCGACCTGCTGAACCCGGACTTCCAGAAGCTTGCCGATTCGTTCGGTGTCGCACCGTTCCGTGCAGAAAGCCCGGAAGCACTGCGCAGCGCCATCCAGGAAGCATACGACCTGAACGGCCCGAGCCTGATCGAGGTTCCGATCGGCGAAGTGCCGAGCATGAACTCCCTGCTCTGGCGCACCCCGCCGACCCGCTAGGTCAAACCCGCGTACGCAACAAACCCCGGGCACCCCGCCCGGGGTTTTCTCTTTTCAGTCAATGAGCCAGACAGAACCGGTAGCCTCCTGCGGCGGCAGCACAGGATGACGTATCCTTTTCCGGAACCGCATGCACGCTAACGAATGGACGCTACCGTGGATGAACGCATTCTCCAGCGGCTGAACGAACACCGCCAGAACCGGCGAACGGTGTTCGCTGACCTGTTGCAACTCCCGGATGACTGGATGGGACGTGTCGGCAGTTTTCAGGGGCAGCCGATCTCCGTGCAGTGGATGACCCTACGCTACGCCGATCACGACGAGGAACACGCTGTTCAACTGGCAGACACGCTGGCTCACCACGACAACGGACAGCAGAACAGAGTCCACCGTTTGCTGGCAGTCAACGAGATTCTCCAGGGGGAACTGCTGGCTGCACTCGAAGGACTGACCGACGCCGACCTCGACGTTCGACCGGCAGACCCTGCCGGAGAGTGGAGCCTGCGGGAAACGCTCTCCCACATCATCTTCGTTGAACACGCCTACCGGATCGACATTCTGGATGCCATCGAACATGCCAATGCCGGCACTCCGGTCACCGAACTGCAAGATGTCGATCTGCCGGAAGTCTATCCGGACGACACGCTCACCGACCTGATCAACCGGATCGACACAGCCCGGGACCAAACCATCAGAGAGCTAGCCGGAATGGATGAACGCTACCTTTCGGCACAGACAAAGTGGGGAGACCTGGAAGTAGACGTCAACTTCCTGATCATGCGGTTTGGTCATCACGTGCGGGAACACACTGCCCACATCCAGAAATGGCGAGTGCAGACCGGTATCCACCAATCTGAAATGGCACGACTCTTCGGGCGCTCGTGGGTGACCACCGGTTACATCCGCGGAAACCTGATCGGCACAGACAGCTCAACGTTCACGAGGCAACTGATTCCCGGCGAATGGTCTGCGGCAGAGATCATCGACCATCTCCAGGACACCGATTCCTTCATCCAGCAGCGGATTGCCTCTGCAAAGACCTGGGCTGAATGGGAGGCAACAGCATGAGTGAACGCTATCAGGACAAACTGGATGCCATCCGCAGCCACCGTCGCACCGTCTTCAACCGTCTGGCTGCGACCAATGATTCACATCTCACCAAACGAACCCGCTGGGGTCGCGGACCGGCAGATGCCCGCTATCTCTTTCTGCGGTTTTCCGATCATGAAGAGGAACACGCCCGGCAGGTCCAGGATAATCTGGCGGCACTCGGCTGGCGCCCGACGAAGGTCCAACGTATTCTCGAAATGGCAGAACGCACCCGTGGAGAAATTCTGGCAGCGCTGGTCGGACTGGGCGACGATGACCTCGATGTCGCACCGGTTGAACCAGCAGGAGAGTGGACCCTGCGTCAAATTCTTGTCCACCTGGTTGATACAGAACACAGCTACCGGATCAACACCCTGCATGCCGTGTCGAAGTACCTGGCAGGCGAACCGCATGGTGAAGCACCGCCACGGGAAGATCCATCACGATTTCAGCATCTCTCGTTTGACGAACTGATGACGGAGTTCGACGCCGCTCGCAACCAGTCCATCGCTGAACTGGCGGGCCTCAGCGATGATGTCCTGATTGCGCCGGCGACCTGGTACGGGGGGAATGTCAACGTCAACTGGCGTCTGATGCGCTTCTCGCACCACGAACGGGAGCACGCTGCACACCTTCAGAAATGGCGGATGCAAACCGGCCGGCACCAGACCGATGCCCAACGCCTGCTCGGTCTTGGCTGGAAGTCACACGGGTTGATGCGGGGCGCCCTGGTCGGGGTGCCGCAGAAACTCGTCGATGTTTCACCCGGTGGTGATGAATGGTCCATCGACCGCATTCTCGATCATTATTATGAGGCAGATGGCTTCTTCACCCGGATGATCGACGCAGCCCAATAGCATCACACTGCAGCGTAACCACTCCAGAGACGGCTGTTTCCGGGCCGTCTTCTTGTTTTGCTGCGCGGAAATCTGGCAGTCGATCCCCGTGCGTGTTCACAGCAATTGCACACACGACACCTTCTCACGCATCATCAGGGAGTTCGCCAATTGGCGCTTTTGTGGCGCCGGAGAGGAGGTTTCAGGACACTGGTTGACAAAATACGCCGTAAATCCTAGTATACGAGACACATAACGCTATGAAAGTGGGCTTTCATGCACGATGATTTCATCCAACTCGATCATCTCGACCGCGAGCTGATCACACTGCTTCAGGCAAACCCGCGGGCGAGCTATCTCGAGCTTGCCCAGGCTCTCGGGGTTTCGGCCTCAACAGCACGACGCCGGACCGAGCGGCTGCTCTCCCAAAACGCGCTGCAGCTGTCGGCCGTACCGGTCTGGAACCGGGTCGGGATGATGATGGGTGCCATCATCGGTGTTTCTGTCGAACTCTCGAAAATGCGCGAGGTGGGCGCTGAACTGGCCGCGATGGACGAAATCTGCTGGATTGGCAGCACCGTCGGCGTATTCAACATGGTCGGCCAGGTCATCCTGCCGCGCAACAACGACCTGTACGCCTTCGTCGCTGACCGGCTCGGCAAGATCGATGGCATCCGGGATATCCAGATTCTGGTTGTCTCGAAATGGATCAAGCAATTCAACGAATACCGCATTCAGATGGTTCCGGATGCGCTCTACAGCAAATCTCCCGGCCTGCATGCGGATCACCTGTTCCTTGACATGAAAGAGGAGGAGGCATCGATTTCCTGACAACCCGGTTTGAGGGCTGGTAGCGGGGGTTACCGGCTTCGAATGGAGGAGTAGAGGTTACGATGGCGAACGCACGAGAAATCGAACTTACCAGGAAGATGATGGCGCTCTACGAGGACCACGGTATTGACCGGCGCCAGTTCCTCAAGATGTTGAGCGCAGTTGGTGGCGGCATGAGCCTCACCGCGCTGCTGGCCGCTTGCGGCGACGATGAAGATGACGAACCAACTTCAGCACCGGCCGCAACACCAACCACCGCTGCTGAAAGCCCGGTCGATGAGGACGAGGACGAAGAAGAAGCAACCGACGAACCAACCGAAGAAGATGAAGACGACGAGTCGGATGATGAACCGACTTCGGCACCTTCAACCGGTGGAGCGACACCAAAGGTGCTGGTGATCGGGAATGGCCAGGACATTTCCAATTTTGACCCGCACACCGGCTACGACGAAGCGATCACTGCCGGACATCGCTCTGTCTACAGCGCACTGCTGATTTACGAGGGCAACCCGCCACGTCTGGTCAATCAGTTGGCTACCTCGGTCGAAGCAAACGATGACGCCTCCGAGTGGACCATCACCCTGGATGAGCGGGCAGTCTTCCACGATGGCACCCCGGTCACGGCCTCCGACGTTGCATTCTCGGTTGGCCGCTACATCCGCAAGGGAAGCGCACTCTCCTGGCTGTTCTCCAACGTGATGGACGAAGATGGCGCCGAGGTCATCGATGACCACACTGTCAAGTTCAACCTGCACACCCCGTTTGCGCCGCTCTCGATGGCCTTCCCGTGGCTGTTCATTGCCAATGAAAAACTGGTGATGGAACACGAGGTCGATGGCGACGAGGGCGAAGGCTGGCTGCTGGAGAACGAAGCCGGCTCCGGCCCGTTCATTATCAAGAGCTGGAACCCCGGCGACAGCTACGAATTTGAAGCCCTCCCGGATTACTGGGGCGGTTGGCCGGAAGAAGGCCGACTTGCCGGTTACATCTGGCGCATCATGCGCGAGTCATCCTCGCGGCGCCTGGGGCTGCTCAACGGTGATGTCCACATTGCCGGCCTGTCGGCAGATGACTTCGCTGCGATGCAGGGTGAGTCCGGTTTCCAGTTCGTTGCCGAAGAACTGGGGTATGTCTTCAGCCTGCGCATGAACAATGCCGGTGGCTATACTGCTGACCCGAACATGCGCAAGGCAATTTCCTACGCCATGGATTATGAGTCCGTGCTGGACATCTATCGCGGCAATGCAGCGCTGCTCCACGGGCCGCTGCCGGCAGCCCATGAGTATGCTGCGCTCGATCTCGAGGTCCCGCGCCAGGACATGGACAAGGCTCGCGAGTATCTCGCAATGACTGACTACCCGGATGGCGGCATTGACCTTGAGTTCGTCATGGTAACCGGCATCGCCGAGCAAGAGCAGATTGGTCTGATTCTGCTCGAGAACCTGTCCGAACTGAACATCAATCTCAAGATCACCCCGCTGGTCTGGCCGGACATGGTTGCCCGCATGGCCGATCCGGAACTGGCTGCCGACCTCACCTGTGTGCTGGTGGCTGCCAACTATCCGGATCCGGATGCCTTCATGTTCTCGATGTACCACTCCAGCCAGGCAGGAACATTCCAGGCTGCATCGCACTACAACAACCCGGAATTCGATGCCCTGATTGAGCGTGGACGCGCAACATCCAACCAGGAAGAGCGCAAGCAGATCTACCACGACGCCCAGAAACTGCTGATCGATGACGCCGTGGATGTCTGGCTCTACACTCCGCTCACCCAGACGGTGCTTTCGGAACAGGTTGGGGGCTACGAGTTCTGCCCGCTGGCCACCAACATGTTCAAGCTGTGGCTGAAGGACTAGGTTCCTTGTTCTGAGCCGCTGGCCGGCTCTCTGGAGGTGGATCAGGCATGAATGTCGGGGCGTATATCCTGCAGCGTCTGGCGCTGCTAATCCCGGTGCTGCTCGGGCTGACTATCCTGACATTCCTGTTGACCACTGTTGTCCCCGGAGATCCGGCCAGACTGGCAGCCGGTCCGCAGGCAAATGCGGAACAGGTAGAGAAGATCCGCCAGGAATATGGCCTGGATGATCCGATCTACGTGCAATACATCAACTACATGCGCGGTGTGCTGACCGGCGATTGGGGACGCTCGATCCTCTCTCGCCGGCCGGTCACCTCGGACCTACGCATCTACTGGCCGGCAACTGCCGAACTGGTTATCGCTGCGCTGGCCATCGCCGTGGTCACCGGCATCCCGCTCGGGATCATCTCGGCAGTCAAACAAAACCGCTGGCAAGACCACTCATCGCGCGTGGTGGCGTTGATCGGGGTGAGTCTGCCGGCATTCTGGCTCGCGCTGCTGCTCCAGTGGTTTGTTGCCTTACGTTTCGGGGTGTTACCGATTGGCGGCAGGATCAACGTCCAGGTCGGGGCACCGGAACACGTCACCGGCATGTACATCCTGGACAGCATCCTCACCGGCAACTTCGCGGCATTCACCAGCGCCCTGCTGCATATCGCCCTGCCGGCCCTGACGCTATCCACCGGTGCACTGGCAACCATTACCAGAATGACCAGATCAAGCATGCTGGAAGTGCTTGGTCACGACTATATCCGCACGGCACGGGCAAAGGGGCTGGCCGAACGGCCGGTGCTGATGCGCCACGCCCTGCGGAACGCGATCATGCCGACGATTACCATGGTTGGCCTCTCGTTTGGCTGGCTCATGGGAGGCTCGGTGTTGATCGAAACGATCTTTGACTGGCCGGGCATCGGGCTCTATGCCGTCAATTCCGCCATGACCCTGGATTTCATGCCGATTATGGGTATTGCCATTATCTATGGCGTGGTCTTCAGCCTGATTAACCTGGCTGTTGATGTGCTGTATGGCTTTATCGATCCCCGGATCCGCTTCGGATAGCACCGCCCGGAGCGGGTAACGATTGAGACGTTTCACCATGGTTACCGGAGAGCCGAGTCAGATCACCATTTCAAACACCGGTCAACTCGGCAACAGAACGCATGCATCCGAGTGGAAGCGCCAGTTCCGGCGTTTCAAGCGCAACCGTCTCTCGGTTGTCGGCGCGGCGATCATCGTCTTCCTGGCGCTGGTGGCAATCGTTGGTCCCTTTGTCGCGCCATACCCCGAGGACGCAACCGGAGCGGTCCACATGGCCAACCGGTTGATGCCACCGAGTTCCGACAATTGGCTGGGTACCGACCAGGTAGGTCGCGATGTGCTAACCCGTCTTCTGGTTGGTTCGAGAATGTCGCTCGGTGCAGGCTTTATCGTCCTGATTATTGCGACGACCATTGGCACTGCTGTTGGTGTGCTCTCCGGCTTTTTCGGTGGCAAGGTCGACCTGGTTCTCCAGCGGATTACCGACGTCTTCCTGACCATTCCGGGGCTGATCCTGGCGATGGCGGTTGCTGCCGCACTCGGCCCAAGCCTGTTCAACGTCATCATCGCCATTTCACTGGTGTGGTGGCCTGGCTACAGCCGGCTTGCACGCGGCGAGGTTCTGCGGGCCAGCAGCGAGGTGTTCGTCGAGGCCGCAAGGTCGATCGGCGCGCCACGTGGCCGGATCATCCTGCGCCACGTATTGCCAAATATCACGACCCCGATTCTCGTCAAGTCCACGATGGACGTCGGGTTTGCAGTGCTGACCCTTGCCTCACTGGGGTTCATTGGGCTTGGCTCACAGCCGCCCGATCCGGACTGGGGCAAGATGATCGCCGATGGCCGGCGGTATTTGCCGGAATCGTGGTGGCTCACCGTCTTCCCTGGCGCAGCAATCTTCCTGACGGTCTTTGCCTTCAACCTGCTCGGCGATGGCATCCGCGACGTCTTTGACCCACGCTCACGGGATTAAGAACAACACCGGATTACTGCCTGAAGGGGAGAGTATGAGTTTACGCCTGGGTATCGACGTGGGAGGAACCAACACCGATGCGGTGGTTCTCGACCAGAACGCGAACGTTCTGGCCACGTTCAAGGCACCAACAACACAGGACATCACCACCGGTATCCGCAATGCCATCACCGGCATCGTCAGCGAACACCCGGAACTCGATCTCAACGCTATTCGCTACGCCATGCTTGGCACGACCCACTGCACAAACGCCGTGCTGGAACGTCGCAACCTGAACCAGGTGGGATTGATCCGCATTGGCGCACCGGCAACGCTGGCTATCCTTCCCTTTGCCGGTTGGCCCGACGACCTCCGGCAGGCTGTCGGCGGACACTATGCCATTGTCGAAGGCGGACACGAGTACGACGGCCGGGAAATCCGCCCGCTGGATACCGCAGCAATCCGCGAGGCGGCGGAATCCTTCAAGGGGAAGGTCGACTCGCTGGCGGTAGTGAGTGCGTTTTCACCGGTCGACCAGTCGCACGAATTGCGGGCGGCCGAGATTCTGACCGACGTGCTCGGCGACCTGCCGGTCACCTGGTCGCACGAAATCGGTAGCGTTGGCCTGCTTGAGCGGGAGAACGCATCCATCCTGAACGCCGCCGTAGTGCGGGCTGCCGCAGTCGCGGCGAACGGCTTTGAGAGCGCCCTCAACGAGCACGGCATCAAGGCCAGGATGTTCTTCAGCCAGAACGACGGTACGCTGATGAACCTGGAATATGCCACCCGCTATCCAATCCTGACCGTTGCCAGCGGTCCGGCGAACTCAATGCGCGGCGCTGCATTTCTCTCCGGCGTACGCGACGCGATCATTGTGGACGTAGGCGGCACCTCAACCGATATCGGCGTTCTGGTCAACGGTTTCCCGCGAGAATCGTCGATTGCGGTAGACATCAGCGGGGTCCGCACCAATTTCCGGATGCCCGACCTGATTTCAATCGCGCTGGGTGGGGGCACACGCATCCACAGGAACGGCAGTCTGAAGATTGGGCCGGACAGCGCCGGTTACCGGATCACCAGCGAGGCACTCATCTTTGGTGGCGGAACCCTGACGCTCTCTGACATCGCTGTCGCAACCGGGCAAGCCTCGATTGGCGATGCCGGCGCAGTGGAACATCTCGACCGCGACCTGGTGGATACCATCGCCGGCTGGGTGCGAAACCAGTGCGAGATCACCATCGACAAGATGAAGACCAGTTCCGACCCGATGCCGGTGGTGCTGGTCGGCGGCGGAAGCGTCATCATCCCGGCCGATCTCGCCGGGGTTGGGACCGTCCACCGGCCGGAGAACTATGCAGTCGCCAATGCCATCGGCGCAGCCATCGCCCAGTGCAGTGGCGAGATCGAGCGGATCTTCTCGCTGGACGAGTATTCCCGAGCCGAGGCAATGGAAATCGCGCGGCAGATGGCGCGGCAGGAAGCGATCGACGCCGGCGCCGCACCGGAATCAGTCGAAATCATTGATGTCATTGAGGTTCCGTTGGCCTATCTGCCCGGCAATGCTACCCGCATCCGCGTGCGTGCTGCCGGCAATCTGGCGATGACGACATAACGTACCGGCCTGAAACCGTCCGGGCGATTGAATATCGCATCCAGAGCAGGACAGGTAGCCCCGGTGAGCTAATCGAGGATGAACGTATCTTCGACGAACCAGGACAGGGAAAGAGGAACTGATCGTGGCACGTCTTATTGAACTCGACAAGGAAGACTTGTGGGATACCGTGGTTGGTGGCAGTGCCATCTCTACCGGTGGTGGGGGCATTGGCCCAACCCGCGAGCAATTTGATGCATGGGTCGACCCGATCCTCGAAAAAGGCATCACCCCGACGCTGGTCGATCCCGCCAGCCTCGAAGACGACGCAACGATCTACATGGCCTGTGGTGCCGGCGGGGGAGTACGCCGCGCAGATAAGGAACGCTACCCGCTGCCGGGTCGCGGAGCGTGGGGCCGCCCGGGTTTCAACCCGACCGCCTGGGCCACCGACCGCCTGCGGGAAATGGATAACCTCTACCCGGTGGGCGGCTGGGCCGATCTGGATAACCCGGAAACCCTGCGGGATGAGGCGCTGGACCGCATGCAGGAACTGGTTGGTGCACCACCGGAAGGATTCCTGCCTTTCGAGGTCAGCCCGAACAATTTCCGGCAATTGCTGAACGTCAATCAGCGGGGAGTGCCGCTGGTGGATGCCGATACCGCCGGATTCCGTGCCGTGCCGGAAATCTCGATGTCGTCGCTCGCGGTTCACGATGTCCCCCCGGCCCCGGCAGTCTTCTCCTCAATGTGGGGAGACCTGATGGTGCTGGAGAAGGTTGTCTCCTGGCAACGGACCGAAGATATCAACCGCCATCTGGCAATCGTTAGTGGTGGTGGTGTTACCGGCTACGTTGCGTTGAAGGGCAAGGACGTACGGAAGCACACCTTCAATGGCACGCTTTCACGCTCGCGCGCACTCGGCCGCACCATCCGAGAAGCTTGCGACCAGGGCAAGGACCCGGCTAATGCCGCCGCCAACGCCACCGGCGGCCATGTCATCTTCCGGGGAACGATCATCGGTCGGTACAACGAAGATCACACCGCGTTCATCTGGGGAACCGAACTGATCTCCGGCACCGGCCAATGGGCAGGGAAGACCCTGAAGATCTGGTACAAGAACGAGAACCACATGACCTGGATCAACGACAAGCCGTATGTAATGTCACCGGACATCATTACCGTGCTGGATGCCCAAACCGGCTACGGGCTCTCCAACTTTGATGAGCCAGGCTGGGAATATGGCCGCGAGGTGGCAGTTCTGGCTGTTCCCTGTGAGCCGCTCTGGCGCACCGAGCGCGGTCTCCGCATCTTCCATCCGGTCCGCTGGGGTTTTGCCTGCGACTACATCCCGATGGAAGACCTGATCGACTGACAGCCAACAAGACGTCTCTTCGTGAAAAGGCAGGACAACCAATAATGGTCTGGGAACTGAACAAGGCAGATGTTGAACGCATCTCCATTGGTGCCGGCATTCTTGGTACCGGGGGTGGGGGAAATCCCTATCGTGGGATGATCAGAACCCAGGCGGAGATCGACAAAGGCAACACGGTCAATATCGTCAAACTGGATGAATTGCCGGATGACGCACTCGTTGTGCCGCTGGCCGGAATTGGTGCCCCCACGATCGGACTGGAAAAGATCGGCCGTGGCGACGAGGGGCGTTTCGCTGTTGAGGAACTGCAGAAGTACCTCGGCGTCGACATTGCCGCCACCATTCCGGTGGAGATTGGCGGGGGAAACTCGTTCGCCCCGATGATTGCCGGCGCCCAACTCGGTTTGCCTACTGTCGATGCAGACGGCATGGGCCGAGCCTTTCCAGAGAGCTCGATGATCTCCTTCTACTTTGATGGGTTCGCCTCCCCGACCGTATTGATGACTGACGCCCAGCGCCACAAGATCATCATCGAAAACGTACAGGACACCAAAGCGCTGGAACGTATCTCACGGGCGGTTGCGGTGCAGCTTGGTGGAGGGGCCATGGTAGCCAGCCACCCGATTACGGTCCGAAAGCTCAAGGAAACCAGTATCCCGGACACGATCACCCTGGCTCACCGGGTAGGGGATGCTGTCCTGCAGGCTCAGCAGCACGGTGATAACCCTGTCCGCGCGGTCTGTGATGCTACCGGCGGGCAGGTCCTGTTCACTGGAAAGATTACCGATGTTGACCGGCGATTCGAACGCGGCTTCAACTTTGGCCAACTCACGCTGCAGGGGCTGGACGGCTTCCAGGGCTCGGTGGCCTCAATCGACCTGCAGAATGAGTTCCTGATCTGCCGGGTTGATGGCGAGGTGGTCGCAATCGTTCCGGACCTGATTACCCTGGTTGACAGCGAACGTGGTGAACCGATTACCACCGAAGTCGTGCGGTATGGCCTGCGGGTCGCTGTGGTGGGCATTCCTGCTCCGGTGCAGCTAACCACCGAGCAGGCAATGCAGTATGTCGGGCCGCACGCGTTTGGCTACGATCTGCCATTTACTCCGCTTTCGACTCCGGCGATCGCTGCCGATTAGCAGGCGAACCCAGCGCGTTGAAACGTCCGGAATGGTCAAACCAATCCGGACGTTCCTGTGTGCCCGGAAGCGGGAACGATCGGCCGGCCAAAGGGTACAGACCGGATCTATCCCGATTTCTTGAAAAGTAACGAATTTTTCGTTATTATCTGGCTTATGGAAACGATCGAGAACCCTGCCCAGCGGATAATCAGACGATTTGGTGGCCAGAGCGCGCTAGCTGCACTGCTGGGTAAACGACAAAGCACGATTGAATATTGGGCGAAGACGGGGCGGGTGCCCGCGCAATGGCAAGTCCCGCTGATGTCACTCGCTCGCCAGAGAGGTGTCATTTTGGAAGCCAAAGACTTCGTGGAGATCAAACCGAACCCGATCAAACCTGCAGAGGGCAAGCTTGGCATTCTGCTCGTTGGCCTCGGGGCGGTGGCTTCGACCTTCATCGCCGGTGTGGAACACGCACGCCGGGGGACCGCACTCCCGGTAGGATCACTGACCCAGATGGGCACGATCCGCCTCGGCAAGCGCACCGAAAACCGCGCTCCGCTCATTCGTGACTTCGTGCCGCTGGCAAACCTCGATGACATCGTCTTCGGCGCATGGGATCCATTCCCGGACAATGCCTATGAAGCCGCCGTCAAGGCTGGTGTGCTGAATCGCTACGAGCATATTGAACCGATCGCCGACTTCCTCAAATCGATCGAGCCGATGACTGCTGCCTTCGACCAGTACTACGTGAAGCGGCTGAACGGCCCGAACGTCAAGAGCGGCTCGAAGATGATGCAGGTCGAGCAGATCCGCGAAGACATTCGCAACTTCAAGGAAGCCAACGGATGTGACCGCCTGGTTATGGTCTGGTGCGCCTCGACGGAAATCTTCATGGAAGCCGGCCCTGACCATCAGGACCTGGAGAGCTTCCAGGCTGCCCTGGGCGACAACGACGCTACTATCGCACCGTCCATGCTCTATGCCTACGCAGCCCTGCAGGAAAAGGTTCCGTTCGCCAACGGTGCCCCGAACCTGACGACTGATATCCCGGCGCTGGTGAACTTCGCCATCGACCAGGGTGTTGCGATCTGCGGCAAGGACTTCAAGACCGGTCAGACCCTTATCAAGACGGTGCTGGCCCCAATGCTCAAGGCCCGGATGCTCGGCCTTGCCGGTTGGTACTCCACCAACATCCTCGGCAACCGTGATGGTGAAGTGCTTGACGACCCGGAAAGCTTCAAGACCAAGGAAGAGACCAAGCTGGGCGTGCTGGAGCACGTGCTGCAACCGGACCTCTATCCGCAGCTCTACAAGGACGCCTACCACAAGGTGCGGATCAACTACTATCCGCCGCGTGGTGACGACAAGGAGGGCTGGGACAACATCGACATCTTCGGCTGGCTCGGCTATCCGATGCAGCTGAAGATTGACTTCCTCTGCAAGGACTCGATCCTGGCAGCACCGCTGGTGCTCGACCTGGCGCTCTTCCTGGATCTCGCCCAGCGCGCCGGCATGGTCGGCATCCAGGAGTGGCTCTCGTTCTACTTCAAGAGCCCGCAGCATGCCGAGTCGGTCTATCCCGAACACGACCTCTTCATCCAACAGACCAAACTCAAGAACACCCTGCGCTGGATGATGGGCGAAGACCAGATTACCCATCTCGGCCAGGAGTATTACCAGGACGAGGAGTAGGGGATACCACTCCACATCTGACCTGCAACAAACCGGGCGGGGCACTCATGCCCCGCCCGGTTTTATCTTCTGTCTTTAGAGATGTGCACCGCTGCCGACGGTGTCGTGGGAAACGCTCCTAGCGAGCGGCCGGAGTAATACGGCGGCGTTCGGCTTCGTCGGCTGCATGTGCCCATTTGAAGAACGCCGTCCCGGCGACCCACAGGAAGAAGCTGCCTACACCAACCCACATCAACAGACCGCCGATTTCCTGGTCTGTCTGAAGTGACATGCCCCAGAGCCGGAATGGCGCTGCTGCATACTCCTCGTAAATCGGTGCTGCCACCAGTGTGATCACCGCACCAACGATCTGCCCGGGTACGGTATTGGCAACCAGATAGAGAATCTTCATGGCCTTGCTCATCTCGCCATACTCCGGGCCGGGGGCCAGCACAGGCCACCAGACGAGGATTGCGGTGCCCATCAGGGCAAGGTGGGCAGCCACGTGGATCAGTTCGTACCGGAGGATCGCGTTGTAGATCAGCGGCAGGTGCATGAACGAAAACACGAAGTTGAAGATGAAGAAAGCCAGCAGCGGACGGGTGATGAACCGCCAGGCGGTCCACAGTCTTCCAAGCCCGGAAAGCGCCTTCACCATTCCAACCGGTAACCCAAGCAGAAGCAGGGGAGGGCCAACGATGCTCAGGAGAATATGCTGGACCATATGCATCGACAGCAGATAGTCAGCAAACGCATCCAGCGGCGACAGGAGTGCAAGAGCGAACGAAATCAGCCCCGCAACAAAATAGGCTTGCTGCCGAAACGATACGACCTCTTCATCCGGATGCTTCGCCCGCTCATTACGAATCCAGCGGAAATAGAAGAAAGCGGCAGCCAGAATACCGACAGTAACAGTCGGCTCCAGCTGCCAGCTTCGAAAACTCGGGTTCTCTACGAAGTGAAACGGAACAAGCATGGTTATGGAATCCCAGGGTAACCGGATCGGCTGGACACGTTAGCTGAAGACACCAAACATGGCCATGATCCCGCCGCAAACACCCAGCGCCATCAACAGACCCGCCGTGAACATCGCGGCAAAGAACTTGTGGTCCGGCTTGAGGTGCATGTAGTAGGCAACAACGAGGATGAACTTGACGGTACCGAGCGTAAGCAGAATGGGCAATAGCACATCCTTCAACGCATCGATATAGACAATCGCCACCTCAACGGCGGTCACGACGGTGAGGATCACGCCGATTTTGACATATTCCTGCCACGACGGGTGGTGAACCTCTACGTTGGAATTCGCCGCCATACTGTTACTCCATCCTCAGGACTAACCGACACCACCCGGTATCGTCTGATGAATCGTCTCTTACGCCTCGACCAGGTACACGATGGTAAAGATGATGATCCAAACAATGTCGACAAAGTGCCAGTACAAACCTGCCAGTTCAACATTCAGACTCTTGGCCGGTGTAACCAGGCCCTTCTTGAACGAGGCAAAGAGCAGGCTCAGCAGCCAGATCACGCCGATGAAGACGTGAGTGCCGTGGAACCCGGTGAGTACAAAGAACGATGATCCGAAGATGCTGCTCTGCGGGCTCAGACCGGCATGGTAGAACTCGGTGAACTCATAAATCTGACCACCAAGGAAGATACAACCCAGCAGGGCTACTGCCGCCATCCAGATGCGGTAACGCTGCATGTTGCCCTTCTGCAGCGAACCAAGCGCCAGCACCATGGCCAGGGAGCTCATCAGCAGCACAAACGCACTGACCGACGTAAACGGAATATCAAAGATCTCGTGCGGGAACGGACCGACTGTCGCTCGGGTATGCGCCACCAGATAGACTGTAATGAGCGACCCGAAGAACATACAGTCGGATGCCAGAAACACCCACATCGCGACTTTGCGGTTGTCCAACCCGGTTGTGGTTGGATGCTCGATTACATGGTTCGCGGCCATCCCGCACTTCCTTCTTCCGAACGCGCCCGGTGCGCGCTGCAACCCCTCAACAACTCCCTGAAGGCGTTAGGCGTGGTCTCCCTCGCCAACTGCCGGCTGGAGCGCCCATCCCCAGAGCCCAACCAGGGTCATGGCCAGACCAACGAAGGACATCGCCCAGGTGAAGATGAATCCAGCGAAGATAAACGTGATGCCCAGTGCCGCAACGAATGGCCAGTAGGATGTGTTCGGCATATGGAAGTCGTCGCCATGATGATCATCAGCGTGCGCTTCCTCGACATGCTCACCCTCATGCCCGTAGATATCCGGGTACTTCTGCGTCCAGAGCGGCATGCGGCTCGGCACAGCCGGAATCTTGTCGAAGTTGTGCGGTGCCGGCGGCGAAGTAGTAGCCCACTCCAGCGTTGCAGCATCCCACGGGTTATCAACGGTGCGATCACGCAGCGCAGCAGTGATATAGACGTTGATAATGAAGACGATGAACCCGAGACCGATAACGAACGAGCCAAGCGTCACGATCATGTTCCAGACGTCCCAGCCCAGGCCGTCACCGTAGGTGTAGATGCGGCGCGGCATACCCACGGCGCCCAGCCAGTGCATCGGGAAGAAGGTGACATTGAAGCCAATCAGCATCAACCAGAACTGCACCTTGCCCAGGCCATCGTGAAGCAGCTTGCCGGTGAACTTCGGCCACCAGTAGTAGATACCGGCAAAGAGACCGAGCACGCTACCACCAAACAGCACGTAGTGGAAGTGAGCAACCACGAAGTAGGAGTCCTGGTGCTGCGAGTCGACCGGCGGACTGGAGTGCATGACACCGGACAGACCACCAATGATGAACATCGAGACAAAGCCGATAGCAAAGAGCATGGGGGTCGATAGCCATAGCGAACCACCCCAGATCGTGCCTACCCAGTTGAAGATCTTCACACCGGTTGGCAGGGCGATCAGCATGGTTGCAATCGCGAAGACCGAGTTCGGCACCGGGCCAAGACCGACGGTGAACATGTGGTGGACCCACACGCTGAAGCCGAGCACGGCAATGGCAATACCGGCAAATACCACAGCGGTATAGCCGAAGAGTGGCTTGCGCGAGAACGTCGGAATGATTTCAGAGACAATACCGAACGCCGGCAGAATCAGAATGTACACCTCCGGGTGGCCAAACACCCAGAAGAGGTGCTGCCACAGAACCGGCATACCACCCATCTCGACCACAAAGAAATTGGTGTCGAACCAGCGGTCGAACATCAGCAGCGTCACAGCAACGGTCAGTGCCGGGAAAGCCATGAAGATGAGAGCCTGGGTAACGAGGGTCATCCAGACGAATGGCGGCATCTTCATCAGGGTCATGCCCGGTGCGCGCATGTTGATGATGGTCACAAAGAAGTTGAACGAGGCAGCCAGTGAGGAGAGACCGAGTACCTGGACACCAAGCACCCAGTAGTCCACGCCCAGGCCCGGCGAGTAGGCGACACTGGTCAGGTTTGCGTAGGCAAACCAGCCGGCATCCGGCGCGCCACCGTGGATCCAGCCGATGTTCAGCAAGATCGCACCAAACAGCAGCACCCAGTAGGAGAACGCGTTCATTCGCGGGAATGCGACGTCGCGTGCACCGATCATGAGCGGCACAAGCAGATTAAAGAAGGCAGCCGAGAGCGGCATCACCGCAAGGAAGATCATGGTGGTGCCGTGCATCGTGAAGAGCTGGTTGTACATCTCGGCCGACACGAAGTCGTTGTTCGATGTCGACAGCTGCACACGGAGCAGGAGAGCCTCGATACCGCCGATGGCGAAGAACACCAGCGCGGTGACCAGATACATCAGCCCGATCCGCTTGTGATCGACTGTGGTGATCCAGCTCCAGATTCCCCGCGGCTCCGCAGTAGAGTCGTGGATCTTTGTCAGGTCATGAATATGTTGTACCTGTGTCGCCATCTCAGCTTCTCTCTGGCTAGAGTATCCGGACTCGAATCAGTTCCCCACAAACTCCGGGTTTGGTCTATTCCGCTTCGCCATCGCCGAGCAGGAATGCGACCAGGTTCAGAATCTGTGTCTCGTTCAGGTTCATGTTCGGCATTGCCGTTCCTGGCTTCACAGCCGGAGGATTCTCCAGCCAGGTCGCCAGATTTTCCGGAGTATTTTCCAGGACACCGGCAATGGTGTCATTCTCCCAATAGTTCGTCAGTTCCGGACCAACCTTGCCCTGAGCGGTGGTGCCCTCAACCGTATGGCAAGCGGCACACATCGTGGTGATGATCTGCTCACCAGCCGCCGGATCGCCACCTTCTTCAGGCGGGGCAAGTTGCGTTGCTACCCAGTTATCGAAATCTGCCTGGGGTTCAGCAACGACCGAGAGGAGCATGTTGTAGTGGGCGAGACCACAGAACTCTGCACACTGCCCAAGATAGGTGCCCGGCTCGTCAGCTTCCAACCACATGTGGTTCTCCTGGCCCGGCACAGCATCGAGCTTGCCGGCCAGCTGCGGAACCCAGAAGGAGTGGATAACGTCGCCGGACGTCAGGCGGATATCCACCCGCGTATTCACCGGAATGTGCATTTCGTTGGTGGTGGTCACGCCGAGATCGGGGTACTCGTATTCCCAGAAGAACTGATGCCCGATGACGTTCACTCGAAGAACATCATCGCCTTCAGGGATTTCGGAGAGTTCAGAAATGATCTGAAGGGTTGGAACAGCGATAATCGCCAGCACGACTGCCGGAACGATTGTCCAGATGATTTCCAGCTTGTTGTTGCCATGAACCGGAACCGGCCGGCCATGAGCGGTCTTCGGTTCGCTGCGGAACTTGAAGACACTGAAGATGAGGAGACCCTGGACCAATACGAAGACTACGACGGCCCCCCACCAGATCAGTGCATAAACATCATTGATTCTGGCGGTGTGTGGACCTGCTGATTCCAGAGTCGTCTGCGCGTAGTCATCCGCACCATAACACGATGTCAAGATTGCACCCATCAGGGTGATCAAGACGATCGCGACGACCCTTCCCGGGACGTGACGAAACATCCCCGTTTTCCTTCCCCCAAGACGCTGGTTTCCCCCCGAAAAAAGACGCTATGGTGGGACGTGACTACCTTGGCAGCTAGTCTAGCACACATTGTGAAAGTATCCACAACACCTTGTGACGAATTGGCAAGTTCGTCGCCACCGGCGTCACGGATAGCCGTCCGTATGCCATATTCCGTGCTTCCCCAAGCCCGGAATGCTGCCGGTAACAGCATACCGGAAAAACGCCCGCTTCGAACACTCGGCATCGCATTTCGGTTCGCATTTCCCTGACCCGGAACTGCCCCTTCGGCATACGGCCGCGTTTGCGGGTGAATGGATATCCATCTACAGTAGGCACATCGGGAGTGCCATCTCCTTCATATCTGTACATCGAGGGAAGGGAGCAGCCAATGCCGGTAGCAGCAAGCGGAATGCGGGTCGGACTGGCAACAGGATCCAGCTGGCCGTGGGCAGACCTCGTCCCCTTCTGGGAATGGGCCGAAGACCTCGGCTACGACTCGCTCTGGATGACCGACCACATCCTTAGCGAACGCTATGACACCAGCAGCGGAACCACCAAACCGGCCGATCCGGATGCTCCTCCTCCAACCACCCCGATGATGGAAGCCTGGACACTCCTCGGCGCAACAGCCAGTCGCACCAAACGGGTGCAGGTGGGCACGCTGGTATCGCCGGTCACCTTCCGGCTACCTGCCATGCTGATCAAGCAGGCAATCACCGTCGACCAGATGACCGGTGGACGGTTCATCCTCGGCATTGGCGCAGGCTATACCGAGCGGGAACACCGCGCATGGGGGCTGCCCTATCCACCGGCCCGGGAGCGGGTGGGAATGGTCCGTGAAACACTTGAAATGCTCCGGGAGCTGGAAGCGAACGAATACACCACCTACAACGGCACCTACTATCAACTGGACAAGGCGCCGTTCGAACCGAGACCGGTCAATGGACGTCTGCCAGTGATGATCGGCGCAGCCAGGCCGGCCATGCTGCGCCTCACCGCGAAATACGCCGATGCGCTCAACGTTGCCGGCAGCTACAACTTCGTCCATGAGCGGTTTACCGAGCTGGATGCCTTCTGCAAGGATATCGACCGCGACCCGTCCGAGATCAGCCGGACCGTGGGTGTGTTCTATGCGCCGGTTGATCCGCTCTCGTCGGTTGACCGGGCACTCCATGTCCTGGAACGCTATCGGGAGGCAGGTGCCCAGGAAGTGGTGTTTGGCGCCCGCCTGCAGCATCGAGAGGTGATCGAACAGCTCGCAGAACATCTGGAGAAGGTTTAGGGATTTATGAAACTGGTTACCCGAACGCTGGTTGCGCTCCTGGTCCTTACCATTGTGTTGCCGGCACTACCGGCAGCCGGTCAGGGCGATACCGGTGAGAAGCAGCTTGCCGTTGAGCTGCTGCAGGATGGTTTTGACCTGCCGATCTTCGTCACCCATGCCGGCGACGAACGGCTGTTTGTGCTGGAGAAAGCCGGCGTCATCAAGATCGTCGAAAATGGTCAGACCCTGCCGGAGCCTTTCCTTGATATCCGGCATCTGGTTCATGCCGATCAGTTTGAACAGGGACTATTCGGGCTGGCCTTCCATCCTGAATACGAAACCAACGGTCTCTTCTACGTCTCCTACAGTCCGCCACCAAGCGGCAGGCAGTTCATTCTGGAGCGTTACCAGCGCTCGGCAGATGATCCGAACAAGGCTGATCCCGAAAGCGGCACCATCCTGCTGGACATCTATCACGAGGGGATCAACCACTACGGCGGCATGCTGGCATTCGGGCCAGATGGTTACCTCTATGTTTCCACCGGCGACGGCGGGGGAGCCTATGATCCGCTGAAAAACAGCCAGGACCTCACCACGCTGCTGGCAGCCATCCTGCGGCTGGATGTGGACGGTGGAGAGCCGTACGCCATTCCGGCAGACAATCCGTTTGTCGGTGTCGATGATGCCCGCGACGAAATCTGGGCATGGGGACTGCGCAACCCGTGGCGATTCAGCTTTGACCCGGTCACCGGCGACATGTTCATCGGCGATGTTGGTCAGGAAACCTGGGAAGAGATCAACCACTACCCGGCCTCTGCTCCGGGCGGGCTGAACTTCGGATGGTCACAGGTCGAAGGATTTGAATGCAACCAGTTCATCCCGGATTGCGATCCGTCACTGTATGTGCCTCCGGCTGTCGCGATTCGCAACGGTTATCCGAATGCCTGCTCGATTACCGGTGGCTATGTGTATCGCGGCAACCCGGAATCCAGCCTCTACGGGCGCTACCTCTTCGGCGACTTCTGTTATGGCAACATCTGGGCACTGGATAACAACGGCGACCCCTGGGAATACGACCTCGTGCTGCCAACTGCGCTGAACATCAGTTCGTTTGGTGAGGATGTCCACGGCGAGATCTATGTCACCGATCTTTACCTGGGCAGGGTCTACAAGATTGTCGAGCAGACCGAGACTCCGCAGGCGATCCTGACGGCACTCGAACCAGGCGGCTTGCCGGCAGGCAGCGAAACCTGCATCGTGTCGCTGCGCGGATCAAATCTGCGGCCGGAATCCAGGGTGCATGTCAACGGTCAGCCCCGTGACACGCGGATGACCACCCCGACCATGCTCGAGTTCAAGATTGGTGGCTCGGACCTCGCCGAACCGGGTGCGGTCGAAGTAACCGTCGTGACACCTGGTGCAGTGCCTGAAGCATCCGAACCGATCATGCTCTCGGTGCTCGACGGTATGGTCGCGGGTGGTGCCATCGCCAACACCTGGGCACGAACCGATCAACCGGTGCGGAACAGCGATGTCAACCGCACCTGGATCTGGGGGCCGGAAGGACTCTTCTGCGCTACCGGCGAACAATATGCCGACGCACCGGGCGGAGTCCGCACCGTCCAGTACTTCGACAAGGCACGCATGGAAATCAACAACCCGGACGGCGACCCGGATTCCATCTGGTATGTCACCAACGGCCTGCTGGTAGTCGAGATGATTACGGGACAGGTGCAGATGGGCAATACCCTGTTTGAGCCACGCGAACCGGCAGCGTTGAACGTCGCCGGTGACCTGGATGACGAAACCGGCCCGACCTATGAAACGTTTGCCGGATTGCTCGATGCCGAGCCGCTGGAAGTCGGGACAGTTATCACCCAAACGGTCAACCGCGCCGGTGAGGTGGGGGATGACCCGGGTCTTGCTGAGTATGGTGTGCAGGCTGCCCGGATCGCACCGGAAACCGGGCATGTCGTGGCAGCCCCGTTCTGGGAATTCATGAACGCAACCGGTCTCGTATCGGTTGATGGATCACTCACCACAGACCACCTGTTCGAGAACCCGTATTACGCCACCGGCCTGCCGATCAGCGAAGCCTACTGGACCACGGTCCGGGTGGCGGGCACCGAGAAACCGGTGCTGGTGCAGGCATTTGAGCGCCGGGTACTGACCTACACGCCCTCCAACCCGGATGGCTGGAAGGTCGAACTTGGCAATGTCGGCATGCATTACTACTTCTGGCGATATGAAACGTACCCGGACCGCAGCGTCTGGCAATAGGGCAATGAACGCTACGCCTGCCGGGGCAGCACCTCAAAGGTCGCTGTCTCGGCGGGCGAGGCGGTCTCATCCTCCGGGATAAACACCCGGTCACCATACTTCGTCCGGCACGCCCGGCTCACCAGCCGGGATTCCCCGAAACCGGTCACGTAACGAACCGAGACCGGAAGGTCCAGTTCGCCAACCTGCAACGCCCCCTCAGGATTGGCTGCGAGGTTTTGTGTCCAGTCACGCACAATCCCGCCGCCGGAACGGATATAGAGACTGTTCCCGACCGGTGTGATCCAGATGATGACACTGGCAGGGTTACCGGTCTTGCGGCCCAGGGTGGTCAGGGTCACCTCATCAGCCCCGGCCAGCGCCTGAAACACATCCGGCGCAAATGCCGGCACTGGAACTGCCTCGAAGGTCGCCGTTTCGATGGGCTGCACCGCGTTCTCGTCATCCGGCTGAAACACGTTGCCGTATTTCTCGTGACGGGCAATGTTCACCTGGCGGGCTTCGGCCATATCGGTCAGATGACGGGCAATGAACGGAACATCAAGCCCGTCAAAGTGCAGCACACCCCGGCCATTGGCAACGAGGTTTTGCGGCCAGTCACGTCCCATTCCCTTGCCGGAGTAGATGAACAGGTGGCCATCGTGGGGAGTGATGGTGATGACCACCCGGTGTGGCTTTCCGCTTGCTCTGCCAAAGGTGGTCAGTTCAATTTCGCCAGACTCGCGGGCGATATCCAGCACCGCCGGATCAACGCTACCAGTCATCAGGTTGCACCCTCTTCTGTTTCTTCCCGTTATCAAGACACTGGTTACAACCAGCGCTATCCGTGAATATTCCGGCTGTCGGCCGGTGCTTCCTCACGGGATGTCATTCCATAGTCCCGGATCACCCCTGCCACCCGCAGGCGATAGTCACGGAAAACCTCGGTTCTTCCCAACGACTGGGCCCGGCGGTGCGATTCCACGTTGCGCCACGCTTCCAGGGCCGCTTCATCACGCCAGAAGGAGAGCGACAGAATCTTGCCGGGTTCGGTCAGACTTTCGAACCGTTCGATCGAGATGAACCCATCGATACCGTCCAGCAACGGACGCAAATCGGCGGCAATATCAAGGTAGCGTTGCATCTCGCCCTCGGCCGGCCAGACTTCAAAAATGACGGCAATCACGATTGTTGCTCCCTGACCCTGAACAGCGGAATCCTGGCATTAGCCGATGGCAGGTAGTCATAATCCTGCACCAGCAACTCGGGATCAACACCTGACTTGAGCAGCCCTTCCACGCCGGAGATCGCAATGGTACAGGCAATCCGCTCGCCCGGGCACGCATGCGGGCCAAAGCCGAAACTCCGGCTCTCCAGGTGATCCTGGTTTGCCGGATCGTGGTTGGCAGCTGCCAACACAACGAGGATCGCCTCGCCGGTACGAACCGGAACACCGGCAATCTCGCCATCCGCAATAACAAGCCGCCGGGTGTTCTGGATCGGGGGATCAAGCAACGCAACCTGGCGAACCAGGTCCGGAAGAGACGTTGCCGAGCCGGCCGCAGGTCCAACGCCACCTAACGCAAGCAACGTGTTCCCGATCAGTCCGGCAGTTGCGTCATACGCCTGAAAGAGGAACCCGAGGGTATTGGCAATCGCCGTATCCTGATCCACTCCTGTAATTGCCTGCGTTGCACCAAACAGTTCCACGAGATCCGCCGCCGCACTGCCGGCCGCATCCATCTGCTCCCGTGAAGCACCCGGCCCGATTCCGCGGGCGAAATCCCGAACGACATCGGGAAGGCTGTCGAGCACCGGACCATCCAGACCAAGCCAGGCGCCAAGCACCCTCACGGGGTAGGCAAACATGAACGATTGGATGTCAGGTGCCATCGTGGCTGCCTGATGCCGGGCAATGTCTTCCAGTTGCCCGGTCGTCAGCCGGTTCAGCGCTGCCGTCACTGCCGGTTTGCGAGCTGCGTGACCGGGACCATCGTTCATCCGGACAAGTTCGCGAAACACCGCACCGGCAGTGTTCCCGACCAGGCCGGCAGGAACAGGTTCAGTCGCTGGCCGGACTCCGACCAGCGGTGAAGATAACGTCGCATCAACAGCAGCGCGACTGGCGGCAACGCGCATCCCGAGGGCGTTATCCATCTTCAATGCCGGATCTGTCGCGAGCAGTGCGTACCACGGATACGGGTCACGGTGGATGACCGCTTCCAGCGGGTTTGCAGGGTCTTGCATGAATACCTCCTCAAGAATCACTCTATCGGGGAGGGATCCATACGTCCAATAGATAGATCATCGGCCCCTCATCAGCTAAACTGATATCTATGGAAATGATCGAGATCGAAGCGTTTGTCACCATCGCCCGCACCGGGAGTTTCACCCGGGCAGCCACTGAACTGGGCATTTCCCAACCGGCGGTCAGCCGGAGAATTGATCTGCTTGAACACGAACTGGGCATGCCCCTCTTCGAGCGGATACACAGTGGCGCCCGGCTTACCGCCGCGGGTGAGGCATTTCTGCCACATGCATCCCGGACCCTTGCGGCGGTCCGGGATGGCATTGCGGCAGTGGATTCGCTTGCTCGTGGAGATCGGGGCACGGTTTCACTGGCGCTCGTCGGCACCCTGGCCAGCACCCGGCTTGCCGGAACCCTTCGACGATTTCGCGAGGAACATCCGGACATTCAACTGCAGGTGCGTACTGCCCGGAGTGCTGAAGTCAGCGATATGGTGCAACGCGGGGAGGTCACGCTCGGGTTACGCTACTTCGAGGACCCGTCAAACGCGATTGTCTCGACCCACATTGATGACGAGGACCTGGTGGTCGTCTGCGCTGCAGATTCGGAACTGGCCTCTGCAACCAGTGCCGACCATCTCGCTGAAGTAACCTGGGTGAGTTTCCCGATCGGGGCAGGGTCGTCCGGAGAGCCATTTACCCGGGTGCTGAAGCAAACGCTTGCGGCTGCCGGCCTCGACGAACCGGAATTCCTCGCTATTGACAGCCTCACCGCCCAGAAACGGATGATCGAGGCGGGATTTGGCGTTGGCATGATGCCGGCCAGCAGTATCGAGGAGGAGGTACGGCTTGGCACACTCACTGTGCCGGATATTCCGGCGTTGCGTGCCAGCGTGCCGGTGATGCTGCTCTACCGTCGCGAGGGATTTATCTCACCGGCCGCGCGGCGACTTTGTGAAACACTGACCAGACAATCCGGATGAGGAAAGGAAGAAGCATGCCGAAGGTCCAGAGCATCGCCGAGATTGTGTTGAACTGCCACAACCAGGCGGCAACACGGGCATTCTATGAAGAGATTTTCGGGCTTGAGTTCATGGGCAAACCTTCGGACCCCGGCCCGGTCTTTCTCAAGGTGGCAGGAGAAGAGGGACGCATCCCCCAGATGATCGTGCTGGTGCCGCTGCCACCGGGAAACGATGCGTTCTCCCGCCCACGGGCGCTGCATCACCTGGCGTTCGAGGTCACACCGGAAATCTACGACCAGATCGAAGCGGACCTCCGGGAACGTGGCCTGGAGGTGCGTGGCGGTATTCACCCGATCATTCCATCACGGACGCTTTACGTTGATGATCCCGAGGGAAATGAAGTCGAGATTATCTGCCGGGCATGATGGACCGTTTCGTATTATCATGCGCCCAGCGAAACACGGTGAAGCCTGAATACAGGAAGGGGAATGCATGAGTCACGAAGCACGCCTGCAGGAGTTGGGGATCACACTGCCCGAGGTTCCGGCACCGGCCGGGAACTATGTCCACGCCGTACAGACCGGCAATCTGCTCTATCTCGCCGGCAAGGGCCCGTTCAGCGAGGATGGCTCGAGCGTTTCCGGCAAGGTTGGCGGCGATGTCAGCGTTGAGGAAGCCTACAAGCACGCCCGCTCGGTTGGCCTGACCCTCCTGGCCGTCATGAAGCAGGAACTCGGCAGCCTCGACCGGGTGAAGCAGATCGTCAAGGTGCTCGGCATGGTCAACGGTGTGCCGGAATTCGGCCAGCAACCGGCAGTGATCAATGGCTGCTCGGACCTCTTCGTCGAAGTCTTCGGCGATGCCGGACGCCACGCCCGCTCGGCCGTGGGCATGGGCTCGCTGCCAAACCAGATCACCGTCGAGATTGAGGTAATCGTCGAGGTCGAATAACCTCGAACCATTTTCACGACATCAGAACGCACGGGAGGCCTCGCGATTGCGGGGTCTTCTGCTACCCGGCGAAAGTGAGCGTCAGGAAATGAGCAGTCACGTCGAAACATTCCTGGGTCAGTTCAAACGCACCGGCATCGCGCCGGCAGTTCGCCGGGAGGTGATGAACGAACTCTTTTTTGCCGGACGACGGCGGCAGCCATACCGCGTCCGGTTTGTGGTGATGCTGAGCTTCGCGGTTACACTGGCATCCATCGGGTTGCTGGCAAACCAGTTGGTGGTCGTGCTCGGGGCAATGCTGCTCTCGCCGCTGATGACGCCAATTCAGGCAGCATCAGCGGCGCTGGTGCTGGGTTGGACAAAGCAACTGATCCGCACCCTGGCACTGGTCGCGTTCGGTGCAGCCTGGACGATCGGGCTCTCGTGGGTCATTGGTGTCATTTCGCCTGAACGCGCCGTCCTGCCGGATACCCTGCTGGCGATGACCAACCCGACGCTCTATGACCTGCTGATCGCGCTGATTGCCGGCGCAGCCAGTGCCTATGTCATCATCCGGCGCGACCGCTCAACGCTGCCGGGAGCGGCGGTTGCTGTTTCCCTCGTTCCGCCACTTGCTGCAGCAGGATTGACCATTTCATCCGGTGACCTTGATCTGGCGCTGGCGGCAACCCTGCTGTTTGTCACCAACCTTGTGGCGATCATCCTGGCAGCAGCCGGCATGTTGCTGTTCATGGGTTTTACCCCCGGCAAGATGCTGGATCGAAACCGCGACCAGATTCGCCGGGGCATTCTGATCACCACGATCATGGCCATCCTGATTGCCATGCCGCTGGCAGCACACTCATCACAACTTATTGAGGAGGCCCGCGACCGGAACCAGGTCGAACTGGCGGTGCGCGACTGGCTGAACCCAAGGGAGGACGATTTCGATGTACTGGCCATCAACATTGATGGCAACACCGTCGAAATCGACCTTATTGGTCCGCACGAACCGGCGGGTATCGTCACCTTGACCCACGAGATCAGCAGCCATCTCGGGCCAGACACCAGAGTGCTGGTGCGCTGGATTCAGCGCAACGAAATCAGGATGCGGTAGTGCTGTTGCCTTACCTGCGGTGGTTCACCAACAGATCGGCAACCGCACCAGCAACGAGTCCCAATGCAGAACCCAGGGCGGTACCCAGGGCAATCTCGTTTGTGAAGATCCCGGCGAGGATGCCGAGTGCAGTGCCAGCCAGCAGACCATAGGCAGGCAGGTAATTCCGGGTCAATTTCGTTCGGGGCTGCATGGTGGACCTCCTGTTCGTCAGTCCCGTTTTCTTGTCCTCACCGTAACGACCAACCCGTCTCAAGGTCACAACGCCCGGGCAATCGTCGTTGCAACTTCGTAACAGTCGCTGTCTGGCCGGGCGTAGATCCCGGCCAGCCTGATGGTTTACGTCCGGAAGTGGGGGATTACCTCACGGCCAATCGCCTCGATTGCGGCCAGGGGATCGGGGCCGAGTGGGGGGCCAAAACTGAGATGGTCAACACCCATCGCAACCAGTTCTTCCAGGCGCTCGATCAACTGGGCGGGCGTGCCCACGATTCCGATCCGGAGCATTTCCGGTGAAACGAGCGCGCGGGCTTTCTCCGGGTTGCGCTCGGCCATCATCGCCTGCTCGATTGCTGCCAGTTCGGCATTATCCAGCCCCAACCGTTCGCGGAGATAGCCGCTGAGCGCATGGATGTAATAGGCGATCTTGTCACGCAACACTTCCTCGGCCGCCTGCCGGTCATCGGAAATCGAGCACCAGATACAGGCCGCCAGGTCGATGACGTCCATAGAGCGTCCGGCCCGTTCGGCTCCTGCAGCAACCAGTGGTTGCACGGTCGCAAAGTGTTCCGGCGGAAAGAGCAGTGGCAGGACACCATCCGCCATTTCGCCGGCAAGACCCAACATTCGCGGACTGGTCGCCCCGAGGTAGATCGGGATGTGACGATCTCCATCACCAAACCGCAGGTGGGCTTCCGGCTTCCAGTCCGGAGCTTCGTCTCCCTGCAACACAGCCCGGATATTCCTGAGAGCGTCGCGGGTGGTTGTCCATGGCTTCTCGTAGGGAATGCCGACCCACTGCATGAACTCTTCCGCTCCGGCAGAAAGACCGAGGTTAAACCTGCCCCCGCTTGCTTCGTCCAGCGTCGCGGCAATCATGGCAATCTCGGATGGGTGCAACGAGTAAGGGTTCAGGATACAGGTGCCGATCCGTATCCGTTTGGTCGCCAGCGCCACAGCAGTCAGGATCACCGTCGAATTGCGCCAGAAGAGGTCGTGACTCACCCAGAACTGGTCGAACCCTGCCTGCTCGGCGACAGTCGCCAGACGGACATATTCCTGCACCGGCAGGTCGTTGTTCAGGCGAATACTGAATCTCACCCGGCGCGCTCCAGCGGAATGATCGCATCGGCTGAAATCTCGACCAGCAGTTCATCAGAGACCAGACGACTCACTTCGAGCAGCGTGGATGCCGGACGGATATCACGGAAGTACGAGCCGAGCACCTCGCCAACTGCCTGCCAATCCTCGATACGAGTGACATAAATCGTCAGCCGGGTGACATCCTCCAGTGAAGATCCGGCCTCGATCAGCGCCTTCTCGATCTTCCGGATGATGTAGTCAGTCTGGGCTGCAGGGTCGTTCAGCCCGACGGTATTGCTGTTCTCGTCGGCTGCTGTCGTGCCGGAAACGGCCACAAAGCGATCCACCCTGACTGCCCGCGAGTAGCCAACCTTCTTTTCCCAGATGGTGCCGGTCGATACCAGTTGCCTGCCTGTCGTCATGGTTACTCCCGTCGATGTTGTCGCAAAAATCCCTGCCGATTCTAATCAACGGGAGCAGGCAAGCGCCTGCACTGTTACCCGTCGCGGCCCTCAACCAGCATCTCGTAGAGCATCAGCGCGAGGGTCATGGTCCCGTCCACCAGATCATCCACCGCCAGGTACTCATCTGACTGATGGGAAATGTGGGTCGGACCGGGACCATAGAGAATGGCGTTGGTAATACCTGCGTTGCGCACAATAAACCGCTGGTCATGACTGCCGGCGGAGATCGTCATACGCGGGGTGCGGCCCATCTCGATAATCGCCCGCCGGGCAATCTGCACCAGAGGCTGATCGTCGCCGACCAGCGTTGGTTCGGTGGCGTAGGACTCGTGGTACTCGTAGTCAATTCGCGGATCTTCGCCCTGCATTTCATCGAGGATCGAGAGCAACTCGGCCCGGACACCGTCCAGTGTTTCCGATGTAACGAACCGGCGATTGAAGGTCACCGAGCAGCGATCCGGCACGACATTCGTCGCGACACCACCGGAAATCGTGTCAAATGACATCGTGGATTGCACGGCTTCCGGTGGGGTGACCGGAACACCAACAACTTCACGGGTACGCAGTTCCGGCTGCAGTTCGGTTTCTACCCGCGCGAGGAACCGGGCCAGCAACTCAACAGCGTTGACACCGAGATGGGGGGTACTGCCGTGCGATTGCTTTCCCTTGAAGACGAACTCACCCCAGATCGCCCCCTTGTGCCCTACGCCGATGCCATCCAGCCCGAATGGCTCGGTAATGATGACCGCGTCGGTGTTCTCCTTGCTGATGACGCCCTGTTCCACCAGAAATCCGGTGCCGGCATTCATGTTGCCGACCGTTTCCTCATCAGCCACGATGCTGTGGGTTATTTCGCCACCCCACTCAAGGCCGGCCCGGCGCAACGCCTCGACAGCAAACACCTGGGCAACCAGCCCACCCTTCATGTCGGACGCACCCCGGCCGTAGACCTTGCCGTCGATCAGGTCACCACCCCACGGATCCATCGTCCAGTCGTTGGCGGCAGGCACCACATCGTAGTGACCATTGAGGTGCACCCGTAGTCCGGCACCGGCCGGGCCGCTCATTCTGGCGACAAGGTTCGGGCGAGGGCTGCCATGCCCAAGCGGTGCAAGCTCATCCAGACGATCTTCGGGAACCCGGTGAATCGACGTTTCATATCCGAGGCCGGTGAGCCAGTCGTCGAACGCGGCGATGAACTCCTCGTAGCGCTCACCGGGAGGGTTGACGGTAGCGATCCGCACCCAGCGTTGCAGTGCCTCGGTCATTTCCTGCCGGCAGTCTTCAACCGCCTGCAACAGCCGCGCTTTTCCGTCAGCCATCCGTCGCCCCTCTCCCGGTATTTTCCTGTTCACAATGGGGAAGATCGTAGTCCGCGCGACCTTATTCCGGCAAGGAAATCGTGTTAGCGTTGAATCAGGAACAGAAACGGAGGAGGATCATGTCTGCACTTCGTGACATGAAATGTGTGCCCTGCAGGGGAACATCGCAACATCTGACGAAGGATGAGATCGACGCCCTGATGCCGGAGATTCCGGAATGGACACTCTTTGAACGTAATGGCGTACCAAGAATCCGGCGAACCTTCCGGTTCCGGGATTTCAGGTCAGCAGTCGATTTCACCAATAAGGTCGCCGATATCGCCGAGGAAGAGGATCATCACCCCACGATCCTTACCCAGTGGGGCAAGGTGACCGTTACCCTCTGGACACACGCGATCAACGGACTGCACCAGAACGACTTCATCATGGCTGCGCGGATCGACGCACTCCTGGAATAACCCTGTCTGCCTGTATCCGTAGCCGTTTTGCCTCTCTGGTAGGCTAGGGGATGGACCGGCGCACTGTGTACGGTCACTCTGCTTTCGATTTCGCATCCGTGGCACGCCGCCACCGGAAAGGTATAGAGCCGCCATGAAACCGGTTCAGACGTTCACTGTGGTTCCCAATTTACCGCCTGCGCTGGAGCGGCTCCGCGACCTCGCCTACAACCTGCGCTGGAGTTGGAATCACGAGGTAATTGCGCTGTTCCGCAGGGTCGACCGTGATCTCTGGGAATCAACCAACCACAATCCGGTTGCCATGCTGGGTTTGCTCGACCAGGAGCGTCTGGATGAACTGGCCGCTGATGCCGGTTTTCTTGCCGACCTCGAACACGCCGCCAACGACCTGGATCACTACCTCGGCGAGGAACAGACCTGGTTCCGCACCCGGGACGGCTTCACGCCGGACGGACCGGTCGCCTATTTCTCGGCCGAGTTTGGCGTCACCGAATGCCTGGCGATCTTCGCCGGAGGTCTCGGTGTGCTCGCCGGCGATCATCTCAAATCAGCCAGCGATCTGAACGTGCCGCTGGTTGGCATCGGTCTGGCCTATCAGCAGGGCTATTTCAAACAGTCGCTCGATGCAAGCGGCCGCCAGCAGGAGCACCCGGTCCGGAACGATTTCGACAATTTGCCGCTGACGCTGGAACGCAACGATGCCGGCGAGCAGGTGGTGGTCAGCGTCCCGTTCCCCGGACGCACGGTCAACGCCCGTATCTGGCGTGCCCAGGTTGGCCGGGTCCCGCTCTATCTGCTTGACGCCAATCTGCCGGGCAATGACCCGGCCGACCGGGAAATTACCGCCCGGCTCTACGACGGCAACCCGGAAATGCGGATTCGTCAGGAAGTGATGCTGGGTATCGGTGGCTACCGGGCACTTGAAGCGCTCGGTATCGTCCCGTCGATTTACCATATGAATGAGGGCCACGCAGCATTCCTGGCACTGGAGCATGTCTCCAGGCTCATGGAACGTCACGGTCTGACCTTCGCCGAGGCCCGGGAGATGGCTGCCGCCTCGCTGGTCTTCACCTCGCATACACCGGTTTCTGCAGGCCACGATCGTTTCTCGGCCGACCTGATGAATGTCTATTTCGGCGAGTACATGGTGCGGGCCGGAATCAGCAGCCCGGAGTTCATGGCGCTCGGACGGGAAAACCCGTTCAACGAGCACGAGATGTTTACGATGACGGTGCTTGCCCTGCGGCTCTCGACGTTCAGTAATGGTGTCAGCCCGCTGCATGGCGCAGTCACCCGGGCGATGTTCCAGCAAATCTGGCCGGAAGTGCCCCAGAACGAGATTCCGATCGGGCACGTTTCGAACGGTATTCACTTATCGTCCTGGATCTCGCGCAACATGGACAGCCTCTACCGGCATTACCTCGGAGAGCGCTACAGCGAGGAACCGGCCAACAAGGAGGTCTGGGAAGCGATCGACCGGATCCCGGACGAAGAACTCTGGTCAGTACGCCAGATTCGACGGAACAAACTGGTCGAGTTCACCCGCGATCGGGTGCGCATCCAGCGCATTCAGCGCGGGGCGCCGCCGCGGGAAGTCAATGCTGCCAGCGATCTGCTCGACCCCAACGTGCTGACCATCGGCTTCGCCCGGCGCTTTGCCACCTACAAGCGAGCCACGCTGCTATTGCGCGATCTCGACCGCCTGGCACGGATCATCAACAACCCGGATCGCCCGGTGCAGATCCTTTTCTCCGGTAAGGCACACCCCCGCGACGAAGGCGGCAAGGATCTCATCCAGCAGATTGCCAACCTCACCGCCCAGGAGCCATTCAGCAATCGGATGGTGATCCTTGAGGACTATGACATGGCCGTCGCACGCTACCTTGTCCAGGGCTGCGACGTTTGGCTGAACAATCCACGCCGCCCATGGGAGGCAAGTGGCACCAGTGGCATGAAGGCATCGGCAAACGGTGTCCTGAACCTCAGTACACTCGACGGCTGGTGGGACGAGGCATGGGAAGATGCCACCCATAACGGCATTGATATCGGCTGGGCCATTGGCCGGGGTGAAACCTACGAAGACACCAACTACCAGGACCAACTCGAGGCCGAAGCGCTCTACGACCTGCTGGAATATGAGGTCGTGCCCGCCTTCTACGAACGGGACGACGACGGTCTGCCGCAGGCATGGCTGGAGCGGATGCGCGCCTCACTGAAGTCGATTTGCTACTTCTTCAACACCAACCGCATGGTTCAGCAATACGTCACTGCCTCCTACTTGCCGGCAGCAGAGCGGGCCGAAGTGTTGCGGCAAAATGCCATGGAACCGGCACGGGAACTCGCAGCCTGGCGCCGGCGAGTGGAGACCTCGTGGCCGGAGATCGTCATCGAACAGCAGGAAAACGTCACCGCGGGAGAATATCCCGCCGGCAGCCAGTTTGAGGCTGCAGCTCGAGTCCACCTGCCGGGGCTTTCACCGGACGATGTCGAGGTGCAACTGGTTGCCGGCCAGATCGACTCGCAGGGTGAACTGGTGAACCCGACACCCATCCCGATGGAGCTGCAATCGAGCGATGGCGACAGTTGGCACACCTTCAAGGTGACCACGCCGGTGTTGCCAACAGGCGGAAGGCAGGGCTATACGCTGCGGGTCGTACCGCGCCACCAGCACCTGGTCACCCCGTTCCTGCCTGGTTGCATCCGCTGGGTGCACGGGGAATAGACTCGCCGGATATACGGCAAATCAACCCATGAAACGTTGCGTTGCCCACCGTCTCTTCCGATGGTGGGCAACGCTGACAAGACCGGGCAATCCAGCACCACCACAAGGTCCCTGCATTCCATCATCAGACAATCAACGCTATGATCTACACTTGCCGGCCAGGATTGTGTCCTGACCGGCCGGGTTGTCTGAAAAGGTCGTCCATGGAAGCGATTCGCGAACAACTCCGCACACCAGCCGGCAAGGGATTTCTGCTCCTTGCCATCACCATGGCCGCTTTCGGCATGGCGATGTCCACCCAGGAAACGATCGTCACCAACTACTTCGAAGATGTGCTGGGTCTGGAAGGGCCGCAGTTCGGCTATATCACCGCTATTCGTGAAGTGCCCGGCTTCCTCCTGATCTTCGTTACGGCACTCTTCTACCGGATGACAATCCCCCGTCTCACGTCGATGGCGCTGGTGCTGCTGGCGATCGGCTATGTCTTCTTCGGGCTTTCCAACTCGTTCTGGACTGTTGCCCCGTGGGTGGTGCTTTCCTCGATGGGCTATCACACCGTCCTGCAAACGCAATACGCCCTGGGAATGAGCCTGACCACCGAGAACAAGAGCGGCAGCGTCCTCGGCAGAATCACCGCTATCAACAATGGCGGTGCGCTGGTGGCAATGGTGTTCGTGATGGTCATCTTCTATTTCGACCTGGTGACCTTCCGGCCCATGTTCGTCGTTTCGGGTGTACTGGCGTTGATCGCCGCGATTGCCATTTTCCGATTCCCGAACCTGCACGATGGCAAGGAGCACGTTACCCCTCCGCCACAGCGCGACCGGTTTGTCCTGAACCGTTCCTACAAATACTTCTACCTGCTGCACCTGCTTGATGGCGGCCGGCAACAGATTTTCTTCTCGTTCGGCCTCTGGGTGCTGGTCAACCACTACGGCCTGGTGGTCTGGCAGATCAGTGCGTTGCTGATCGGTGTCCGTCTGGCGGCGATGGTATCCGGCCCGTGGATCGGCAGGATGATCGACCTCCACGGCGAACGGCAGATGCTCGGCATTATCAACTTTGCCTACATCTTCGCGCTTGGTGGGTACGCGCTGGTCGATAATGTCTACGTCGCAGCCGGATGTTACCTGGTGTACTCGTTCATCTTCCCGCTTTCCTCGGTTGGAGCGGCAACCTATTTGCGGAAGGTTGCCGTGCAGAAGGAGATCGCACCGTCACTGGCGATGGGCGTGACCCTGAACCACGCAGCGGCGATCATCGTGCCGATCACGACCGGGTTCATCCTGAACTACGTTGGCTTCCAGGTTCCGTTCCTGATTGCCTGTGGTTTTGCATCGATCACCATCTTCGTCACCCGCCGACTGGACCCGGCCAACCAGAAATCCGAAGCCCGCATGGCTGAAGATGCTGCGCGTGCCGAGGCAGCCCTGCTGGATGCCTCATCTGCCCCGATCGCGGCAAACGGAAAGTAACAACCCCAACTCCGGCACATTTCCGGCTATGATGTCCTGACTTCAGGAACCATCGTTCGCTTGGAAAGGACCAACTGTGTCGGATTCTGACCTCTGTTTCAAAACTGCCAGAGAAATTGCCGGAATGATCCGGAACAAGACGATCTCGGCCCGTGAGGTCATGCAGGCCCACCTCGACCAGATCGACAAGGTAAACCCGGTTGTCAATGCAATCATCACCCGCATTCCGGATGAGGAAGCCCTTGCGAAGGCTGATGAGGCAGACCGAAAACTGGCCGCAGGTGAAGAACTCGGTCCGCTCCACGGACTTCCAATCGCCCACAAGGACCTTGTCCCGACCAAGGGTATCCGCACTACCTGGGGCTCCCCGATCTTTGCCGACCATGTTCCGGACTTCGACGCCCTGCTGATTGAACGACTTCGCGCCGGCGGTGCACTGACCATCGGCAAGACCAACGTGCCCGAGTTTGGCGCCGGCAGCCAGACCTTCAACCCGGTCTTCGGCCCGACACTCAACCCCTACGACACCACCAAGACCTGCGGCGGTAGCAGCGGCGGTGCGGCAGTTGCCCTGGCGACCGGCATGATCCCGATCGCTGATGGCAGCGACACCGGTGGATCACTCCGCAACCCCGGCAACTTCAACAACATCGTTGGGTTCCGCAACACCCCGGGCCGCGTACCGAACTTCCCGGTCTCCCAGGGCTACGTGCCGATCTCGGTCGTCGGAGCCATGGGGCGGACGGTGGGAGACGTTGCCCTGATGCTGACCGCCATTGCCGGCCCGGATCCCCGGGTACCGACCTCGATTGATCAACCGGCCTCGATTTTTGCTCAACCGCTCGAACGCGACATGAAGGGTGTCAAGGTCGCATGGAGTCCGACGCTTGGTGGCCTGCCGGTCGATCAGCGCGTCCTGGATGTGCTGGAAAGCCAGCGCAAGACCTTTGAGGATATGGGCTGCATTGTCGAGGAAGCCACTCCGGACTTCTCGGACGCCGATGAAATCTTCCTGACGCTGCGGGCAATCAGTTTCGCCCTCGGCCATCACGAAAAACTGGCCATCCATCGCGACAAGATCAAGGATACGGTCATCTGGAACGTCGAGGAGGGGCTGAAACTCTCGGGGCTCGACGTCGCCAAGGCTGAAATGAAGCGGATGCAACTCTTCCAGCGCATGTACGAGTTCATGCAGGAGTATGAGTTCCTGCTCTGCCCGGTAAACCAGGTGCCACCGTTCGATATCAACACGCCATACCCGACCGAGATTGCCGGCGTCCAGATGGAAAACTACATCGCCTGGATGAAGTCGGCCTACTACATCACCAACACCGCCGCGCCAGCCATTTCGGTACCCTGCGGGTTCACCCCGGAAGGGTTGCCAGTTGGCATCCAGATCGTGGGGCGATACAAGGAGGACTTCAGCGTTCTCCAGATGGCCCAGGCATTTGAATCAGCCACTGAAGTCTGGAAGCGCCGCCCACCGGTCGTCTCCTGAGGAAACGAAAAAGCCCCGGCCTCACGGTGCGAGGCCGGGGCTTTTTGCTGTCGTCTGTTACAGAGTGATCACCTGGTCCGGCATGTTGCCGGAAAGTGCCGCGTAGAGTTCCGGGAAGCAGCCAACCTGAACGCCCTCGACGGTATTAACCGGCGTTGCGTTGCGCGGGCCACCCTCGGCCAGGCCACACTCAATGGCGCACTGGTCGCAGAGCATCAGCAGCATGCCCGTTTCGGCAGCAATCTTGCCGAGACGTTCGCCAACCGGGTCACCCTTGCGCAGGATGTAGGTGTTATCGTCGAAGAAGAACATGCCGACGACCTCAACACCGTGGTCCCCAGCCTCCAACTGCGGCAGGATCATCTTGCCCAGTTTGTAACTTGCTGTGTGTCCTGATGTGCTGAACACATAGGCAACTTTCATGGTTTCTCTATCCCTTCGTACCGAAAACCGGCAATGTCACACCACTCATGAGACTATGGAACAGAACGGGCGTCAAGGTGCCGTTACTCCCCGGCGACCGCTTCTTCCTGCTCACGCCACTGGATTTCGTCGTAGTGGATGATTGTCTGCCAGACTTCTTCCGGCTTGTCGGCGAGCATGATAATCAGGTCATCGGGCTGGGCGCGGCCCATCACCCGCCGAACAGCCTGTTGTTCGTCGAGGACGACCTCGATGTTGCTCTCCGGTACTCCGTTCTCCAGCAATGCTTCCCGGATGATTCCCGCAACTTCGCCGGGTTTGCGACCCCGAAGCACCCGGTCTTCCCGAATGACCACCTCATTGAACACGGTGGCGGCCACAGCGGCGAACTCCCGGATATCGTCGTCGCGCCGGTCGCCGGGCATTGCAATCATGGCCACGGTGTTGCTCGGCATCAACCGGCGGACAAAGTCGGCCAGTTCGACCATACCGGCAACGTTGTGGCAGTAATCCATGATGACCCGGTAGCCGCCGGCATCCAGCAGGTTCAACCGGCCAGGTGTCTGATAGAACGAGGTCGAGAAGGTGCGCAATCCGGTGCGGATTGCCTCGAGATTGACGTCACTGGCATAGGCGACCGCCACTGCTGCCAGGGCGTTCTTGACATTCACCCGTGCCCGGCCCTCAAACGTTGCCGGAATATGGCGGACATCAAGTACTGCGGTTTCCCGGCGCCCTTCCACCAGGTAGATCATCTCGGCACCGCGATGTTCGCGCAGCACGACCGCCATCCCGCGTGAGCGGATATGCTCGCGGACGGTCGGGTTGGATTCATCCATCGTGAAGTAGACCAGTTCGCCACGGGCGCGGGAGGCCATCCTGACGCACCACTCATCATCGGCATTCAACACCGAGAAACCGTTGCGATGGGTTGCCGCCGGCACGACAGCCTTCACACGGGCCAGGTCCTGCAGGGTTTCAACGCCGCCCAGGCCGAGGTGGTCGGCTGCGACGTTGGTGACGACCGAAATGTCGCAGCGGTCGAACCCGAGGCCGGAGCGGAGCAGGCCGCCACGGGCGGTTTCCAGCACCGCATAGTCCACCGTCGGATTCTGGAGCACCATCTGGGCACTCTGCGGGCCGCTCATATCGCCCTTGAAGATCTGGGTACCGTCAATATAGATACCGTCGGTGGTCGTCATCCCGACCCGTTTGCCGGTCATCTTGAGGATGTGGGAAATCATCCGGCAGGTTGTTGTCTTGCCGTTTGTGCCGGTAACGGCAACGATCGGAATCCGGACGGGTGTTCCTTCCGGGAAGAGCATGTCCAGCACCGGCCGGGCAACGTCACGCGGCGGCCCTTCGGTGGGGTGGGTGTGCATACGGAAACCCGGACCGGCGTTCACTTCGCAGATGGCTCCGCCCTGGTCCTTCAGCGGAAGGGTGATATCGCGCACGATCATATCGATGCCGGCGACATCCAGTCCGATGACCTGGGCAGCCTGCTCGGCAATTTCGATGTTATCCGGATGAATATCATCGGTGCGGTCAATCGAGATACCGCCGGTTGACATATTGCCGGTGAGCCGCAACTGGACGAACTTTCCGGCTTCCGGCACGGAATCAAGGGTCATCCCGTTATCGGCCAGCAACTCGATGACCGCCTCATCGATCGTGATCCGGGTGAGGACCTTCTCGTGGCCAATACCGCGACGGGGATCAGCATTGGTAATGTCGATCAGTTCCCTGACCGTGTGCTCGCCATCACCAATCACGTGTGCCGGCACACGCTCGGAGCAAGCGACCATCTTCCCGTTCACCACCAGCACACGGTGGTCCTTGCCGGTGATAAACGATTCGACCATCACCAGTCCGGAACGGCTCTGCTCCTGGGCGATCGGGAAGTTGAGGCGAAGGTCTTCTTCTGTCTGCAGGTTGATGCAAACACCGCGGCCGTGGTTGCCATCCATTGGCTTGAGCACCACCGGATAGCCGATAGACCGGGCAACCGAGATGGCGTCTTCAACATTGCGCACCGAGGAACCACGCGGCACCGGAATGCCCACGCCCTGCAATAACTGGTTGGTCAGGCGCTTGTCGCTGGCAATATCAACAGCAATATCGCTGGTTTCCGAGGTGACGGTCGCCCAGACGCGTTTCTGGTAACGTCCGTAACCCATCTGGACGAGCGACCGGCGTGGGTCGAGCCGAATCACCGGAATCTCCCGGCGCTCTGCCTCGTCCACCAACGCCTTGGTACTGGGACCATAGGCAAGACGCTCTGCCAGCAGGATGATCCGCTCAAGTTCCTGCTCGAAGTTGTAGTCCTTGTACTGGTGCTTGTAGATGAGGGCGTTCAGCAACTCGCAGGCTGCCTCACCGGCGGCCATGCCGAGGTCTGGCTGGACATACTGATAGACAACGTTGTAGACGCCACGTTCGTCGGTTGAGCGGGTGAGACCGCGATTTACTTCGGAGCCGGCGAGGGTCTGGAGTTCGAGGGCGACATGCTCCATGACATGCCCCATCCAGGTACCGTCGCGCATACGCTCCAGGAACCCGCCGGGCCTGCCGAGCGAGCAGTAATGGTCGTAGAGGCTGGGGATGAGCCCGACGAGTTCGTCGTAGAAACCGTCGATCTTGTTGGTGGGCCGGTCTTCCAGCTCGCCAATATCCACCCGCAGGGCAATAACCGGGACACGCGCCCAGATGTTCGGACCACGGTAAATTCTGGAATCCAGAATCTGAATCGGCATCCTTGTCTCCCCACCCATCGATGCCGACCGCAGACAGGGACGCCTCGGTTACTGCGCCGCCTGCCGGGACCGGCTTTCCTTACGCCAGCTTGTCACCGTACGCTGGTTCAGATCGAAACAGCTGCCTTCGGCGACGAAATGGATTTTGACGTCACTGACCGTGACCGGTTGACGATCGAGGCCAGCATAGATATCACTCGCCATGCCGGCGCCATCAACAACCAGCACCGACCCTTTGCCGAGCACCTCGATGAGACCTTCAGCTGAAATAATCGCCGCCGTGTCTTCATCGATGCCAATTCCGAGTAGACCAGGATTGTAACTGACCATCGTCACCAGACGGCCAACCCGGTTTCGTTCGCGGAAGTGTTGATCGATAATAACCGAATCAATCAATCCTAGCCCGGCCGACATCCGCGCAAGCTGCCGGCGAGGGGTTGTACCCGAACGTCCACCAGCAATCATGATGCCGCTCATCACCGACGCACCGGCGCTGGTACCTGCTATCGGCACACCTTCACGGCTACGTTTCTGAATGGCTTCGGATACAGGAGTACCGCCGAGCGTTGCTGCGATCCGGATCTGGTTTCCACCGGTCATGAAGATGCCGGTGCAGTTCTCGATCAGGGCAACGGTCTCTTCCTCGAAAGCATCGTGCCGGGTAGCCACCGAGAGAATTGATGATGTTTTCGCACCCAGTTCGCGAAAAATGGAGACGTACAACTGGCCGGCTTCCGGCAGCGAGGATGCGGTGGGGATAACCACAATACGGGCTTCCGGGCCACCTGATAACTCAACAAACCGGGAAAGAATCCGGCGATCCTTGAACTTGTCTTCGGCTCCACCTATCGCCATAAGCGGGCCACGTCGTTGCAGCAAGAGCGATACCTACCAAGGGCTACGAGCGAACACACAAAAGTTAGCTAACGAGTGTACCGCACGCCCGCGAAACGTCGGTGGTGGTTACTGCCACTCCTCGGCCCCACGGTCCCGCAAGTCCCGCAGGACAGTCAACTGGTCCTCGACGCACATCATCGCAATCGTATCCCCGGGGGCGGATGCGTCTATCGCCGCGATCAGGGCTGCGTGCTCCGTGGGGTAGATGCCGGCCAGCCGGTCGAGCGCCCCGATTCCTTCAATTCCGGATCGCATCATCCGACTCGATTCGCCCTCACCCCGGCCACGTGCATATCCGGGGTTCTCCTTAATATAGATCCGGTCAGCACATTCGCCGGCAATCCGGCCCAACCCGGCCATAACCTGATCCTCGCGGTCGCCGGCAGTACCGATAATCGCGGTCAGGCAACCGGTTCCCATCAGCTTCCGGCTGAAATTGAGGAGTTCCGTCAGGCCACTCTCGTTGTGAGCGTAGTCAATAACGATCGTCTTGCCATCCAGTTTGAAGACATTCAACCGCCCGGCGTTCGAGGTGACATCATTCCGGAATGTAGTCAATCCGGCTGCAATCTCGGGCACGGTGAATCCGAGACCAATAGCCCCACCAATAGCCGCCAGGGCATTCTCAACCATGTGGCGGGCAGCACCATTGAAGGTCATCGGCACATCAGCCAGGCCAGCAATATCGAGTTCCTGACCGCCGGCAACATAGACGAACCGGTCATCCTTCAACATCACCGCCTTGTCACCGGCGGCAATGTGTTCGGCAAGCAGGGGATTTTCCGGATTCTGGCTAAACAGCAGCACACTGGCCCGGACCCGGTGACGTTGCTCGGCAACCATCGAATCATCGGCGTTCAGGACTACCAGGCCGTCGGGCCGCGTTGCCTGGACGACCACGCTCTTCACTTCGGCCAGCGTTTCAAGCGTTTCAACGCCATGCAGGAAGAGATGGTCGGCAGTCAGGTTCAGGAAGATGCCAACATCGTTCGATTCATAGGCGATACCGCGCAGCAGGATGCCACCACGCGCAGTCTCCAGTACAGCAATCTCGACCGTCGGATCATGCAGCACACGCCGGGCACCGGACGGGCCGGTGTAATCGCCTTCCATGACCTTCTCACCAGCAATGTACACGCCCGACGAACTGGACCAGCCAACCCGTTTCCCGGAGGTGGTGATGATGTGCGAAAGCAGACGGGTAGTGGTGGTCTTGCCATTGGTGCCGGTGATGCCAACTGCCGGGATGCTGCGCTCGCTGTCGCGGACCCATTCCGGACGGTCGTCACGCTCACGGTCGCGTTCAAGCAGGGCGGTCAGGCGTTCAGTTTGATCCTCACACTCACCACCGGCGATGCTCTGAAATGCGCACTCTGCGATCTCCATCGCACTCCGGCGCCACTCCCAGGGAAAGAAGAGCGCATAGTGGCCGGGAGTATCAATCTTTCGCCGGCCAACGAGTGGCGCGGCCAGACCAATCTCCTGGTGGAGCCGGGCAATTTCCAGGGTCAGGGCATCGAGGATTTGCTCAACGTCGCCATCCTGCTGCTCTATCCGCACTTCCAGCTTGATGACCGGCTCACCGGCAAACAGATTTGGTCCATCAAGATCGCGGACCTCAACCAGATCCATCACCCAGCTCCTCTGTCGCACTTTCTGGTTTGCGCGTGATTCTATGATCACGAAGTCTGACAGAAAACAGGCGATTTGTCTGTACAAATACAACAGGAAGTGGACTATGGGGGTCCTGCGCCGCTAGCCTGCCAGATGTTCCCGTTCGTAAGCCCGCAGACATCCGGGGCAACAGAAGCCGATGGTTTCACCGTTGACCACGAGGGTGTGCTTCGCGGTGGCGAGATCCACTTCCATCCCGCAGATCGGGTCGATAACGATCTGTGACGCTGGCGCGGCGACTGCTTCTGGCAAACGGTGCTGCATCTCCCGGCGAACCGGGATGATCTCGGCCAGGATGCTCAGGGCGATTTCGGCCGGCGTTTCGGCGCGAATATCCAGCCCGGCAGGGGAGTGGATGTTTGCCAGCGTCTCGTCGCTGACACCACGTGATTTCAGATACTCAGCCATCGTTGCGAATCGCCGTTGGCTACCAACCACGGCCAGGTAAGCAGGCTTGACCGACAACGCCGCCAGCAGTGCCAGTTCATCGTCGGTGCCCATGGTCGCCACAACGACAAAGGGCACTCGCCCGGGAGATAGCTGATCGAACGCAAACCCGGAGTAAACCTCATCCGCGTCGGATTCATCAGGGCCGGCCATGGATACCGTCTGGAATCCGAGCATCTTGCCCAGCGAAACAAGCGACTCGGCAATCGGGCTGTTCCCGACCGCGATGAGATAGGGCGCCGGGAGGAACGGCTCGATGAAGATCTCGAGCGTGCCGCCGCTGTGACAGGTCATTGCGAGCTCCAGCACTCCATCACGAAGGCCGCCTTCACCATCCGGGCTGAGCCGGATCAGGCGGGGTTCGCCAGTTTCCAGTGCCTCACGTGCATGCCGGGCGACACTCGGTTGTGAACATGCACCACCAACCCAGCCAAAGATGGCACCGTCAGCCGTGACCACCGCTTTCGCGCCGGCGCGCGCCGAGGTTGGCCGCTGGCTCATGGTCACGGTCGCCATCGCAAACGGTGTACCGGAACGCTGCAACTCGGCAGCCCGGTTCAGGATTCCAAACAGATCGTCGGTCGTGGTGGTCATGGGTGGGGTCTCCTGGCACGTGCAACACGGGAAACAGGGTCAGGTTCGGGTCTGTCATCCCGGCGGAGGAGGCATTCGTAACCTGGTGAACGGATGCCTCCTGACGCCGGAACGACAAACTATCCTATTCGGCGACGCCCTTCTCCTGGAGAATGGCGTAGATCTTCTGCGGGGTCATCGGAATATCGACGTGCCGCACACCCAGGTGGCTGAGCGCATCGACAACCGCATTGGCGATGGCCGGCGGTGCACCGACCGTCGGGCTTTCGCCAACACCCTTCGCACCGAACGGGTGGTGTGGCGACGGGGTAACCGTGTTTTCCAGTTCCCAGTTCGGGGTTTCAACCGCTGTCGGCAGCAGGTAATCCATGAACGTGCCGGTCAGCATGTTGCCGTTTTCGTCGTAGACGATCTCCTCGAAGAGCGACGGAGCCAGCCCCATGGTCAAACCGCCATGGATCTGCCCCTCAACGATCATCGGGTTAATGATCGTGCCACAGTCGTCCAGTGCCACGAACCGGCGAACCTTGACGTTGCCTGTTCCCCGGTCGATATCCACCACGCAGATGTAGGCACCAAACGGGAAGGTCAGGTTCGGTGGATCGTAATAGTTGACCGCTTCCAGGCCCGCTTCAACACCGGCCGGATGGTTGGTGTAGGCCGCGAAAGCAATCTCGCTCATGGTCTTCGACCGCTCGGGCGCACCCTTCACCCGGAAGGCGTAATCCGACCATTCCAGGTCTTCCGCGTCGGTCTCGAGCAGGTGGGCAGCGATCTGCCTGGCTTTCTCCCGGATCTTCCGGGCAGCCATGGCCGTGGCAGCGCCGGCGGTCGGCGTACTACGGCTGGCATAGGTACCAAGACCGTAGGGGGCGGTATCCGTGTCACCGTGCTCGACGACGATGTTCTCGACCGGCAGGCCAAGTTCCTCGGCGACGATCTGGGCAAAGGTCGTTTCATGGCCCTGCCCCTGGGTCTGGACACCGATGCGGACAATCGCCGACCCGGTCGGGTGGACGCGGATCTCGGCGCTGTCAAACATCTTGATCCCGAGAATATCGAAGGTGTGCGAGGGACCAGCACCGACGATTTCGGTGAAGGTGCTGATGCCGATTCCCATCAACTCACCACGCTCGCGCTTTTCGGCCTGCTCCTTGAGCAGATCCTCGTAGCCAATCTTGTCGAGCACCTTCTTCAACGCGGCGGGATAGTTGCCGCTGTCATATTCCCAGCCGGTGGGCGACTTGTAGGGGAACTGTTCTGGCTGGATAAAGTTCTGCAGGCGCAGGTCGGCAGCATCACGGCCAAGTTCGTCGGCCAGGACGTCGACCATCCGCTCGATCATGTGGACGGCCTCGGTCACGCGGAACGAGCAACGGTAGGCGACACCGCCCGGAGCCTTGTTGGTGTAGACCCCATCAACACCGAAGTGGGCTGCCTCGAACTGATAGGAACCGGTGCCGATGCTGTAGAGGCCGGCCGGGAACTTCGACGGGTTGGCAGCCGCATCGGCAGCACCGTGGTCGGCGAGGGTCTTGACCCGCAAGCCACGCATCTTGCCATCACGGTCAGCCGCGATTTCGGCCTCAATGTGGTAATCCCGGGCAAAGGAATCTGCCTGGAGATTTTCCGAGCGGTCCTCGACCCACTTGACCGGCTTGCCGGTTGTCAGGGTAGCAACTGTTGCAATGACATACCCCGGATAGACCGGCACCTTGCCACCGAACCCGCCGCCAATATCCGGCGAGATGATGCGGATCTTCGACTCCGGAATACCACTCACCAGCGAGAAGACCGTCCGGTGGGCATGTGGAGCCTGGCTGGTCATCCAGATGGTCAGCTTCTCGTTCGCAGCGTCCCAACTGGCGACGACGCCACACGTTTCAATCGAGGCAACGTGAATCCGCGGGATGTAGAGATTCTCCCGGACAACTACCTCGGCTTCTTCAAAGATGCGGTCGGTAGTTTCCTTGTCACCGGCTTCCCAGTGCCAGATGTGATTGGTGCCGGTTTCCTTGTCCGGTCGCACCAACGGAGAATCCGGCTCGAGCGCCTTGAACGGATCGACGACCGCCTCCAGCGGCTCATATTCGACGTCGATTTCGTAGGTTGCATCGACGGCGGTGTAGCGGTCGGTAGCAACGACGGCACACACTTCCTGGGCGTAGTAGACAACCCGGTCGGTGGGCAGCACCATCTGGGTATCGCTCATGAGCGTTGGCATCCAGTGCAGTCCGGCAGCCTCAAGGTCCTTGCCGGTAATAACCGCCACCACGCCATCCATCGCCAGAGCACGGGAAGCATCGATGTTGAGAATCTTCGCGTGGGCATAGGGGCTGCGGACAATTGCCATGTGGAGCATGCCCGGCAACTTCACATCATCAACGTAGTTGCCCCGACCACGCACCATTCGCGGGTCTTCCTTGCGTTTGACCCTGTGGCCCATCCCTCGAATCGGTGTTTCAGTCATCGTCTATTCTCCTCCGTCTGCTGAGGCGGCCACCGGTTCGGCGGATGTTTCATCAGCCGTGGCGTTCATCCTGGCGGCGGCGTTCTGGATCGACTTGACGATGTTGATGTAGCCGGTGCACCGGCACAGATTGCCGGAAATGGCCTTGCGGATTTCTTCCTCGCTGGGATCAGGATTCTCCTTCAGCAACGCCACCGAGGTCATCATCATGCCCGGTGTGCAAAATCCGCACTGGAGACCGTGTTCTTCCCAGAAACCTTCCTGAATGGGATGCAGCTTGCCGCCCTGCTCAAGGCCCTCGACGGTGGTGATCTCATCACCATCCGCCTGCACAGCAAACACGGTGCAGGATTTCACCGGCGTGCCATTCCAGTGCACGGTGCATGCGCCGCAACTGGTGGTATCGCAGCCAACGTGGGTTCCGGTGAGTCCCAGGTCTTCACGAATGAAATGGACCAGCAACCGCCTCGGCTCAACTTCGGCCGTTCGTTCCTCACCGTTGATCGTGACGGTAACCGGTACTCTTTTGTTACTCATCGCTAGTTTTCCTCCTGCGACGCGCGGGCGCGCTCGACAGCACGGGTCAGGGCACGGAAGGTGACCGTTCGGCCAACAGCCCGTTTGTAATCGGCCGAGCCGCGCAGGTCGCTGTTGGGCTCGACTGATTCAACGGCGATCCCGGCAACCTGCTTGAGCACGTTTTCATCCGGGAAGTTACCGGTAAGGGCATCTTCCGCATCGGCAGAACGCACCGGGACGAAGTTCAGGTTGGTCGTGGCAATACCAACCTGGGCTACCGAGCCATCCTCATTCAGGCTGACCTGTACCGCAGCAGCAGCGACGGCATAATCGCCAACCTTGCGTTCGAACTTCTCGTAGGCACCGCCGGAGCGCGGTCCCGGCGACGGAATGCGGATAGCTGTCATGATCTCGCCTGCTTCGAGCGCCGGCATGAAGGCATCCACAAAGAAGTCATCAATCGGGATCTCCCGGTCACCATTCGGGCCGGAAACCTCGATCACGGCGCGGTAGGCGAGCATGGTTGCGGGGTGGTCGTTGGCAGGATCGGCATGGACGAGGTTGCCGCCAATCGTGGCCAGGTTGCGGACAATCGGATCAGCAACAACATCGGCTGTGTCGGCCAGCAAGGGGTAACGCTCGCGAACAACGGCGGCCTTCTCGACTGTCGTTTCGCGGGTCAGCGCACCAATGCGCAGCCATCCGTTGGATTCCAGAATGCCATCCAGACCAGGAATCCGGTTGATGTCGATCAGGTGTTCCGGCAGGGCCAGCCGGAAACGCATCAGGGGAATCAGGCTTTGCCCGCCAGCCAGTATCTTGGCGTCTTCACCATACTCTCCCAACAGGCTGAACGCCTCGGGCAGGCTCGTCGCCCTATGGTACGTAAAAGCTCCAGGGACCATCGATCAGTCCTCCTCCTCGGTAATCCCGCAGGGCACAATCCGGGTGTGGTTTGTGTATGGCAACTCTAGAAGATGCTGTGAATCAGCAAAAGCTGTCCGTGGGTATGCTGCACTACCCCTCGGAATGGAAGGCTGCACCCCTTCATTCGGACGGGTACGTACACGTTGGCTGGATTGGACTGCTTGACCACCGGTAGAGGTTACCGTATTGTCCCTCAACACAACCTGACAATTGATCGCACCGGAAGGCGAGCGTGGACCATGGAGTACCAGAACATCCTCTGGGAGCAGCAGGGCGGTGTAGCCATCATCAGGATGAACCGTCCACGGGCGATGAATGCACTGAACCGCCCCCACCTGATCGAACTGAACGATGCCATCGATCGGGTGGGCTATGACCCATCCATTCGGAGTGCGGTCATCACCGGAGAAGGGCGGGGGTTCTGCGCCGGCGCAGACGTCAAGGAATGGGATAGCGGCGAATCAAACGGGGCACCGGGGATCAGCTGGATCGACTATGCACACGGCCTGATCGCGAAGATCTACCGGGTACCGAAACCGGTCATTGCAGCAGTGAACGGGGTAGCAGTCGGAGCAGGTTGCGATATCGCACTGGCGTCCGACCTGCGGGTGGCATCAACTGCCGCCAGATTCGGACAGGCCTATATCAAGGTAGGTTACTGCCCGGATGCCGGAGGATCGTACCTGCTTCCCCGGTTGATTGGCGAAGCCCGGGCGATGGAAATGATCTACACCGGTCGGATCATCGAAGCCAATGAAGCAGACCGCTACGGTTTGCTCAACCGGTTGGTCGCACCGGAAGACCTGATGTCCTCGGCGCTGGACCTGGCACACCAACTGGCCAAGGGGCCGACCGTTGCGATCGGCCTTGCCAAACAGAATATCCGGCAGAATGCGCAACTCAGTATCGAGGAAGCGCTGCTCAACGAACGCCGGGCAGGGACCATTTGCGGCCAGACCTGGGATTCCAAAGAGGGGTTGGCGGCGACGATCGAACGTCGTGAAGCCAACTTCCAGGGGCGCTGACCGTGACCGCCGATCATCCGGCCAGCCCGACTGACTGGGCGAGCCTGGCCGGAGATGACGTTGCATCACACCCGCTCTATCCGCTCTTCTACCCGAAATCTGTCGCCGTGGTCGGAGCCTCGCCAAAGGGTGGCTACGGACTGCGGGTAGTGCATGCACTGCAATCCTATGGGTTTGAAGGGCCAATCTATCCGATCAACCCGAATTACCAGAAGATCGCGGGGCTACCCGCCTTTCCCGAAATCGGAGCAACGCCGGGGCCGGTTGATGCCGTTGCCATTGCGGTGCCCTCCCGGGCAGTGCCGGGAGTTGTGCAACAGGCGATTGCCGCCGGAGTCCGGGGTGGAACAGCCTTCGGCAGCGGTTTTGCCGAGGCCGGTGAGGATGGCATCTCCCTGCAATTGCACCTGCGGGAGCTCTGCGGAGACCACTTTCCGCTCGTCGGGCCAAATTGCCTCGGGGTGCTGAGCTACCTCGGCAAGTCGCCGCTCTGGTCCATTCCGACCGGTCGACATCACCGGAACGGAACTGTCGGGATCGTGGCACAGAGTGGCAACATGGCGCTCAACCTGATGGCCACTACCCGAGGGCTCACCCCGGCCTACGTCGTTTCCGCCGGCAATCAAGCCGTGGTGGATGCAGTCGATGTCATGAGTTTCTACCTGGCCGATCCTCAGGTCCGGGCCATTGCTGCCGTCATTGAAGGCATCACCAATGTCACGAAGTTCCGCCGGGTAGCCGAACGTGCCGCAGAGCGGGATGTTCCCATTGTTGTCCTGAAAATTGGCCGGTCCGAAAAAGGAAGCCGGGCCGCTATCGCCCATACCGGTTCGCTTACCGGTTCGGACCAACTCTACGATGCACTCTTCCGGCAGTACGGCGTGATCCGGGTGGATGACCTTGAGGAACTGGCCGAAACTGCCAAACTGCTGGGTGGCGAACGTCGACCATCCGGTCTGGGGCTGGGCGTCTTTGCCAGTTCCGGTGGCGAGTGTGGTCTGCTCTCCGACCTGGCAACAGCCAATGGTCTGGACCTGCCCGATCTGCTCCCGGAAACCCGGGCGGCACTGATCGATGCCTTGCCGCCGTTTGCCAATCCGTACAATCCGCTGGACATGACTGCCGCCGGGTGGGGTGATCACGACATGATCCGCGAGGTGGCGCTACTCATGGCCGGCACACCGGGGGTCGATATTGCGGCCATGATCGGAGACACCACCCGGGCATCCGGGCCACTCAGTGCAACCGGCTGGGACAAGATGATCTCCGGGCTGGCCGAAGCCCGGACGCTGACCGACATCCCGATTGCCATCATCAACACGATGACCGACACCGCTGACGAAATGACCGACGGTGTTCAGGAACAGGGTCTCATCCATCTGGTCGGTGCAGCCAATGCCGTCAAGGCCATCGCCCATGCCGGCCGGTATGCCATCTGGCAGCGGGAGCACCCGGCGGTTCTGGCCCAGGCAACGATCAATCCCGCTCGTCAGGCACGGGCAAGGACATTGCTTCCTCCCTCCGGAAGCGGGGGTGTTTCGGAAACGATCAGCAAGGAACTGCTCCGTCTTTACGGTATCCCGGTTCCGGCCGGCAGAATCGCTGGCACAGCCGAGGAAGCAGTCGATATTGCAGGCGATGTCGGGTATCCGGTAGTCCTGAAGGTCGAGGCCGAGGGCGTGTTCCACAAGACCGAAATCGGTGGTGTCATCACCGGAATCAATACCGAATCGCAACTCAGAAGTGCATTCACCCACATGCTCGACCGGGTGCAGGCACGTCTGCCTGCCGGCAGCCTGAAGGGTATCCGGATCGAGCGGATGGTCACGGGGCTGATTGAGCTCCTGGTTGGCGGCCGCAATGACTCAGTCTTCGGACCGGTTGTCGTCGCCGGACTCGGGGGCATCCTGGTTGAGGCATTGCAGGACACTGCCACCCGGCTGGCGCCGGTGGATGCCACCGATGGCAAGGCGATGCTGAACAGTCTGCGAACTGCAGCTATTCTCGGAAGGTATCGTGGGCGCGAACCGGTGGATCTCGATGCAGCAGGCGAACTGATCGCCGCGGCGTCGCAATTGCTGATCGAACTTCCCGAAGTCCGTGAACTCGACCTCAATCCGGTCCTTGCCGGCCCGGATGGCTGCACTGCCGTCGATGCGCTGGTAGTGGTTTAGCTCCGCGGCAGACGGTCTGCCCGGACTTCTTTGGGAAGACCGAGGACGCGTTCACCGATGATGTTCTTCTGAATCTCCGAACTGCCGGCATAAATCGTTTCGGCAAACGGATTCAGGAACAGGTAGGGCCAGCTATCGTGCGGATTTTCCGGGCTATCAGGCGCGTACTGGTAGCCCGGAGGCACGGCCTCCAGCACCTGCCCCCAGGGGCCGAGCAACTCCTGAATAGTGGTGTAAATCCGCTTGTCTGCTTCCGAATAATGCAGTTTTGCAATGGCAGATTCCGGCCCCGGCTGGCCACCTTTTTCGGCTGTCGAGAGGATGCGCAGCGCAGCGTAGCGCAACACCTCGATCTCCACCTTGATCTCGCCAAGTTTCCCGCGCACCAGTGGATCACCAAGCCGACCCGTGCGTTCCAGGATCTCCAGTACCCGGTCGAACGAGTGTTGCAACCGCGCGACGATAGCCATCGTGTTGCCTCCACGTTCGTAGGAGAGGGTGGTCTGGGCAATCCGCCAGCCAGTGTTGAGTGCCCCGATCAGATTCTCTGCCGGCACCCGGACATTGGTGAAGAAGACTTCGGCAAACTCATCGGCAATGCCGGTAATCTGGCGCAATGGACGCACCTCGATGCCCGGTGAGCGCATATCCACGATCAGGTAGGAAATGCCCTGATGTTTCGGAGTGTCGCGATCAGTGCGAACCAGAAGGATGCCCATATCAGCTTCGGTTGCAGTGCTGGTCCAGATCTTCTGTCCGTTGACGATGAACTCATCGTCGTCACGGATCGCCTGGCACTGGAGCGACGCCAGGTCGGAACCGGCGTTTGGTTCGGAGTAGAGCTGACACCAGACCTCATTGCCAAGGAGAATGTTTCGCAGATAGCGTTCCCGTTGGGTGTCAGTGCCGTGATGAATCAGCGTTGGACCAACCAGCCCCAGACCGGCCCAGTTGATCGAGGCCGGTACATTCGCCCGGGCCATCTCCTCGGTCACAATGGCTTGTTCCACCGGCCGGGCGTCAAGGCCTCCGTATTCCTTCGGCCAACCCATCCCGAGATATCCGGCTTCGTAGAGTTTGCGGTGCCAGGCCTTCCGCCTGGCAGTTGTGCGCAACGGCTCACGCGGAGCGTTTTCGGCCAACCACGACCGCACCTCGGCCCGGAACTGTTCATCACGAGCGGTGTACCGCAGGTCCACAATACGTCTCCAGCCCGGCTACTGAATCCAGCCGCTACGGATCGCGATCATCACGGCATCCAGCCGGTTTCGGGCTCCAAGCCTGCGCAAGATTTCCTGGACATAGCCTTTGACCGTATTCTCGGTAAGGTACAGACGCTCGGCAATTTCACGGTTGGTGAAGCCTGAAGCCATCAACCGGAGCACCGAGAACTGGTGCGGTGGCAGCCCGTGAGATGGAGTTGATTCGCCATTCCGGACCCGGTCGAAGAAGCCGGATGCAAGCCGCGGGTCGATGACCGTATCTCCCCGCACCACCGAGGCCAGGGTGCGCTTCAGGTCGAAATCAACAATGTCTTTCAGGATATAGCCCCGCGCACCTGCCATGATCGACTGGTAGACCAGGTCATCATCACCAAACGCCGAGAGCATCACCACCCGCGTTTCCGGCACGCGCTGGAGGATCATCCCGCAAACATCGACACCACTCATTGAGGGCAGGCGAACATCCAGCAGGACAACATCCGGCCGGCACGCCTCGACCAGCCCGATACCGGCCGGGCCATCTTCCGCCTCGCCAACGATCTGGATCGACGACTCGCCATCGAGCGAGAAGCGCAAGCCGTTCCGGACAATTTCATGGTCATCAATCAACACCACACGGATCACTGCACTTCGTGCGGCTGTCATCTCAGTTCGCCTTTCCTGGCAGCGGAACAGACGCCCGGATCAACAGACCACCATCGTCGCTGTTGTCCAGTTGCAACGAGCCACCGGCGGTTTCCAACCGTCGGGCCATCATGCTCAGCCCGAAATGTCCGGGATTGTTGCGATACCCGGTGAGCAGCGGCGCCGGCAGACCAACCCCGTCATCCTGAACGGCCAGTTCAACCCGGTCAGGCTGGAACCGCAGGCTGATAATGGCGGCGTGTGCATTGGCATGGCGGCGGATATTCAGCAGTGCTTCAGCCGCAACCTGCATCAGGGTGCGTTCGATCACGGCTGTCAGGCGCCGTTCCCGGCCATCGACCGAAAGTGTGAAACGGGTCGGGCCGGTACCGTCAAACTCAAGGACCAGTTCGCGCAGGTTATCGACCAGACCGTGACGAACTCCATCGCCAGCGGCCAGATCGTAGACAGTCCGTCGCACTTCCTCAACACCACGATTCGCCAGTTCGGTGATGCGGGCAAACGTTTCCCCGACCGGGGTGTCCTCTCCGGCCAGTTTCTCGCCGGCATTGGCGCTGATGCCAATGGAAAAGAGGATCTGGGCCACCCGGTCGTGAAGTCCTTCGGCGATGCGGGTTCGCTCTTCATGTAGCATGGCCTCGACGTGGGCCTCATCCAGTTGCAAATAAAGCCGCCGCAAATCGGAAATCATCTCGCGCTGGCGTTCATACATCCGGGCATTGGCGATGGCCACGGCCACCTGGTTGGCAAAGGTCGATAGCAACCGCTCATGGTGCTGGTCGTAGCCGGAAGCCCGGTTGGCGACACCGACCATGCCGATCGTTTCATTGCGAAACTGCAACGGCACGCCCAGGAAGGTATTGACCGGAGGGTGTCCACGCGGAACACCGACGTGGTAGCGGTCCTCGGCAACATTGTTGGATATGTGCGGGCGCCCCTCAAGAACGACAATGCCAAAAACACTTGGCCGCACGGGGATCGAGCGCAAGTCAGGATAGAAGTGGTCGCTGGACGGGGCGAATCCCTTGATCGCCGCGACGTCCATCCGGGAGCCATCCTCGTTGAGACCGACGAACCCGAACGATGAACCGGTCAGCATCAGCGCGTAATCCAGCGCACGGTCCATCACCTCGCTGGTCTGGCGCAAACCGGCAATCTCGACCGACATTGCGTAGATGGACTCGAGTTGCTCTTCCCACTGCGCGGGAAGTGATTTCCCCCCGGGGTCAAATGTTTGTGTCACGGCCTTCACCATCCGGCCAGTATGCGCGTTTCTGAATCAATTCGAGTGTAGCACGCACCCGGTCAAACCTTGCCGAACACAAAACGCCCGGACGCAAGCGTCCGGGCGGAGTGGTCATCCCGTCGGGATGTTTACGATCAGGTACGAATGGCGACGAGCGTATCGGTCAGGTCATCCGGAATATCCGAGATGTCCGGGTCAGGGCGCACGAGCATCAGCGGTGCCGGCGTCTGGCGCAGGGTGCGCTCGGCAACCGAGCCGAAGATCAGCCGGCCAACACCGGAACGTCCGTGGGTGGCCATCACCACCATATCCGCAGCCTGATTGTTGGCGGCAATCTCGATCTGGTCCGACACCATGCCAACCGCTACCTCGGTCGTCACCTCGTAGCCACGCTCCTGAAGGCTCTTTGCCATCATGCCGAGATAGTTCTCGGCCAGTTCGCGCGAGGCGTCGATATAGGGATTGAGCCCCTCATAATCCTTGTTGGTGTAGGCAGCGCCATACCAGCTAACAACCTCGACCACCCGCAAGAGATGGAGCCTCGGGCGATCATCACCAAGCAGGATCAGTGCCGATTCCAGAGCGAACTCGGCAAATTGGGAGCCATCCAGCGGGAAGAGGATGGTATTCAGTTCGAGCGCCTCGGTCGGTTGATCTTCCTTCACGCGGGCGGGGACCACGATCACCGGTGTTTCCACCCGGTGGACCACCTGCTGCGTAACACTACCGATCAACATGCGGCTGATTCCCGAGCGTCCGTGGCTGGCCATCACCACGATCGGGTCGCCAAGTCCTTCAACAAACTTCTGAATTTCCGCGGCTGCATTGCCACTGCGGACAACGGTTTCGACGTCGACCCCATCAATACTTTCAGCCATGACTTCCAGGTAGTCGGCATAGGCATCCTCAACGTCGATCTTCGCATCAATAATGGTTGAGGCTTCAAGCCAGGCTGCGAACTCGTAGGGAACATCAATGACTGCCAGCAGGGTGATGTCGGCGTCGATCTTCTTCGCCAGTGATACGGCGAACGGCAGCGCACTTTCGGCCACTTCCGAGCGATCCAGCGGCACAACAATGGTGCGTTTCATGTGCTCCTCCAACCCTCTATCCGGTAACCGCCGGAGATCATGCAATCTTCATTACTGTCATAGTAGTCCTCGCGGCGTTACATACGCGCCATCCTCACCGCAGACAGGCATTACAAAGGCGTGACAGTTTCCCGACCTGGCCACTTTCCCGGCGTTGATCAGTCCTCGACCAGCGGCACCGTGAAGCAAACCCTGGACCCGCCGCCAAATGAAGGTCGTTCGATCCAGATACGGCCACCGTGTGCCTCGACAAGGTGCTTGCAAAGATAGAGACCAAGCCCCATGCCGGCTCGCTGGCTGGCCGCGGCACGCGCCCCCCGCCGGAACCGTTCAAACACATGCGGCAGATCGTCAGGATCGATTCCGGGGCCATAGTCCCGGACTGCGATGGTCGCCACCTCATTTTCGGCGCTGGCAGTTACCTCGATGGGGGAACGTCCCGGAGCATACTTCACCGCGTTATGCAGCAGGTTCCGGACCACCTGGTCCAGCCGCGAGAAGTCACCCTCCACCAGCAGGGTGCGGTCGATTTCAACCTTGAACTCCCGGTCCGGTGCCGATTCCTGAACGGCAGCCACAGCCCGGTTGATCAACATCGAAACGGACACCGGTTCGGTCTCCATCTCAAAACGACCAGCACGGATGTTTGCCAGTTGCACCATGTTCTCGACCAGCGTCGCCAGCCGGCGGCTTTCCGAGTAGATGTCGGAGATCAAACCCTGCCTGGTTTCGGCATCCAGCGCGCCGCGGTCATCCATCAACATGTGGGCACCACCCTGAATCGTGGTGAGCGGTGTGCGCAATTCGTGGGAAACCAACGAGAGAAAATCGTCCTTGAGTTGTTCGGCGTCGCGAATCTTGGTGATGTCCTGAAACACCACGATCGCCCCGGTAATCCGGGACCGTTCGTCATACAACGGCACCGAGTTCACCAGCAACGTCACCGGTGGATCGTAGGGACGGTTAAGGACGACCTCGCGCTGGTGAATGACCTCGCCATCTCGCAACGATTGATAGATGGGGATGGCATCATCCGGCACCAATGTGCCGTCGAGGTTTCGTCGCGGATTCCGCTCCAGAAACCGTTCGACTGGCAACGGGGTGGTGATCTCCCAGCCCAGCAGGAGCGACGCCTGCGGGTTGGCCAGTGTCACCTGTTCCGGGTTGGCCTCGACCAGCACTGTCGCTTCAGGCAACTGATCGAGAATGTGCTGCAGGCGTTGCTGTTGCCGCTCGATCTGCTGAAACAGGCGTGCGTTTTCGATGGCAACCGCCGCATGCCGGGCAAGCACCTCAACCAGACGGGCATCCTCGCTGGTGAACTCACCATCGTGCCGCTTCTCGGTGAGATAAATACTGCCCAACACCCGGCCACGCGCCACGATCGGCACTCCGAGGAAACTCTTCATGGACGGGTGATTCGGCGGAAAGCCGACCGAAGCCGGATGCGCTGCCAAATCGGAGAGCAGGATCACCCTGGGATCGGAAATGAGCAAACCGAGTACCCCGAGACCGCGCGGTGGATGGCCGATCGCAGCCTCTGCCTCGGCTGACATTCCTGAGGTGATAAAGGCGATCATTTCACCGTTTTCATCTGGAACTCCGAGGGCGGCGTATTGTGCGTCCGCGACTTCGCGGGCAAGTTCAACGATCCGCCGCAGCACCGCTTCCAGATCGAGTTCGCTGACAATCGCCAGCACCGCGTTGCCGATCATGTCCAGTTGGGCCGTCAAACCGGCGCGGGCAAGTTCACCCTCTACGTGCTCACCAAACCCGACGGACACTTCCTGCAACGTGCGCCCGAGCCGCTCCTCATCTTCTTCCGGGAGCAGCGGCAAATCACCTTCACCATCCAGACGGTAGGGGCCTGCCACGATCACGCTGGTGAGCAGCAGATGATACCGGCACAGCAAATAACGCCCACTGGCCGTGTCCACCGGGGTTGGTTTCCCGATGTCCAGTACAAGCGGGACGCCGTCAAATGCCGGGCAGTCATTCAGTTTCACAACCGGGACACCGGTCGCGATGGTCAGGCCCTCAAGGATCGGACGAATGACCGGCGAATCCACGGGTCAGGAACCTTCCGGCGATTCAAGGCGATAGCCCATGCCGGAGAAGGTGGTGATCAGCGTTGGTTCCTCGCCGCGATCGTCCAGTTTGGCACGCAGACGGCTGATCCAGGTGCGCAGGTAGTAGGTTTCGTCGCGGAACTCCGGGCCCCAGATCCGGGACAGCAGTTCGGAATGCAGCATCACCCGGCCGGCATTGCTTGCCAGCAGGTGGAGCAGTTCCCACTCGGTGCGGCTCAGGCGGACATCCTTGCCATGCACAGTCACCGCTCGCCGGGCAAGGTCGATGGTGACATGCTCGTATTCGAGCACCTCGTTGCGTGGAGCTACTGCACCACCGGCCCGGCGAAGGATCGCCGCCACACGTGCCGAAAGCTCGTCGGGATTGAAGGGCTTGGTGACATAATCGTCGGCACCCATATCCAGTCCGGAGATCTTGTCCTGGGGGCCGGAGCGGGCAGTAAGCAGGATGATCGGAACAGTGGAGGATTCACGAATCCGGCGCATGGCCTCGAGCCCATCCATCACCGGCATCATGACATCGAGAATGACAACATCCGGTTGATGTTCCTCAAACAGTTCAACTGCTTCCTGGCCGTTGGTGGCAGCCACAACACCGTAGCCATCCGATTGCAGCTTGGTCCGCACAAGCCGGAGTATCGGGGCATCGTCGTCGGCGATGAGAATGAGATGCTTTTTCATGGAGTTTTTCGCTCCCTGCGTCTTGGCCGGATACCTGCACCCGGAATGTTCACCTATTGCATATCACGAAATGCTGGATCAGGACAGGGCAGGCGAGGGAATGTCGTACCCGGTGACCGTCAAACAGGGAGAAGCCCCGGTGCAATCACCGGGGCTTCCGAGGGCCAGGGGTTAGCAGGTGTGGGCCTGCTCGGTTATGCCTTCTGGGGTTGCGGGTCCTCATGGGCGACGAAGAGTTTGCCAGGGCTCCAGGGGGCACCGAGTGCCGGGAGCAGGAACCGGTCGAGACCGATGTAACCAGCGACCTTCCAGGCAAGGATCAGGAAGACCGTGAGTCCGAACATGACCGGGTTGGTGCTAACCGTGCCTGCCAGCATGAAGTTGAAGTTCAACACCGTGCCGAAGAAGGCGGAGATACCAACCAGGGCGCCGAGGATCAGACCAAGACCAACCAGAAGCTCACCAGCCACAACCAGTTTCGCGAACCAGGTATGCCAACCCTGATCGAGCATGAACTGGAGGAAGTCGCGATACCAACCGTAGGTGATTGCCGGGCGGCCGGTTTCAGGGATAGCCACTGCGCGTTCCCAGTAACCTTGCAGGGATGCGCCGCCATCCATCCAGCCTTCGCCGGTCAGCTTGCCCCAACCGGAGCTGAACCACATGAATCCAAGGTAGACACGAACGCCGAGCCAGAGTGCCGCTGCGCGGGTGTCGTTGAACAGGAAGTGGGCGATCTTCGGATCGGTAATACCCTGTTCAGCGATGTCGGTGGATTGCGTCTTCTCGCGGCGCATACCGTAGACCGCGACGCCAACCATGATCAGACCACCGATGACACCTGTCAGCACGTAGAATCCGCCGATAGCCGGGCCAGTCTGGCTGATGGATTCGATGTCACCAATGCCGCCGAAGAGCCGGCTGCCACCCCAGGTGCCCAGGAACCCCAGACCAACCAGGGCCAGCAGATTGCGATCGAACGCGATGCGTCCGTTCAGAAATTGATACCCGGCAGCTGCGATAGCAACTGCAACGACCACTGCGAGGAGATAACCTAGCGCTTCCATCTCCGGGCTCCTTCCCGATATCCTCACCGTTGAGGATTTCTCACTCCTCATTACGTTTTCGAGAATACGGGCAAACCCGTAACAGGGGCATCATCACGACGCACCGGGGCATATCAAAATCGCAACAGGTTGGGAGCAGGCCGGGGAGAGTGCTACCCGGAAGGGTAGTTCTAGCGGAGTTTGGCGATGTAGCTACCTTCAACGTAGTCGACAGTTGCCATGTCGACACGCATGTCAGGGCGCAGGAAGCCGGTATCAATGATCAATTCAGTGATCAGCCCGGTTTCGTCTACCTCGATACCGGCGATGGTGCCAACCACCTTGCCATCCGGCCCGGCAACGACATTTTCGGCATCAATTTCGACCCGCTCACGATCCGGGTCTTCCTGGGCCGGCGGTTGCCAGGCGTTACTGGGCTGGGAGGAGGGTGCATACGATGATGAGATCGTCTCACCACTCACCCATGAGGTGTAGGGCACATAGGGCTGGCCGGCACCACCACGATCAAGGTGCAACGATGCCTGCTGAACCTCAAAGCCGGTCATATCAATATCAATGAAGCCGTCGTCATCCACATTGGAGACCGAACGAAATGGGATCAGACGTTCGTCGATGCCATGCAACACCACAATCTCACGCACCATCCGGCAATCAGTTGCCAGAGCAAGCCGTTCAACCGTGCCGGCGCGTTCGCCATCGACACTTACAACGGGCCTGCCAAATCGAATCTCCATGGTGCATTTCCTCTTGGGGTTGATGGCGCCAGACCGCTTCGCTCGCGGCATCCGGGCGTGGAAGTCTGAGTAGCCGATGTTCGCTATTGTACATTCGGGCTGGCCCGTAACGATAACCTGCCCTTACACGCCCTGATCCAGGCATACGCTCCGGTTTGGCCAACCAAGTACCATAAGGGTTGGAACATCGTCCTCATTGGCGATTCGCCAACGCTGTCGTTACCATACCCGGTTAGCCTGTTTTCAAAAAGTAGCGACGTGAAGGACGGGAAGGAGAACCCGTATGACCACCGTGCTGGTGGTAGATGACGACCGAAAAATCACCGATATGCTCCGCCGCACGTTGACCTACGAGGGTTATTCAGTGGTTACCGCTGCGGACGGACACGAAGCGCTAAGTCAGGTACAGGCCCGCCGGCCGGATCTGGTCGTGCTGGACTGGCTCATGCCGGGCCTCGATGGCATCGAAGTCGCCAAACGACTACGTGAAATGGATTCTGCACCGATTCTGATGTTGACTGCCCGGGATGCCGTTGGCGACCGGGTAAAGGGGCTGGATAGCGGGGCAGATGACTATCTGGTCAAGCCATTCGCACCGGCCGAACTGCTGGCACGGGTGCGCGCGCTACTGCGCCGTTCGGATGCCGGCGACAACGAATCGCCGCTGACCTTCGCCGATCTCTACCTGAACCCGGTCACCCGGGAGACCCGGCGCGGCGACCGTGTGTTCGACCTGAGCCCGCGCGAGTTCGACCTGCTTTCCTATTTGTTGCGCTATCCCCGGCGGGTCCTGCCAAGAAACCGGATCCTGCAGGATGTCTGGGGGTACGATTTCGAGGGCTACGACAACGTGCTGGAAGTCTATATTGGCTACCTGCGCAACAAGACTGAATCCGGCGATGAACCGCGCCTCATTCATACCGTCAGGGGAGTGGGCTACGTATTACGGGATGAGTAGGAACGCCACAACACCAGAGCATCACACATCCACGTTTCAACCGGGACGGGCGCCGTCCGTTGCGTCCGTTTCATCCCTTCGGCAACCAGGCAGGTGTAGTGATGTGTGCTTGCCTGCCGTTCTCTCCCGTACCCGGGCAGGGTAGCCATGTCGATTCGATTACGGCTGACACTGCTCTTCAGCACGATTATCGCCCTCACGCTAATAGTCAGCAGCGTGGTTCTCTACATCTCGATTTCCCGGCTGACCTTCGGTGTCCGAGAGGACGCCCTTGCCGACCAGGCCGAAGTCATTACCAGCAGCAGTGAGTTTGCGCTTGACCGGGTGCTGTTTCCGACGGGCAATATCACCACGCCGCGCACCTTCGTCCAGACCCTGAATACACGCAAGGAAGTGGTCTACTCCAGCGAGAACCTGGGCGACTTTTCCCTGCCACTCAGTAGCGCCGGCTATGAAGCGGTGATGCAGGGGCAGAGCTGGACCGAGCCGGCGGAAACCGATGCCGGACGTATTCTCATCTACTCACGCCGGGTGGTCGCATCCGAGGGGCCACGTGCCGGCGAGGTGATCGGCATCATCCAGGTAGCCCGCTCGATCGCCGACCAGGACTCGGCGATGGAAACGCTGCGCAACGCCCTCATTGTCGGAACCGGCGGGATGACGCTGGTGGCCTTCGGTATCGCCTGGGTGCTGGCCGGCACTGCCTTGCGTCCGATCAACCGGATCACCGCCACGGCCCAGGAGATCGGTGAGGAGCGCGACTTCAGCCGGCGCGTTGAATATGACGGTCCGCCGGATGAACTCGGTCGTCTGACCACCACAATGAACATGATGCTCACCGAACTCCAGGCCGCATTCAGCCACGCCGAGCGTACTCTCGATGCCCAGCGACGTTTTGCCGCCGACGCATCGCATGAACTGCGAACACCGCTCACCACGATCCGCGGCAATCTGGAACTGTTGCGCCGTGAGCCTCCTATAGAAGAGGAAGACCGTAAGGAAGTTATCAACGACATTGTCGAGGAGTGCGAGCGTTTGAGTCGTCTTGTCAACGACCTGATGCAGTTGCAACGTGCCGATGCCGAGTGGCCGTTGACAAGCGTTCGCGTGCGGATCAAACCGGTGATCGAGGAAATCTGCCGCCAGGCACGCCGAATCGATCCGGAGCGGGAGATCATTTGCGACGACATCCACGATGTATCCATCGCCGGGAACCGGGATGCGCTGAAACAGGTCATCCTGATCCTGCTCGACAACGCGATCAAATACAGTGAGCCGGGCAAGCCGATTATCGTCACCACCAACGCCAACCCGCAACGGGTGCAGATCAGCGTCAGTGACTCCGGCCCCGGCATTGATCCGGAACGAATTCCGCATATCTTCGAACGTTTCTATCGTGGCGATGAAGCCCGGCGGGGAAGCGGCGTTGGCCTTGGGTTGGCAATAGCCCGCGCACTGGTCGAGGCACAACGAGGCAGTATCGACGTGGTGTCTCGCCCTGGCGAAGGCAGCCGGTTCACAATCACGTTGCCACGCGCTTCTGCAGTTCTCCGGGGGCAACGCGAAGTTCAGTCGATGAACTCCGGCCGGTAGGCAAGTTACGCTCGCGGCAGTTCTCAGGAAACTCCAAGCAACGGCTCAGACCATGTTCAGAATCTGTCGATACCATTACATCAATGGAAATCGAACCGTGGTGGTTACTGAGTCTGAAGATGGGATTGCGGCAACCCGAGCGGTGTTGTTCCAACGGCGGAGCAGTCCGGAGAAAACAGAATGGTTCGCCGGCCATTCATTTCCCGGACCTGCCAATCGGGTCCGCTTTCCTCCCCACCATCCTTCTTCACTCGCCAGCAAATACCACGGTTCGATCCATAACATCCCCCGCACTGGTTGCGTCTTCGTGCACACCCCCTGATAATCCGGTCAGATGATCGTCACCAACAACAGTCGGCGCTGAAGACCGCAAACGCGCAACCGCCGGCGGAAATGGAGTGGACCATTGACCACCGGATTTGTCTTCGATGCGCGCTACCTGGAGCACAATCCCGGTAAGTGGCGCTTACCGTATTCAGATGACACCTTCCCGTTCTCCGAGCCTGCCCTGCATCCCTCAAACCATCGTCTGGTACAACGCACGGTAGAACTCCTCAACCACACCGGTTTGATCAATGACCTGACGCCAATCGAGGCACGAGCCGCCGAAATCTCCGACCTGACTGTCTACCACACCGCAGAGTACGTCGAACGTGTCCGGCAAATCACCGCCAGTGGCGGGGGAGAAACCGGATCCGGCGCGCCGGCATCTGCCGAATCATGGGATGCGGCACTGCTGGCCGCCGGCGGCGGCATGGCGGCGGTGGATGCGGTCGCAAACGGCACTGCTCGCAGGGTATACGCCAATGTTCGCCCGCCGGGACATCACGCCGTTGCCGACCAGGGCATGGGGTTCTGCATTTTCAACAATGTCGTCGTCGCGGCACACTACGCCCGCCGGGTCTATGGTTACCAGCGAATCATGATCCTGGACTGGGATGTGCACCACGGAAACGGAACCCAGGACGCCTTTTACCGGGACGCGAACACCCTGTTTATCTCACTGCAGCAAGAACAGTTGTACCCAGCCGGTCTGGGAGAGATTGACCAGTCCGGCGAAGGCGATGGCGTTGGCTTCACCGTAAATCTGCCATTGCCGCCAGGCAGCGGAAATGCCACCTACCTCGCGGCATTTGACCGGGTGGTCTTGCCGATTGCCAATGAGTTCAAACCTGAACTGGTCCTGATTTCGGCCGGGCAGGATGCCAGCGCAATGGACCAACTGGGCCGGATGGCGATCACCTGCGAAGGGTACCGGCAGATGACGCAACGGATGATTGACCTTGCCGAAACCCACGCAGGGGGCCGCCTGGTCGCCCTGCAGGAGGGTGGTTACAGCGAGATCTACGCACCCTATTGCACTCTGGCAATCATTGAGACAATGGCCGAAACCCGGACTAACATCCCTGAACCACTGGCAGCAGACCGGCTCAAGGCACAACCGCACACAACGACGGTCAGTGCGGATGGCGAAGCCGCCATCCAGGCGATCACCAGACATCAGGCGCAGTTCTGGAGTTCATTGCGTTAGGGAATTGCGAGGGCCGGTCTACCGCCGGCCCTCGATGACGTCCTTGATGAACGCTTCCTTACCGGCGTTGTAGGCAACATTGTCCCCGGCCCCGGCAGCCAGTACGGCTTCCTTCAGCGCACAATACGCTTTCACCAGGTCAGGATCTGCACGCAACCGGTCACGAAATGTGCGCTGGGTTTCGATCTCCGGCCAGCCTTCCGGGATCAAGTGCATGTGGGTCCGGAAACGCGCTCCCTGCCAGTCAACACTGCCGATATATACCGGACGCTCCTGCGGGAACGGATCGGCCGAGCGAAAGGCCTGGTAGCCGAGCGACTCGACAGCGACCTGCACTGCATCCAGATCACCCGGTGGGTAGATGCACATCATGTCCACCACACCCTTGCCGGAACATTCCGGCACAGCAGTACTGCCAATATGCTCAACGACCAGTCCCGGCAACACGCCGGCCATCAAACTGATCAGATGGTCCGCTACTTCGGGATAACATGGATCATAGGGGTGACTCGCTGCCGTCGGATCCCGGTATTCGGTGAACACATATGGCCCGACGGGCCGCTGCTGATCGCTCATAAGCAACGCTCCAGAACGTGGTCAATCCGGGAAGTGGGATCAGCATAGCACAGCCTCCAGACCCTGCCTGGCAGTATCGGTAAAACTTGACTTGAGCATATGGCTGAATTAGCATCTCAGATGGCGTTACTCGTCGTTGGAGAAAGAAAAGTGACGATGGTTGAACAGAACCCCAGCAATTTGACCGAAAATTTGCTTTACCGGCAGATTAACCGGCGGGTGTTGTTGCGCAGGACTTCGGCCCTCGCACTGGCAATTCCAACCGTTTCTGCCATCCTGGCAGCCTGTGGTGATGACGAGGAAGACGAGCCAACCGCAACTTCCGAACCGGCAGCCGAGCCCACTCCCACCACTGCTGCAGAATCCGGTGACGAAGACGAGGACGAAGAAGACGGAGAAGCAACCGAGGCACCGGAGGACGAAGACGAAGGTGACGAGGAACCGGCAGGAGAGGGCGTCTATGGCGGCCGTCTCGAGGTTGCCTTGTCCGGCGACCTGCTGACCCTCGACATGCATGCTGTTTCTGCCACTGCCCTGAACCTTGTTGGCTGGCACATGTATGAGACGCTCTTCACCCACGACGCCGAGTACGGCAACATTCCGATGCTGGCCGAGGCCCACGAGGTGAGCGACGACGGCCTGACCCACACCATCACCCTGCGCGAAGGCGTGCCGTTCCACAACGGCGAGATCATGACATCGGCAGACGTGATCGCCTCGATCGAGCGCTGGGCAGATGGCTACGCTTACGCCCAGGGTCTGATGAGCGTCACTGATGAACTGGTTGCGGTGGATGACACCACGATCGAATTCCGCCTGAGTGAGCCGTACGGCACACTGACCGCCACCCTTGCCCAGCAGGGACGTGGATGTGCCATCTATCCCAAGTCAGTGGTTGATGCCTCAACCAAGGACAACCTCAGCGAGCCGATCGGCACCGGCCCGTATCGCTTCGTCCAGTGGGACCGCGACCGCCAGATTCTGCTCGAACGCTTCGACGACTACGCCGCCCTGCCGGGCGATTCCAACGGCTACGGTGGACACAAGTACGCCTATGTCGACGAAATTCGCTTCGTTCCGGTGCCGGATGAAGGCGCTCGCCAGGCCGGTCTTTCCACCGGGGAATATCATTTCCTCGAAACCGTGCCAACCGACCTCTTTGACTCGATGGCCAATGACCCGAACATCATCGCCGAACTGCTGCCGCCAATTGGCTGGTCAGTATTCATCCTGAACACCCGCACCGGCCCGATGGAGAACATCACCCTTCGCAAGGCGGTACAGGCAGCCCTCGATCTGGAGCCGATTCTTCAGGCCGGCTTCGGCGATGGCTTCTACCGTCTCGACCCGGGCATCATGAGCAAGGAAACCGTCTGGTACACGACCGCCGGCGAAGAGTTCTACAACATGGCCAACCCGGAACTGGCCAAGGAACTCATGGAAGAAGCCGGATACAACGGCGAGGTCATCCGCTGGACCTGCACCCAGGAATACTCCGACCACTACAACCGCTCGTTCGTCGCGGTGCAGCAACTTGAGGATGCCGGCTTCAATGTCGAACTGATCGTCAAGGACTGGGCCAGCATTCTGGCCGAACAGTCGGACCCGGAAGCCTGGGATATCACGGCAACCGGAACCACTCTCCGTGCAGACCCGACCGGCCTCTTCCTGCTGAATGTCTGCGACGTTGCCGGCTGGTGGTGTGACGAAGAGACGATGGATCTCGTCCAGCAGTTGCGGACGGAATCGGACTTCGAAACCCGGATGGAGATCTGGGAGCAGATTCACTACAACATCTACGATCAGGTTCCGTTCATCAAGAATGGCGACACGATGACGCTGACCGCGCGCAGCGCCAAGGTGAAGAACCTCTCGCCGCTGCTGATGTTCGGCCCGATGCTCTGGAACGTCTGGCTGGAAGACTAATCCGGAACGGCTGATTCCTGCATCTGCAGTGAATATCGCCCTGGCGCGGTGCCAGGGCGATATTCACGTACTACCTGACAACATGTTGCCTGATACGATGTATCCGCAGGCCATGCCTGATTGCTTCATGCCGTCTAGCCTGGAGATTCGAACTGCATGACGACCTATATCATTCGCCGGATTGTGTTGCTGTTGCCGGTCCTGCTCGTGGTTGGGATTGTCGTCTTCACCCTCCTCCACCTGACCCCCGGTGACCCGGCAGCGGTGGCGCTGGGTCCGGATGCCACACCGGAAGAGGTTGAAGACCTCCGCGACCGGCTTGGATTGAATGACCCGTTACCGGTGCAATTTGCCTCCTGGTTTGGCGGTGTGTTGCGGCTTGACCTGGGAGAGTCGATCTTCCTCGACATGCCGGTAACTCGCGCCCTGCTTGACCGGGCCGAACCAACCATTCTGCTTACGCTGTACTCCCTGTTCATTGCGATCATCATTGGCATTCCCAGCGGCATCCTGGCGGCCCTGCGCGAACGCTCGCTGCTGGACCGGGCATTGATGGTGTTTGCCATCAGTGGCGCTGCCGTGCCGGTATTCGTGCTCGGTATCCTGATGATCCTGCTCTTCGCCGTGCAGCTAGGCTGGCTGCCGGTGGGTGGCTACACCAATATCGGTGATGATTTCGGTGACCACGTCAAACGCATGCTGATGCCATCCGTTGCGCTGGGGTTTGCCTCGGCTGGACTGCTTGCACGTCTGGTGCGCAGTTCAATGCTGGAAACCCTTCGTGAGGACTATGTTCGCACTGCACGCGCCAAGGGGCTGGCAACCCGCACGATTGTGATTCGCCACGCGTTCCGCAATGCCCTGATCCCGGCCGTCACAGTCATTGGTGTGCTGGTTGGAGCATCACTTGGTGGGGCTGTTGTCACAGAGACCGTGTTCAACATTCCGGGCATGGGCCGGCTGGTGGTCCAGAGCGTGCTCCGGCGGGACTACCCGCTGATCCAGGGGGCCGTCATGCTCATCGCTTCGTTCTATGTGCTGGCAAACCTGCTGGTAGACGTCCTGTATGTGCTGATAGATCCGAGAATTAGCTATGGCGACTGAGAAAACCAGCCTCCGGCGCGACAACGAAACGCTTGCCTCACAAAAGCCGAAGGGGAAAGGATTACTAAAACGCATCTCCCCGCAATCGCGGTTCTACTGGGTTCGCCGTCTGCTGGAGAATCATGCGGCAGTCGTCAGCCTGGCGTTCCTGCTGATCCTGTTGATCCTGTCGTTTGCGGCTCCGACCCTCTCCGATACTGACCTGGATAGGGCCAACCCGGCAATCCGCCTGCAGCCACCTTCCAGCGAGTTCTGGATGGGCACCGACCAGTTTGGCCGCGATGTGCTGATGCGCGGTCTCTATGGCGCTCGCGTCTCACTGGCCGTCGGGCTTTCAGTCACCGCACTTGCCGCCGTGTTTGGCACGCTGTTTGGCTTGCTCTCCGGCTATTACCGGCGTCTGGATACTCCGATCATGCGCGTCATGGACGGTTTGATGGCGTTCCCGGCCATTCTGCTGGCGATTGCAATCATGGCCAGTCTCGGGCCAAGCACTCGCAACGTCATTCTGGCGCTCGGGTTCGTCTACATGCCAACCATCGCCCGACTGGTTCGCGGGGCAACGCTCACCGTCAAGCAGCAGGTCTTCGTTGAAGCAGCACGGTCAATCGGTGTGCGAGATGCCAAACTCCTGCTCCGGCATGTATTGCCAAATACGCTCTCTACGCTGATTGTCCAATGCACCTTTGTCGTCGCATTCTCGATCATTGCTGAAGCGTCGCTCTCGTTCCTCGGGGCCGGTGTCCCGCCGGACGTTCCCACCTGGGGCAGCATGCTCCGGGACGGGCAGGCAGTGATTGCCCGCGCCTGGTGGATGGTGATTGTCCCGGGCACGCTACTGTTCCTGACGGTGCTGGCGCTCAACATGGTCGGCGACGCACTTGGCGATGCGCTCGACCCACGCTCACGACGACGCTAGGCGCTAAAGTCGGGGTGGCCCCTGCCGGATTCGTTCCTGCATGCCAGCGAGACCATTCGCTGTGCGGGGGCCATCCCACACCGATTCAAGCCACCAGGTTGCCCCGGCATCGGCCCATTCCCGGGTGATTTCTGCTCCTCGGGCGGGATCATCTCCGGGCGTGTTCGCTTCCCAGAGAATGTCAAACGGCCCCGTTGCCGTCCGGTTTTCGTTGATCCACTCCGCCATTTCCCGGAGATCATCCGGCGTCGATTCGAAATGGTCATTCTTCATGTTGTACGGGATTAATCCGTCGCAACGCAGCACCCTGCGCATCGACTTCATCCTCGGCCACGCACCAACCACCCAGATCGGCACTCGCGGGCGCTGCACCGGAACCGGTTCGAACGTGACATCGGTAATCGGGTAATGCTTGCCTTCATAGGTAAACGGTTCGCCACTCCACAAGCCGGTCAGGACATCAATTCCCTCATCAAGCATCTCGGCGCGGGTCTTGCGATCGACGACCTCACCAAATTTGTCAAACCCGGTATCCGGTGCTCCCAACCCTACCGGAAGAATCACCCTGCCTCCTGACAACTGGTCGAGAGTTGCGACCTCCTGCGCCAGTTTCCACGGTCGCCGGCGGGAGATTGGCGTCAACATCGTCGCCAGTTTGATCCGCTCGGTGCGGGCTGCAATGGCAGCCAGCAACACCCACGGGTCACCACCGGTGATTCCATCCCAGACGAACACGCCATCCCATCCGGCAGCCTCGGCATCACATGCCATCGCCAGGATGTCCTGCGGCGCTTCGTCGTAGGGCAGTGTCACACCAAACTGCATCAGTCACCTCACTCCTTTGTGACGGACAATCGATCAACCATTCGAGCATACGACGCCATAGATGACATGTTGTGTCATATTTCCCATGTCATCCTGACACCGGGATGGCAAATCAACGAACATGCACGACCTGAACGGCGAAGGACCCATAACATGCGCGCCGACCGACTGCTGTCGATCATCCTGCTTCTCCAAACACACCGGAGGCTGACATCTCGTCAGTTATCGGAGTGGCTGGAAGTATCGCCGCGGACAATCCACCGCGACATGGATGCCCTCAGCGGGGCTGGCGTACCGGTGACAGCCGAACGCGGACGCGATGGTGGCTGGATGCTGCTCGATGGCTATACCACCGACCTGACCGGACTGAATGCCCTCGAAAGCCAGACACTGTTTCTCTCGAAACTCCCGGAACCACTGGTGCAACTCGGGCTGGAAGAAGCCGCCGAGGCAGCCAGACTCAAACTGCTGGCAGCCCTGCCGGCCGTCTCCCGGCAAACCGCCGAGACCGCACGGCAGAGGCTCTATATCGATCCGACCGGTTGGCGCCGTGCCGAGGAAACCGCACCACATTTCGAGGTCGTGCAGCGGGCTGTCTGGCAAGGTCAGCAACTCCGGATGGACTATCGCGGCGCAAACGGCAGTCTCAGCCAGCGCACGGTGAACCCGCTCGGTCTGGTTGCCAAGGGTAGTAGTTGGTATCTGGTTGCCAGCCGGGATGACCAGTTGCGCACCTATCGGCTTTCCCGCATTGAATCGGCTGAAATGCTGGATTCCCCCGCCATCCGCCCGGAAGACTTCGACCTGGCCGGCTACTGGGAACAATCTGCCACCGACTTCAGTGCCCGGCTACCCCGCTACCCGGTGACGCTGCGTGTCAGCCCGGATCTCCTCCCGCAAATCCGGCACGGCGTCGGCTTCAACCGGGTTGAATCTGTTGATCCTCCCGATGATGATGGATGGTCCCGCCTGGTCATGACCTTCAACGCGGAAGCCGACGCACAGGCGATGGTCATCCGCCACGGCGACCAGGTTGAAATCCTTGATCCACCGGAACTCCGGGCAGCAGTCATCACGCTGGCACGGCAAATACTCGCCCTGTATGATGCAGGCGACCACGCAGGCTGACTTCATTCTTGCCGGGAATCGCACCGGATTCTGGTCAAGGCGACCGCTGTTCGCCTTTCATGAAAGGGAACCCCGATGACTTCGTACCCGGAGTTCACCCTCGCGGCTATCCAGCACCCTCCAGTTTTTTTCGATCGGGACGCCTCGACCGAAAAAGCCTGCAAACTGATTGAGGATGCCGCCAACCTCGGGGCAACGTTCGCCGTGTTTGGCGAGACATGGCTGCATGGTTATCCATTCTTTGCCAGCGAGTCCGAATCACCACTGTTCGCCCAAATGTCTGCGGCATACCTGGCAAACGGGGTAGAAGTCCCCGGCCCGACCACTGACAAACTCTGCGCGGCAGCCCGCAAGGCGGGAATTGATGTCGCCATTGGTATCGTGGAACTTGACAGCAAGACCCGGGGAACCGCTTACTGCACCCTGCTCTTCATCGGTAAGGAGGGCACCATCCTCGGAAAACATCGGAAGCTCAAGCCCACCCGCGCCGAACGAATCATGTGGGGCGAAGGCGATGCCTCCAGCCTCAGAGTCTACGAGCGACCCTACGGCAAGCTGAGCGGCATGATCTGCTGGGAACACAACATGCTCCTGCCGGGCTACACCCTGATCAGCCAGGGTGCCCAGATCCACGCAGCAGCGTGGTACGGCAATGCCGCTTCCCGCCAGATCTTTCTCTCACAGGCCTTCGCATCCCAGGCGGCCGCCTATGTCATTGCCGCCGGAAATACATGGACGCTCGAAGATATCCCGGAAACATACCGGGAATTGGGGTATCCGCAACCCGGCGACAGTGTCATCATCGACCCGAGAGGTACCGTCATAGCCGGCCCGGTGCAGGGTGAAACCATCCTGACCGCCAAAGGCTCGCTGGAAGCCGTCTACGCCGCCAAAGCCGCCACCGACACCGCCGGCCACTACTCCCGCCCCGACATCTTCCAACTCCACGTCCGCCAACCGCTCGGCGACCGGGTGGTGTTTCATAACGAGTAGGGATTTCCCTGTTCGTTAACCGTTACTTTTTCTCCGTTCGTCCGAAGTAGTGGGTGAACGGAGGCGTCTTGATGGCTGCACGTGCCAGGAATCCGGGGCAGGCGGTGATGGATCGGCCGGTGGGTGGGTGGTTGAGCGATGAGGATATCGCGGCCGCTGCTGTGGAGGACCTGGCCCGATTTGATGATCTGTACCACCGGTTTGCCGACCGGGTCTATCGCTATTCGCTCGCAAGGACCGGCTCTGCCGAAACGGCCAGTGACATCACCGGCGATGTGATGGTGGCGGCCATGGAATCGATCCACCGCTATGATCGGCAGCGGGCACCCTTTGCTGCCTGGCTGTTTACCATCGCCCATCGCAAGGTGGTCGATCACCATCGCGGCAGGCAACGCTGGCTGCACTGGCTTTCCGGACAATCGGCCCCTACGCATGTCGAAGACAACGCTGCGGGCAGCACCCTTGCCGGCGAACGTCGGGGAGAAATCCAGGCGGCGCTGGATACGCTGCCGGCCAACCAGCGCGATGCGGTGATCCTGCGTTACATTGCTGATCTGTCCATCCGCGACATCAGTTCCGTTCTCGGCATCTCGGAAGGCGCGGTGAAGATGCGTCTTCAGCGTGCCATTCACCATCTGGCAACTGAACTGAAGGAGCGCACCAGTGGATGAGAACTCCCGTGATACGGGTCTGGAAGCGCGTCTGCGCGAAACATACAAACGAGAAACCCTGACACCGGACCAGCGACGGCAGCATCTCAACCGGCTTGCCGAAGAGCGCAATCATCGGGGAGGCAGCGTGCTCCGTCCAAAACGGATGGAACTGGTGGTAATTGCATCGATGCTGGTCATTGTGCTCGCGGTTGTGCTCATCGTCCAGGGGTTGCCGGGCAGCGATTCCGGCCAGGTGGCGACTCAACCAACCACACTACCGGAAGACGCACCGGCGAGTGCCGCTGTCAGCATCGACATGATGCGCACCATCGCCAGCAAGCCGTCGCCGGGAACGGGATTCACCTACACCGTTGTCTATACCAGCGATGCCCGCCTCGACCAGGGGATGACCACCAACTGGGAAGCCGAGGTCTGGGATCGCACGCTGGAAGATGGCACCCGTCAACAGCGGGTTGTGGTTCGCTCGCCGATCGACGAGGTCATCGTTGACTACGTCCGGAACGGGAGTCGTTGGCACTGGTCAAACAGGGGATGGGTGGAAACGGGTGATCTGGAGATGGTGGTTGTCCCCCCGGCTGAGGTGACTTTGGCGCTGGAAGCACCTTGGCAGATCGTCACCTTGCTGGATGAAGGGAATCCACCGCTCGATCCGGCCAATTTGCCATCGCAGATTGAGGTCGAATACGGGGAAGATGCACGGGCCGAAGTTGCCTGGATCGCCACGGCGCGCGGTCTGGATCCCTTCCGGTATGTCTCCGATCTCAACATCAGGAGTGCTGCCGCTCCCGGCGAGGAAAGCTACATCGAGAGCATGGAACTGTACCTTGCCGGCGAGGAAGACCAACGAGTTTTGCTGGGCAAGTTTGCCTACTATTCCGAACCGCAACTGGACGCTGCGTCGTTCCTTGACAGTACCTTCGCCATTCCTGAAGGAGCACCAGAGCGGTTCATCCTGCCGGCAGATACAACCCTGCCGTTCGGGCTGGAACTCTACGACCAGAATATGGTCACGCCGGAAGGAGGGGAACGCCTGCTGTTCGCCAGTGAAACAGCCCAGGTAGAGTTACTGGTGTCACCATCGCCTGGCGGCATCGATGCCTCACTCTGGCAGGCGTATACCGCGGATACCTACCCAGACACCGTTGTGGAATCCGCCCGACTTTCCAATGAAACAGCAATCACCTGGCGACAGGGTACGGAAGATGGTCCGATCGTCACCGCCGTCTGGGATGACGGCCGCTACCTCTACCGCACCATCGCCATACCCCTCGACTGGACCGAGACCGAACTGATCCAGATTGCCCAAGCCCTTTCGGCGCCGTAATCAAAAATCAGGAACTGAATGAGACGTTCCCATCCCTGAGCGTCTCTGGCGGTGGGTTAGAATGTAGCCGCAGGGTCCATATCGAGAGGTAGCGCAGTGATGACGCGAGATGCAATTATGAAACTTCTCGCCGAGCATACTCCGGAAATCCGGGAACGCTTTGGAGTCACTCGGCTCCGACTCTTTGGGTCTGTGGCCCGGGACGAGGCGCTGGAATCCAGCGATCTTGACATCCTTGTCGAATTTGATGGCAAGCCGGTTCTCGACAACTATTTCGGTCTCATCTTCTACCTTGAAGATCTGCTCGGACGTGAGATTGATTTGGTCATAGAGTCCGATCTGCGCCCGGCATTTCGTCCGTACGTGGAAGCAGACGCCATTGAGATCGCGTAACGATCAACAATACATGGCGGACATGCTGGAACGGTGTGAACGACTACAACGTCACATGGTCGGCGTAACTACTCTTGAGGGGTTTGTAGCCAACGAGACGGTCTACGATGCGGTACTTCGCAACCTTGAGATCATCGGTGAGGCGGCAGGCAAGGTTCAGGAATCAACCCGAAACCAGGTTCCAAACATCCCTTGGAGAGAGATCATTGGCTTCAGACATGTGCTCGCTCACGGATATGACATCATCAATAACGATCTCGTGTGGCAGATCATCCAGACCAGGGTTCCCGAACTTCGGGAAGATCTCGAACGATACTTCGCCGGTATAAACAGAGGCGAGTAGCGTCGCGCTACTCGCCTTCTGGTCTGGGTGTAGTCCGATTACTCGTATCGCAGCGCCTCGGCCGGCATGACGCGGGTGGCCTGGCGGGCGGGGATCCAGGTCATGAGGAGGGCGGTTGCCATGGTGCCGGCAACGACCAGACCGATGACCTGCCAGGGGATCAGGAACGCTTCCAGTTCCGTGCTGTTGAACTCACTGCCTGTCAGCAGGTTGCGGGCCAGCAGTAATCCCAGCACTGTTCCGGAGATGACGCCGATACCAACCACGAAGGCCGTCTCGATCATGAACGACTGGGAGACTGTCTCCCGCTGGAAGCCCAGCGACCGGAGTACACCGATCTGCTGCCGGCGCTCGACTACCGAGCGGAACGAGATCACCCCGACAGCCGCGACACCAACCAGCAGGCCAAGCCCCATAAATCCCTGGATGATGTAGAGGAATCCGGCCGATTGCCGCTGCTCTTCCTTGATCTGGTCGCGGATCGATACAGCCTGGACGCCGTTCCGCAGCATCCCGGTTTCGATCGCACGGGCAACATCGGCCGCGGTGTCAGGATCATCCAGCGCGATGAAGTAGGACGTGGACGTCACACGGCTATATGCAGCATCGATCGTGTCCTGTGCGGTGTAGACACCCCAGAGGCTACCGAGTTTTCCATCGAGCACACCGATCACTTTCACCGTGGACACCTTGCCGGTTGCCGGGTCGACCAGATCCAGTTCGAGCGGCTCAAACCGGTTGGAACTACCGCCGAGTTCGGCCAGCGACAACTCTTCGCCGCTATCGAGGTTCCCGCTGGACGGGATGACAAAAGGATCGACTACTGCAACACCCGGCTCGGTCAGCAGGGCCTGAATGATCGCTTCATCTGTGTCATAGCCAATTGCCCGGCGTTCGAAGAAGAGGGTGCTTTCCTGAATGAACGCATCATCCATGCCGACAATCGGCCACGCTTTCCACTCGCTGGTGTTGCTCTTGCGAACCTGGGAGTAGAACTCGCCGGGATAGGTGGTGGTACTCAGGGCAGTGATGCCGGCAGTATCAACGCCCTGCTCCTGCAAGGTCGACATGAAGTCATCAACCGGGTTGGTCGTGCGCAGATCGGCGCGGACATCCCAGCCAGCGGCCGATTCCTCGCCGCCAAAGAGCGCAACCATGTTTTCGGTCATGGTGGCCATTACGATGATCGAGAAGATGATCAGACTGAACATGGCGATCATCATGCCGGTCCGGCCACGGGTAGCGCCGGGATAGGCAACCGCCGTGCGGACCGCCGGGAGCTTCGAGCGAAACAGTCCGCCCAGCGACGAAACGCCCGCCAGCAGCATACCGGTGTTGTTGATGATGAGGATCGTCGCACCGACTACCATGAAGATACCGGACAGGAAGAACATCTCCATATCGCCCGAAAGATGCCCGAAGAGCCGTTCGGTCGTGCTCTCCGGCAACAGCCAGAGTACCAGCAGATACAGGCCTGCCAGACTGAAGAGCAGGCGGGACGGAACACCGAAGAATCGGCCGATCATGGCAACGCCAAACGGGATCAGGCTCATGCCCAGGAAGAAGGGGAATGCCTGTTCAGCGTTCAGACCCGCAACGGTCAGGAGTGTGCCACCTGCCAGCAGCAGCCCGGCCCAGATGATGCCGCTCTTCTTGCGGCGGGTTTCCTCAACATCCGGGATGTCCCGAACGGCCGCCACGATATTGATCCGGCTCACCTTCCAGGATGCGCCAATCACGGTTACGAAGGTGATAACCACACCCAGGCAGTAGGCAACGATCATGCTTCGCGGGGTAACGTGAGGTTCAACGTTGACGAAATCGCCAAAGATCGCCTGCAGCCCCTGGGCAATTCCCCAGGTTGCGACCACACCCAACCCGGCACCGACCAATCCGGCCAGCACCGCGTAGCCGGCACCTTCCGAGATGAACTGCTGGATCAACTGGGATCGCTGCGTGCCAACGGCACGGGCCATCCCCATTTCCGAACGGCGTTCGGCTGCCAGCATCGAGAAGATGAGCACGATCAGCAACAGACCGGCAGCGATCGAGAACAGACCCAGCACCATGAAAAGTCCGGTGAACATGTTGGCGAAGGCTTCGGTTTCATCGAGGCCAGCCTGCTTGATCTTGAGCACACCCAACCCGGTGCCTTCCAGGGAGGGCTTCAGGGTATCGGTCACATTGGTCGAGAGCTTGACCCCATCGCGCACGCCGCCGGCGTTGGAAATGGCAATCGCCGAGTAGTGCCCCTGCTGACCGGTCATCTGCTGGAGTTGCTCCAGCGACATGGCAAGCCCGATGGTTTCCAGGCCTTCCCGGCGGACCCCGGTCAGGAAGGAGTTCTCACCGATGCCGGCGACAGAGAAGGTGAATGGCTCGTTCCGGTAGTAAAGTGTCAGAGTGTCGCCAGCGCGAAGATCCAGTGCATCTGCCAGTTTCGCACTGACAACCAACTCGCCGGCGCCAATGGAAGCCAGATCAAGCACAACGCCGGACGTCGACTGGATACCGCCGAACTCTCCGATCCGATGAGGGTCAAGCCCCATCACCAGGACATCAGGGTCGGCGAGGCCGCTTGCTTCATGGAGGACCGGCAACCGTGTTTCGAGGAGCGGCATGACTGCTTCAACATCGTTGTTGCCAGCAATAGCCTGGTCGATAATTGCCAGAGCACCTGCATCAATGGTTGAACCGGCAGCCATGGCGATATCCGCCTCAACATCAGGGCTGGCAACAATCAGTTCATCAATCTGGCCATAGATGTTGTAGACCTCGGAGCGCATTGAGTAGTCAACGGTGTCACCCGTACCCAATGCCGCGCCGATGATCAGCGTGGAAAGCATCAGGCCAATGACTACCAACGTGGACTGGGCACGCCGGCGGGGGATGTTGCGCATGCCCATCTTGAACACCACAGGTCGCCGCAATCCCACCCAGGCAACAAGCAGCAGGCAGAGCGAAAGCACCACAAGCAGGGTGTACATGATGCCGGTCATGGGGAGCCCGAATATCTCGTTCATGGAATCTCCTTTGAAATTCGCCCTCGACACCGTTGTCGAAAGCTGTCCAGGCCGCTAGTCGAGCTGTGCCAGCAGTTCAGCCTCTGCGTTTGCGGCTCCCTGCAAGGTCTCGCCAGCGATCACGCCGTCGCGCATCCGGATCACCCGGTGGCAACGACGGCCAACGCCGGGATCGTGTGTGACGATGACAAACGTCAGCCCCTGCCGGCGATTGAGATCGCACATCAGGTCCATGATTTCGTTGGCAGTTCTGGAATCAAGCGCGCCGGTTGGCTCATCAGCCCAGACAATAGCCGGGTTGTTCACCAGCGCCCGGGCAATCGTTACCCGTTGACGCTGTCCACCGGAAAGCTGTGCCGGGCGATGCTTCGCCCAGTCTGTCAGGCCAACCGTTTCCAATGCGTGGAGTGCCCGTTTGCGGGCCTCGCCCGGCCGCACACCGGATACCAGTAGCGGCAGTTCAACGTTCTCGACCGCGCTCAACACCGGCAGCAGGTTATAGACCTGAAAGACAAAGCCCATTCGCTGGGCCCGGTGTGCGGTGCGCTGTCGGTCCGACATCTGCGCCAGGTCGACACCTTCCAGCCAGATCCGGCCCTCGTCAACACTGTCGAGACCCGAGAGGCTGTTGAGAAAGGTCGTCTTGCCGCAGCCGGATGGACCCATCACCCCGACCATCTCGCCCGGGCGAACCGAAACCGAAACATTACGGAGCACGGTCAGCTTGCCGGTATCGGTGCGGTAACTCTTGACCACACCCTCTGCCCGGATGATTGCGTCATCATTCCCGGCAGCCATCGAGGTTGCCCCGTTCTTTCCACGAAACAGCATTGTTTCCTGTCCCCTTTCTTGCGGATCATCCGCGGTTGCCCTCGACATCGAGTGCAACAGGCTGCTTCCACGCAGCCACATTGCCAGATTAGGCTGGTTATCCAGATACCAGAACCGGGATAGCTTCCGGTTCTGGAGTGGGGTTAGCCCTACTACCAACTGCCAACAACACGTGCTCCTTTCGCAGCTTCATGGCCGGACACACCGGGATTCCGGGCACAGTTCATCTGCGCCGGATATCGGTAATTGGCGCCGGAATAGTGGTGCTCTTCAGGTAAGAGATCTGCCAGGGCCACGGGAACGGGACTGGTGCCCGGTTTCGCCGGCGGGCAGGGAACCGCTCCCGCCCTGGTGATGGTTGCAGCGTCATCGCTGGTTCGGCCTCGGCGTTGAGGGCCGCCAGTCACCTCATCGCGATTGTGCAATCAGGATACGAAGCAGGCTCTGTTGCGGTAACGGGGGTACCTTCAGATTGTGCGGTGGGGATAACCCTACCCGGTGCCGGTTAGCTCCGCAGGTAGGTGAGGACTGCCAGAACGCGCCGGTGCTGGCTGGTGGTGGATTCCAGGCCGAGTTTGCCGAAGATGTTGGTGATGTGCTTCTCGACCGTGCCCTCACCAATGAAGAGTTGCTCGGCAATGGCTGTGTTGGAGTGGCCCTCGGCCATGGCTGCCAGCACTTCCATCTCGCGGTTGGTGAGATCGGTCAACAGATCGTTGCGTCGACGGCGGGTGACAAGCTGGGAGATCACCTCCGGATCAAGTGCCGTGCCGCCCCGGGCAACTCGCTCGACGGTAGACAGAAACTCGGAAACATCCGCCACCCGGTCTTTCAGCAAGTACCCGACCGAACCGGCACCGGATTCCAGCAACTCGCTGGCATATTCAGCCTCGACATACTGGGAAAGGATGAGGACAGGAGTGTCAGGGACCAGTGTCCGGGCCTCGATGGCAGCGCGAATGCCTTCGTCGCGAAACGTTGGAGGCATGCGGACATCGACGATTGAGACATCCGGCCTGTGTTCCTGGACAGCCTGAATGAAATCCGGGCCGTTCTCGACCTTTGCAACGACAGTATGCCCGGCATCGTGCAGAAGCCGGGCAATACCTTCTCGCAGAAGTACAGCGTCTTCAGCGATTACAACGCGTAGGGAAGTTCCACCAGTATTCGCGTCGGGCCTCCAGATGGACTGCTCACGGTCAGCGTTCCATCGATTGCTGTAGCCCGGTCACGCATGCCACGGAGTCCTGTGCCAAGAGAGGCATCTGCGCCACCGGAGCCGTTATCAACAATCTCTATCCGGAGTATAGCGCCAAACTGTCGGACATTTACACTGGCCTGGGTCGCGTTACTGTGCCGCGAGATGTTGGTTAACGCCTCGGCGATGATGAAATAGGCAGTCGATTCGATTCGTTCCGGCGGGCGGGATTCCAGGTTGACAGAAACATCGACCGGAACGGTTGAACTTGCTGCCAGGGAGGTAATGGCGGCATCGAGCCCGCGGTCGGTCAACACAGCCGGGTGAATACCCCGGGCCAGGTTGCGGATCTCGGCCATCGCCAGTTTCGCGCCCTCGTGCGCTTCGATGATCAGTTCGCGGGCTGCTTCCGGATCGGAATCGAACTTCGCCCGGGCCATACCGAGATCCATTGAGAGTTTCACCAGGCGCTGCTGTGCGCCATCGTGCAGGTCACGCTCGATGCGGCGCAGGTCGCTCACCGACGAATCCATCGCCGTCGCCCGGCGCTCGGTCAACTCACCAACACGGCGGGTCAACTCTTCGAGGCTCGTGCCCAGCAGGTTACGGGCCAACCAGGCATGGGAACGTCCTAGGCCGACGAGCACGTAAGGCAACAGGAAGAGGAAGGGAATACCGATCACTGCAAACACCAGCGCTGCCGGCAGGGTAGAAACCTTGTAGTTGAAGATGACAGCATCGGCACCATCAACGCCATACCAGAGCGGCACCGTTATCAGGGTGAACGGGATCGACACCGCAACCACGGCGATGACGAACTGGGCAATACCGACCGGGAAGAGCAGGAACAGGTAGATCAGATCCTGCCAGACGTACTTGTCGGTAAACCGCACCCGGAACCGCTGAAACCACGAGCCTTCCGGCAGGGGAGTGTAGGGATCGGGAATCTGCTCGCCGAGCAGTGCCCGTACCCGGGCTCGTTCGATACGCGCACCGAATATCCAGGAGTAAAAGGCCAGCAGCAACACCGGCAAACCAACCAGCGTTACCAACATGGCGAATCCGGTGGAGAGCAGTGTCACCAGCCAGACAAACCAGAACACGCCCAGCACAAAACTGGACATCATGAACACAAACGCCATCCAGGGTTCGCGGGATACGAGCGTCCGCAGTGGATTCCGCAGTGGCGCCCGCACGGGATTCGGCTTTTCCGCAGCCATCGATTGCGTAGACATTTCCAGGCTTCCTTACCTCACGGTGAACGCCGTTGTTCACCTGTTCGAACTTTCCTCCCCTGTATGATGGATGAACAGGCAGTTTCCAACAATGCGGCAGACTGCCAGATTGGAAGTAGGGTTATCCCTACCAGCGCACCACGACAGTAATGGAAGATGGACGATATGCAGGAACCACCTGACAACACACCGCCGGAACAACCTGAGGAAAAGAACACCGCCGGTAGTCTTGCCCTGGGAATTGCAATTGGCGTGGGACTGGGATCGGCTATCGGTGTCGCAATGGACAACCTGGCGCTTGGTCTCGGCATCGGCATTGCCATCGGTGCCGGCATCGGTATGGCGTTCCAGCAATCCGGAAAGATATGAACCTGAGATTGCCTCTTGATCCTTCCGACCGTCGCGGTTATCCTGCCTGACACTGTTGCCGGGTAGTGGAATCCGTTCCACTTCGGCGACTGTTGGGAAGGTTCATTCAGTAACATGTCGACGGGTTCGACCAAGCCCGCACGTCCACCTCAAGACCCCGCCAATGCACCAGCCTGGAAACGGGCATTCCTGGTGCTGGAGTTTCCGGATTTTCGCCACCTCTGGGTGAGCGGACTTCCAGGCAACATGGCAATGCAAATGGGCATAACTGCCCGTGGCTATCTCGCCTACGATATTTCCGGGTCTGCAGCATCGGTTGGTATCGTCTCGATGGCCGCCGCATTCCCGATGCTGCTCTTCAGCCTCTTCGGAGGTGTTGCCGCCGATCGTTTTCACAAGCGGAATATCCTGCTTTTCACCCAGTCACTACAGGCAACGGCGGCGGCAGCCAACGCCATTCTGGTGTTGACCGGGGTGGTCGAGATCTGGCACCTGGCAATGGTCGCCGTACTGACCGGAATCGGAATGGCCTTCAACATGCCGGCCCGCCACTCGTTTGTCGCCCAGTTGGTGCCGAAAGAGCGGGTGATGAACGCCATTGCCCTGTTGATGGCCGGCATGAACTTTACCCGGGTGATCGGACCGTCCGTGGCCGGTGGTCTGATGGTGATCCCGTTTATTGGTGTCGGTGGAACATTCGCGATTATCTCGCTCATGTTCTTCTCGGTCTTCCTGAACCTCTTGCGAATCAAGAACAAGGGCGCACCTGAGGAGCAAGCGACGGTCTCCCCGCTCCGGTCGATTGCCGACGGACTGAGCTATGTCCGCCGCACGCCGGTGGTAATGACGCTACTCTTGCTGGCATTCATCCCGATGTTCCTCGGCAATCCCTATCAGCAACTGATGCCGGTGTTCGCCGAGGATGTCTTCAACGTCGATGCTGCCGGTCTGGGTCTTCTCCTGACTGCCAGTGGCCTGGGGGCGCTGCTCGGCTCGCTTGCCGTCGCCTCGATGACGTCCTTTAACCGGCGGGGATTAATCCAGATGAGCCTGGGGATGCTGTTTGGCGGATCCCTGGCAGCGTTCGCCTTCAGCCCCAGTTACCTGATGGGCTTGCTGGTACTGATCGTGGTCGGGTTCGCAGCATCGGCATACCAGGCGATGAACAGCACGCTGGTCATCAGCATGGCTGATTCGATCTACCGGGGCCGGGTGATGAGTCTGTTCCACATCACCAATGCCGCCGCGCCGATCGCCATCCTGCCCGTTGGTCTGCTTATCGACCACTTCGGCGCCCCACCGGTCGTCGGCATCGGCGGCATGATTCTGCTGGTCCTGGTCTTCCTGGTAGGAGCCTTCTTGCCGTCCTACAAGCGGATCGGCTAGCGGGCCGCCGCAACCCGTTCACGGACTGCAGGTGCGACTTCCTGAATGAACAGACGCAACGCTTCCGGTTCCGGAGGCGTCCAGAGGATGTACTTCGAGAATCCCTGGTCCAGTGTCAGGTTGGCCAGCACTTCGGCCCAGTGCTCCGGCGGCCCACTGATCTGCTTGCTGTTTTCGGTAAATGGCGTCGCTTCCTGAGCAAAGACACCGGAGACGTTGTAAAGACGAACGACCTCGGCGGGATCACGGCCCGCTGCCCGGGCAGCCTCATCAATGATCGTGTTGCTCTTGCGGGTTGCCGCTGGCGGGAAGTAAGCCATCGACGGAATCCAGCCATCAGCAGCACGGCCAATCAACCGCAGCATTCGTGGCCCGCCAACTCCAAGCCAGATCGACATGTCATGTGCGGGCAATGGTCCTGGCTGGGCACCGGCGAGATGATAATGCTCTCCTTCGAACCGGGCGCCACGCTGCCCACTCCAGAGCAAGCGGATGATCTCCACTGCCTCGATCAATGATTCTGCTGCTTCAGCGGGTGTTCGTCGTGGCCCGCCGAAAGCGTGGATGGCATCCTGGAAGCCTCCGGAACCCAGCCCCAGTTCAAAGCGCCCACCACTGAGTTGGTCAAGGCTGGCTGCAGTCTTGGCCAGCACCGAAGGTGGACGAAGGGCCAGGTTGGCGACGTCCGGGAACACCCGAACCCGTTCAGTTTGCGCCAGTATCGTCGCAATCAGGGCCAGCGCGTCGAAGTGGTCGCGGTGATAGGGATGATCCTGGATGCCGATCAGGTCATAGCCGAGTTCGTCGAGAAGACGGGAAAGACCCAACGTGCCCTGAACATCACCGTGATCGGGCATCTGGAAGTATCCGAATTCGAGGTCGTGGCCGTAGTCGGGCATATCGTGGCTCCGTTTCAAACACATGCCGGTCAACATGCTTGCATATCCGTAGGTGTCATGTTATATGTATGCACATGCATCTGTCAAGAGTGGAGTAGACCATGACCATTACCCACAACGCCGATCCTGAATCTCCGGGGCAAGCCCTGCTTAACGAACTGCTCTGGGTCCACGACAAGATCCGGCACGATCTTAACGTCGTCCATGAACTGAGCCTCAGCATCCGCAACGGTGCTCCGGCATCTGAAGTCCAGGCAGAGATCGACCGTCTCGAAACCAACAGCCCGCTCTGGAGGCTACGGGTAAACTGCCTGTATTACTGCCGGTTTGTGCACATGCACCATACAATCGAGGATGTCGCGCTCTTCCCGGAGTTGCGGCGGACAAATCCTGAACTGAATCCGGTTGTCGACCGTCTGGAATCGGACCATCGCAAGGTTTCTGACTACCTCGACGATATCTCGGCCGTTACGAAGGAACTTGGCCGAAATGACACGCCGGAAAATCGCAAGCGCCTGATTGATGGTCTCGACGAGCTCTCAACGCTGTTGCTCGCTCATCTGGAGTATGAAGAGATCGAGATTTCGCCGGCGTTGTTGCAATGGACACAGTGGCCACACCCGTAACAGGAGGTGAACGCACCATGGACGAGCACAACTCATACCAATGCGCCCGCGCCTGGGTTGCGTTGCGCGACGTCCACTCCCGGATCAGCGAAGTACTGGCCGAAGCCCTCGCCCGGGAATGCGGTCTGACAATTAACGACTTCGAGGTGCTGGTCCACCTTCAGGCAGCCGGCGATCAGAACGTCCGGCTGTCCGACCTTGCCGATGTTGTCCCGCTAAGCCAGCCGGCACTCAGCCGGCTGGTAATGCGGCTGGAACAGCAGGAACTGGTCACCCGGGCTGAGTCGACGACCGATCGCAGGGCAGTGCTGCTGGCACTGACCGAAAAGGGGCTCGATACCTTGCGCCGGGCAACGCCGATCCACGCGGACTGCATCCGCGAACACCTTACCAGTCGCCTGACCGAGGCAGAACAGGAGTTGCTGATTACCGCGTTTGCCCGGATACAGGCAGAGTAGCGGTCACTGCTCCCCGTGAATCTGGTCGAACCGCTCACGGGCCGGCAAGGTGTAGGTGGCCCCGCCATCCTCGGGAACAACCCAGGGCCACGGTTGATCGCCGAAGAACTCCGGCTTTTCATCGAGATAAAGCGATGGTGGCAACTCGCGCGAGTAGGCATCGTCCCAGACAACGTCCCCGGTGACGAAATCAAAGTTGCCATGCCGCAGCAGGGTATCAACCACTTGCTGGTCAAACGGAATCTCGGTGTTTTCTCCACTATGGCCGATCAGCCACATCGCGACGCTGCGTCCATCGAGGTCGTCGGCGGTGGCCTCGTAGATGAACCGCTCCTGCTCACCGAAAAGTTTCATGTCCTCTTCTCCCAGAACATTACCGACAATGTTGAAGAACCACGAATAGCGATCTAGCACCATGATCTTGCGTAACACCTCGTCGGTAAGCCCCAGACCATCGGCGCTCCGGCGGGTTCCTGTGATGTGGTTGCGATACATGGTGATGTAGATTGAGTTGCCCCAGTAGGACTCGCCGGCAGCGTTGAATGCCTGGTTGCCCTCAAGCAGTTCCATGTGTGGCGTCGTGTAGTGGGCAGCGTTCAGCCCGATCTCCATGACTTCCTTGTAGTAATCGCCGAAGCCATCTTCCATATAGTTGTAGGCAACGACGTTTCCGCCACCGCTGGCCCGGACCACAATCACCTTGTTGCCACTCCAGATGATGTTGTTCTCGACCAGATTGTCCGAGGCTCCGAAATTGATACCCAGCAAATAACCGGCCCCGCCGGGGTTTGGATCGGCGCTGGAATGAATGTATGAATCCCGCACTTCGCTGCGATAGGTGCTGTAAAACCCTACAGCCGTGCCGACCGACAGGTTGCTTTCAATGTTGCGAATCCAGCAGTAGGCGCAATTGCTCATGGCGATGTTGCCGTGATAATCCCCGCCCATACCGCCTTCAACATAAAGATCCTCAACGCCGGCCCACTCGACGAACGGAGCAACCGGGCCATCCGGATACTCGGCAAACCGGGCAATCTGGGCATCAAACTGCGTGTCGAATGAAAAGTGCAACGGCGTCGCAAAGGAAATGCGGTTGCCATCAACCGCGGTGATCTCCACGATCTGGGTGAGTGAACGATCCTGACGGGCAAACCAGCGTCGCGAGCCGCCACCCGGCCCCTCATGCTGCTCATTCCAGGCCACCGCCGGATGGTCGTTCGTCACCTGGTCGATGAGGATGTACTCACCGACCTGCAAACCGGGATTCTCCTTTAGCGTGAGCGATGTCTCGCCCTTGACAGCGTCCTCAGCCAGATCGGTTACATCGGTGAAACTGCCGGGGCTGGCACCGATGTAGAGCACTGCACTGCCCTGGTTTTCATCACGGTCAACCTTCACCAGACGGGTTCCTCCCTCACCGCTGCCCGGCTCGCCGGTGCCGGAACCACGCAAGGTGATGTAGGAACGACCCAGAAAGAGACCATCGCCGGTAATCCGGAAGGTTCCTGCCTCCAGTTGCACCACCTGGTCCTCGGGGCAGGTATCCAGCGCATCCTGAATGACGGCAGTGTCGTCGCTTCCATTTGGAGAAAGCGTCACGCAGATCTCGCTACGGTCGGGAATACCGCCGCCGGCGTAGGTGACACCGGGGTGCCAGAGTGTCCGGCGATCGGAGGGGATGACCTCGTCGAAGGCCGGATTCATCGTCGCCAGCGGCACCGGTGTACGCGGCGGTCTGGTTGGAAGCGGACTTTGCTCGACAACCGCCTGTTCTTCTGCCTGGTTGTCGGCGTCGCTCTCGTTATCATCGCCGGAGCAGGCAATCAGCAACATCACGGCAACGAGCAGCAAGGAAAGGCGCACGCCTGTGTTCAAGCGGGATGGCAACATCACTTCCTCCAGAATGTTGAGCGGGACGCACGGAAGGTGTCTGGACTCGTCGGGATTTCAATCCTGGTTTTCGCTGAGGACCCAAGCAGAATATAGCATGAGCACCATTACCAGGATTCAGATGGCAGTGTTGGACATCCCGGACCCCATCGGCCGCACTGGTCGATTCCCGCAAGACGTCCTCACAACCAGCGCCTTCATGTGACAATAGCCCCGAAGCTGCCAACAGCCTGAACCTGAATGAGGAAAGTGAGCTAATAGATGACCCTGGCACAGCGACTGGAATGGATTTCCGGGAATCTGGATGAACTCCTCCAGCGATATAACATCCCTGGTGTAGCGGTGGGTGTATGGCTGGATGGTGAGGAGTTTCACGTCGCCCGAGGGCTGGCAAACCGCACCGCCCGTATCGAGGCAACGACCGATACCATCTGGCTGATCGGATCGATTACCAAGGTCTGGACCACCACCTTGATTATGCAGATGGTCGAGCAGGGGGTCATCGACCTGGATGCCACGGTTCATTCCTATCTACCGGATCTCGTGCTGAGCGATCCGGCAGCACTGGAGACGATCACCGTCCGGCACCTGCTCACCCATACCAACGGCATCACCGGCGATTACTTCCCCGATACCGGACGAGGGGATGATGCCGTTGCACGCTGCATCGCCACCTTGCCGGAGGTCCCGCAACTTCACCAACCGGGCGAGATGTTCTCCTACAGCAACATCGGTTTCATTCTGGCCGGCCATCTGATCGAGCGCCTGACCGGACAAACCTGGGACCAGGTCATCCGGGAACGCCTGCTGGAACCACTGGGCACTTCCGGATTCTGCACGCTCCCGGAAGAAGCGATCCTCCACCGGGTTGGAGTTGGTCATACTCCGAACGCCGATGGCGACCTTGTACCGGGGCAGATGTGGCCGGAAGTACGCTCCGGCGGGCCGGCGGGCTTCACTCCCTGGGCCACAACGGCCGACTTGCTGCGCTTTGCCCGTCTGCACCTGAATGGCGGCATCGCCGACTCAGGCGAGCGACTGCTCTCGAGCGAAAGTGTCGCGCTCATGCAGGAGCAACATGTCGAATCAGTCCCGAGCAATGCCTACGAAGGAGACGGCTGGGGGCTTGGCTGGGCACGCCATCGCTACAGCAACAATGAACCGGTGGTTGGACATAATGGCGGCGCCGCGGCCGTCCTGCGAGTGTTGCCGGAACGAAACTGCGCCATTGCATCACTCACCAACGCTCCGATGGGGATGCTGGTTGGCCACCGGATTATCGATGCGATCATTGGGGAACTCTTCGGACTGCACATTCCGCCGGCACCGGAGCCAACTGCCAAACCGGGCGATCTCTCCCGGTATGAAGGCACCTATCGTCACCTGTCCATGACGTACCACGTCACAGCCGACGGCGACGGTCTGGATCTGGAAACGGTCTACCGGAGTAGATCACGATCGAGACTGCTACCGCTGGACGACACGACGTTTGTGACGGTCGCCGACGTGCCGTACAAGGCGGCCTTCCTCCAGCCGGATGCCGACGGCAGACCACAGTACCTGCATATTGGCGGGCGCGCCTGTCGCCGGGTTTAGGCAGCCGACTTCGATGTGCGGAGCCGGGCAAGCAAACAGGGGCGCATGTAGTTGCGCCCCTTTGCGCCGATGTTGCATATCGTTCTCTTCAAGGTCTGATTTCGAAACCGAACTGACCTTGTATCGACGTTGATCCGGTTCGTTCAGAAGTCCATCGTTACTTATACCGTAACCGCGACTGGGCGATCCCCACCACCTACGCCGTCGGCGGCTTCTTTACCTTCATGAGCGCCGCCGTCTCCGCCATGAGCCTGACCATGCTCGTCCAGAATGACCCCTCCGCCACCGTCGTCCTGCCGGCCGTCACTATCCCGATGACCCTGGTCATGGGCGGCCTGACCGTTCACCTGTACCGGGCCTATCTGGAAGTTGCAACGCACGTTGATGTTACGGAGAGCCATCCAGTCCAGCACTACCGAGTTGCAGGATGAGGCTGGCAAGCAGTCTGATGCGGGCCATTCGGGGATGTATCTGATGGCGGTGGGTGGGGGATGGTGCTGCGATACCATGGGAGGTGCTGCCTTCAATCTGCAATAAGGAGTATTCCCTCATGCATTCCACGGCAAGCACGCTTCGTCCGTCCTCGTGGACTCGTCCGCTCCAGTTGGCTACTACCATTTGCTCGATTATTTTCACCATAGGCACGACGCTCCAGGCATTTGTGGTGGTGACCCTGCCGATGATGGAACGGATGATGGTGTTGGCGGGGCAAACTCCCGCCGAAGCTGCTGATAATGCCCCCGGCTTCCTGCTTGGTTTCAGGATTGTCGGGTGCCTCTACATTGTCGGGAATGCCATTGGCATTCTTGCCTATCGCGGTTGGCCCTGGGTGTTCTGGGTTGCACTGGCTACCAATGCAACCCAGGCTGCCGGGGTAGTTATGGTCCCACCCGAGTTCTGGGAAGCCGCCCTCGATGAGTACGGGATCGTTGGCATTCTTCCCTCGGCAATCACCGACGGTGGAGCGTTGCTGCTTGCTATTGCCCTGCTGGTTTCACTCATCAAGTTCCGCACGACCTGGGCACGTCAGCGGGTATCGCCGGCTACATGATAATGTGCTGCCGGCTAACAACAGCGAGACGGGACGGTGTTCAGCTGGAGTACCGGCAGGGTTGAAACACGTGAAACTGGCGCTTCGGGGATGGTGCAGCAACCACCGTCTTCGGCAGAAGGGCCGCAACACACCCCGGTTTCCGGAAGGACAAGCTGAACATCGCGAGCAGCAGCCCAGTCCCCGGCAATTGCTGCTGCGATCGAGCGTACCTGTTCGTATCCGGTCAACATCAGGAATGTTGGTGCTCGACCGTAGCTCTTCATCCCGGCGATATAGAAATCGGGCTCCGGATGCGATAGCTCGACCGCCCCATGCGGTGGCACCGTGCCGCAACTGTGGATGTTCGGGTCGATGAGTGGCGCAAGTGCCCGTGGACTTTCAACCGCTGGATCGAGGTCCAGTCGTAGTTCACCAAGCATCGACAGGTCGGGGCGGAATCCAGTCGTGACGATGAGTTCATCGAATGGCCCGATTTCACGCTGGTCGCCTGTCAGAACCACCCCTTCGCCATCGTTTCGAACGGCGGTGGTTCTGAAACTGGTGACGAGTTCGAGATCGCCAGCCTCGACTTGCTGCCGGATCATCTGACCCAATGATCCGCGGGCCGGCAGTTCATCGTTGTCGCCTCCACCGTAGATATCCGGGTGAATTGTCTTTCTGATGACCCAGGTGACACTGGTTTCGGGGACTTCCCGTTTCAGCCGGACCAGGTCGTTGAGGGCGTTGAAGGCGGAGTGACCGCTCCCGATCACAGCGACGCGCTTCCCGGCATAGCGTTCCCGTTCTATATCCAGCACGGCAGGGATGCCGTAGGTAATGTGATCGCGTGCTTCCGGCTCTCCCGGGACTGGCAGTCCGGACGATCCGAGCGGGTTGGGCCTGGTCCACGTGCCCGAAGCATCAATGACTGCTCTCGCAAGTATCTCTTCAGTACCGTTCGGCCCGGCTACCTGGAGCAGGAAGGGGGCCTCGTGGCGACCGGGACTCTTCATCTTGTCGAAACCTTGCCGCGAAACGGCGACAACCCTGGCTCCATAGCGGATGTGTGGCCGGAGGTCCGGCAGGTTGGCGAGAGGCCGCAGATACTGTTCGACGATATCGCCACCGGTCGGAAAGTCTTCTTCCGGTGGAGTAATCCAGCCTGTGGCTTGCAGCATTTCACCTGCAACACGATCAACTGTGTAACGCCAGGGTGAGAAGATGCGGACATGCGCCCATTCGAGCATGTTCGAACCGGCTGATTCCCCGGCTTCCAGGACGAGGGGTTTCTGTCCACGTTTGAACAGATGGGCTGCTGCAGCCAGTCCAACCGGACCGGCACCGATGACGGCGACCGGGAGTTCGTGGATATCCATGGGTAGCACCCTTCGTTGGAAATTGCTTGACAACGGTGTCCGGTGCGCATTATTATCGATACATTGACATGTGTCAATACATCGATTGGTTGGAGACTCATGACAACTGCGATCACCCCCGAATCAGGAACCGTCGAAGCATTTGCAGCACTCTCGGATCCAACCCGGTTAGCCATTCTCGGGCTACTCCGCGAGCAGGATCAGTGTGTCTGCCATTTTGTTGAAAAGCTGGGGCTGAAGCAGAGTGTTCTTTCGCATCACACTGGTGTACTCCGACGGGCAGGACTGGTTTCGTCCTACCCGCACCCCACCGACCGACGCTGGGTTTACTACCGGCTCAACCGCGATGCCCTTGCAGAACTCGCCGGCCATCTCAACGTTCTGATTTCTGTTGATGACTACACCACAACACCCGCCCAATGTGATGCCGACGATCCGGATTGCTGCTGATTGCTCC
>CAYWXR010000006.1:0-32524 GCA_964462545.1 uncultured Thermomicrobiales bacterium
TGTCAAAGTCCCAGTCCATGGTCGGGCCGGACGGCGAATCCTGCTGTGCCGCTGCTGGCATGATCAGGACGGCAAGCAGACTTGCCAGGATTGCGAGAATGCCTGAAACTCGTAAACCCCTCGACGATTTGGGCATGTTGTTCCCTTTCAGAGATCGATGATCTCAGCCTGTTCGGCCCTGCCTGGAAGTGTTGACTTGCGTATACAGAAGATAAGCGGAATGCTAAGGGATTGCAACTGTCAATACCGGGTGTTGACACTCACCACACGGTACAGGGTTCCTGCGTACATGTCGGCCAGGAGTATCTCGCCTGTGGCGTCGACCCCAAACGCCGAGATGTTCCGTCCACTTTCCAGCAGGAGTGCGGATTGCCAGCCTTCCGCACCCGGTTGTAGCGCCCAGATGTTGCCGCTGCAGAAGTCGCTCAGGAAGTAGAAGCCGTCCAGTTCCGGAAACTGTTCGCCACGGTAGACATTTCCGCCAGTCACCGAGCAGCCGAGAGCGTGGTCATACTCGAAGATCGGCAGCACCAGACCTTCCGGGTCGCATGAATCGGATGAGAAGCAGTCTCTGCCTTCCATCATTGGCCAGCCGTAGTTCTCTCCACCTGTGCTGGACGCTGACTGGAAGTTGATCTCCTCGATGCGGTTCTGACCAACATCTGCGATGAATAGATCACCGGTTTCGCTGTCAAAGCTGTAGCGCCAGGGGTTGCGCAGCCCGATCGCCCAGATTTCATCAAGTACGTCAGGGTCGTCGATGAACGGATTGTCTGCCGGGATAGCGTATGGCTCGCCGGCATCGACGTCGATGCGCAGCATGGCTCCGAGCATGGTCTGTCCGTTCTGGGCTTGCTCGAAGGTATCCCCCGAGCCGCCGCCATCGCCGGTACCAATATAGAGGTAGCCATCCGGCCCAAACTCAAGGTTTCCACCATTGTGGTTGTTGGCCGGTTGGTCGATCTGGATCATGATCAGTTCGCTGGCGGGATCGGCCAGGTCAAGGGCTTCGTTTGCCTGGAACCGTGAGATGACCGTGTCGCCGTTCCGGTCGGTGTAGTTGACATAGAGCCATCCGTTGGCGGAAAAGTCCGGGTGCAGTGCCAGGCCAAGGAGCCCTTGTTCCGGTGCCCCGGCATTGACCCGGTCGCTGATATCGAGCAGTTTGCCCGCTACCACCTCACCGCCAGCAACGATGGCGATGGTTCCGTTCTTCTCGACAATGAAGAGACGGCCGCTATCATCCGGCACTGAAACGATCCCGACCGGCATGTTGAGGCCGGTGACGAACTCTTCCAGAGCAATCTCCGGAAAGACTGGCTCCGGAACAACGGTTGGTTCTTCAACAGGCGAGGGAGCAGCAGTGTTGGTGGCGGTCGGCGAGGATTCCTGTTCCGGAGTTGGTGACGGTTCGACAGCCGTTTCGGTAGGTTCGGGTGCGGATGTGGCTGTGCTGGCTGGCGGAGATGTCGGGGCAAGGGTTGGAGTGGGATCGTTGTCATCGGCACAGGCGGACAGGAGTGCGAGCGCCACAGCCAGGATGAGGAGTGTCACCATTCGAGTCATCAGAGCCATCATTCCGTTTTGACCGAACCTGTATCTGGTTTAGGATACCTGCCTGGCTGGTCTGATATGGTCCAGTCCAGATCTGGATTGCCCGTTACCGGAGGCCCGATGAGCGAGGAAAAGCGACGGCTGATTGTTGAAGTTGATGAGGGCCGCTGCATTGGTGTCGGTTACTGTGTTGATTGCGCTCCCGGTGTCTTCCGGCTGAACTCACGACGTGTAGCCGAGGTGATCGACCCCACGGCTGCCGATGAATCAGCCATCTTTGAGGCTGCCATGAGTTGCCCGGTTGATGCGATCTACATCGAAACCGAGGATGGCGAACAACTCTGGCCCTGATTGCCAGTTCTTCCCCTGACTTCCAGTCGAAACCTTCCTGAAGCTGCCGACTTGAGCGTCGCCAGCCTGGCATAGCCGGGTTGCTTGTTATGCGTGCCGGTTCCGGTAAATGCCACGGTGCGGTCGTTGTTACCGATCGGCTTGTACATTTTGTCACGAATTGCTGCAACGAAATGGCGAAAATGCGAACGTACGCATGTACGAACGTGACTTTGCGGAATAGGTGTGTTATCATCTGAGTGTACGTACACTATCGTGTATGGAAAGCGGTGCCAGATGAGAACGATGCGAAGCAGTGCGACGCGGGACCAGGGATACAGCCTCGATGAAGCGGCCCAATTCCTGGATTACGACCGCAAGACAATCGAATACTGGTTGCGGATGGGTCACCTGCGCGGCGACTGGGATAGTCGCAGATCCGTCTGGAACATCAGCGCATCGGCGCTGGTGGAGTTTCTCCGGGAGTCCGGCGAGCCGGTTCCGTATGGTTCCAGCTATCAGGCATATCCGGCGGCCACGTCCACTTCGTGGTTTGCGGCGGACGTCCAGGGAGATTAGAAGTTTGCGTCCTCAACACATGCGGGTCTGGACAGCCCGCGAAGAGGTTGCCCACACAACCTCATAGATAACCGGCGGGCCCCACACTTGCCGGTTACCCCTTCTCACCCTCTCTCCTACCCACGTGCCGGGCCGGCCATGCAAGTCCTCTCACCAGGAACGCATGGCCGGGCCACCCCGTATCAGGAAGTTGCCAGGGCTTCGATCTGCTGAATATGGTCTGCGTCGTGGTCGATCATTGATTCGACCAGGCTCTCGACACTGACCGAACCGCCCGGATGATGGCCGATGCGCTCCCACATATTCAGCGCAAGACTCATCAGATTCGAGACGGTTTCTCCACGGAGTTCGTTGAACGCGGCAAGGTTGGTGGCAACATCGTTGTTCATCATGGTTTCCTGCCGGGCCTGTGCTTCCTCGCCAAACGAGCTGAAATATGGCTCGTTTTCGCGGGTCATGCGGTTGATCCAGTCGAGAAAGAAATACTCGACGGCCGCGAGGTGACCGATTACCTGGGCGGCGTTCCACTCGCCGTCCGGCGGGTCGCCTGCCTGGGCAGCCGCTTCTTTCAGTTTGGTCGGTGTCTGCGCCAGCAGGTCGATCAGCTCGCGATACTCTTCCAGCATGTGATGCTTTCTAGCTAGGCGTGGCGACAATCTGCCACGAAACGCCGAACGGGTCCATGAACCGGAATGCCCGCGGGCTGTCTTCCTCGATCGTGAATGAGCGGAAGAGGGCGTTGCCGCGGATGATGTTCTTGGTTTCGGCCGGCACACTCAGGCTGATGTAGGCAACGCGCGGTTCATGCAGCACCTTGCCGGCACCAACGTTGATCAACACAAGGCTGACTGCACCGTTGACCATGCGGACAATTTCCGGGATTTCACCGGTGCGGATGCCTTGCTCGTAGTCGTAGTCGGCGCCAAGATGTCGCCAGTGTCCGTCTTCCTGCAGGGCGCGATAGCTAACCGACATGCCGAAGAACTCGTGATAGAACTGTTCGGCGCGGGCGATGTCTCGCACCTGGATCGCGATATTGTCGATTTCGCCGAGATCCAGTGTGGTTTCCGCCGGCATAATGGCGGTATCGTCGGCCAGACGGCCACCGTATGGAACATCCGCCACTCTGGCGCCTCCCTCCATGATCGTGTCGATGGGATGGTTGATTCTCGCGACTGTATTTTCAAACCAGTATTGGTCGCCCTGGACCAGATGGCGCAGTGAGCGTGCATCGTAATCGCTCAAGGTAACGCGCGGGCCCTTGAAGGCTGTGAGGTGGACATCGGTCAACAAACCGTGGTTGCCGGCCCAGTTGTACAGGGCGTCCACAACGTTGAGTGAGTGACAGACGACAGTTAGCTCAACGATGGAGTCATTCCGGCTGAGGACTCGCGGTCGCCGCTCGAGCCGTTCAATCAGAATCTCGGCGTCTGGTGTGTTTTCGACCGCGATCTTGGCGTCCCGATGCACCTCTTCGGGCACCTCCAGGACGAACCGGTACGGCATGCAGTGGCTCCTCTCCCCGGGCTGCAATCTCCCCCATAGACGCTCACGCCCGAGCGCAACAAGGATTGTAGCACCAGAGCCATTTTTCGCGCTTACGGGTTGGGAACAGATACGACTCCGTGCTCGGTTGTCACCAGCAAATCGGCACCTTCATTGATGAACTGGATGTCGAGCACCGGCACACTTTCATCCACAGTGCGATAGAGCGCCCAGGTTGCTCCATTGTCCTGGGAGATGTAGAGCCCGCGCACGGTACCGGCGAACACCCGGTTGGTGTGGAAGGGATCGATGACGATCACCCGGATGCCGAAGCGCGGATTTGGCCGTCGCGGCGCCGGTGTAGCGGTCGAAACGCTCTCCGGATCGACCGTGACCGATTCCAGCCCGATGCGGCTGCTGGTCCAGTTCTGGCCTCCATCCATCGAGACATGCACGCCATCCCTTGCCCCGATGACCAGACGATCCATGTCCGCATCGAGTGCGGCCACACCTTCGACCTGGATGATGACATCGGAGATTTGCGGTTCCTCCGGGTTGGTCATCCTCAGTTCGCGTACCTGACTCTTGCCCTGGGTGGAAATACCCAGCACCAGCAGCCGTTCTCCAACGACGACCAGGTCGGTGATTTCGTGGTTCGCCAGTGGCTGCAAGTAATTCCAGGTTTCACCGAGGTCCGTAGAGATGGTCAGTGAGCAGTCTGTACCGTAGATGACGTTCTTGAACACCGGGTCGATGGCAAGCGGGCGGATGTTTTCGCCGTCGGGTCGCACTTCCCAGGTCTGGCCGTTATCCTCGCTGATTTCGAACGGTGTCGGTTCTCCCGGTTCAGCGCTTCCGCAGACAGGATGGTTACCCCTGAACAGGCGGTCGGGCGTGTTGGGATCGACCAGTAACTTGCTGTTGGAGTATGGCGTGCCGGTGGGAATCCACTCCCGGTTGCGCCAGAAATAGAGTTGATCCGTTGTCAGTGCATAGAGCGCGCCCTGATTGGGATTGGGCACGAACATTCTGCGGACGACTTCATCGTTGACCATCAGCAGGTTGCCGGAGGGGATCAATGGAGTGGGCGTTGGTGCGCCGGCCTCGATGGTTGCGGTTTGCCGGGCTGTTTCCGTGGTACACCCGGCCAGCAGCAGGGTCAGGCAAAGCAGAAGCAGCATGACAGGATGCCGTTTGGAGTTGCCATTCCTGGTTCTCCGGCCGGACCTGGGCGAAGCGGCGATGCTTCGCCCGGCCTCTATACGTCGATACACCTGGATGCTTTCACTGCGGCGAACCTAACCCGACTCCCGGCGGATGTCACGACGTCGCGCAATTTCGGCGCGAGTACGTGCGAGCTTTGCTCTTAACCCGTCCGGAGCGCGGTATCTCAGGCCACGTTGCCCGATTTCTCCCTGCGACACATGATACTTCTGAAACGCAAGTTGGGCAGCAGTTCGGATAAAACGGCGGTGCAGGATCCAGAGTGCCGGGCCTCCTTTGCGTAGTGCGTCGAACGACGCCTGCCGGCGAATACGGCCATCGGAGATCTGGGCGTATTCAGCCGGAGTGATGATGCCCAACTCGACTTCCTCACGAAGTTCATGGCGGATGATGATCAACTCCCGCCGGCTGGTGATGACCGCAACAATCACAATCGCCACCAATCCCGGCAGGATAAAGAGAACCGGTTCCACCAGGATGATGATTGCCAGGGCAAGGAGTTCATTTCCGTCGGAAGTGAACTGGCTCACGCCCCAGGCGGTACCGTTCCAGAGAGCGTGCTGGAGCATGGCCAGCGCCAGACCGGCAGCCGGCACCAGGAATCGCGCCTTGCCGACGCCGTAGCGACTGCGCGCCCAGCCGAGCGACGCGCCAAACGTGGCGGTATACAGGGCATGGCCGAACCCTCCCAGCACCGCCCGCAGGACAAAGAGAAAGCCAAGCCCGATAACACCGGCATCGAAATAGGCACGTCCGAAATAGATGATGTTCTCGGTCATCGCAAACCCGAGCCCGACCAGCGCGCCATAGACAATGCCATCGAGCACGTTGTCGAAGTGGCTGCGGAACAGGATGAGCAGGATGACCAGGGCCGATCCCTTGAAGAACTCCTCGAAGAGTGGCGCAGCGATGACCGACCCGACGAACTCTCCGGCGCTCGCACCGTAGGCGGCTGTTACCGCCAGTCCGGTCAAACTGTTGAAGACATAGCTGAAGACAACCGCAACGACTGCACCCCAGAAGAAGGCCGCCAACTGGAAATACCAGGGTTCCTTTTCGTTGCGGTCCAGATAGAGCACGAGCATGCTGTAGACAACCGCCGGTACCACCGCAGCGATAATGCTCAGTGCCAGGGCCACCGGGTCTGGTACTTCGAGGATCAAAATGAGCGCGGTGCACACCAACAGACACCCGAAGAAGGCAAGCCCCCCGAGTGCTGCGAAGACAATCAGCAGGTTCCGGCGCTGACGTCGCTGTACTTCATCCGGGAACGGTGTTCCACAACCGGTGCAGAACCTGGCATCCCGTTCGCGTGCCGCGCCACAGGTAGTGCAGACGTTCATCAATCCTCAAACAGGTTTTCCGACCGGCGCAACGGGCTGATTGTATGGGGAGCGCAGGTTTCCGGCAATAGCCCGCCTGCGTGACGTTCCGCCATCGGATACGATGAAACCGGTAGTTGAGAGAGGCGGGAGACGATGACAACCATACAGCGCCCCGAGGAGCGTTTCGGCTTTCAGATGGGGGCAGACCGCAAACTTGTTCGCTGGGCAGATATGCTGGCCTATTTCCGGGATGTCGCCGGCGCGAGCGATCGGGTGCTCTATACCGATCTGGGAGAGGCGACCGAAGGGCAGCCGATGGTGTTGCTCACCATCTCATCCCCGGAGAACCTGGCCAATCTCGACCACTATCGCACCATCCAGCAGCGTTTGGCAGACCCGCGTGGAGCCAGCCCGGACGAACTCAAGCGCCTCGAGCAGGAGGGCAAGGCTATCGTCCTGATCACCTGTTCGATTCACGCCACCGAGGTCGGCGCGGTCCAGATGACGCCGGAACTGGTCTATGACCTGGCAACCCGGAACGATCCGGAAGTGGAGCGCATCCTCTCGGAGGTTATCCTGCTGCTGGTTCCCTCGCTCAACCCGGATGGCATGGAACTGGTCGCGGACTGGTATGCACGTACCCTGAACACAGCCTTTGAAGGAACTGCCCCGCCAACGCTCTATCACACCTACACCGGGCACGATAACAATCGCGACTGGTTCATGTTCACCCAGGTTGAGAACCGGATTGCCGTGGGCAAGGTGCAGAATGTCTGGCGCCCGCACATCGTTTTCGATCAGCACCAGATGATGCCGGATGGCCCTCGTTACGTCCTGCCACCGTTTATTGACCCCTACGATGCGAATGTCCATCCGCTCCTGCAGCAGCAGGTGGCACTGATGGGGCAGGCGATGGCTGCCGACCTCACCGCTGCCGGCAAGAAGGGCGTCGCTACCAACATCATCTTCGACGGTTTTTCGCCTTCACGGGCCTATCAGCACTATCACGGCGGAGTCCGGATTCTTTCCGAGGCGGCCAGCGTCCGTATCGCGACACCGATCCACGTGGCCGCGTCCGAGCGGCGCGAGACCCGTGGATTCGACCCGGCAAAGCCATCCTGGAACCATCCCGATCCCTGGCCGGGAGGGGACTGGACACTCCGCGACATCGTTGAATACAACAAGATTTCCAGTTTCGCCGTGTTGAACAACGCAGCGGCTTATCGTGATCGCTGGGTACGCAATTTCGCGACCATCGCCCGTGATGCTGTTGCCGCCGATTCCCCGTTTGGCTGGGTGATTCCTGCCGGCCAACGAGACCCGGTTACTGCGGCCGAGATGCTGGAGACGCTCCAGTTCGGCGATGTCGAGGTCCACACTGCCTCGGCGCCGTTTGTAGCCGACGGCGTGGAGTACCCGGCAGATTCGCATGTCATCCTCTGTGCCCAGCCCTACGGACCCTATGCCAGGACCTTGCTCGATGTGCAGCCATACCCGGACCTGCGGCTGTATCCCGGCGGACCGCCGAAACCGCCGTATGACATCACCGCCCACTCGTTGCCGCTCCAGATGGGTGTCGAGACGGTGCGGATCGAGTCGAAATTTGAGGCAGACCTTGAACTGACGGATACCGTCCGCCCGCCTGCCGGATCGGTGGAAGGCACCGGGCCGGCGTGGGTGATCGACCCACGGGTGAATGCCGGTGCACTCGCCGTCAACCGATTGCTGGCGCAGGGTGCGAAAGTGTCGCGCTACACCGGGCATTCCCTGGCCGAACCGGGATCATTCATCGTCGAGTCGATTGACCGGGAAATACTCGAGTCCATTGCCGCGGCGACTCACGTCACGCTGACGGCCATTGACCCGTCAGGCATTGCCAGTGAGTTGAAGGAGCAGCGCGCCCCTCGTATCGGGATGTACCGCTCCTACCGGCCCAATGGTATGGACGAGGGGTGGACCCGGTTCATCCTGGAGCGTTACGACTTCGGGTTTACCACCTTGCGAAACGCCGACATCCGCCAGGGTGATCTTTCTGACCGGTTTGATGTCATTCTGCTACCGCACCAGTCGTCGCGGGATATTCTGGAAGGCAACTCGCCGCACGAGTATCCGGCCGAGTTTGCCGGCGGTATTGGCGAGATCGGGGCAGCCAAACTCCGACGGTTTGTCGAAGCCGGTGGGACACTGGTCGCCCTGGATGCTGCCTGTGAACTCGCGATCAAGTATCTCTACCTGCCGGTGGCAAATGCGCTGGAGGCGTTGCGCAGCGATGAGTTCTACAACCCCGGATCGTTGCTGCGTTTGCTGCTCGACCCGGACCATCCGATATCCTGGGGCTTCGAGCGCGAGGCTGCAGCGATGTTTGTCCATTCGCCGGCGTTCGAAGTTGGCAACAATGGAGGCGCGACGGTCGTCGGCCGCTATCCGCTTTCGAACCAGTTGCTGGCTGGCTGGATGCTTGGCGGCGACTACCTGCGAGGCAAGGCAGCCCTGGTCGATGTCCAGGTCGGGGCCGGTCGGGTGATCCTGTTCGGGTTCCGCCCGCAGTTCCGGGCGCAGGCACGAGGGACGTACCGTCTGTTGTTCAATTCGTTCTACCTGTCGTCGATGGCGTAGCCAGTGTGGCATGGTCGAGGTTGTTATACTGCGGCGCGATGCCGGAGGGTTGTTTGAGCCTGAGAGGGCGGTAATCTCATTTTTCGCGAACAGATCAGGCTGGCAGGATATGCAGTGATTGTGCTGGGGACGATGTTCTCCCTGTCGTCACTGTTTGCTGACCAGATTGCCCTCGGAATGCCCGGCTCCGGGTTTGGCCTGAAACAACTGGCCGGAACGGTTATTGGCCTTGCCATCGTTGCCGGCGGCCTGTTGATCCTCCGGAAATACCCGCTGCCGGAAGAATCTCCCGAACGGGAGAGAGTAAAGGACGAAGAGGCGTGAAGGGCATCATTCTGGCAGGGGGCCTGGCGACCAGGCTCTATCCGCTAACCCATGCCACCAACAAGCATCTGCTACCGATCTACGACCAGCCAATGATCTACTACCCGATCCAGACGCTGGTCTCCGCCGGCATTGATGACATCCTGATTGTTACCGGCGGCCCCCATGCCGGCCATTTCGTGCCGGTGCTGCGGAATGGCAAACAGTTCGGTATCCGCCACCTTGAATACACCTTTCAGGAAGCCAATGGCGGCATTGCCGAGGCACTCTCGCTGGCTGAGGAGTTCGCCGATGGCGAGTCGGTGTGCGTGATTCTTGGCGACAACACTACCGATGCCGATATTCGCCCGGCAGTCGAGAATTTCCGCGACGGCGCGATGCTGTTCCTCAAGGAAGTCCCTGATCCGCAACGGTTTGGTTGCCCGGTGTTTGATCCGGAAGACCAGTCACGGATTATCCGGATCGAGGAAAAGCCGGAAAATCCCGCCAGTAACTACGCGGTGACCGGCCTGTATATCTACGATTCGACGGTCTTCGATTACATCAGCCGTCTGGAGCCATCCGGTCGCGGCGAACTGGAAATCACCGACGTCAACAACTTCTATCTGAACGACAACCGCCTCCAGTGGGCCGAACTCGACGGCTTCTGGAGCGATGCCGGTACGGTACAGAGCCTCTATCGCACCAACCGTTACTGGGCCGAAAAGAAACTCGGAAAGGCAGCCGCCGACCGCATCGCCGCCGGCTTCGTCGACGAGTAGACCGGTCTTCAACACAACATCCAGGGCCGATTCACCACGTTTCGCCCGGGATGTGTCATTTCCCGGTTGGTCGAGATCCCTCCGCTCCGGTCGGGATGACGAAAGGAAGCCGGTCGGGATGACGAAAGGAAGCGGGCCGGGGTGAGAAAAAACAGGTCGGGATGACGAAATGAAGCCAGTCGGGGTGAGGGAAAGAAGCGGGTCGGGATGACGAATCGACGTGGCGGCCCTGACGGGACGTCGGAAGTTGCCATCCTCGTTCAAATTGTCATCCCGAGCGAAGTCGAGGGATCTCGGCAGACGGGCGTCAGGAGTCAACCTGGTCGTTCGTCTGCGCCACTCGACTCCGGTCGGGATGACTGATGGCGCAAGCGGTTAGCGGCTACCGGTTCAGGAAAGGCCGGCCTTCTCTTGCAAGCCCTTGGCGAAGCGGATGTCACCGAGGTGGCCGTAGGAGTGGCCGATGAGGTGCTGCAGGCGGGCGGCAGCGGTCATTGGCGAGCGTCCTGGCGGGGTGAACTCGGCCCGCAGGTCGATGTCTGAGTTGAGCAGTTCGACCGTCTCGGCCATCAACTGGTCGTGATAGGCAATCAGCACCTCGACCGGGATGACGGCGATCTCGTCCACTTCCTCATCGGTGTAGCCGAAGCCCATACCCGGCAGACGTCCCGGACCGTGGGCGGACGGGTCGTAACCTGCCTTGTCGGTGAAGCCGCCCCGGTACCAGGCATCGCCATCGTCCGGCTGGGCCTTGATGAAGTGGTTCAGGTCCAGGTCCCAGATGCGGAGAATGTGCCAGTAGAGGAATCCGGGCGTGTTGACCGACGGCGCCGGCCGCTGGTACATCAGGTTGGCGTCGGTGCCGGTGATTTCGGTCTTGAGTTCATTTGACAGAGTGGTCAGTTGCTCGAGATAGACCTGACTCTCGTTCACGGTGCGTCCTTTCCGGGCGTGCAATGTTCAATACCGGCAGTCTAGAAAGCGCGCACCGTTCACGCAACAGATTGCTCGTGTTCGTCCGGATAGTGAGGTTGGGTGATTGCCCTGAAGGTCAGGGTCATCGTGGCGGTGAACGCTGCAAAGATGCCGGCCAGGATGAGCATCGTCTCGTTGTAGCCGATCCGTTCCAGCGACATTGCGGTAAGGAACGCCCCAAGGCTGCTTCCGAGGAAGAGCGAGAAGGCGAACAGCGCAATACCGGTTCCGCGAGCGGTCGGGGCCAGTTCGGTTGCCCGTGTTTGCAGGGTGGAGTGCATCATGATGAACGCTGCTCCCATCAGCAGCATGGCAAAGGGGAAGATGATCGCCGACGGTTGCAGGGTAACCAGCACGAACCCGACAGATCCTCCGGCACCACCAAAGGCGATCATGCGTTGCTCGCCGAGCCTCCCGGCGATCCGTCCAATGTAGCGCCCAACCAGCAATGAGCCGAGGCCGAAGATCGCGGTGTAGATGCCGATGGTGGTGAACGAGAAGCCGTCGCGTTCACGCAGCAGCGCACCGAAGTAGGCGAATGCCCCGAGTCCAATCGCCCCTTCAACAAAGATCAGCGCGTAGTAGGCAACATGTCGCCGGTCTGCCAGCACGATCCGGTATGGTGCGAGCGCCGATCTCCGGACCGCCGGGATGACTGCTCTTGCCAGTGGCTGGCGCAGCAGGATCACGGTAATCACAAGGGCGATAACACCGTCGATCGCGAAGATCGCCCGCCAGGAGACGAATGCTGCCAGCAAACCGCCAACGGCACTGGAGAGGATTTGTCCCATCGAGGTGGACATCACCGTCATGCCGATCGCTGCCTGGCGCTGTTCATAGGGGACGGTGTCGCCGATATAGGCAAGTGTCATCGGGATGACGGCTGCTGCCGAAACACCGGTCAGGAAGCGCAGGACCACCAGAAATTCCAGTGTGGGAGCAACAGCGCAGAGAATACACCCAAGGGCAAAGACGCCGAGCGCCACCGAGATAACGCGAATTCTGCCCACCCGGTCTGCCACCGGGCCATAGAGCAGTTGAAAGAGTCCGTAGGGCAACAGGTAGGCAGTGACAATCAGACCGGCGCGGCTGATGGAGCTATCGAAGTCCTCGGCGATTGCCGGCAGCAGTGGGGTGATAACCCGCGAATCGAGGGACACGACAAAGACAGCAGCGACCAGCAGCAGAAGGGCAAACCGGGCTGCCTTTTCCGAAGCAGGGGCGGTTCCGCTCAATCGGGCACCGTCAGGATACGTTCGGCCGAGCGCGGGCCGATCAGCCAGCGCAGGTCACCATAGCCCGGTGCGGGGTGTTCATCCGGAAGGTCAATCCGGCAGATGCCGGCTGTCCGGAAATGAAACCCCATATCCGGCTGGTTCCAGAGCAGGAACCCGGCCAGCCTCCCGACACCGGGCATATGTCCGGTTAGCAGGACATTTCGTGGCCGGCCAGCCCGGAGAATCTGGGCAAGCGTCCCGGAGAATGATCCACCGGGGGCAAGTTCGTGGCTGGTGGTGACTTCAGCTGCGGAGTCAAAGTGACGGCTGATGATTTCCGCGGTTTGCCAGGCACGAATGAGTGGACTGGAAAGAATGAGGTCCGGTGCTGCGTCCAGCCGTTCGAGCAGATAGGCCATGATCGCCGCTTCCTGCCGGCCAAGTTCCGAAAGTGGGCGTTCCTCATCACTGGAGACGCCAGCCTCTTCCGGAGTCGGGGAATCCCCGTGTCTCATGATGTAGATATGCATCGGTCATTCCAAGCCGTCACGTGCTGTCGTCGATATACACGCAGACTACTACAGCCCACGTCACAATGGTGGCTTGAAAAGGTATGAAACCGGTGTGGTTGCCGGTCTAGCGGCGGGGTCGGGCCGGAACAGGCACCGGGGTGAGTTTCGGCCGGGGTTGGATCGACTTGGCAAGTTCGCGAGCCTGGGCAGAAGCCTTGTCAATGGCTCGTGAAATGCGCTTCCGGATTGAATCTGCCATGATAATTCTCTATCCTCCCGGGCTACCGTGTATCCACTACCCAGCGTGCCACGATGCCGGTGAATTCGCAACCCCGAAACCGGCTTGCAGATGCGAAAAACGTCATATATCCAGCCGGGAAACCGGGCCGGATGTCTCAATATTGAAAGCCGCATTCGTTCGATTTGTCACGTTCGACCTCGCCGATTTGCGTACGAACGCGTACTATTGTCCTGTCCGCGTGGGGCGGTCTCGACAGGCAACCGGGCAAGGGGAACTGACACGAAGCACGCAATGTTGTTGTTTCAATCGGGTGGCCCAACTGCTGTGCTGAACGCCAGCCTCGTTGGAGCAATTCGTGCAGCACAGGCAGAATTCGGGAATCCACGAATACTTGGGGCACGAAACGGGGTCGAGGGCATTCTCGAGGAGTCCTTTATCGACCTTTCCAGCCTGACGGACTCCCGCCTTGACCGACTAATGCGCACCCCTTCGGCCGCGCTCGGAACCACCCGTCTCCGGCCGGATGATGCCCGCATTGAGCAGGTCCTCGATATCCTGATCCGGAACAGGATCGAATCAGTGATCGGCATCGGCGGTAATGACACCGCCGATACCTCGGACCGGCTTGCCAAACTTGCCGAAGCCCGTGGTGCCAACCTGCGGGTCATCAACATTCCCAAGACGATCGACAACGACCTGGCCGGCACCGACCATTCGCTGGGTTACGGCTCGGCAGCGCGTTTTATAGCGTTGGCTGTTCGGGATGCGGCGTTCGATACGCTGGCGATGGCGAAGATCTACCCGGTCAAAATCATCGAGGTGATGGGCCGCAACGCCGGTTGGCTTGCTGCGGCCGGCACGCTCGCGTTCGATGAATCCATGATTCCGCCGCTGGTCAGCCTGCCGGAAACGCCGTTTGAGTCGCTGGACCACCTGGCAGGCATCGTCGAGCAACGCATTGTCGAAACCGGCTCCGCTGTGCTGGTTGTTCCGGAAACAATGCGTTGGGCAAACGGGGAACACATATCCGGCGGTGTACCTCAATGGGTGGATACGTTCGGCCATGCGTATTATGGTGGAGCAGGTAGTATGCTTGCCCACGCATTGAGCATGGCATTGAATGTCCGGGCACGATATGACAAACCGGGCACGATCTCAAGGATGGCGATGCACGCAGTCTCTGAAACCGATCTTCAGGAAGCAGTTCGCTGTGGTGAGGTTGCAGTCCGGCGGCTTTCTGCCGGGGAGAGTGGTGTCATGATCGCGATCCAGCGTGAAAGCGATGATCCCTACCAGGTGACGTATACAACGGCGCCGTTGAGCATGGTTGCCAACGTTGAACGACGGATGCCGGATAGCATGATTGATTCTTCCGGAGCCGGGGTGACCGCTGCCTTCAGGCAGCATGCGCTCCCGCTTCTGGGTGAGCCGTTTGAGAAGTACGAGGTTCTTGATTGAGCAGAGGATTTGAAACCGGCTCGGCACTTCGACTCGGCGTGTTGATGCTGGTCGTAGGGTTACCGTTTGCCCTCATCGGTGCTGCCATCAACGGGCTGCAAGGGCTGGCCATCGGTGTCCTCTTCGGTTCGATGCTGGTCATTGTGGCCTATTCCTTCGCAGCCAGAGTGATTGTCCGTATCTTCGATGCCTCGCTGGTGGATCGCACCACACACCCTGAACTGATCGATATGGTGGAACGGCTGGCAGAACGGGCCGGTATCCCGGTTCCGGCTGTCGCCGTTTCCCGACTGGTTACTCCGAACGCATTTGCCGCCCCGACCCCTGCTGGCGGTCTGGTTGGCGTCACTGAACCACTGCTGGCGATCCTCACCCCGGAAGAGGTTGAGGCAGTGCTGGCCCACGAGTTGTCGCACCTGTTGCGTCCGGGCCGGATTGTTGCAACCTCGGCCACGATGTTTGCCGCCATTCCCGGGGCGATCAGTATGCGACTGGGGTGCTCAACCTACTACGACATCCGCTTCCGCCGCCTGCGCAAGCCTGATGCAGTAGAGCGCCGCAACCAGATCTTTGGATTCTGGTTCGCCCTGCCGGCAGCGCTGGTGGTGCGACTTGGCACCTCGCGCGCCTCTGAGTATGAGGCTGACGCCGGCGCGGTCGAACTCTGTGGCGGTAGCGACCACCTGGTATCGGCACTGCGAAAGATCAACAGCTTCGCCGGCCGCCTGGTTTCCCCGGTGAATCCGGCTTTGGCGCATCTGCTGGTGGTCCATCCGTTCAGCCGGACGCCGCTCTCCCGGATGTTCGATACGCACCCGCCGGTTGACCAGCGCATTGGCCGCCTCAAGGACCAGAACCTCTAAACCCGGTCAGCGGATATCCTCCTGAACCGCCCCGTACTACACGGGGTCGTTGTACACTGTCTCCGAGATAACCCGTACACATCACGAGTCCGACCAGGTCCTTCGGGGCACCGGGCTTTGCATTCTTTCGGGAATACCGGAACCTCACAGGGTCGGTGACGTGGATAGAGGAGGGCGGCCATGACCGAGAACGAAGAGCAACGGGAACGGCAACGCATCAGGCGCGAAGACCTGCAGGGCGCCTGGGCGATGGAATCTGCTGAGGCACTGGAGGGTACCAAGGGCAAGGAGCGCGAGGAAGCACGCCGAGCGTTTGGTATTCCGGCTGCCGAAAGCATCCGTGACCGCACAATCACCCTGTTCAACCGTGGCCGCCGGTCAAACAATGGCACCATGTTTGGTTCGCAGTACCTCGAGGACATGCGCGAACTGGACAGCCAGGACGTGGTCTTTATTGGTGCTCCCTATGATGGTGGCACTACCTATCGTTCCGGAACCCGGTTCGGGCCGGACGCCATGCGCCGCATTTCCGGGGTATCCAGTACCTATAATCCCGCCCGGGGGGTGAACCTGCCCGAGTCGATCACCATGGTCGATGCCGGCAACATCAATGTCATCCCGGCGAACATCGAGAAGACCTTCGACCAGATTGCGAAGGGCGTCTCCTACGTTTTCGAGCGCGGTGCCTTTCCGGTGGTGCTTGGCGGAGACCATGCCATCGGGTATCCGGATGTCCGCGGCATCGCGCCGTATATTGACGGCAACATCGGCATCATTCACTTTGACCGCCACTCGGACCTCTCCGAAATGTCACTGGACGAGCGGATGCATGGTTCGCCGTTCTTCCACGCAACCAACATCCCGAACGCGCCGCCCCAGAACCTGGTCCAGATCGGTATCGGGGGCTGGGCCGCCGGCACCGACGGCCTGAAGAACGCAAAGGATCGTAACGCGACAGTTATCACGATTGATGACGTGGATCGCTACGGGGTGGACAAGGTCATCGAGTACGCGCTAGAGGTCGCCTGGCGCAATGCCAAGGCCGTCTGGATCTCGTTCGATGTGGACTCGGTTGACCCGGCCTTTGCACCCGGAACCGGCACACCGGTGCCCGGAGGATTGTTGCCGCGCGAAGTGTTGCGGATGATCCGCGCCTTTGCCCGGGAGGGGCTGGTCGGCATGGAAGTGGTTGAGGTGGCACCGCCGTACGACAATGCCGATATCACTGCGCTGTTGGGTGTCCATGCGATTCTGGAGTGTCTGGGCCAGCTCGTGGTCAACGGTCGTCTCGGTACACGTCCTGAACTCTCACCGCCACCCTACGACCTGGCAAAGCCGGGTGTTCCGCAGGAAGAGCTACGGTAAGCGAGCAGGAGCCGGCAGTTTCACCAGCACCGAGAGGCCACCCTCGACACGCGGCGCAATCGCCAGTGTTCCGTCGTGTGCCTCGATGATGCTCCTGACGATCGCCAGGCCGAGCCCGACGCCGGCGTGATCGCTCCGGATCCGTTCCGTACCGCGCTGAAATGGCTCGGTCAGGGTCGCCACCATTTCCGGTGCGATGATCTCGCCGCTGTTTTCCACGGTCAGCAATGCACCACCGGGCCACGCACCGGTGGTGATTTTTACCTGCCCTTGACGGGGCCGGTTGTGGACGATGGCGTTATGCAGCAGGTTGGTGGTCATCTGCAGGAGCAAGGCATGTGAACCGGTTGTCCAGACGGTGCCGCCGGAAACGTCGATGGAGACATCATGCTGCTCCGCCAGCGGCAACAGTGTCTCGACGGCTTCATCAACGGCTAATGACAGGTCGACTGGTTCGCGGTCGAATGTGCGCTGTCTCGCCCGGCTGAGCAGGAGCAGCGCCTCGGTCAGTTCGATAGCCCGGGTGTTCAGGGTCCGGAGACGTTCATCCAGGTCGCTATCCTGGCGTGATGGATCGTTACGGGCGACATCAAGGAGCGTCCGGGTGATGGCCAGGGGCGTGCGCAGTTCGTGGGATGCGTTCGCAGCAAAGCGCTGTTGCTCCTCAACGTGGGCTTCCAGTTCGGCCAGCATGCTGTCGAACGCGTCGGCAAGTTCGCGAAACTCGTCGTTGGGGCCTTCCATCCTGATCCGGTGGGAGAGGGATCCGCGCGCTGCCTGACGGGTCGCTTCGGTGATCCGGGAGAGTGGTGCCAGCATGTGACCAGACAGGAACCAACCACCTACCAACCCGAACACCAGCAGGAAACCGAGCAACATGATTGCCGCCGGCACAAAGACCATTGGGCCGAAGTTGCTGGGGTCAAACACCCGAGGGAAATCAGCAAGCGAGGGAATGCCGATTCGCGATGGCCGGCCCCGCAACAGGAAGTACCAGACTGCCGCGAGCAGGACCAGACCGGTAACGATCAGAAACCCGGCGTAGCTCAACGTGAACTTGAGGCGTACGCTGATACCGGGCTCTCTAGGCACCGTCATCTCCGGTATCAATCCGGTAGCCGACGCCCGGTACGGTTGCAATCAGCCAGGGCTCACCAAGGCGTTTGCGGAGCGCCGAAACCGTGATCCTCACCGCGTTGGTGAACGGGTCGGCATGTTCATCCCATGCCCGCTCCAGGAGTTCCTCGGCGCTGACCACGCCACCCGCAGCTTCAACCAGCACCTCGAGCACCGCGAACTGCTTCCGGGTGAGCGCGATGTAGCGACCATCCCGGTAGACCTCACGCCGGAAGGGATCGAGCCGCAACCCGGCAATTTCCAGAACCGGGGGGCGGATGTACGCCCGGCGACGGGCAAGCGCCCGTAGTCGAAGCACCAGTTCCTTCAGGTCGAACGGTTTGGTCAGGTAGTCGTCGGCCCCGAGTTCGAACCCGGTTACCTTGTCATCCAGACGGTCTGCGGCGGTTAGCATCAGGATCGGGGTGCCACTGCCGGATGCAACGATGCTGGCGGCCACGTCATCACCGGATGGCCCCGGTATGTCCCGGTCGAGAATGGCGATGTCGTAGGTATTGAGATCGAGCAGTTCCAGCGCCGTTTCCCCGTCGCCGGCGATGTCGGCTGCGATTGCTTCCAGTCGCAATCCATCACGGATCGCTTCTGCCATGTATGGCTCGTCTTCAACGATCAGTACACGCATGTTCCGATTATAGGCAGGCGGGGGATATCGCCAGCGTATCGAAAATTGCATACGTTCCGGCAACACGCTGCCTGTTTTCCTGTGAGCATGAATACTGCATCTCGCCGCAAGACGGCACACACACGCAATCGTTTGACCGGATGGGCGCTCATCGTGATGGCTGTCGTCATTGCGATTATCACCGGGCGCTCGTTATTGCCGGACCAGGCTCCGGCACAGGGGCAGGAAGCTTCGTTCACTGTCACCGGGCAGCCCACAGCCGGTGCGGAAACGCTGACCGCGGCGCCCGAACCGGCGCTCGCCGGTACTCAGGATGGCTTTATCCCGGATGGTGTCCGGGTGAGTGTGTTTGATACACACGTTCCGGCAGTCGGGAACCTCGATCCTGACCTGCTGGAGGCTATCCGCCAGGCTGCGATGGACGCGGCACAGGATTCGATCGAGATACTGGTGACCAGCGGATGGCGATCGCCCCGCTATCAGGAACAGTTGTTGCACGAGGCAATCGTCACCTATGGCTCGTTGGAGGAAGCATCCCGTTGGGTGGCTACTCCGGAAACCTCGGCCCATGTCACCGGCAATGCCATCGATGTCGGTCCGAATGATGCGATTGAGTGGCTGGCAGAACGTGGCGCGGCATATGGACTGTGTCAGGTCTACGAGAACGAACCGTGGCACCTGGAATTGCGTCCGGATGCTGTGTTCAACGGTTGTCCACCGATGTTTCCGGATCCGACATTTGATCCGCGAATGTGGCAGTAATCCGCGCATTTTGCCCGTGACGAACAGTCACTGTTTGCGCAATGTATAGCGTGCGTGTTAGAACATGCCGCATGAATACAAACAAACGCAACATAAGTACGGCGATGACCAGGGCCGGGCGCCGGTGGCCAGGATTCCTGATTGCTGTTGCATTGCTGCTGGGGTTGATCCAACCGGCAATCGCCTGGGAGCAGGAACAGGAAACCGAACCGCTCAACGATATTGGCGGGACAACATTCCGGGTGTTTGCCCATCCGGAAGGGTTGGTCGGTTACACCACCGCGAACGGACACGTGATTCAGCCGGATGACTTTTTCGTGGCATTGCCCTGCTTCTGTGTGCTTTCCAGCCGGGGTGGCGATGAGTTCCAGGTGCGGGTGGAGTACAACGGCACATCGCTGGTGCTTCCGGTCTGGGATGTCGGCCCCTGGAACGTTGAGGACAACTACTGGGACCCTCGATCCGAGCGCACATGGTCTGACCTGCCGCGTGGGTTGCCACAGGCAGAGGCTGCTTTCTACCAGGGCTACAACGACGGACTCGATGGCTGGGGCCGGAAGATCCTGTCACCGGCCGGGATGGACATCGCCGATGGAGCGTTCGCTGCATTGGGAATGACCAGTTCCGACTGGGTGAACGTTACGTTCCTCTGGCTGGAAACCGAGCACCACGAGTTGCCGGGTCTGCCGGCAGCCTACAGTGACATTGTGACGGTCCATCCTGGCGAACGCCCGCCGATGGACCATTTTGTGGCACCGATCGAGGATGGCCGGTTTGGCTACATTCCGGAGACCGGACACAATGTGCCGGTGCCGCTGCTGGAATACTGGTATGCCACCGGTGGCTGGTGGTTCCACGGGCTGCCGGTCTCCGAGTTCTTCCGTGAGGTGCTGGATGATGGCACCGTACGCTTCGTGCAGTATTTCGAGCGGACTGTGCTTTCGATTGACCTCTCCGGCGAGACATCGCCACCCAGGGTAACAGCCGAAAAACTGGGCAGTTCAACCTATATTGATCCTGCCGCGAAAGCACCGGTTGAGGTCTTCGAGCCTAACCCGCATTTCATCTTCTTCCCGGAGACCGGGCACACCGTTGCACACGGCTTCAAGTCCCTCTTCGAGGCACACGGCGGGGTGGGCGTCTTCGGGTATCCGCTTTCCGAGGAGTGGTCAACCATCCAGCCGGATGGCCGCAAGGTGGTCTATCAGGTTTTTGAACGTGCGCGCTTTGAGTGGTGGCCGGACAGGGTTGGTCATGGTGACGAAATCACCCTGGGACTGCTGACGATCGAGCGGTTGCAACGACAAGGTCTCCTGCCTTGATGTAACCCTTTCGGATACATAAACAGGGTCAATTTGCCGTTATGTTTCCAAGTATCATTATGGTCAGGCAACGCACCTTTCGGCGTTGTCCTGTCGATTTCATACATGGAAGAACGGTTTCGTCCTTGTTCCTGTTTATGGGTCCGACTGGACCAATGAACCACCGGCGACTGACCCAGGAGGCAATGCAGGAGCCGATCATGCCCCGGATTCCGGGCATCATGACGGAACGTCCGATGTTGTCAGCAGCGATGCTGGCAACCGCAGGCATTGCAGGTAGCTGGTTTATTGTCACCGGAATGGGAGAGTGGCCGACGTGGGCCTTGTTCCCGGCTATGCTGGCTTCGGTTGCATCACTGGCGGCAACTGTGGTCGGATTGGGTATCCTCGTGGTACTGGCACTGGCGCCGGTCATCGGTTCGCGTGATCTTGAATGGCATGCCGAGCCACTTGAAGTGCTCGGGTTGCCGGAGAACGTCCGGATCAAGTGCGAAGAGCTTGGTTTCTGGACGTGTGAGGCGCTGACAGCCTCTATCGAGCGAAGTCGCTTTCCCTGGCTTGAGCTGGAGTTTGACGAACGGATGCAGGTAGAACGTGCGATCTCCCGCTGGCGGGCCACGACGGGCCGGCAACAAGCGGAAGACAGCTAGACTGCTCCGGAGAAATCGGGATCGTTCCACTTTCGACCTGCACCCCGCGATTGTTCCGGTTTTCAATCTGGCGGCGCGCCCTGCTCCGTTTTCTGACCGGCGGTGTGCACAGGCAGGATAGTGTTCACTGGTTCCGGTTAACCAGAAATGTTGAGCAGCTTCGATGAGGCGCCTGATTCTCTTCATCATCGCGATCGCCGCAATAGTGGCGCTCGTCAGGTATGCCAATCTCGACATTCTTACGTCGGCATTTGCCGACATGAGTGTGGGCTCGATCGCGCTGCTCTTCGGTTTCTTCCTGCTGGGAACGTTTGTCAAGGCAGCGCGCTTCGCCTTCTACCTGCGCTCGGCCAATCTTGATATTCGCTGGCGAGACGGTATCACCAGTTACATGGCGGCCCTGTCGGTTGCCGCGTTGCCAGGTGGCGGCTGGCTGTCTCCGCGGCTGGCGCAGGAGCATGGCCACGTCCGGATGCGCCAGGCTGCCTCGGCAATGTTTGTCAGTCTGGTCTGTGATGCCATCGCCATCTCGTTCCTCGCCTACGGCATTCTGCTCTATGCCCGTGAGCCGGCGATCCGGTTCATCATTCCGGGGCTGGGTGTTGCGTTTGCCGTCTTCATGGTGGTGATGGGACGTTCCCAACGAGTCTGGAATGTCGTCTCTGACTTGCTCTCCCGCCGCCGGGTGACGCGGCGCTTCCTGCCACAGGGGGCAGACGTTCACGCCCGTATTCTCGCCGTCATGCGGGGCAAGGTGATCGCCGGTGGTGTTGCGTTCAGTCTTGCTGCGACGCTGATTTCTGCAGGGATGTTCTGGGCGCTGGTGAACGGACTTACCGTGCGCGGTCTGAGCTTTTTCGAAGGCGTCACGATCATGTCGCTTTCCCAGGCTGCCGGGGTAGTGATTCCGGTTCCATCCGGGCTGGGCGTGACCGACACCTCGATGGCGACCCAGTTGAACGGCTTCGGCATCGGATTCCTGCGGGCATCCTATGTGGCGCTGGCCTACCGCTCGATCGACCTGCTGTTCAAGACGGTCTTCGGCACGCTGATGTTTGCCGTCTTTTATAACCGGCTGTTGATGGAGATTCTCCACGTTCGCCGGCGTGCACGGAAGGCCTACCGGGTGGCATTACAGGCCGGGCGCTGGAGCATTAGCGTTCCGATGAGCATTGCCCGGCTCCTCTGGCGGCTGCATGCCGCATCCGCTCCGTTGGCAGTGAGCTACGAGTCCAAACCGGTACCCCGGCGGCACAAGCCGACCTACGGAAACCACCCGGTCGGGGTGAATCCGGCGGATTTTGTGGATGGCTTCGGGATTGTGGTGCCGGTGCCGGATTCCGAACGGCTCAAGCGCAGTTCGAGTGTTACCCGGCACTGGGACTGATTTTCCCCGGACCGCCAACCGGGTATGATAGACACCAGCATCTGCACGCAACGAAGGTGAGAGGGTCTGATGGCGGTAGAAACACGCTCCCTGCCCGGCAGGATCGCCCGTGAAAAAGATGGCGAAACGCTGGCTTCCGGCTGGTGTCTGATTGTGTTCGAAACCGGAGACCGTGCCCGCCCGCTGGATGACTGGCGAGGCGAGATGGGTTGCTGGGACGCCGATGCCCGCAAGGCAATCGCCGATTGCGCCGGCGAAACGCTCTACCTTCACCTTGATCCCTATGCCGGTGAATTTGAACCGTGGCATGGCCCGGTGGTTGCCTCGCTGGTCGAACCGGAACATGACCCGGATGGCCGCCGGATTCGCCTGACTGCTGCCGGCACGCTTACCCGCAGTCTCTACTGGCAACCCCCGGCAGAGTCCAGCGAGGCAAGCACCTCGTAGACGGAGAACACTCCGGAACCGGAACATCAGAAAGGGCCGTTGCGTTGTCGCAACGGCCCTTTGGTATGTCTTGCGGTCAGGCGTCGAACGCTTCCGGTTCCTCACCCAGTAGATACCGCGAGTACCAGGTGATCATCTCGTTGAGGAGATGCTCCTGGTGTTTGCGTTCGCGGATGCTGTGTCCCTCGCGCGGGTAGGTAACGAACCGGGTGGTCACCCCGAGTTGTCGCAGGGCGATGTAGAGCTCAATGCCTTCTGCGGTTGCGACGCGGGTATCGTTTTCGCCATGAAGTACCAGTGTCGGGGTCTTGACCCGGTAGATATAGCGGATCGCCGAGCGGTCGAAGTAGGTATCCGGGTCCTCGTAGGGCGACTTGTCGAAATAGGAGAGGTTGGCGCTGGGGATGTCGCCGAGGCTGTTGTCCGTGATCATGTTCGGTAGCCCGGCGCCGACAATTGCCGCCTTGAACCGGTCGGTCTGGGTGATCGCCCAGGATGACATGTAGCCGCCCCAGCTCCAGCCACCGATTCCCAACCGGTCCGGGTCGGCAATGCCCCGTTCGACCATCGCCTCGACGCCGCTGATCATGTCGCGGTATTCGTTGCGGCCCACCTCGTTGAAGAGCGCGTTCAGATACTCCGGGCCTCGCCCGGTGCTACCCCTCGGGTTGGGCAACAGCACCGCAATTCCCCGTCCGGCCAGAACGGCGCCCCAGTCGTGCCAGCTTGCGTGATAGACGTTCGCCCAGAGCCAGGTCGGGCCGCCGTGCACACTGACGACCAGCGGGTAGCGTTTGCCCGGCTCGTATCCGGCCGGCTTGTAGAGGATTCCCTCGACAGTAACGCCTTCGTCGCTGGTCCAGGTAACCAGTTCCGGTTCGCCAATAGCTGCGCCGTGGAGGTCCTTGCCCAGGTTGGTGACTTGTCGTTGCTTTTCTTCATCCAGCGTCCAGACTTCCGGCGGGGTGGTCATATCCTGCCAGACTCCGGCGATACGTTTACCGCAAGTGCTGGCACTGACGACACCTTCCAGATACCCGGTCAGGCCATCTGGAATCAATGCAGTCCGCGTGCCGTCCCACTCCAGGCGATAGAGTGCCGAGTTGATGCTTTCGACGCCTTTCAGCAAGATCGCCTTGCCGCCCTCGAGCGGAGCGGTGAATTCGGCTGTGCCGGCATACCCGGGAGTGAGTTCCACCTCATCGCCGCCGGATGCATCGCGACTGAACACGGTATCTCCGGCTACCGCCTTGCCAGAAGCCGAGCGGTAGGCCAGGCGTTCGCCGCCAGCGGACCACACCATGCCATCGGCTGTGCCGAGCAGTCGGAACATTTCGGTGAGATCACTGCCATCCGGCTTGAGCGACCAGACGATCGTCTCGTTCAGGGTGTCGTTGTAGCGGGGAGTGGGTGAGGTGTTGATCGCCAGTTTGTCACCTTCGGGAGTCCAGGCATAGCTCCAAACCTGCAGGTTTTCCGGGGAAATTGCCTCGGCTTTCTTGCTGGCAGGATCAACCATCCAGAGGCGCTGGAACTTGTATTCGGTGTCCCAGACCTTTGCATCATCACGTTCCTCGGAGCGCTTCTTTTCTTCTTCGGTTTCCGGGTCGGTGATGAGAATGCTTATCCGGTGACCGGCGGGTGACCATTCCGGGTTGGCCATGTCGCCCTGCTGGTCGAGTACGCGGCAGGCTTCGCCGCCGTCAACCGGGGCGATGTACAAGCTCTGCTTACCGCGTTCGGCACGATCCGAAAGGAACGCAAGGTGCTTGCTATCGGGTGACCATGCCGGTGCCTGGTCGTTCCACTGCCCGCTGGTGAACTGTTTCGGTTCGCCACCGGTGAATGGCGCGATCCAGATGGTTGATACCGGGTGTTCGCCTTCCTTGCTCAGGGGCGCAACCACCCAGACAATCCAGTTGCCATCAGGTGAAACCTGCACATGTGATGGCTCTTCGCGGCTTACGAGTTGCTGTATGGAGAGCGGTTCACTCATTCTGCAAAGTAATCCTTCACGGTCGACGCATATTCAAAACGGTTGATTATAGGTCGCGATACATACTGATACCTCGATCCATCGTCGTATGCTGGAAAGAGGCATGCACACGCACATCAACCTCAGCAAGGGACGATTTCGAATGACCGAGCTTCAGCAAAATACCTATGTTTCCGGAATGGCACCTAAACCAACGCCGCTCGATACCGGCAAGGAAGTTGTTGCCCAGGTGATCGAGGATGATGTGCCGGGGCTTGCCGCTGAAATCTCGTATCACGTTGTCTTCTCGCTGGCTCCGCTGCTGATCTTCATTATCAGCCTTGCAGCAATAGTTGATCATTATACCGGGGTTGATGTTTCCGGCGAACTGGTGCAACTCATCAACGAACATGCACCCAGTGCAGAAGCCGAATCTGTCCTGAATCAACTGGTGGAGAATGCCATTACCGAGTCGAGTGGCGGACTGGCCTCGGTTGGTGCGCTTACATCACTGCTGGTCGCACTCTGGTCCGGCTCAAATGCAGTGAACACCCTGATGAAGGCGTTCAACCGCGCCTACGACGTCGACGAACAGCGTACATTCATCAAGGCGAAGGGGCTGGCCGTGCTCCTGACTCTTGGCCTCGGGATGTTGCTGATTATTTCGTTCGTGCTCTTCCTCTTCGGGGGTGACATCGGCGAGTTTGTGGCGGACGAATTCGGGTTGGCCGGCGCATTTCTCTGGATTTGGAACATCGTCCGGTATCTGCTGGCCGTTGCCTTCCTGATGTTTGTCTTGTCGTTGCTGTATTACTTCGGTCCGAACCTCGAGCAACCATTCAAGTTCGTGACACCAGGTTCCATATCGGCGGCCCTGCTCTGGTTTGTGATGGTGTTTCTGTTCCAGATCTATGTGACCTATGCCAATCCCGGCAGCGCCTACGGCGTGTTTGGCGGCCTGATTGTCCTGATGCTGTTCTTCTTCATCACCGGAGTTGTGTTCCTGCTTGGAGCAGAAATCAACGCGGTGCTGGCACGCCAGATCACGGCGGTGGATGCAACGGTGTCGCCGAATGTTGTCCTGCCATCCGGCAAGGTCACCGCGGAAACGGCCGAGCCGGATTCACCGGGTGCCAGCCGCAAGACCCGTTCGGCGGCGATTGCTGCCGCCGGCATCGCTGCCTTGCTGGTGATGGCCAACAAGGTGCGCAGCATCCGCTCCTGACCTGGCCGGACCTAGGAAAGTACCGCCCGGGCAATCATGAAATAGATCACCAGACCGGTCCCGTCGACCAGGGTCGAAATGAACGGGGCCGACACGACCGCCGGGTCGACGCCGATGCGCCGGAGCAGCAGCGGCAGGGTTGATCCGACAATCGCAGCCCAGCAAACAATCAGGAAGACGCCGGCGGCAACGATGAACGCGATGTCGTAGCCGGTGCGCAGCATCAGGGCGCGGCCAAACATCACCAGCGACATCACCGAGCCGAGCATCAGGCCGACCCTGGCCTCTTTTATCACCACACGGCCAATATCGCCGAGGCGGATGTTTTCGACCGCCATGGCGCGGACAATCGTTGTGACAACCTGTGAGCCGACGTTTCCGCCAGTACCGATCAGCAACGGAATAAAGAACGCCAGTGCCACGGCTGCGTTGAGTTCGGATTCGAAGAATTGCAACACCGTTGTGGTGTAGGCGGCTCCGAAGAAGAGCAGCAGCAGCCAGACGATCCGCTTGCGCCAGAGCAGGAAGACACTCGCGCCGAGGTATGGCTCGTCCAGCGGTTCGGAACCACCAAGCCGCTCGATGTCTTCGGTGGCTTCCTCTTCAAGAATGTCGGCCACGTCGTCGGCCGTGATAATGCCGAGCAGACGCCCGTCCTCATCGACCACCGGGATGGCCAGCAGATTGTGCTCGTTGAGCGTACGTGCTGCTACCTCCTGGTCGGCGTCCACCGGCACGCTGACAGCGTCGCGCACCATCAGATCCTCAACCTTGCGGTCCGGCGGGCTAAGCACAAGGTTTCGCAGCGATAGCACCCCGAGCAGGTGATCGTCTTCATCGGTAACGTAAACGTAGTTGATCGTCTCCGCTTCCTGGGAGACCTTGCGCAGGGCGACCACGGTCTGGTCAGCGCGCAGATGAGGATCGACCGAGACGAAGGCCGGTGTCATCCGGCCACCGGCGGTATCCGGTGGATAGATCAGCAGGTCGCGGATGTCCTCTGCCGAGTCTGCATCCATGGCCACCAGCACCTGCTCGGCGAAGGCTGGCGGGATCTCGAGGACAATATCCACTGCATTGTCTGCATCAACGGTTTCCAGCACCCGTGCAGCCTGATCGACCGTCAGCGAACTGACGATTTCGGCGGCGTCGGTCGGGTCCATGTTTTCCAGGAGTTCGGATTGCTCGCTGTCCTGGAGCAGGAGTGCCAATTGACGCAGGGTGTTTGAGGAGAGCGTTTCGAGGATGGCGGAAAGTTCGCCGGTGCGAACCAGTTCCTCAATCAGTTCAGCAGTTGCCTCATGGTTGCCGGCAACAATACTGCGGGCAAGATCCAGCGTTTCGGGTGGACTGTTGTCGGACATGTTGAGCCAGATCCTTCGTTCATTTCCAGACCACCTTCAACCAGACTGCATCCAGCAGCACAATGCAACGCACTGAACGGTAACGGGAATTCCTCATCAATGGTACTCAAAACCGACCGCAAGGACGGCTAATTCTGTACCCTTGCAGGGGAAGCATTTGCACCTGCTTTGCACCACGAACGCACACCTCGAGGGGATGATGAACGATGACAGTTGCTGACCGGGGAACTTGGGCACGGGCGGACGTTCCGGTTGAGGAAACCTGGGATCTGACGGCGATTTATCCGAACGCGGACGCATGGAATGCGGCGCTGCAGGAGATTCGCGACCGGCTTCCTGAACTGGCTGCCCTGCGTGGCACGCTCGGTGACGGCGCTGGCCAGTTCCTCAAGGCCCTGCAACTGGAAGAAGCCATAGGTGAGCAGTTTTCACGTGCCTTCTCCTGGGCCGGCCTGCGTCGCGACCAGGATAATACCGATGCTTCTGCACAGGCCGACTATGACAAGGTTGTCGTCCTGAGTGTCGAACTCGGCAGCACCGTTGCGTTCCTGGAGCCGGAGATTCTCGCGCTTCCGGAAGGCAAGGTAGAGGAGTATCTGGCTGAGGAACCGGCTCTCGAGGTGTATCGCCATGCGCTGGAAAATCTGCTCCGGCAGCGCGAGCATGTTCTGGACGCCGAAACGGAAACCTTGCTGGCCAGTGCTGGCGAACTGGCAATGGCTCCGGACACCATCTTCTCGATGCTGAACGATGCCGACCTGGAGTACGGCACGATCACCAACGAGGATGGCGAGGAAGTCACCCTGACAAAGGCCAACTATCAGCGCTTCATCGAGTCACGCAACCGGGAAGTGCGCAAGGCGGCGTTCGATGCCATGCATAGCGCCTACCGCCGCTTCCAGAACACCATCTCGGCCACCTATGCAGCCAGCGTCAAGACGGATGTCTTCTTCGCCCGCACCCGCAAATATGCAAGTTCGCTGGAAGCGTCGCTCAAGCCCAACAACATCCCGGTGTCGGTTTACGATGCGTTGGTTGAAACGGTCAACCGGCGCCTTCCGGCGCTCCATCGCTATGTGGACCTGCGCCGGCGGATGCTGAACCTCGACTCGATCGGAGTCTACGACCTCTACGTGCCGATCGTCCCCGAGGTTGATCAGGAATACAGCTACAACGAGGCAGTCGATCTGGTCCTGTCCGGACTCCAACCGCTTGGCAGCGACTATGTTCAGGCGCTTGGGTCGGGGCTGGATTCCCGTTGGACCGACATCTACGAGAACAAGGGCAAGACCAGCGGTGCCTATTCGTGGGGTGTCTACGGTGTGCATCCATACATCCTGCTGAACTGGTCGTCCCAGTTGCGGGATGTCTTCACGCTGGCCCACGAGGTTGGCCATGCGATGCACTCGCACTATACCTTCGAGGCACAGCCATACGTCTACGGGCGCTATACGCTCTTCGTCGCCGAGGTTGCGTCAACGGTCAATGAATTACTCCTGACCGACTACATGCGCAAGCATACCGACGACAAACTGCTTGATATGTACCTGATCAACAACGCGCTGGATGACATTCGCGGGACGCTTTTCCGGCAGACCAAATTTGCCGAGTTTGAGCGGTGGGCGCATGAACGTGTTGAGGCAGGTGATGCGCTGACTCCGGATGTGTTGAGCGAATACTACGCTGATCTCTACCGGCGTTACTACGGGCCGCATCTCGAAGTGGACGAGCATGTTGCGATCGAGTGGGCCAGGGTTCCGCACTTCTACCGCGCCTACTACGTCTACCAGTATGCGACCGGCATTTCGGCTGCAGCCGCCCTGTCACGGCAGATCCTGGATGAGGGAGAGCCTGCCCGCGAACGCTACCGCACGTTCCTCTCCGGCGGTTCCTCGCGGGATTCGCTGGACCTGCTGAAGGACGCCGGTGTTGACATGACGACGCCGGAGCCGATCGACCAGGCGATTGATCTGTTCGAATCGTTGCTGGACGAACTTGAGGCGTTGCTCGATTCGTAGGCGTCTCGCAGGCACATTGTCTGGAAGTCTCGTCCGGAGTCTGCTAGCGTAGATGAACGCTACGCCTGCACATGAACACCAATGGAAATCTCGGGGGTGACGTCGCTTGAACCAGGAGACCTGGCAAAACGATCTCTACGAACAGTTGGCCGCCGGAACTGCTGCCGAAGTCAATCCAATTGCCGGCGTGCTGCTGCAAACGCTGGATGACCCGCGCTACCAGGCGATCCGCAACCGGTTGCTCGACGATCTGCATCTCTATCCGGATGCCTCGGTGCTGGAAGTTGGTTGCGGGCCGGGTATGCTGCTCGAAGGTATCTACGAGCGGGTAGGGCCGGGCGGCAAAATCGCCGGGATCGACCTGAACCCGCACTTCATCTCGGTTGCCCAGCGACGGGTCGAGATGCTGGGCTACACCAATGCCACCTTCCAGACCGGTGATTGCCACACGCTGCCCTACGAGGATGGCACGTTTGATGCTGTCGTGGCCGAGAAGTTGCTGATGCACGTCTCGCCAATCGCCCGGGTGATTGCGGAGATGAAGCGGGTACTCTCCATTGGCGGACGGCTGGTGCTGGCTGATTACGACCCGTTCACCATCCTGACGGCCGGGCCAGATCCTGCGCTGACATCGCGTGTGCTTGGTTCGGCGGCCCGTGTCTATGCGTCGCCATACGCAGCCCGTGAAACGGCCCGCGCCTGTGTCGATGCCGGGCTGTACATCGAGCAGGTTCATGGCCAGTTGCTGGTATTGGAAGACCCCTACAGCAAAACCGTGGCCGGCATCGCCAATGTCTGGCACGACCACGCCGCCGCAGGACGGCAGGTTGACCGGGGTACTGCACGTCGCTGGTTGAAGGCGATCGAGGCGACAGCCCGCGAGGGGCGCTTCATGATTGCCATCCCGACCATCATCACTGTTGCCAGCAAGGTACGCTAGGCCGCGGAACAGGAGCTTCCATGTCACTCAACGATTCGTTTGAAATCCGGGGCTATGCCCGGCCAGAGTTGCTGGTCGAACCGGCCTGGGTCTATGAGCACAAGGACGATCCCGATTTGGTGATCATCGACTGCGACGGTCTGGAGATCTTCCAGAGCCGTGCCCATGTTCCGGGTGCGGTCGCGCTGCCGGTGCATCCCTATTTCCGGGAGATCGAGACTTTCGTCGGTGTTGCCCCGCCGGACCAGGCAGAGGCGATCTTCCGTAGTCTGGGCGTGAACAACGACTCCAGGGTGATCCTTTACGACTCCCAGGGGGGTGTCTACGCCGCCCGTGTCTGGTGGGTGCTCTGGTATTACGGGCATGAGAACGCAGCCTTGATCAACGGTGGCTGGCCCGCCTGGATAGCCAGTCGGATGCCGACCTCTACCGAGCACCCGCAGGTGACGCCGGGCAACTGGACCGCGGACCCGCATCCCGAGCGCATTGCCAGTTGTGACACGATCCTGCCGGAGATTCAGGCCGGTTCGGCAATCGCTTTCGACATGCGCGCCGACGACGAGTGGCTGGGAACCAGGCCTGCTCCCAACGAGCGAAACCAGCAGGAAGGGCGTATTCCCGGAGCCGTTCACATCGAGTGGCGCGATTTCATTGAGTGGGACAACGCCACCCGCTTCAAGACTGCCATCGAGATTCATGGCATGTTGAAGAAGGTGGGCCTGACGCCGGATATGCGGGTCATCCCGTATTGCCAGGGAGGTATCCGCGCGGCACACGGCGTGTTTGTGCTCTATCTGATGGGATTCGATAACCTCTCCAACTACGACCGCTCCTGGTCTGAGTGGGGCAATCGTCTCGACATGCCGGTCGAACGTTAGCCGACGCTTGTTCGCCGGCCCCTTCAACCGCCACCGATTCATGACGCATCTCCCACGATGTGCTGAAATGGTGGCGGTTGATGCTGTCGCTGGAAAATGAACGGGTGAAGAGCGTGACACTGCCTTCTGAAATTCGTGAACGGTGGAAAGCGAATACCGGATCGCTGGGGATTCGCCTGACAGATGAAGACATCGAGCGGCTTGGCCCGGCAGTCGGGGTGATGCATTCCAACCTTGCGGCCATTCTCGAACGTGCAAACGGCCGGCAGGTGGTGCCGGACTACCTGGCAAACAACCGGCAGGAGGAGGTGGACAATGGCTGATTCGAGCCTCCTCGCGAAGTCGCTTTCCGAAGTTGCCGGCATGATCGAACGCAGGGAGGTCTCCTCTGCCGACCTGACCCGGCTGTCGCTTGAAGCGATCGAGCGTGCCAACCCTGATCTGAATGCATTTATCACCGTCCTGGCGGACGAGGCAATGCAGGCTGCCGGGACTGCCGATGCCGCAATTGCCGCTGGCGATTATCGTGGACCGCTGCACGGAGTTCCGGTGGCAGTCAAGGATTTGATGCAGATGACCGGCACCCACACCCGGGCAGGGTCGAAGGTGTTGGGCGATGAGCCGGACACCGAAGATAGCGAAGCGGTCGCCCGTCTCCGCCAGTCTGGAGCGGTGATTACCGGCAAGACGCACATGCCGGAGTTCGCCTACTGGCCGGCATCGGCCAACGAGCATTACGGGCCGGTTCACAATCCGTGGAACCGTGACCATGACACCGGTGGCTCGAGTAGCGGTTCCGGGTCGGCTGTCGCGGCCGGGCTTGTCTTCGGTGCGACCGGGTCGGATACCGGCGGTTCGATCCGTATGCCGGCTGCACTGTGCGGCATTGTCGGATTGAAGCCGACCTTCGGGCTGGTGAGTGGCCGCGGGGCGGTGACGCTTGCCTGGTCGCTCGACCACATCGGGCC
>CAYWXR010000006.1:32624-130101 GCA_964462545.1 uncultured Thermomicrobiales bacterium
TGGTGAGTGGCCGCGGGGCGGTGACGCTTGCCTGGTCGCTCGACCACATCGGGCCGATGACACGCACTGTCCGGGATGCTGCATTGATGCTGAACGTGCTGGCCGGGTATGACCCTGGTGATTCCCGAACCGTCCAGCGACCGGTGCCCGACTATGCTGCCTCGCTCGATGCCGGTGTTTCCGGGTTGCGAGTGGCGGTGGTCTCGGATGATGGTGCCGGCACGTTGGGCACCGAGGCGGTGTTGGCAGGCATCGCCGGAGGGGTCGCAGCGCTGGAGCGCGCCGGAGCAGCCGTTTCGGAGATTGCCCTGCCGGAACTGAGCGACCTGACGGCGCTCAACTCGGCGATCCTCTCGGTAGAGGCGTGCGCATATCATGAGCATCTGCTCCGGGACCGCCTGGATGAACTGGGCAGCATTGCGCGCGACCGGATGCTGGGCGCCTATTCGTTCAGCCCGACCGCGTTTGTCCAGTTCCAGCAAACCCGGGCTGTGTTGCGCCAGCGCCTGCAGGAAAAACTGGCGGATTTCGATCTGCTGGTGTTGCCTGGTATGGCAAACGAAGCGCCACCGCTTGGGGAGAACCGGGCAAACACCCGCTTCACCGGGCCGTTCAACGCGATGGGCTGGCCGGCGATGGTGGTGCCAACCGGTCTTGGCGAAGGTAATCTGCCGGTTTCGATGCAGATTGTGGCTGGCCCCTGGCAGGAAGAACGCATCTTCCGGGCAGCAACCGTTGTTGAACGTGATGGTCCCTGGGCAGCCGGAAGCGTTGCGCCGGGCTACCTCCAGGAGAATGGAAACGGGCTGGTCTCTTGACCAGCCCGTTCTGTGATTGCGTGTGTGAAATGGCGCCTAGCGGCTCATCATGGCGATCATCTGGGCGGCAAGCGCCAGAATAGCGACCAGTCCGAACCCGGCAACCTCGCCATAGCCCGGCCGTAGCCGAGCCTTGAAGACCGGCATCAGGCCAAGCGCCAGCATCGCGGCAATACCGACAACCGGGTGCAGCCAGCTAACTCCCCGCAATCCACCGGAAATCAACAGGATCGCACCAACAGCGATCTGGATGCCCAGGAGGCCGTGAGCCGCGCCGGTCAACCACGGCGGAACTGCCTTGTCCCGGCGACCCATGACGAAGATCACGATCATGACGATCACGTAGATGATGAACAGGCTTTCGCCCAGATACCGGTGAAAGTTTTCCATGTTCTCCCGATCTCTCCCTTCGCTCCGGCATCTTGCCGTTGCCAGACACCCGCCTATAGCCTATCAGCCCGTGCGACCAAGCGCGATAGCACGGGCAAGGATCGCCAGCACCGCCGCAAGCGCATAAACGACCGCCGTCTGGAAGCCAGGTCGTAACGGAGATTTCCAGCGAGCTCCCATATCGAGCACGCCGATTGCAAGCACTCCGGTCACCGGGTGCACCCATGACACCCCGCGCAGTCCACCGACGATTACCAGGATGGCGCCAAGAATGATTTGCAGTGCGATCAGTGAGTGCACCACCCTGGTTAGAAGGGCCGGTACCGGTTGTAGCCGGATTCCGTAGATGATCCCGGCAACAACGACCAGAAGCAACGCCAGAAACAATCCCTGTCCCAAATGGCCGTGGATCGTTTCAAACATGGTTCATCCTTCCGGCTACGGTCTACCGGTTCGTCATTGCAGGGTACTGGTTTACCGGAAGAGATCCTTCTCCGGATCGAGCACCAGGTCGCGCCCGGTGCCCTGGCCACGCGGGTAGTCGTAGCCGCGGATCAGTGCTACCGGCCGGGCATCGGTCTTGCCGGCAACCAGTTCGGCGGTGCTGGCCAGTTCATCGGCAATTGCCATGATCGTCACCCGGAGATCGTGTCCCCACGGATCGGAAATGCCACGGTAGTCGGCGACTGGCAGCATACCCGCTACACCGATGGCAACGTTGGTAATGCCCCGTCTCCAGGGGCGGCCGAATGAATCGCTGATGATAATAGCCGGCGCAACACCGAAACGGGCAGTCAGTCCATCACGAATGGCAGCGGCCGAATTGTCGGGCAGCACCGGCAACAGGCAGACAACGTCGTCGCCGGGGACATTCGAGGCATCGACACCGGCATTGGCACAGACAAAGCCGTGCCGGGTTTCGCAGATCATGACGCCGCGCTCCATCCGGACAATCCGGACGCTCTCGCGCAGCACGACCTCCACCTGACGCGCATCCTTGTCAAAGCGCCGGGCGAACATCTCGGCCAGCGGGGACGGTTCGATGGTGGAGAGATCGACCAGCCGACCTTCGGATTTCGAGACAATCTTGTGGGTGACGACCAGAATGTCACCCTCTTGCAGGCCGGTGCCGCCGGCTTCAATGGCATCGCCAATGATCCTGACCAGGTCATCGCCCGGTTTGATCTCCGGAATGCCATCCAACCCGTAGACACGTACTTCTGCTGGCATCGACGTTTCCCGCCTGTCCTTCACTTGTTGCTGCGGTTTGTGTCCCGCTTCTATGGAACACACCGGTTCAATCAGTCATTCCCCACGGGGAATGACACAAGATTATGCCTGCGCCATGATATTCGGAATGACCTTTTCACCGTAAACCTGGATGAACTCTTCCTGGTTGCGGCCAACGTTATGAACGTAGATTTCATCGAACCCAAAGTCAACATACTTCTGGATGTAGGCGAGATGTTCTTGCGGGTCGTTGGATATCAGTACCCGGTTCCTGAAGTGCTCCGGCCGCACCATTTTGGCCATGGCCTGGAAATCTTCCGGGTATTTGATGTCGGCCTTCGGGAAGGCCATGCCACCGTTGGGCCACTCCTTCACGGCGTTGTCGGTTGCTTCTTCCATCGTGCTTGCCCACGAGACGTGCACCTGCAGGATGCGGGGCATCGTATCCGGGTCCTTGCCTTCCTTGCGGGCTCCCTCGGCGAACTTGTCGAAGATTGTGTTGATCCGGTCATCGGTTGCGCCAACGGTGATGATGCCGTCGGCGTAACGACCGGTGCGGACCGAGTTGACCGGCCCGGCAGTGGCTACGTAGATTGGTGGAGGAACGTCCGGCATGGTGTAGAGTTTCGCGCTATCGAGTTGGAAATAGCGCCCCTCGTGGCGAACCACATCTCCGGTAAACAGTTTCCGGATGATCTCGACGGCTTCGAACATCATCTTCGAACGAGTGCCACCTTCCGGCCAGACGCCTCCCACGATGTGCTCGTTCAGCGCCTCGCCGGCACCGATGCCGACATAGGTGCGGCCCGGATACATCGCTTCAAGGGTGGCCGATGCCTGGGCGACAATTGCCGGGTGATACCGGAAACTCGGGCAGATAACGCCTGCGCCAAACCGCTGGTTGGTGCGCTGGCCGAGTGCCGCCATGAAGGCGAAACTGAAGCCACTCTGCCCCTGTTCCGGGGTCCACGGGTGAAAGTGGTCCGATGCCATCACCGTGGAAAAACCGACCTTTTCTGCCGCTTCACAATAGTCGAGCAGTTCCGTTGGCGTGAACTGCTCCATCATGGCTGCATATCCAATAGCGACCAAGGTGTCCAATCCTTTCCTGGATTCCGGGTACTGACATGTAGTGCGATGTACTGCGATTGTAAGTAGCCCCGAACACCCCGGACGCTGGAATGTGTATATCTTCGTCGCGAAAGAGGACCCCGTTGCCACCATCCAGGCAGGCCGCAACAGGCTCCTCTTCTGTCAGGAAGCGGTTCGATCAGAACCCGTTGGCGATGACGTGGTCAATGCTGATAAGGATCGTCTGGCGCTCCTGCTGGCGGAAAACGTCGCGGGCGCTTTCCGGCGCATCCGGCTGATACCGGCGGGCCAGTGCAACGATGTCTTCGCGGGCAATATCCTGGTCATCGATCGTCTCGACCACCCGGCCCTGGATGGTTACAAACTTGTATCCATCCTCGACACAGACCGAAACGCGCGGGTCGCGGGAGATATTGCGCTCCTTCACCCGGCCAGGCACGGTGTTCATCATGATCTGGTCGCCACGCAGTTCGTACCACATCACAGTCTGCTGGATGCGGCCGTCTTCCATGGTGGTTGCCAGCACCGCGAACCTGGGTTCTTCCAGGAATGCTCGTTGGGCATCAGTCAACGTCATATTGAAACCTTTCTTTCTCCCCGTGCGTCGTGTGTACACTGGATCATCATAGCGCGATCCATCAACGAATTATTCCGGCGACTACTCGAGGTCCATCGATCGCAACCGGACGACAGAGAAGAGTAGCGCCACAACCACCAGCACCGTAACTGCCGCCATTGCCGAGTAGATCTGCAATGCATCAGAAATCCGGATGAGCGGGTCCGACAGGAGTCGTGAGTAGATCGAGTTGACATAGTGCTGAATGCTCAACACCTTCGCACCGGGAATGATCCGGGCGAGCGTTGTCTCCCAGATGAGAATGTAGATAATGCCGGCCAGGAGCGCCCGGGCGATCAACAAGCTCAATGCCATGAACAGCGCGCCGTAGGCGATAACGCCCACCAGCACTGCCAGAATTGCTGTTGCAAGTAGATCGAGATCGTTCAGTATCTCACCCTGGCTGGAAAGTGCCCAGACCAGAATCAGGCCAACAACCAGCGCCAGCCAGGTGGTCTGGACCACGGCGGCAAACTTTTCCAGCACAATCCGCACCCGGCTGACCGGCTTCAGGACGAGGTAGACCATCGTCCTGTCCTCAATCTCGTTGCCGAGCGCGTTGGTGGCCATGATCACGGTTGCCAGCGGCAGCATGGTCGGGACGATCAGATCCCGGAAGATGCCATCAAAGATTTCGCGGCCGCTGGAAGTGCTGCCCTCGATCAGGGCGATCAGGGCAAAGATCACCGGAACAGCCGAGAACAGCCCGACCACCCGGATAGCCTTGCCGCCGGAAAACTGTCGCAGTGTCATGACTGCGATCGGGAAGGTCATGAAGACCCCACGTGCAAGTCCACTCATTTATCGCCCCACCACATATTCGAAGACACTGGCCAGCGATTCGTCAATGGCCGATACCTCGTAGAGCCGGATGTTTTCCTGCCGGGCGATGATCGGTACCGCCGTGTAGAACGCCTTCACATCGGCTGTTTCTGCAAAGACCACCGGTTCCGCCCCGTTCATTGCTGGCTCCAGACGGATACCGACCGTCGCCGGGTTCTGAAGCAGTGCTCCGGCGAGTTTGCGTGCATTGGCGCACCGAATCCGGACCCCGCGTGCCTGCTCATCCATCCGGTCACGGATGGTCCGGAAGTCACCGGCTGCGGCCAGTTTGCCGTTGACGATGACCAGGATCCGGTCGGCGACCCGCTCGACTTCATCGAGAACGTGCGAGGAAAGCAGCACCGTGCGCCCCTGATTGCCAAGCTTCTGGATGAGATCCATCAACCGGGCACGTTGCAACGGATCGGTACCGGTGAGCGGTTCATCCATCAGGATAACTTGCGGATCGTGGACCAGCGCCGCGGCGATCTTGGTTCGCTGGCGCATACCTTTCGAAAACCCGCGGATGGGTCGGTCGGCATCCTTGGTCATTTCGACCATCTCGAGTGCCCGCACAGCCGCGGCATCCGGGTCATCCACCTTCTGGAGCACCGCGTTGAACACCAGGAACTCGCGGGCGGACATGAACGGATAGATGTGCTCCTGTTCGGGCACCAGTCCAACATCGCGATACAGGGTTGTGTCTCCCCGGACAGGCTTGCCCAGGATCTGGATGGAGCCGGCCGAGGGACGCAGCAGCCCGGTGAGCATTTCCAGCATGGTCGATTTGCCGGCACCGTTCGGTCCTAGCAGGGCGGTGACACCAGGCTCGACACTGAATGAAACATCCGAAACCGCCACCACGTCGCCATACCACTTGGAGACGTTGCGGGCGATGATCGGCGCTCCTTCGACGATCGGAGGAGCAATTGGCCCGACCTGCTGAACTGGTTCATGAATCTGAACGTCTGCCATTGCTGTTTAGTCCTCTCGCAGGTAACGCCGGTGCATGATGAACGCGGCAATACAGACGTACAACAGAATGGCCAGCCCATAGGTGAAGCCCGGCATGTCGGCCTCAACGAGCATGCTGTCGTTCGGCACTGGTTCGCCGAATACCCATGCCCGTGTGCCACTGATGATCTGGAACGGGCTGAGGAAGACCAGAAAGCGAGACATAAACGTGTCGGTCGCCTGGTTCAGTGCGTTAACGATGCCGGTGAAGATGATCAACCCAACGATCATGCTGGCTGCAGCAATGCCCTTGCGGGTGGTGAAGGTCGCGATCACCAGACCGATCGCGGCGTAGAGGGCCGAGATCAGCACGCCAAAGGCAAAGATACGCAGGACCTCGTCGAAGTTCCTGACCACCCAGCTGGCGGGGCTGTCTGCTGTCAGTGCACGTCCGGCAAAGAGCATGAGTGCCGGGCCGAAGACGATGGTCGACATCAGGATTGCCATCGCCGAGATCTTGGCGACGAGGTAGTCCAGACGGGTTATCGGACGTGAAAAGTACAGCGGCAGGACATTCTCGCGGCGGTCGTCGCAGAGCATTTCCGGTGCCACCGATGCGGCAAAGATAAGGATGATGAACTCCAGAAACCCGTAGAGACTGCCATACCCCAGCCCTTCGGCCGGGATGAAGGCGATGATCGCGGTAATGACGATTGCCGGAAGATAGGCCAGACCATACAGAATAATCGGCATGATCTTGGCGGTCCAGCGTTTCTTGATGCCAACGCCGCGTTTGACCGAATAGAGCGTCAATGCCTTGACCGACGAGGACCGCCCCAGTCGTGGACCATCGTAATGCTGGTATCCGCGATCGAATACTTCGCCGTATGGCTGCGGGGCGGATGCGCCCGGTTGATTAGTTGCCAACCTGGACCTCCTCCCCCCGGATATCTGCGCCACCGGCGCTGACGGTCTGGATGTATACATCTTCCAGCGAGCGCTCACGTGGGCGCAGCATGCGTAGCGCGACGCCGAGATCGGCGGCCACGTCGCGGATGGCGTCGAACACTTCGTCAGACTCACGTTCGACCAGGATCTCGCTGCCGGAGACGCGTGCTGTCACCCGGCGTGCCTTCAACCGGGTGGTGAACTCCTCGATATCGCCATCAATCCGAACCTGAATATCGGTAGCTCCCTGGCGCAAGTGTTCGATGGTGTCGGCCACAACCAGCCGTCCGGAATCGAGCATGATGACATAATCGCAAACACGCTCGACATCGCCGAGGATATGCGAAGAGAGCAGCACGGTGATGCCGAGGTTGTTGTGAATCCGGGCGATCAGGCTGAGCATATCGTCCCGGCCCTGCGGGTCCATGCCGTTGGTTGGTTCGTCAAGGAAGACCAGCGCGGGATCGTGGACAATCGCCTGGGCGAGTTTCACCCGCTGCTTCATGCCGGTCGAGAACCCGCGTATCAACCGGTACCGTGCCTCGTTCAACCCGACATGGTAGAGGACATCGTTCGCACGTTGGCGGGCGGCCCTCGGCGGGAGTCCGCTCATTTCGGCCATGTGACCGACAAAGTCTGCCGCTGTGACATCCATCGGCAGCGTGTCGGATTCCGGCATGTAGCCGACCCGCTCACGGATAGACAAAGCGTTTTCGGCGACATTCCGGCCCAACACCCATGCCGAACCGGAGGTTGGCTGGAGGAGGCCGAGTAGTGCCTTGATCAGGGTCGACTTGCCGGCACCGTTGGCGCCGAGCAGCCCGACTGCAGCGTTCGGCAGCTGAAGGTCAAGCGAATCGAGCGCGATGACCGAGCTGCCATATGTCTTGCGGAGTGCCTGGGTCTCGATGATCCAGTTTCCGCTTCCGGATGTTGTCATGCTGGTTGCAGTGCCTCCGGCAGGCCGTGCCTGCTCCACGATTCAAGCCCGTAGCGGATCAGTTCAATCCCGGATGCGATCGATGTCTCGGCGCCTTCGCCTTCGGCGTAGATCGAGACGACCGCATAGGAGATGACCTTGCCGGTTGCCATCACTGTTTCGATGGCTGCCTGCACCTGTTCCATATCCGGGCCGTTCGGTTCACGGGTACCGTGATTCGGGACATACGCCTGATCGAGAATATCCGAGTCGATATGCAGGTAGATGAGGTCGCACCTTGCAGCAAGGTCGTTGACGCACTCCTGCAGGTCCTCGCCGGGGAACCCGGCGGCCGGTGCCGCGATCCGGATATCCGTTGCCTTGATGAGTTGTTCCTCGCGGTCGTCGAGATTGCGGACATCCACCATCAGGATGCGGTCGGTCGGAATTGGAGCCTGTATCTTCGAGGCTTCCCGCCACTCGGGGTAGGCCAGGCCGGCGCAAACTGCGACCGGCATACCGCCGAGCATCTGGGAATAGCTTGTCCGTGGTGTATTGAAGTCACCGTGAGCATCAAACCAGACCAGTCCTACCCGGACATCCGGCCCGTAGACACTTTGCAGGCCGCCGAAGACACCGGTGATGTGGCTGCAATCTCCACCAACCATGACGACGCCCTTGCCCTCCTGGAGCGTGGCGGCGACCTGGTCGGCGATGCTGGCTCCCATCAGGCCGAGGTTGGCCGTCGGGCTTTCGGTTCGCTGGTCTTCAGGAAACTGTGGTTCGACGACGGTGACCGGTATGGGTGCTGAATCGTAGATTCCGGAGTTGATGTAGGCATCCAGCGCGCGTTCATCGCGTACAGCAGGAGTGCTGCCACGATAGCGGACGCCAACGACATTCACCCCCGGCAACGGCTTCGACGCCATGGATGGAACCTCCTCGTTCAATCGCTTCAATCCACAGGATCGTAACACAGACAGGCGCTCATCCTGGCCTGTCAACGGCCGCCACCGTTCCCGGTCTCAGGCACGATGAAACCGCCCGGCGTTATCCAGAACGGTGAGGTCGGGCGAGGTGTTTGTACTGCGCGTGTGGTCAGGCTCCTGCCAGGAAAGCGCGGATCTTCTTGCCGGCAGCTTCAACCGCCTGTGCATCAACGCCAGTCTCGATACCGAGACCGTCAAGCAACGCAACGAGCTTTTCGGTCGCCAGATTTCCCGGTGCTCCGGGGGCAAAAGGACAACCTCCGAGACCGCCTGCGGCACCGTCAATGACCGTGATGCCGGCCTCAAGCGCCAGCAGGACGTTCGTCAACGCCAGACCGTTGGTGTCGTGCAGGTGAAACGCCAGTTTGTCGACCGGCAGGTCGGTAACGGCAAGGTCGAGCAGTTCCCCGGTTTCCAGCGGCGTAGCCCGGCCGACGGTATCAGCAATAGCAACCTCGTCGATGCCGAGGTCGAAGAGACGCAGGGCAACCTCGATGGCTTTCTCCGGTGCGATCCGGCCCTCGTAGGGGCAGTGGAACGCCATCGAAACGTAGCCGCGCGTCCAGACATTGTGCTGTTTGGCCGCTGCAATCACCGGAGCAAAACGGACAAACGTTTCGTCAATCGTTGCCCGGACATTCGCCTGGCTGAATTGCTCGGATGCCGCTGTGAACACGGCAATCGCGTCAACGCCGGACTCCAGGGCGCGTTCCATCCCGCGTTCATTCGGCACCAGCACCGGAAAGCTCACGCCCGGACGCCGGTCGATCCGTGCCATCACCTCGCCGGCGTCGGCCAGTTGCGGCACCGCCTTCGGGTTGACGAACGAGGTGGTCTCGATCCAGGTCAATCCGGCGTTCATCAGGTCAGCAACGAACTCTACCTTAAGGTCAGTCGGAATCGGGGTTGCTTCGTTTTGCAGGCCATCGCGTGGGCCAACCTCGAAGATGGTCACCCGCTCGGGCAGGTGCTTCAGCACGGTGTCGCGTTCAGTCATGGTCCGTTTCTCCGGGCGTAATCGTCACAATCGTCTGTCTTGAGCCGACCAGTTCCCCGGCTTTGGCTCCAATATGGCTGACTGTACCGTTGAATGGCGCGGAAAGGGAGATCTCGATCTTCATGGCGCTCATGACGGCAACCACCTGGCCGGCACTAACCGTATCGCCAACAGCCACATCGACCGAAAGCAATGTTCCCGGCATCGGGGTCTGGATGTTGCCATCACTGGCCCGGGCGCCCGTTCCTGTGACCGGTTTTGGCCCGGATGCGACCTGCCAGCGACCATTTGGAGTGGTGAGTTCCCAGGAACCTTCCTGCTCGACGACGGCACACCCCGCACGTTTTCCTGGTGTTGTTCGTGCAAGGACGCTGACCTGCCAGTCGTCGTCCACACCGTGGAAGGGCAGCATCGCCTCACCGGCAATCCGGAACGGGCCGGACCGCTGCCAGGCGGACTGACCTCGGGCATCGGGTTGGACGATCCTCGATACGATCGGTGCCAGGTCTTCCGCCGTCGGTGGTGCGAGGGGCAGGTTGATCTCACCGGCGGTCGCAAGGTCGTGGGTGTTTTCCCGAAAGCGGGTGTCTGCGAGCAGGGCGAGCAGCCACGGCCGGTTGGTTGCGATACCAGCGATGCGCAATGCCGAGAGTGCATCGCCCAGTTTCCGGATGGCGGCATCCCGGGTCTCGCCGTGAGCGATCAGTTTGGCAATCATCGGGTCGTATCCGGCTGATACGGTATCCCCGGCGGCAAACCCGGCGTCGATCCGGATATTATCCGGCAGGTCGAGAATGGCGATTTCACCGGGACTCGGCAGAAAGTCGCGGCTGGCATCCTCGGCATACAGGCGCGCCTGGATTGCATGCCCCTTTGGTTCTACCGGTTGGGGGAGCGATCCTCCGTTGGCAATGTCAAGTTGCACCTCGACAAGGTCGAGGCCCGTCACCTCTTCCGTCACGGTGTGCTCAACCTGGAGACGCGGATTCACCTCAATGAATGCCAACGTGCCGTCGCCGCCAAGCAGGAACTCGACTGTTGCGACACCGTTGAGTCCGACTTCCTGGCAAATGGCCACAGCAGAGCGGTGGGCGAGTTGCCGGGTCTCCGGGGCAATCCCTGGTGCCGGAGCCTCCTCGATCACTTTCTGGTGCCGGCGCTGGAGTGAGCAGTCGCGGTCTCCCAGCGCAACGACACTGGTTCCGTCGCCAGCGACCTGCACCTCAACGTGCCGGGCACCTTCCAGGTAGCGTTCAAAATAGAAGGAAACGTCGCTACCCGCCCCGCCGGCCTCGTTCAGTGCCGATCGGATTGCTGCCTCGAGATCACCCTCGCTTCGGGCGACCCGCAGACCGCGTCCACCGCCGGCGTTGGTGACTTTCACCATGAGGGGATATCCGACGCTGTTGGCCTCGTCTGTCCAGGTCGAGGAATCCTGCAGGTTGAGGGCGCTGCTGGCCGGCAGCAAGGGGACTCCGGCCCGGATGGCAGCCTCACGGGTAGCCAGCTTGTCGCCGCAAATCGTCAATGTCTCGGGAGATGGGCCGACGAACGTGATACCGGCGCGGTCACAGGCGGCCGAGAGTTCCGGTCGCTCGCTCAGAAAGCCATAGCCGGGATGCAGCGCTGTCGCTCCGGCTTGCAGTGCCGCCTCCACCACCGCCTGCGGGTCGAGTTCGGAAGCCACCCGGGCAACGTTGCCAATCGTGCGGGCAGCCAGTGAGTTCAGGTCAGCATCGCCCAGCAGGGCTACCGGCGTCCATCCGAGACGGGATGCTGTCCGGGCAATGCGGATGGCGATCTCGCCGCGATTGGCGATGGCGAGGATGCGGGGTTGACTCATTCCGTGCTCCAGGCAGGCTTGCGTTTCTCCATGAAGGCGAGCAGACCTTCCTGCCCCTCCGGGTCGGCGCGACGGTCGGCGGCAAGTTCAATCGCCCGGGAGCGGACCTCCTCAACGGACATGGCTGCGTTGATATCCCGGATCAACGCCTTTGCGTCTGCCAGTGCCCCCGGCGCTCCGGCCGTAATCTGTCCCAGCCAGCGGTGAATCACGCTGTCCAGTTCGGCTTCCGGAGCGACCTCGTGGATCAGTCCGATCTCCTTCGCGTGATGAGCATCGAACGGTTCGGAGAGCATCATCAGGGCACGGGCGGTGCGATGGCCGAGTGCAAGGAGAACCGACCTGCTGATGACGGCCGGCACCAAACCCAACCGCGCTTCGGAGAGGGAGAACGTTGCATCGTTGGCAGCGACTACCAGGTCGGCGCCACAAACCAAGCCCACAGCACCGCCAAACGCTGCCCGTTGCACCCGTGCGATGACCGGTAACGGACTGGCGAGCATCGATTCAATCAAGTCGAAAAGCAGTCCCCCGTCAGCAAGAACCTGTTCGCGATCGCCGGCATCACGATATTGCTGGATATCCGCACCGGCGCAGAAGACACGACCCTCACCGGCGACAACAATGGCTCGCGCACCGGATTCTCCAGTTGCCCTGTCGATACCTTCTTGGAGAGCCCCGACCATTTCCCTTGACAGGGGGTTGCGCTTGTCTGGCCGGTTGAGTGTTAGCCAGACGGCATTACCACGGCGTTCATAACGAACAAAGTCGGTCATCTGGTTGTATCCCTGTCCTTCGTTATACCCGGAAGACACCGAACGTCGATTCCGGAATCGGGGCGTTCAACGTCGTTTCGAGTGCCAGCCCCAGTACGGTACGGGTGGTACGCGGGTCGATAACACCATCATCCCAGAGTCTGGCGGTCGAGAAATATGGCGAGGTTTCCGCCTCGTACTGCGAGCGGACCTCTTCGAACAGGCGGGCTTCGGTTTCCGGGTCGAGCGTTTCTCCCCGGGAGACGATCGCCCGTTGGCGGATCGTCGCCAGCACCCCGGCGGCCTGTTCGCCACCCATCACGGCCGTGCGAGAGGTCGGCCAGGTGAACAGGAACCGTGGATCGTAGCCTCGCCCGCACATGGCGTAATTGCCTGCGCCGTAGGATGCGCCGGTGATCAACGTGAGTTTTGGTACCTGGGCTGCGGCGACTGCCGCGACCATCTTTGCACCGTCCCGGGCGATACCACCGTGCTCGGCCTCACGTCCTACCAGGAAGCCGGTGATGTTCTGGACGAACAGCAATGGAATCCGTTGCTGGGCGCAGAGCAGGATGAAGTGCGTCGCCTTGCGAGCGGAATCAGAGAACAGAACACCGTTGTTGGCGACAACCCCCACCGGAATGCCAAAGAGATGGCCAAATCCGCAGACAACAGTCTCGGCATACTCTGCCTTGAACTCGTCCAGTCGGCTGCCATCCAGAATGTGCTCGAGGATCGGCCGCGGATCGACCGGCGTTCTCGGGTCCGGTGGCACCAGTCCGAGCAGGTCGTCCGGGTCGACCTTAGGGTCTTCGACCGGACGGCGTTCCCACGGCAGTGGCGGAAAGGTGCGTCCCGGCACGCTCATCAGGCGCCGGGCAATCTGAAGCGCCTCTTCCTCGTTGGCGGCAACATGGTCGACGACGCCACTGATCCGGCTATGGACATCAGCACCACCAAGTTCCTCGGCGGTGATCTCTTCACCGGTTGCAGCCTTTACCAGCGGCGGTCCACCGAGGAAGATCGTGCCGTTGCCGCGCACGATGATTGCCTCGTCCGACATGGCCGGAACATAGGCTCCACCGGCCGTGCAGGAACCGAGCACCGCGGCAACCTGACGGATACCATTGGCCGAGAGCAGCGCCTGGTTGCGGAAAATCCGCCCGAAATGGTCGCGATCCGGAAAGACTTCGCTCTGCAACGGCAGGAACGCACCGCCCGAATCGACCAGATAGAGGCAGGGCAGGTGATTCTGGAAGGCGATTTCCTGGGCGCGAAGATGTTTTTTCACCGTCATCGGGTAGTAGGTGCCACCCTTGACCGTCGGGTCGTTGGCAACAATCAGGATTTGTTTGCCCTCGACCATGCCGATGCCGGTCACGATGCCTGCACAAGGGGCATCGCCATCGTACATCTCCTCGGCAGCGAGCGGCGAAAGTTCGAGAAACGGGGTTCCGGGGTCGATAACGCGGTCAATACGCTCACGCACCGGGAGTTTTCCGCGGTCGTGGTCGCGCTGCCGGGCACGTTCGCCACCACCCTGGATGATCCGGTCTAGCCGGGCATGCAGGTCATCCAGCAGTTCCAGATTGGCAGTGCGCCAGTCGTCCCGAACGGTAGGGTTGCCTGCCAGTGCCATGCCTGTCTGTCCTTCCGGATGTTCCTGGCCCGGTTGCTACGCTCCCCGGTCCTGCGGCTCCTGCTCGGTCTTCATGGCGGCACGTCGCTGCTCGTACCAGGATGTGTTGTCCACCATGGCCGGTTCTTCCGGGCCGAAGACGTTATCCCCGACATAGCCGCCCAGGAAGTTGCCAAGTCCGGCGCCGACAACTGCCGGCAGGAACATCAGCACCATAAAGAGGAATACACGGGTCGCAGCGTAATTCTCGAGCGCGTTGGTGCGCACGGTGACATCGACAAAGGTCGGACTGAAGAGCACCGCGACAAACACCATCGAGGCACCGAAACACATCAGGAAAGTGAGCGGTACCAGTACCTTGAACGAGTCGATACTCATCCCGAGCAACAGTGCGGCGACGAACGCGCCGACAAAGATCAGGCTGCCATCGAGGTTTGGCGACAGGAATGCCTGCAACGAGTCGGCCGAGTAGACAATGACTGCGCCGAGGGCGAGCGTCAGCATCACCCATTGCAGGGCGATGAGTCCGATTCTGATGAGTAACGGGCGAGTGATCGCCGGCATCCTGGCCATCTAGTTCCGTACCTTCGACACCTGACCGATAGGATGCTGCATCCGGAAGGTCATCGGTGTTTTGACATCAGTGAATTCGATAGAAATTTGCCCGCCAAGTGACAGTTGGGCAGTGCCTCCGCGGTCCTGCACGCTGGCTGTGGCAACCGAGAATTCCTGAACCAGGGTGATTGATTCACCCTTCGGAATGGAAATCACCGGCCATCGACTGTAGCGTGCGCCGGCAAACTGCCCGTCGACATACAGGTAGAGTTGCAGTGTCGGGATGATGACGTCAGAGTCCGAGCGGTTGTGGATCGTTATCTCCGCCTCGGCGGCGCTGTAGTCCTCATCCAGCCAGATGAAAGAGTCACGCTCATAGACCACCGAGACCGATGCGTAGGCTCTGGCGGCAGAAACATAGGTCGTCGCGGCATCCCAGGCGAACCATGCGCCCACCATACCGAGAACGACCGATACAAGTAGTATCCACCGGTTGACCCGCATGACCTGTCTCGCAATTCCACCTGCCGAACAGCCCGGCTGTTTCCTTCGCCAGACGGAAGTATAACCGTCAACCTGCTATAGCAATCGCCAGAACGCCGGCAGCGATGGCAACCGAGGCAATCGTCCGCCGGACCGTTACCTGCTCCTTGAGGATGAGCACACCAAGCAACGTGCCGAACACGATGCTTGTCTCGCGTAGCGGCACGACATAACTCACCGCCGCGATCTGCATGGCCAGCAAGACGATCAGATAGGTAGCGATCGGGAGCACACCGCCGGCCAGCAGGGCTGGCCGGTTTTCCTGCCATTCCCTTGCCAGTGCCTCCCGTCTCCTCGATACGACATACGGAGCCATGCCAATGGTGCATATCAGGAAAATGACATAGACGTAGATCACCGGATGCACCCGGTCGACCCCACCCTTGTCCACCAACGAGTACCCGGCAATGGCCAGGCCGGTCAGGAAGGCAAACAGGACACCTTTCCTGCTCCCGGGAGCCGTCCCGGGAACGCGCTTCTCCGGGATCGCCATGGTAACCAGTCCGGCAAGGACGCAGAAGATGCCCAGGGCTCCGGCAATTGACGGTCGTTCACCGTAGATCGGGATGGCAAGAATCGGAACCAGGAATACCCCGGTTCCACGGGCCACCGGATAGGCCAGGGAGAAGGCTCCATGCCGGTAGGCTGCTGCCAGCAGAAACATGTAGAAGACATGGAGCGTCCCGGTGGTGGCCATGAACGGCCAGCCCCCGGCAGGAACCGGATGCAACACGAACATGATCCCGGCAGGGATAGCAAAGAGGATGCTGCTGATCAGGTTGAAGCCAAAGATGAACGCAAGCGGATCGGCGCTGCGTTTGGCCAGCATGTTCCAGGATGCGTGTAGCAGTGCCGAAAACAGCACCAGTGCGATCGCCACAACTGACATTGGCGGATCGTAACACAGCCCGTGAACGTGAGACCCTGAGAATGGGGAGAGGGAAAGGGGCAGCTACTGCCGGTAAGCGATCAGGAGCGGGCCGCCCGGCGTCGCCAGCAATCCGTGCCGTTGCTGGGTACCGCTACCGGCTTCTCGAGGTAGTAGGTCATCGACTGCATCGCGCTGATCGGGTCGATCTCCCGAACCCAGACATTATCCGGAACCTTGATTGTTACCGGGGCGTAGTTCAGGATCGCCCGGACACCACCCTCGATCAACTGATCGGCTACGTGTTGTGCTTCCGGGGCCGGCACCGCCACGATGCCCATCTGGATGCCGCGCTCGCGGATAACCCGCACGATGTCTGTTGCCGGGAGAATCTTCGGAGCGTTCGGGTCATCGGCGTTTTCCGGGTGGATTTCCCGGTCGAAGATAACCGAAATCCGGAAGGACGACGGTTCGAAACCGCGATAGGCAGCGACAGCACGGCCAAGATGACCGTAGCCAACCAGTGCGACATCCCAGTAGGTATCCAGGTTGAGGATGGCCTGAATCTGTTGAAGCAGGGCGGCTACCTCATAGCCCTTGCCCTGCTTCCCGAAACGCCCGAAATAGGAGAGATCACGCCGTATTTGGGCGGCGGTGACCCCGATGCGTTCAGCAAGGTCGTCCGATGAGACTGTCTGGGTGCTGTCTCCCTGGATCTGGCGCAAGGCACGCACGTAAATCGGTAATCGCCGGATGACGATATCCGGGATCATCTGATCGGCGTTGTGTCCGTTTTTGTCCATCGCTGTTTAGTCTATCCCACGGCCCGATGTCACGGGAGCCGGCGGTTTGTCTGGCAACCACACCTACGAAATCAGGAGCCGGAGGTCCCGGGCCGCGCCACCAGAGAGTGCTCCCGAAGGTCGTGAATCCCCCGTGTGAGAACGCCGGAATGCTACCACTGGTCAGCCTTACCCGGCAATATTGCCACACCACCGCGCAGTCGCTATGGCAGGTCCCGGCGCAATTCTTCAAATGCTGACCGGAACGTTGAGGCCATCGTCTCCCGCTCGGCTGCCGGCAGGAAAGCTGCCTCAACCGCCCGCAAACTGATCGCTTCCAGTTCCTCAAGGCTGAAGTCAAACTGTTCCGCCAGCACCAGATACTCGTTGGTCAGCGTTGTATCAAACATCGGCGGATCATCACTGTTGACCGTCACCGGAATACCTGCTTCGTGCAGCGCCCGGAACGGATGCTGTGCGTACTCCGGTACGACTCCGAGGCGCACATTGCTGGTCGGCGAGACTTCCAGCACGATCTGCTCGTCAGCCAGTCGTTTCACCAGATCAGGATCGTGAATGCAGGTGACACCGTGACCGATACGTTCCGATCCGGCAGCAAGCGCCGAGCGGATGCTCGCCGGTCCGTCGGTTTCTCCGGCATGAAGGCTGAGCCTGCCGCCGGCATCCTTCGCCCAGGTAAATGCATCCAGGAACAGGTCCGGAGGGTAGCCAACTTCCATGCCTCCCAGCCCGAAGCCGATCAGTCCGTCGCCGAGGTTATCTCCAAACCAGCGTGCGAACATCATCACATCTTCCGGGGTGCGAGTACGCACCGGGTCGAGGATGAACTGCATTTCGACGCCAAGTTCGTCCTTTGCCCGTTTCCGCCCGGCACGCATGCCGGCGAGTATCTGGTCGGCAGTGATGTCCCGGATTGGTGTGATGAACGACGACGGCGAGAATGTCACCTCCAGATAACGAACGTTCTGCTGATGGGCACGCTCGGCAAGTTCCCAGGTGACCCGTTCGTGGTCTTCCTCATCGAGCAGGACGTGGAGCACGGCAAGATAGATTTCCATGAAGTGACCGAAGTCGCGGAACCGAAACCACTCCCGGGCTTCCTCGACATCGCGGATTGGCAATGCGACCTGGTGTTTCGCAGCCAGGTCGATCAGTGTTTCGGGGTAAACACTGCCTTCCAGGTGGACATGGAGTTCGGCCTTTGGCATCAATTCAATATAGCGGCGTTCGGTGGCAGTCAGTGTCCCTGGCATTCTGTTGTCGTTCCTTTCGGTGTTGATTGCTATATCCTACGAGGATCTGCCGGTCAGATGCTGCAAACACCGGTAAAATAGTTGCGCGGAATTTGATGAAAGAGAGAGGCATTGGAAATGTCCTCAGGAGTCGGATCCTGGATGGAGACCACGACCTACGTTGCCGAAAGCCCGGCACGGGTGGCGCTCCTGATCACGCTGGCACAGACCGGCCGGGCACTGGATGAAAGCACACTTGCCCAGATGGCCGGCATTCTTCACCAGCAGGTCGCAGGACACCCGGTTGAGACGGCATTGCTCGTGCGCCACATTATTGAACTGGGTGAGAAAGGATTGCTCCAGCGTGACTCATCAGGGTTCCGCTGGGAATTGACGCCAATCGGGTCGCTTGTTAGCCGTCAGTGGGCGCCACCCTCGGCCGCGCCGGGAGGCAATCTGCCCCTGGAACAGCACCAGATCCGCTCGTGGCGCGACTTGTTGATCGAGTTGCTGGAGTTTGACGCCGGCCTTGCCGACGAAGTGGGCCTCGGCCGCGAGGAACTACTGGCGATCCAGAGCAATCAGCTATCCGAGCTGCGGGTGTTGAACCGCATTCTGGCTGACGAGCGTCTGCCTTCATGGCTGGAATCGCTGCGTGAGCAAGCCCAGAACGGCAATATGTCGGGCCCCATCGGCACCGTTGACTGACGCGCAGGTTTGTACAGCGTACAATCGAAGGGCCGCAGTGGCATCGATTGAAGACGCAGACAGGCAGACGGTTTGGCCGAACCCTGACTGTATGCTGTTCGGGATACAGATTGAGGGCAGAAATGATGCAGATTGCACCAGCGGACGTTCACGAAGTGCTGGGACGTTCGATTCTGGCCGACGGCTATCCATTGGTTTACGACATTGAGGCAAGTCAGGGATCCTGGCTCGTCGATAGCCGCTCCGGTGAACGCTGGCTGGATGTTGCCAGTGGCTACGCATCAACTGCCCTCAGTTACAACCATCCGGCGTTGTTTGACCCGGATTTTGAACGCAGGTTGTTGACCGCCGCCCGGGTGAAGCCGGCCAACTCGGACATTTACACCACCTATATGGCCGAATTCGTGAACGCAGTTGCAACCCATGCAATGCCGGAGTCCCATCCATATCTCTTTTTCATTGAAGGTGGGGCGGCAGCAGTCGAGAACGCCATGAAGGTTGCCTTCGACTGGAAGGTCAGGAAAAACCTGGCCGCCGGTCATGGTGAACGTGGCGACCAGGTAATCCACTTTCGCAACGCCTTCCACGGCCGGTTGGGGTACACCATGTCGGTGACCAATACGGCAGATCCCCGCAAGTACATGTACTTCCCGCGATTCGACTGGCCACGGTTTGATGCTCCACTGCAGACCTTTCCGGCCACCGAGGAATCGCTGGCCAGCCTGGCTGCTGAAGAGAACCGGGTTATCGGTGAGATCGAGACCTACCTCAAGGCAAATGCCATCGACGTAGCTTGCATTCTGATCGAGCCGATCCAGGGAGAGGGCGGAGACAATCATTTCCGGCCTGAGTTCCTGGGCGAGTTGCGCCGTCTGGCTGACGAGTATGAGGTGATGCTGGTCTTTGACGAGGTGCAGACCGGGATGGGTCTGACCGGGAGTTGGTGGGTCTTCCAGCAACTGGGTGTTGAGCCGGACATCTTCGCCTTCGCCAAGAAGATGCAGGTGGGTGGCATTGCCGTAAACCGCCGGGTGGAGGAAGTTGACCGGCACGCCTTTGCCGAGAGTAGCCGGATCAACTCAACCTGGGGCGGAAATCTGGTTGATATGGTCCGGGCACAGCAGGTAATCGAGACCATTGCCGGCGACGGTCTGCTGGCCAACGCTGCGGCAATGGGTGAGCGTCTCGTGGCTGGCCTGCGCGAGATTGAGGCGGGTGGCTATATCTCCAACGTTCGCGGGCGTGGTTTGATGATTGCCTTTGACCTGCCGGATAGTGCCACCCGTGATGCGGTCACCGGGGTCGCGTATGAGCAGCATCTCTTGCTGTTGGGTTCCGGCACCCACTCGATTCGTTTGCGGCCATTCCTTGATGTGACCGTCGATGCAGTTGAGGACATCCTCACCGGTGTCGAGCAGGCGGTCAGGACGGTTGTCAGCAAGTAGTGCTGACAAAACCAGTCATCAATGAAAAACAGGAGAAGCCGGGGGACATCCCCCGGCTTCGGTGTATTGCGTGATTGCAGGGCAATTAACTCTGCGACAGGTTGTCTTTCCGGTTCATGGTGAACGCGGTCGGGTCATCGACCTTGTGCCGGAAATAGGAACGGAGTTCGGCTTCCTTTGCCTCGCGGGCAGCCTCGCCTGCGCGGAGTGCCCGTTCCCAGCGTTCTTTCAGGGTTTCTTTCGGTTGTGGTTCGCCGGTATCGGCGATGCCGTAGCCTGCAGGGGGTTCAAGGTCGGCAAGCGGCACAACTTTTTCGTTCACGAGTACTCCAATGCCTGCGCCGAGTGCCAGCCCGACGATTGTCTTGACAAAGTTTCTTGCGGCAGCGCTCATCGTTCCCCCGTTTCATCCAACCCTGCGCGGGTGGTTAGTCCTTGCTGGTCAACGCTCGCAGGAAGACGGTGACCAGTGCCAGCACCAGTCCAAATGCTGCGCCGGCAATGGCAGCGGTAACAGGAGTGAATGCGGTGTGTACCTCACCGCTTGCCGAGCCGGTGAAGAGAAGAATGCGTGAGTCCTCTACCTGCGCCTGGCGTGCATTGATATAGGCAGCGGTGCTCTTGCTGAGTCTGATCTCCTCGGTCACGATCTGGACCGCGCTGGATTGCAGCATTGCCACATGGTCGGCACCGAGCGCTACGACGCCCGACTGGTCGAGTTGGGCAGATTTTGCCTCAATGGATTTTGCGCCGGATTGTTCCATCGACACCCGGTCGGCGGTGATCTGTTCTGATCCGGATTGCTTCATCACGACTGTCGTCGCTTCAACATTCTGCAGATCGGCGTGGTTTGCCTCGGTTGCTGCCACCGGTTCGCGTGTTGCGGTGTCCTTGATTGTTGTTTCCCGGATGTTTCCGGATGATGATGCCATCGTCACAGACCTTTCGTTTCCTTCAATGATAAGCGACAGGTATGCTGAAGCGCAGACTTGTGCCGAAAATGGATATGTCAGGCTGGTTCACGCGGTATGCTCTAAGTCAGGAGACGGGCACGCCATTACGGTCCGGATCTCCTTTGCTTTTCGAGGAGGACACACGTCTATGGCACGTCCGCGTCTGCGCATTATCCCACTTGGTGGAATCGGCGAAATCGGCAAGAACATGATGGTTGTCGAGTATCGCGGTGATTTGATCCTGATCGATTGTGGCACCAAGTTTCCCGAAGAAGAAATGCGCGGAATCGACCTCATCATCCCGGATGTGACCTACCTGATCGAGAACATCCAGCGAGTCCGGGCCATCCTGATTACGCACGGACATGAAGACCACATTGGTTCGCTGCCCTATGTATTGCCCCAACTCGATCAGATAGCGCCGATTCCGCTGTATGGCTCCCCGATGTCGCTCGCATTTGCCCGGGCCAAACTGCAGGAAGCAGGCTGCGCCCAACTGGCGGATTTCATGCCGATTCAGCCCGGGATCATTTACGAAATTGGACACCATTTCAAGGTGGAGTTCATCCCGGTCACCCACTCGATTCCGGGGGCGATGGCATTGTCGCTGGATACTCCGGTCGGCAGGATCATCCAGACCGGCGACTTCAAGCTGGACCCGACCCCTCCACACGGCCCGCCAACCGATACCGACCGTCTTCGCGAACTTGGCGATGAAGGCGTGCTGGCGCTCTTTTCCGACGCGACCCGTGTTGAGCGTGAAGGGGTGACGCCGAGTGAGGCGGTCGTCTCCGAGACGCTGGACCGTGTCATCGGAGCCGCCACAGGCCGGGTGATTGTCACCTCGTTCGCCTCGAACATGCTCCGGCTTGAGCAGTCAATCCAGGTAGCTGCACGCTACGGCCGCAAGGTGGCCGTTATTGGCCGCAGTATGGAGCAGTCTGTCCAGATTGGCGTCGACCTCGGGTTTATCCAGGCACCGCGCGGGGTGTTGCGTCCGGTTGACGAGGTCATCAAACTGCCGCCGGAACAGATTCTGGTGTTGACGACCGGTTCCCAGGGTGAAGCATCTGCTGCGCTGGCCCGGATCGCAAGTGGTGACCATCCGAAACTGCGCGTGACCGAAGGCGACACGGTCATTCTCTCTGCGACACCGGTGCCGGGCAATGAGGAGAGTGTTGCCCAGACCATCAACAGCCTCTTCCGGCGCGGTGCAAAGGTGATCTATTCGGCGATCGAGCCAAGCATCCACGTATCAGGCCACGCTGCCCGGGGCGAACTGAAGTCGATGATCGAAATGGTTCGTCCGAAGTACGTCGTGCCGATTCATGGCGAGTATCGCCACATGGTTCTCTATCGTGAACTGGCTGAAGAGTGCGGTATTCCGGTGGAGAATGTGATGCTCCCTGAATCCGGTGTGCCGATTTCGATTTCCCGTGGTAGCTGGCGCAAGGACCCGGAAGTGGTCAATGGCTCGGTGCTGGTCGATGGCCTCGGCACCGACCGCTATCACAACGTGGTGCTGCGCAACCGTGAATCGCTGGCCGATGCCCAGGTGGTGATCGTTACCCTGGCGGTGAATCTCGACCAGGGTATTGTCATCGCCGGTCCCGAACTCACCGGCAAGGGGTTCGATGACGAGGACAGCCGCAAACTGATCGCCGATGCAGAAGTCGAATTGCGACGTTTCCTGGAGCGGCGCCTGCGCAAGGGCAACATGTCTTATGGCTATCTCGTTGGCAGGGTCAAGGATGTCGTCGCCCGGCACATCTACCGCAGTGCCAAGCTCCGGCCAATGGTGCTGCCGGTCGTCACCGAGTTCTAGTCTGTCATCATCAATCTGGTATGTCCCGGGGGCGCAGGCAACTGCGCCCCCCGTTGCTATTCCGGCCCCCGGCGCTCCTTCAGGTAGAACGGTTCCGGCGTGATGCCTGCCGCCAGTTTCAGAACGCTGGCAACGACCGCGTCGCGATAGTCGGCCCGATCGCCGGCGAAATCATCCAATGTGATCTCAAGACGACCGGGTGTTCCGAGACGGTGTACCTCGAAGGCAGGGATGACCTCGCGATCTCCATCGAACAGGAGTTTCAGATCTGCCAGCGCAACGCTGACAACGCTGTCTACCTCGTCGGGGTGGAGCACGTAGCCGGTCAAAGGTTGGTCTGAACGCAGGGCAAAGACATCATCGAGTTCGCGGTCGATAAAGGTAGCGCCAAAATCCTCGATGAACCGGACCCCGAGCGGAACCAGTTCCTCGATGCCGGCGGTCAGGCCGATTTCTTCCTCGGTCTCCCGGAGGGTATCGCGCAGTGTTTCTCCGCTCCGGTAGTGGCCGCCGACCGCTACATCAAGCTTTCCTGGCCAGGTGTCCTTGGTCATCGATCGTCGCTGGAAGAGCATGAACGCCGTGCCATCCGGGTCAAATCCATAAACCCAGATATGCAGGCCCCGGTGCCAGTCTCCATCGCGGTGAACTTCGCCCCTGGGTTTGGCAATGCCGGTCTGGTTGCCATCGGCGTCGAGGACGTCAAAGAGTTCGTCCTGCGGGTCAGTGGTCGTTGTCATGATTACCTCCGGGCGGATCTTACCGGATGCCGGGAGCAGCACAGCGCATCCGGCATCCGGCTGGCCTACTGCCGGTTCCGCTTGTGGCGGTATGCAATGGCCAGGATCACTGCTGCAGCAACCGGGAAGAACGCGATTGCCAGCGCAACCCAGGCGACGATGCCGATGGACATGATGTCTCCTTGCCAGCCGGCTATCGTGAACGCCGTAGCCGGTCTGCCATTACCTCGCCGATCATGACGCAGGTGAGGTGGGTGTTTGCCCGTGGGACTTCCGGCATGATCGACCCATCGACCACCCGTAGCCCTTCAACACCAATTACCCTGCACATTGGATCTACGACAGAACGAGGGTCGTCGGCGCTACCCATTCGGCAGGTGCCGACGCCGTGCTGGGTATCGGCAACGACATCCAGCATCCAGCGGTCCAGTTGTTCCTGGTCGCTGATGAAGTCTGCCGCTTGCCCGGCCCACTCGGTGGTCTGCGCAAATCCGCGTCCACCCAGTTCGATCGAGGTGGCGATGTTTCGGAACGCGGGGTGATTGCCGAACTCGAACAATCGACGGGCACCATCCCGCATCCGCACCAGATCCCGTTCGTCGGAGAGCATCCGGAACTCCAGGAATGGCTCGGTATCGATATCGGCACTGACAAGCCGGAGCTGGCCCTTGGAGAACGTCTGCATGGCGGTAACACCGATGTAGCCCAGTTCGCAGGCGTGTTCGGGGAGCCCGGTCAGGTTTAGCACGAAGAAGGCCATGTCGTTGCGGCCGGCGCCGGCAAGTCCGGAACTGTAGCGCAGGATGGCGTTGGTGTGGCGCGACTCGGGACCGGGACACTGGACCTCCGGCTTCAGGTGCAACCCCAACCCGACAATCGGGTGGTCTACCAGGTTCTGGCCAACCGGAAGGTCCCGGAGTACCGGAATGCCGAGTTCTTCCAGATTCCCTGCCGGACCGATGCCGGAGCGCATCAGGATTGGCGGGGTGTAGATCGAACCGGCCGAGAGAATCACCTCGCCGGCCTGGAACTCGTACCACTCCGAGCCAATCCGCACCCGGACCCCGGTCGCCCGGTTGCTGTCGAACAGGACACGCTCAACAAGGGCATCACCGTAGATGGTCAGGTTTGGCCGTTCGCGGGCAGGTTCCAGGTAGGCGTCGTTCACCGACACCCGCCGGAAATTCCGGCTGTTGATGGCAAGCGGGGAAACACCGCTGCCATACGGGGCGTTGTGGTCCGGCTCCCAGCCGTAGCCGAGATCCGGTGCTGCTTCCTTCAGGGCGCGATCAACTGGCCCCCAGTTTTCCACCGGCGCACGGTAAATCGGGATCGGGCCACCTCGCCCGTGATATGGAGCGTCGGCGAAATCCTGGTCATCTTCCAGTTTGTTGAAATACGGCAGCACTTCCTCGCCGGACCATCCGGTGCAACCCTGGGCAGCCCAGTCGTCGTAGTCATCCAGCAGGCCGCGGATAGCAATCTGACCGTTGACCGAAGAGCTTCCGCCCATGCCCTTGCCACGCCAGTAGGTCTGTGGTGCGCGTCCCTCGGCATGGATGGCCCGCAGTTCATGCCAGTGGAAGCGATTGAACTCCGGGTTGAGCAACAGCAGCCCCGGGTTCGGAACACGCATCTCCTCCGGGGCTTCATCGCTGCGGAAATCCGGCCCGGCTTCCAGCAGCAGCACAGAAATTCGCGGGTCCTCGGTTAGCCTGCTGGCGAGTGTCGCGCCGGATGATCCGGCACCGACAACGATGTAGTCAAACACGCGCACGTTCTCCTGTGGTTCCTGTGTGACGGGTTCTCCAACCTTCTGATGCCGGGCAGTGTACGCCACCTTCCGCCAACTTCGCGACGTCTGCTACCGCGTGGCGGTATGATCCGGCAACAGGTAGCTGGTGCGAGGACAAGGACGAGCGCAGATGGCGATTGATGCCAGGCTTCCCCGGACGATTGACTTACTGGTGGTTGGTGGTGGATCGAGCGGTGCGGCCCTGGCCGGCATCGTTGCGCGTGATACCGACCAGCAGGTGGTCTTGCTGGAAGCCGGGCCGGATTTTGGCCCGCTGGATGGCGGCAACTGGCCGCGCGACGTGCTGGACCCGACCACGCTCTGCACGAGCTTTCAGTGGGGCTACTCAGGGATGGCGCATCCCAGCCACACCTCCTGGACCGGCTATGACCGGGCAAAGATGATCGGTGGTTGTTCTTCGCACAATGGCTGTGTGGCGCTGCTGGGCCACCGGCGGGACTATGACCACTGGGCAGAACTTGGCAATACCGGCTGGGACTGGGAATCGGTTGCCCCGGCGTTTGAACGGGCAAAGGCCGGTCTGTCGGTCCGTCTGGTTGATGATGCCGAAATTACCCCGTTCCAGCGCCGTTTCATCGAAGGTGCCGTTGCTGCCGGGATTCCCCGCTCACCGGATATGAACGATCCGGACGAACTGCAAGGTGTTGCGCCCTCCCCGGTGAATATTCGCGACGGCATCCGCTGGAATACCGCGCTTGGCTATCTCGACCCGGTGCGACATCGCCCGAACCTGACAATCCTCGGCGATGTTCTGGTTGACCGGGTGCTGCTCGAGAACGGCCGTGCGGTCGGTGTGGTAGTTGTCATCGATGGGCAGGTCAGCGAAATCCGGGCTGAGCGCATTGTCCTGTCTGCCGGAGCGTACGGCTCTCCGGCGATCCTGCTGCGCTCCGGGATCGGGCCGGAAGAGCATCTGACAGAGGTTGGCATTGAGGTGGTCCATAAACTCCCGGGTGTTGGCGAAGCGTTGACCGACCACCCGGCGCTGGACGTGCCGCTGGAACGTCACGATGGACTTGCTGCCGAGATGGACGCGTTTGCTGCCGGCGGCTGGTTGCCCGACGAGCAAACGCTTGCGAAGGTGCGCAGCCGGCACTGCGACGAGGCGTTTGACCTGCACCTGTATGCCGTCTCGGTCAAACCGAAGCCGGGTGGCCACTGGCGCTACATGATCGAGGTGGCTGGCGTTGCACCGAAATCTTCGGCCACGCTGAAATTGCAGTCTGCCAAACCGATCGACGCGCCCCTGATCGACCATGGATTCCTGAGTGATCTCGAAGGACGTGATCTGGACGTGCTGGCCGACGGTCTGGAAATTGTCGAGGAGATTCTCTCGACGCCGGCATTTACCTCGCTCTTTGGTCCATCCGCCGGCAAACTCGCCCGGGAAGAGTTGCATGAATATGCCCGTAGTTCGGTCGGTATCTACTACCATCCGGCCTGCTCCTGCCGGATGGGGCCGGAGCGTGACCTGATGGCGGTTGTCGACCCGCAGGGCAAGGTGCATGGGGTGGATGGGCTCTATGTCTGCGACGCTTCGATCTTCCCGGTGATCATGCGGGCGAACACCAATCTGCCGGCGGTAATGGTTGCCGAGCATCTTGCTGAGGCAATTGGCCGGCCGAACTGATTGACAGGGAGCGGCAAGCACCGTATCCTTGTCCGTTGTCCGGTCCGGGCATTTGTCCGGGCCTGCGTATTGTCGAAGCAGATGGTAAAGGGGACGCTCGTGCCCAAGAGGACATACCAGCCAAAGCGCATTCCACGCAAGCGCGAGCATGGCTTCATGAAGCGCATGAAGACTCGCGCCGGTCGCGCGGTGCTTGCTCGCCGCCGGCTCAAGGGGCGACACAGCCTGACGGTCAGCACCGAGTTCAAGCCGACCCAGAAGAAGTAGTGCGCTGGCGCATGCCAACCCGAGCCCACCCCTGCCGGGGTGGGTTTTTGGTGTCCGCAGGAGGTGTCCATTGATCGCCCGGGACATGCGGCTGCGGAAGCGGCAGGACTTTGAGCACGCACGCTCCCGCGGGCGAAGTGTGAACAACCGCCTGGCCGTCCTCATCGTCCACCCCAACGGTCTGGACCACAACCGCTACGCGTTTACTGCCGGTCGGAGAATCGGTGGTGCGGTGCAACGTAACCGTGCGAAGCGCCTGTTGCGGGAAGCGATCCGTCAGCTTGACCCCGAACTTCGCCCCGGCCACGACATCATCCTCATCGCCCGAAACCGCCTGCAGCCTGAAACACATCAGGATGAAGTGAATCTTGCTGTCCGCGACCTTGTTCGCAGGGCGGGGCTTTCATCTACACTCTCCTGAGACAGGCCGGAGAACGCGCGGGGGATGGGATGACGATGGCAAAGATCCTGAACATCGATTGGACTGGCGACGTTGTCGTTGTCGGCGGTGGCATTGTCGGGCTTGCAGTGGCCCGCGAACTGTTGATGCGCCGTCCTGGATTGTCGCTTGCCGTGCTGGAGAAGGAAACCGAACTTGGTCAGCACCAGACTGGCCACAACAGCGGTGTTATCCACTCCGGCATCTATTACGCGCCCGGCTCGCTGAAGGCCAGGGCCTGCGTGGCCGGCGCCGAGGCGCTGAAGCGCTACCTCGACGAGAAGAACATCCCCTACAAGCTCTGCGGCAAGGTCATCGTTGCAACCGACGAAGAGGAACTTCCCCGCCTGCAGACGCTCTACGAACGTGGGGTCGCCAACCAGGTGCCCGGCCTGAAGATGGTCGAACAGGATGAACTCCGCGAACTGGAGCCGCACGTCGGCGGCATCCGGGCGTTGTGGTCGCCGGCCACCGGTATCGTCGATTTCGGGAAAGTAGCTGCCTCCTATGCCGACGACATCCGCGAGATGGGTGGCATCATCCGGCGCGATCACGAGGTAACCGGTATTACCCGCAAGGCAGGCCGCTCACTGGTGACCACGATCAAGGGTGAGTTTGAGGCGAAGACCGTCGTTACCTGTGCCGGCATCCAGTCTGACCGGGTTTCCATGATGACCGGCGCGCCTCGCAACCCGCGGATGGTTCCGTTCCGGGGTGATTACTACATTTTGAATCCCGAACGGGCATCGTTGGTGCGCAGCAACATATACCCGGTTCCTGATCCCCGCTTCCCGTTCCTCGGGGTGCATTTCACGCCACGGATGAACGGTGATATCTGGCTCGGCCCGAACGCGGTGCTGGCCTTCTCGCGTGAGGGCTATCGCTTCCGGGACATCAATCCCGGCGACCTGGTCGATATGTTCGGCTACAAGGGTTTCCGCCAGTTTGCCCGGGCCAACTGGCGCACCGGCAAGGACGAGATGGTCCGCGATCTCAGCAAGAAGCAGTTCCTGGCAACACTCCAACGCTACATTCCCGAACTGACGATGGATGACCTGCTGCCGGGGCCGTCCGGTGTGCGTGCCCAGGCGCTTAGTGAGGACGGCAAACTGGTTGACGACTTTGTGTTCGATCGGGGTGAAGGTGTGTTGCACGTCCGGAATGCCCCGTCGCCGGCCGCGACGTCGTCGCTGCGGATCGGATCAATGATCGTGGACGAACTCGAACCGATGATGGATTAGCCAACGGCATATACAGCAGGAACGCCGGGCATCCCGGCGTTCCTGTTACACTCTTGCCCGGTACAGGCGCGGGATGCGAACCGTGAGCACACACACGGCATCGAAGCGCCTGTCCAATCCCGCCTTACTCCACCGGGAATGGCATTCGGCCATTTTCATCCGGGTCAGGAGAGAAGTTTTCTCCACTATCCGGCAGGTTATCCCCGTAGACTGTTTCATCCGGCATGGTCCAGGTAGCCATTCCTGCCCAGGTGAAGGGGCCGGTCAACAGCGGTACCTCGGCGCGTGGAATCTCGATCATCATTTCGTCGTCTTCACGCTCGATCGGGATGTTGAGTTCTCGCCCCTCGTCTTCCGGGTTGCCTTCGGTCATCAGCTTGATCCGGGCTTTCCACTCGTTGTTTTCCAGGTTGACGCTGATCCGGTAGGTCTCGACATTGTCGATCCAGATCCGCACCATCCAGGCCACCTTGACGTTTGGCGGGACGCCGTCCATGAACCCGGTTTCGATCTCCCAGAAGACCTCCAGTTCATCCTCCAGAAGTTCCAGTTCCATGGCGATGAGGTCAATTGACCGCATTTCCGGGCCGCCGGGTTCTCCGGTTTCCGTTCGGACGTCCCCTGAAGGATCCGGTTCTCGGACCTGCCCGGTGATCGGTGGTGGCGCCTCGGTGGGTGTTGGTTCCGGCTCGGGAGTCGGTGTTGCTGTCGGTGGAACCTGGGTTGGAGTCGGCGGTACCTGGGTAGGTGTCGGCTCCGGCGTTGGTTCCGGGGTTTCAGTAGCGGTCGGTTCCGGTTCAGGAGTTGGCTCCTCGGTCGGGGGTGGCTCGGGTGTTGGAGAGGGCTCCGGTTCCGGTTCGGTGGTTGGTGTTTCGGTTGGCGTCGGTTCAGGCGTCGAGGTGATTTCAATAATCACCGGGGTGACGGTTGGCGTCGGCACAATCACTGCTGTGCCGTCGTCGTCATTGTTCTGTGAACGGACAATCAACGTGATCAGAATGGCGATCATCAGGACCACCGCAACAGCGGCCAGCGCTACGGCTGCCTTCTGCTGGCTGGTCATCGCATCCCAGCGTTCGCCCGCTGTCAGAGGTGGTTCCTGCTCCGGGGGAGATTGGTATCCGGGTGGTTCCTGCATGCTCTGTTTTCCTCTGGCTTGTGGATCAACGTTTCGCTGCTGTATGGATTTGTGTGTAGTTTCGCCAACACCGCAACCATATGCAACCACCGCGCCGGATTGACAACGTTTTCACGAACTGATACGTTCGCACCGAAAACCTGGTTACCTTTGCCGAACAGTGTGAGATTGGCTACCTGAACGCGTGCTCAGGAGTTGGGGGAAATCACACCTTGTTGGGCATATGCTGTTTGGGTAAGGCATACCCGAACGTGGATCAGGATTCTGGAGGAGAGAGAAAACCATGAGTGATCCGGTAAACCCGCTGTCGCAATTGCTTTCGGGCGACAGCCTGACCCGACGTTCGCTGCTGCAGCGCGCTGGTCTGCTTGGATTGTCCATCCCGGTTGTTTCCGCCTTGCTGGCGGCTTGTGGCGACGACGATGACGACGAACCAACTGCCACTTCCGCGCCGGCAGATGAAGGCACCGAGGACGAGGAAGAAGAGGAAGAAAGTCCAACTTCTCCACCGGCTGTGATGGCCACCTCGACCCCGTTGCCGACGAAATCCCCGGATGAGGAAGAAGCCGATCGCCCGACCGGTGGTACGGTGCGTCACCTGATCTATGAGGATCCGGACACCCTGAATTTCATCATCGGTGGTACGTCCATCGGCCGGCAGGTCTATCAGACCATTGTTGAAGGTCTGGTCTACGTCGACCCGAACGGTGATTTCCAACCGCTACTGGCTGCCGAACTGCCCACCTATGAAAACGGCGGTATTTCCGAGGACAACCTCACCGTTACCTGGAAACTCAAGGAAGGCGTCACCTGGAGTGACGGCGAGCCGTTTACCTCCGACGACGTGATCTTCACCTACGAGGCGGTCACCCAGGCCCCGGAAAGCATCCTTTCCGATCGCTTTGCGAAGGTTGAATCCATCGAGGCCCCGGATGACCTGACGGTTGTGATCAAGTACTCCGAAACCGACGTCGGCTATCTGGAGCAGTGGCGTGCATCGCTCGGCTCCGGAATCATCCCGCGGCATGCCACCGGCCCGATCGACCAGATCACCCGCTGGGACTGGAACCGCAAGCCGATCGGCACCGGACCGTTTGTCCTCTCCGAGTGGGAGGCCGGCGCACACGTGGTGTGTGTCAAGAACGAGAACTACCACATGCCGGGCAAGCCCTACATCGACCGGATCGACTTCCTGATCGTTCCGTCCGAGGATGCCCGTGCCCAGATGATGCTCCAGGGCGACGCCGAGATCATGCTCTGGCCGGGTGAAACCTATAACCAGGACTTCGAGGACTCCCCGTTGACCGTCCTCGGCCTGGCACCGGGTGTCTGGAATACCCGTTTGATCATGAACCTCAGCAAGACGTTTGATGGAGACCCGGGACCGGAGCCGCCGCACGACCTGCTGGGTGACCTGCGTGTTCGCAAGGCGATCTCGATGGCGATCAACCGTGAGCGCATCGTCAGCGAAATCCTTGAGGACCGGGTGCTTATCGCCAATGGCCCGCACGAAATCGGCTGGAACCGCAGCGAGATGCCGCCGTACGAATACGATCCGGAAGCTGCCAAGGCGCTGATGGAGGAAGCCGGCTGGGTAGAAGGCCCGGGTGGCGTCCGTGTGGCACAGGGTGCGGAAACCACCGAGGATGGCACGGTTGCCGAAATCTCGCTGGTTACCTACACCTCGTTCCTGCCGCTGGAACTCACCGGCCTGGCCATCCAGGAAGACCTTGCCGCGATCGGCATCAAGGTCAACTTCTCGATGGAAGACTTCGCAGTTATCTTCGGTGGCTGGGAAGATGGCGCACCGCGCAAGACCGGCGACTTCGACATGATGCTCTACGACACCAGCATGGGTGGTGTGGAGCCGCATTCGACCATCTTCAACATCTGGCACTCATCGCGCATTCCGTCGGCCGAGGTGCCGGGGGGCGGCAACTACTCGCGCTTCAACAACGCAGAAGCCGACGCGCTGATCGAGGCAGGTGGACTGACGCTCGACCTGGACGAGCGCCATGCAAACTACCACGCTTTTGTCGAAATCGAGCGTGAAGTGCTGCCGATCATCTACCTCTTCCAGTTCAACGAAGGTAGTGCCTACTCCGCTCGCCTCAAGGGCTACGTCGTCAGCACCTGGGAGTGGAGCACCTGGGACAGCTTTGATTGGTACTTCGAGGACTAATCCGGCGTTGACGTTGATACCCCGTAACACCGGCGGCTGGATGCCAGCCGCCGGTGCGCATCAGGATGGCAGGCTATGACTGGCTACATCATCCGCCGGCTCCTCCAGGCAATCCCGCTGCTGCTGGTCATCAGCGCGGCGGTATTCCTGCTGCTCACTCTTGCGCCAGGTGGGCCGATGGCGGCATACGAGCGCCGCGCCCAGGGCCTCAGCCCTGAGGATATCGAGCGGGTTCGGAAGGAACTGGGTCTGGATGACCCTGTACATATTCAGTATCTGAAATGGCTGCGGCAGGTGGGACAGGGCGATCTGGGTGAGTCGCTGATGACCCGCCGGCCAGTGACGACCGAGATCCTCGAACGGTTGCCACGTACTGTTTACCTGATGGGCAGTGCGTTTCTGGTAACGATCATCATCGCGATACCTGTCGGGATGATTTCGGCGGTCAGGCAATACTCAAAGTTCGACCATATCGTCACCACGATTGCCTTTATCGGGCAATCAATCCCTATCTACTGGTTTGGCCTCATCCTGATTGTGATCTTCTACGGAAGGGTGGAAAACCCCTTCACCGGCAGACCGTTATTTCCGCCCGGCGGTATGTATACGCTGGGTGAAGACTTCTCGATCATCGACCGGCTCTGGCACCTGGCGCTGCCGGTAACGATGCTCAGCCTCTCCTGGATCGCCTGGTACAGCCGTTACCTGCGAGCGAGCATGCTCGATGTGATCGGGCAGGACTACATTCGGACTGCCCGGGCAAAGGGCCTTCGTGAACGGGTTGTGGTGTTACGCCACGCCTTCCGGAACTCGATGATTCCGCTGGTGACGTTGATCGCGCTGGATGTTCCGGTACTGTTTACCGGCGCACTCTTTACCGAGGTGATTTTCTCCTGGCCCGGGATGGGGCGGTTGTTCTATCAGGCGGCGGAGCGGCGCGACTATGCGTTGCTGATGGCGATCATCATGTTCTCTTCGGTGCTGATCATTCTCGCCAACCTGCTTGCCGATGTGATCTACGGCTTCCTTGATCCGCGAATCCGCTACCGGCGCTAGGAGAGAGCATGTCCGAAAAGACGACACAATCCAAAGCGGGCGGTGTGCTGGTCGAGGAGCTTCGCGGCTACCGTTCTGACCCTATGTGGAAGATCGTTCTCCAGCGGTTCGTGCGGCATCGTCTGGCGGCGGCCGGCGCGATTGCGTTGATCATTCTGGTGATCCTCGCCCTCCTGGCCCCGCTGGCACCACATGATCCATCGGCGATCAACGCGACCGAACGCCTGGAACCACCGAACAGCACCTACTGGCTGGGCACTGACTTGCTGGGGCGCGACGTATTCTCCCGGTTGCTCTGGGGTGGACGCATCTCGCTGACGGTCGGTTTGCTGGCGACACTGGTCTCGCTGGTTGTCGGCACCTCGGTCGGTGCCATCGCCGGCTACTTCGGTGGCTGGATCGACAACCTCCTGATGCGCATTGTCGATGCGTTTCTCTCGTTCCCGAGCCTCTTCGTGCTGATCGTGATCGGCTCGATCCTGCGGGGAAGTGAATACGCCAACCTGCGGGGCGGGTTGTTACCGCTCGCGTTCATCATCGGTATCCTCTCGTGGATGACCGTGGCACGCGTGGTGCGGGCGACATTCCTCAGCTTGCGGGAAGTGGAGTTTGTCGAGGCTGCCCGGGCGATTGGCTCTGGCCATACCCGGATCATGCTCCGGCACATCATGCCCGGCGCGGTCGGCCCGATCATCGTGCAGGGAACACTGCAGGTGGCCTTTTCGATCCTGACCGAGTCTGGCCTGAGCTATCTCGGTTTCGGTATTCAGCCGCCAACACCGTCCTGGGGCAATATGCTGAACGATGCCCAGCGCTTCATGGTTCGCCTGCCGTGGCTGGCAATCATGCCCGGTATGATGATCTTCCTCACCGTGATGGCAATCAACTACGTCGGCGACGGTTTGCGCGACGCACTCGACCCGCGCAGCAAGATCAGTGGCCGGCGAGGCTAGCTCTCCGGGGCGCTACCATACGGCTCGTTTCGCATCCCGGATGGAGCGGTGTCTCCGTCCGGGATGCGTGGTTTCCGGCCCGCCGGCCGAACAGTCTGCGGGCGGTATAATCAAGGTTGCTTTGGACGATCATCCTTGTCTTCCATACTGAGGAGAACCTGTGGTACTTAATCGACTGTTTCGCCGGCGTTCTGCCCCGGATCCAAAAATTGAACAGGGCCTGAAGAAGACCCGGCGAGGCATCTTCGCCGACATCACGGCGCTGTTTGATCGCTCTGCTATCGACGAAGAACTGTTTGAAGACCTCGAATCGCTGTTGATCCAGGCCGACCTCGGTGTGGAAACAACCGTCGAACTGGTTGAGGCCCTGCGCGAGGATATCCGCCGCGAGCGCATTACTGACCCGCAGCAGGCAAAGCTCTACCTGCGTGACCAGATGGTGAAACTGCTGGAACACGCCACCCGCAACCGGAAACTGAAGATTTACCAGCGTGGTGTGCCGTTTGTGACGCTCGTCGTAGGTGTCAACGGAACCGGCAAGACCACCACTATCGCCAAGCTCGCCCATTTCCATCGCCAGCGCAACCGGAACGTGATCCTCGTCGCCGGGGATACTTTCCGGGCGGCAGCCATCGACCAGCTGAAGATCTGGGGTGACCGGCTTGGTATTCCGGTCATCTCCCACCAACCGGGAGCAGACCCCGGTGCGGTCGTCTTTGACGGCATGCAGGCTGCCTATGCACGCGATGCAGATATCCTCCTGGTGGATACTGCCGGCCGGTTGCATACCAAGTACAACCTGATGGAAGAACTCTCCAAGATCAAGAAGATCATGCAGCGGCACGTTGATGCAGCACCCCAGGAAGTGCTGTTGGTGATTGATGCAACTACCGGACAGAACGGCCTGGTGCAGGCCAAGAAGTTCGCCGAATCAGTCGATATCACCGACATCGCGATTGCCAAGCTTGATGGTACGGCCCGAGGCGGTATTGCCTTCGCCATCAGCCGGCAACTCGGTATTCCGATCTCCTATGTCGGCACCGGCGAAAAGCCGGAAGACTTCGCCGAGTTCGACCACGAGGCGTTTGTCGACGCGCTCTTCTTCGAAGAGGGCGAGGCTCCCCAGGCCTGATCTGCCACTCCTGCCCCCTCGTGCTATCCTGCAAGGACGGTAGTGTCCATTGCAAAGCACGGGAGGGCAGGTCATGTTTGACACCTTTATCGGAACGACCAACGGTGTTTGGCACCGCGACAGTGCCGGCAATCTGACCAGTCTTGGGCTGGAGGGCGAGCGTGTCTGGGCCATTCATGCCTGGCGTGATGGCGATGCCCTGACGATCCTCGCCGGCAGTTACGGCAACGGCATCTACCGTTCAACCGATGGTGGCGGCACCTGGTCCCAGGCAAATGAAGGTCTGACAGCCACGGCGCTGCGGACCATTCAGCCTGACCCGGCCGGAGATGGCGCCATCCTGTGCGGCTGTGAGCCGGGACGGGCATTCCGCAGCACCGACGGTGGACAATCCTGGTCCGAAATGACGGCTATCCTCGATCTCCCCCGGGTGGACGAGTGGTATCTGCCATATTCTCCTCGTGCTGGAGCCTTGCGAAACTTCTACTCGCCGCCCGGACAACCCCGGCGATTGCTCGCCTCGATTGAAGTCGGCGGACTGCTCAATAGCATCGACGGCGGAGAAACCTGGGAACTGCTCGAGATACAACCGGATGATGACGTCCACTACGTAACCGGCCACCCCGATCACCCGGGCATGCTGTTTACTGCCCTCGGTTGGGCGTCGCTCGATCGGGAACGTGGTCACAATGATGAGCCGAAACTCGGCGGTGTTGCCCGCTCTGATGACGGCGGTGCCACCTGGACCAAATACTTCACCGATTACACCCGCGCAGTGATTGTCCCCCCTTCACGTACCGACTTGCTGCTGGCTGCGCCCGCTGGTCGTGTCGGGGCGCTTGGCCGGATCATCGTATCGTCCGATCTGGGTGAGACCTGGGAAGATGCTTCCGGAGGGCTTGAATCTCCTATGGAGGACATGGTCGAACTCTTTGTCCCCGCCCCGGATGACACAATCTGGGCGATCTGCTCTCGCGGACGCCTGCTCCAGGCAACGCCGGGCGAGTGGCAGTGGCAACCGGTAGTGGCGCCCGGTGCCGGGATCGAAGTGGAATCGGTCGCCTTCGTGTCGTCCTGATTTCAGGTAGGCTTTGCCGGTGAGATTTTCGGTGGTCATGATCGGGCAAAGGGGAGCGCGTGGCCAGGACAAACGTGTTGGTGGTGGGATCCGGAGCGCGGGAGCACGCGCTTGCGTGGAAGCTGTCGCAAAGCCCGCGTGCCGGTGAGATATTCGTAGCGCCGGGTAATGCGGGCACGGCAACCGTGGCAACCAATGTGCCGGTAGCCGTTGGCGACTTCGACGGACTGCTCAAATTGATCGAGGACCACGACATTGGCCTGACCGTCGTTGGCCCGGAGGACCCGCTTGCCAACGGACTGGCCGACCATCTTCTCGCACACGGGCATCCTGTCTTTGGGCCAGTGGCGGCCGGCGCTCGCATCGAGAGCAGCAAGAGCTGGGCCAAGGAGATCATGACCGCCCGCAACGTCCCGACCGGCGCTGCCGCGACCTTCGACAGCCTGGATGCCGCTCTGGATTTCATCTACGATGCCGATCTGCCACTGGTCATCAAGGCTGATGGACTCGCCGCCGGAAAAGGCGTGGTCATCTGCACCAGCCGGGAAGAGGCTGAAGAAACGCTCCGCTCGATGATGGACGCCCGCAGCTTCGGCAGTGCCGGCGAGACCGTGCTGATCGAGGAGTTCCTGACCGGCATGGAAGTGTCGCTCCTGGTCCTGACCGATGGCACGACGACGATTCCACTGCTACCTGCCTGCGACTACAAGCCGGTTGGCGATGGCGATACCGGCCTGAACACCGGTGGCATGGGCGCCTATACGCGCCCGGCCCTTGCCGATGAAGCGTTTATCCAGCGAGTCATGTCCGAAATCGTCCACCCGGTCCTTGCCGAGATGGCCGGACGTGGGGTGACCTATCGTGGCGTGCTCTATGCGGGTCTGATTGCGACCAGCGACGGCCCGAAAGTGATCGAGTTCAATTGCCGCTTTGGTGACCCGGAGATTCAGGTGATCCTGCCGCTGCTGGAGAGCGACCTGCTGGAGATTTGCCAGGCAGTGGCCAGTGGCACGCTGGGCGACCTTCCACCGTTGCAGTGGTCGCCAAAGGAGAGCGTCGGCGTCGTAGTGGCCTCGGGTGGCTATCCAGGCAGCTATCGCAGTGGAGATGTGATCGAGGGGCTGGATGACCTTCCGGAAGGTGGCCTGGTGTTTCACGCCGGAACTCGTCTGGAGGGCGACAGGACCGTAACCGCAGGTGGTCGCGTGCTCACTGCGGTTGGCCGTGGTGCGACTCGCAAGGAAGCCGCCGATCTTGCCTATCGAACGGCCGCAGCCGTCCGGTTTGCCGATGCCTTCTATCGCCGGGATATTGCCGCCCGGGAAATCAGCGACTAGCGATCGCCTGATACAGCACAATAAAACGGGCACAGCCGGATGGCTGCGCCCGTTATTTGTCTGCTGAATCCGGTTCTCCCGTTCAGGCCGCCACGTGCGGGTTGCCTGAGCCAATCTGGATCCACCCGTGCTTGACGGCGTAGAGAACGGCCTGGACGCGGTCGGTTACTTCCAGTTTCCGGAGAACGCTGGTCATGTGGTTCTTGACGGTCTGCTCGGTGATGAACAGCGCATCGGCGATCTCCTTGTTGGAGAGCCCCTGGGCGACACAATCCAGCACCTCAACCTCACGCACCGAGAGCGGCATCTGGGATGCGGCAGCCGGTCGCTGTCCGCGGGCGCCTTCGCCAGAGAGGTTGCGGAACTCGTTGAGCACCCGGCGAGCGAGTTGCGGCCGTGCCAGAACGGTCTGGTTGATGAGTTGTTCGCCGCGGGAAACCCGGCTGATGGCGTCTATCAGTTCCTGGGATTCGATGTCCTTGGAGAGGAATGCTGCTGCGCCGATGCGGACTGCATCGAAGAGGTGTTCGTCGTCAACGTGCATCGAAACGATGATGATGTGGCTTTGCGGGTGTTGCTTCTTGAGGATGCGGGCGATCTTGAGTCCGGTGACACCGGGGAGTTGAATATCGGTGAGGATGACCTTTGGCTGGTGGATATCTGCCAGCCGGATGGCTTCGTAACCGGTGGCGGCCTCTGCAACCACCCGGAACTGTCCACTCTCCTCAACGAGCCGTCGAAGACCCTGTCTGAACGTCGGATGGTCATCGACAATCATGATGGTGTTCTGGTCGTTTGCCACTGCTCGTCCCAATTCTCTCGCGCCGGTTTACCCGGTGCCCCCTGATGTTCACTGCGCCAGGCTTGTCCCCCGTATGTCGCCTGCGACCACTGGTCCCAGTGACTAGTACCTGACCGTCATTAGGATAGGTCGAGGCTATGGATTCGGGTATAGCGCATTATTCCCCCACTGGCCGGGAGGGAGGTACTATGTGCCAAAAGTACTCGCTGGTCATGTGACCCGGTGTCACGACAAAATCCGCATCTACAAGCCATTTTTCAAATGATACATCAAGGCTGTAATCGTCTTTCCGTCGGCAATCTCCCCGGATGCCACCAACCCGGGTACTTCTTCCGGCGTGACCCGAACCAGATCAATCACCTCATCGTCATCAAGATTCGTTTCGGTATCAACCAGGTCATGGGCGCGGTATATGACGATTTGCTCATTGCACCAGCCGGGGCTGATGTAGAAGCGGGTGAGCAGTTCGATTCTGCCGGCACGCTTTCCGGTCTCTTCTTCCAGTTCACGGCGGGCAGTTACCTCGGCGGGTTCTCCCGGTTCGCGGGTTCCGGCCGGAACTTCCAGCAGTTCCCTCCCGATCGCATAGCGGTACTGCCGGATAAGCAGCATGCTGCCGTCGTTCAGTATCGGCAGAATGGCCACTGCTCCGGGATGCTCGACCACCTCTCTTGTTGTTTCCCGCCCGTTGTCGAGACGTACCCGGTCAACCCGGACCTTCAGGATCCTGCCCTCGTAAACATGTGTGCCATCAATACGTTGTTCGGTCACTTCCGGTCCTTTCTTCCAGTACGCTAGAGTGTAGAGGGAATTCTCCACTGCCACGAGCGAAGGTATGGATTGATGGTAAACGTCGAGCGCTTCAAGGTGCTGCCCGGACAACAGTTTCACCTGACCAGTATCGATACCAATGATTCCGGCCAGGACGGCGACGGCTCCCGACAGGAGATCGAGGAGCAGACGAGACAGGACCTGGAGATCGTCCACGCGCTACAGGAGCGACTGTATGCCGAGGCAAAGCAGGCGCTGCTGATTGTCTTGCTGGCCACCGACACCGGTGGCAAGGACTCCACCACCGCTCGCATTTTCAGTGGCGTCAGCCCCAGCGGTTGCGAGGTGATCAACTTCCGCAAGCCAACCGAGCTGGAGATGATGCACGACTTCCTCTGGAGAGTCCATGCGCGTGTACCACGCAAGGGGATGATCGGAATCTTCAACCGCTCCCATTATGAGGATGTCACGGTGCCACGGGTGAATGGCGACATCGACCGCGACGAATTGTTACGTCGCTACGAGCACATCAAGGCCTTCGAGCAACTGCTGATTGACAGTGGCACAACCATCCGCAAGTTTCACCTTTCGATCTCCCGCGACGAACAGGCCCAGCGCCTGCGGGATCGCCTCGAAGACCCGAGCAAACACTGGAAGTTTGACCCGCAGGATCTGAAGGACCGTGAACGCTGGTTTGACTATCAGGCGGCGTTTGAAGAAGCGATCAACGCAACTTCGACCGAAGATGCACCCTGGTATGTGGTGCCGGCCGACCGGAAATGGTTCCGTGACGCGGTCATCTCCCGGGTAGTTGTCGAGACGCTTCAGCAGATGAATCCGCAATATCCGCCCGGCGTGCCAAACATCGAGGACTACAAGGTCGTTTGACCCGGCCGATCTGACGAAGACCAGGCGCTATGGTTGAATAGGGCTTGCTGCTGTGCATTTCAGGCACCGGCGACCCGCCCGATACTATTGTCTGTAACGCTAACCATTTCGCGCGAATCTGCTTGTCAGATACAGACTGTCCTCGATGTCTACTGGAGATAGAAAACCCTGAATGAGCACCATCGCCAATACAAGTGACTCTCCCGTTTCATGGAGTGAACGCCGGAAGCGGTTTGCCGGCGTGCCTGGTGGTTCGGGCCGGTCACGGCTCTCCACCTACTTGCTGATTGCTGCTGCTGCACTGCCGGCGGCGCTGTTGCTCTTTATTGGTGTTGTTGCCGGTCTTCCGTTGAAGGAAGGCGAGATAGAGGCGGGTGTCCGGATCGGGGGCTACGCCGTCGGTGAACAGGGCTGGAATGCTACCGAAGCAGACCTGAAGAACCATCTGGACCGCTATCTCACCCAGCCGATCACGGTGCAGGTGGGTGAGACCACACGCCAGGTGACACCATCCCAACTCGGCATCTCCTTTGATCTGGATGCAACTCGCGAACGTGCCGCCGAAGTCGGTCATGGCTCGTTCATGCGGGCTGTCGGTGAACGCTTCATTGCCCGCACCTCCGGCCTGGATGTTCAGCCGGTGGTGATTTTCGATGCCGACCAGTTCATCGAGACCATGAACAATCTGACCGGTGCGGTTGTTTCTCCGCCGAAGAATGCCCGCTACACCTGGAACGGCCAGGCCGTTGTTGTTGAACCGGCCGAGGAAGGCGTCGCAGTCAACGGGCAGCGCGCTGCCGTGATGCTCAAGAACACCATCGGACGACTGGAATCCGGGCCAGTGGAACTCCCGCTGGTGTCCATTGCGCCGAAGATCACGACCGGCGAACTCGAGGCGCTTGTGGATGACGCCAACAAGCTGGCTGGTCAGCCGCTGCGCCTGCTGGATGATGGTCAGGGCTGGCAATTCACCCCGGAAGAATTGATTGGTTTGCTGCGCTATGACGGCGCAACGGTCAAACTCGATATGCAGGCGCTCGAGCAGCGCATTGCCACGCTGAGCGCCGTGATCGACACCGAAGCCCGCGATGCGGCCGTGCGTCACACCGGCAACGGTCTCTTCTACGTCCTGCAGAGCACCGATGAACGCAAACTCGATGTTGCAGCGACCATGTCGGCTGTCGAAGCTGCACTCAAGAACGGGAATCGCGACGTTAACCTGGCGGTGGACGTCAAGAAACCGGCGCTGGCGGGTCAGGATGTTGAGCCGGTCTATCAGCAGATTTCCGAGATCATGCAGCGCGGCATGCTGATTGTCTGGCCGGATGGCGAGGAATGGCTTGAACCGGCAGCCTATGCCGATGTGTTCGAGATCGACCCGGAACAGGGGACGATCCAGGTTAACCGTGACAAGATGCGGGCACTGATTGCCCCGATTGCCGAGCGGGCCTCCCGACCCGGTACCGGTTTGCGCTGGCGCGGCGATCACTTCACGGTGCTGGCCGATGCCGATCCCGGCCGGTCAATTGACCTTGAGGCGTCGGTTTCGGCAGCGATTGATGGCGCCCTGAATGCCAACCCGGTGGTAAGTCTCGCCGTTGCCGAGAACCCGGATCCGATGCAACTTGCCAGCAGCATCCATCTGCCCGACATGCTGGCGCAATCTGTGACCTACTACGGCAACTCAAGCGCAAACCGCAAGATCAACGTGGAAGTCGGGGCCGCAGCCATCGACGGGGCGTTGATCCCGCCGGGCGGTACCTTCTCCTTCAACCAGGCGGCCGGCGGAAGCACTTCGCTGGAAGATGGTTACCAGATGGGCTACGGCATCATCATTGGAGCCGATGGCGTGCCGCGCACCGTTCCGTCGGTAGCAGGTGGTATCTGTCTGGTAGCGACAACCGTCTTCCAGGCGGCGTTCTGGAGCGGTGTCGAGATTACCAACCGCAGCTGGCATCTTTACTGGATTCCGGCCTACGGTGAAGGCGTTGGCGGCCTGAAGGGGCTGGATGCCACGGTCGATGCCGATTACGGTCTCGATTTCAACTTCGTCAACACCACTGACAATTGGCTGGCAATCCGCTCGTGGACTGATGGCGAATACCACACAGTCCAGGTGTGGGGCACAAGCCAGGGCTGGAACATCGAGGTCGGTGAGCCCCAGATCACCAACATTGTGGAAGCCGACAAGGAAACCATCCACCGTGAGGAAAACCCGGAGATGAAGCCGGGCCAGGAAGTCTGGGTTGAGACTGCCGGCGACGGGTTCAGCGCCACGATTCACCGGGTGGTCAAGGATCGCGATGGCAACGTCATCGCCGAGCGTGACTTCTACAGCTACTATCAGCCGTCGCGCAACGTGATCCTGGTGGCGCCGGGTGAAGGTGATGCTTCAAAGCAGAACGCTCCGGTTGAGACCGAAGTGTTTACCGAAGAGACCACCGAGGAGTCGTTCATCGACGAGTGGTCCGACGAAACCGAGTAACGCTCCGGCCCACGGTCTGAACAACCAGCGCACATGACAACGCCCCTCGCAGTTGCTGCGAGGGGCGTTCTGTTCTGTCAGTGGTTCCGGAAGATGTGAGCCTAGCCTCGCTCTTCGATCGGAACGAACTCCTGGTGCTCCGGGCCGACGTACTTGGCCTGCGGACGCATCAGGCGGTTGTTGGCAGTCTGCTCGAGCAGGTTGGCGCTCCAGCCACCGATGCGGGAAATGCCGAAGATCGCCGGCATCATGTCCGGCTGGAAGCCGAGGTTGTAGAGCAGCGGCGCGGAGTAGAACTCGACGTTCGGATACAGGCCGCGCTCGGTAAAGTACGGGTGGTCGTTGGTCAGCACTTCCATGTTGTGGGCGAGCTGATACCAGGTGTCGTCGCCGACTTCCTCGGCGATCTTCTCCGACCATGCCATCAGGTGGTTCACGCGCGGGTCGCGCACCTTGTAAATGCGGTGGCCGATGCCCATCAAGCGTCGCTTGATCTTGAGCGATTCGTCGACATAATCGCGAATCTTGGCCGGGTCGCCGATTTCCAGCAGCATGTTCATGGCCATCATGTTGGCGCCACCGTGAGCGATACCCTTGAGGCTGCCCAGTGCAGCAACGATGGCCGAGTAGTAATCGGTGGAGGACGAGATAGTGGTGCGGGCGGTGAAGGTGGACGCATTCATCGAGTGCTCCACCAGCAGCATCAGGTAGGTATCAAACGCCTTGGCCATGTTCTCGCTCTTGCGCTCGCCATGGACCATGTAGAGGAAGTTGCCGGCGGTGGTGAGGTCATCAGCCGGGGCGACCGGTTCCTTGCCATTGCGGAGTCGTTCGTATGCCGCCAGGATTGTCGGCATGACAGCGGTTGTGCGGATCGACTTCTCGATCAGTTCGTCATGGTCCCAGGAATCCTGATCTTCGTCGAGCATACCGAAGGCGACGACACCAGCCTTGAGCGCATCGATTGGCGGGCCAGAGGTAGGCAGCGCCCGGAGGACGTTCATGACAGCTTCAGGCATTGCCCGGTTGGCTGTCAGTTTGGCATTCAGTTCGTCGAGTTGTGCCTGGGTGGGGAGTGCTCCATACCACAGCAGGTGCAGGATTTCCTCGAAGGTAACCTTGTTGACAATATCGTTGGCGTTGTACCCGCGGAAGGCAAGAATGCCGTTGGTTCCGTCGACAGAGCTCAGGGAAGTCTCTGCAACGATAAGGCCCTCTAGTCCTGGAGCCGCAACACTCATGGAGTCGTCCTCTCGTCTGGAATCTCTCATCCCGGCTGGCCAAACGACAGCAGCCGTTCATCACCGTATCTTCTTGTGAAGTATCCTAGCATGATGTTCAGTATTCACGAGGCACAGTGCGACAAAACGGGGTGGCTAAACACGTGACCGAGGCAACGAACGAGCGGCTCTATATCTGGCTCGATGGTCAGGCCGGGCGGGTCGAACCGGATACTGCAATCGAGGATGTTCCTGGCATTTCCGATCTGCAACTGGTGGCCGAGGCGGTGCTCTCCGGGCATTTGGGCCGCTACCTGCCGGCGACCATTCACTTTGCCACCCATCCTGATCCCAACCCCGGCAAGGTTCGTTCAATCGACACGGCACGCTTGTTACGTGATCGAGGCGTCCCGCATCGCCGGCGCTATGAAATCCTGTTGCCCGACGACAGCACTCCCACCGGATAACCGTCACGACGAAAACGCCCCCGGTTCCAACGAACCGGGGGCGTTTTCGTCGTGAGGTTGTTGCTTACTGGTCGGCCAGAGGCTCGGTGAAGATCGACAACACCGAGGAGAGCATGGCAGCGTGCCAGTAGCTGTTCAGAGCATCCAGTTGATCCGTTGCATCGCCCTGACGGAGAATGCGGGCATTCTCGTAGTAGAAGAGCGACGACACCGGGTCTTCATCGGCGACACCGTTGGTCCACTGCCTGGCTCGCTGGTCGGCAAGGTCGAGCATGTCGGCCATGCCGGTTGAGCGATCGAAGCCAACGATGTAGCCAAACTCATCTACCTGGGCACCAAGTGAGTAGTACTTGGCGATCAGCGAGGACGAGGTGATGTAGGCGGTCAGCGATGCGCCCATCCACATGCTGGCCTGTGCTTCCGGCCGGGACATCTGGTTGGCGAGGCTTGACGCACCGTTGATGGCTGCGACAGCAGTCAGGTAGTCCCCATCTGCTTCCATGATGTAGAAGCGGGCGAGGTCGAGCGAGATGCCGTTTTCCTGTGCCCACGGAGCGATGATCAACGTTTCGAAGTAGTTGAGGTTCGCCTCGGCACCGCGGCGAAGGGTTCCCGAAATGGCTTCGAGTACTTCCGGAGACGGAGCCGGGGAGGTGCCGAACCCGATGCCGTAATCCAGGATGTCCTCTGCCAGGTCGAGATAGATGTCGGCAAGCGCGTAGTTAAACGCAGCCTGGTAGATCGCTGTCAGGATGTCATCCTCGGTGTATTCACTCTGGCTCAGGGCGTAGAGTGCATCCTCGGCTTCCCAGATCATGCCCTGGGCAATTGACAGGTTCGACGAGGCATCCATGATTGCCACGGCGTCGCTGGACGTCCGGGGACGTTCTGCCTCAATCTGCTGCAGGGTGGCGCTCATCCGGGTGACAGCCGACTGGGTCGATTCCAGCCGGGAGATCATCGGATCAATGCCGACGGTGTAATAGAGGTTGTCCAGTTCTGCGGCCTGGGTCGCGACCCTTGCCTGGGCAGCAGCCCACCACGCATAGCGGTAGGAGTTGGAAACCTGACCTTCGCCGAGCAGACGATTGGATTCGCCGGCCCAGTAATCAGCCAGTTCAATGGCACCCAGCCGGTATTCCTGGACATCGGCCGGCAGCGCGGAGAAGCGTGCCCGCTCCGCCTGGTACCGGGCGTACCAGTTGGTAGCAGCCGCCCGCAGTTTGTCGAACGCGGCCGGTGGCATCTGGGCTGTGCCCTGCGATTCGATCCGCGGCAGTTCCTCGCCGGTCAGGATCGTGTAGACGGTGTAGATGTCCGGAACGAGGCGTACTTCCACGCCATGCTGTGCGCCGGTCTGCACCAGGTCGACCGACTGCCCCACCGAGTAGTCGTAGTCGAAGCGCTGGCCGGAAGGCACGAGCACCGTGGTCTTGTCGGCCTGGGCTGCGCCGGCGATCTTGTGCGGAATGCCACCGACCGGGCCGATGGTGCCATCCGGATTGATTGTGCCGGTCATGGTAATGCTCGGGTCAATCTCATGGCCGAGGTATCCGGCCAGAACGGCCGCCGTCATCAACGCACCGGCAGACGGGCCATCGATGCGCCCCGCAACGTCAAACGAGAACTCATATTGCGACGGGTCTTCACCCAGCAGCAGTGAGGCGGTGATGACCGCCATCCATCCGGCAGCCCGCCACTGGTCGCCCGATCCGGAGACTTCTGTTTCAAAGAAGCCGACGCGGACTTCACCATCTGGCGAGCGGTTGGGTGTGACACTCACCCGCACCCGGCTGGTGCCGCCATAGACCTGCTGGGAATCCATCGCAAACCAGAGGGCATCAACATTGATCGGACCGGAAGCCTGTGGTGTCGGGGTCGGCTCTTCAGTAGCGGTGGGTTCCGGCGTTGGTGTTGCTTCCTCGGCCGTCGGCTCGGTGGTCGGTGTTGATGCCGGCGGCTCCGGTGTTGGGGTCGGGTCTGAGTCCCCGAAACCGCAACTGGTTACAATCAGCATCAAGACAAGGCACACCGAAAGAAATCGTGCCTTTCGTATCATCTCCGTGGTTCTCCCGTTTGTGAATCGAGCAGACATCCGATGGCAGGCAGTGTAGCAGGAATGGTTGTCGACGCACATGTGGCAAGCCAGGGGCGGGCAAGGGACAAGTATGCTGAACAGGCTCGCAGTCAAAATGCCGTTCTTGTTGGTGATCGGGGTGTTGGTTAGCACCGGTTTTCCGATGTTAACCCTCTCCGCTACTGCCGGAAACAGTGCATTTGAGCGCACCTGGAGCCGGACCGACCGTCCGGTCGCGGACCATCAGGTGAGCCGCACATGGATGTGGGGGCCGGCACCGTTCACCGGACCAATGATGGAAGCTACCAGCGAACGTCCGGGCGTTGGCCGGGAGGTGCAGTACTTCGACAAGAGCCGGATGGAGCGCAACCTCGACCCGAACGTCAGCGAGTATTCAATCTGGCAGGTAACCAATGGTCTACTGGCTATGGAGCTGGTCAGCGGGCGCCTGCAGTTGGGTGACAACGACTTTGAAACCCGCGCTCCGGCGCAGGTCAACGTCGCCGGTGACTGGGATGACCCGACAGGCCCGACATACGCTACCTTTACCGGACTGCTCAACCAACCGGCCTCCTCTCAGGGGGCTCCCATCAGTAGCCGTGTGGATCGCCAGGGCAATGTGACGGAAGATCCCGATCTGGCAGCTCGTGGAGTGGTGGCAGCGATTGTTGTGCCGGAGACAGGTCACAGTGTCGCATCGCCATTCTGGGAGTTCATGACCAGCAGTGGACTGGTGCAGGAAGATGGGCCGGCGCGCGTGGGACAACTCTTCCCGAACCCGTTTTATGCCACCGGCTACCCGGTGACCGAGCCATACTGGGCCAATGTCAAGGTGGCCGGCACCTACACCGAAGTGCTGGTTCAGGTGTTTGAGCGGCGGGTATTGACCTACACGCCGGGCAATCCGGCCGGCTGGCAGGTTGAGGCCGGCAACGTCGGTCGTCATTACTTCGAATGGCGTTACGGCATTTCTCCGCCTGCCGGAGTCAACGGGCCCCAGGGAAGCGGGCTTGCTCCGCTGGGTCCGTCTCCATTAGGAACCTATCAACCGTCGGATGGTGCTGCGACGCTTACGATTGCCAATCAGGGGAATACCCCCCTCACGGTTGTGCTGCATGGAGCGGAGCAGATCGAGGTCGTGGTTGATGCCTGTGCCGGTTGCCCGCCGCCGGGTAATATCCCGGCGACCTGTCAGGCGGGGGTGCCATCGCGAACGATCACTCTGCCGGCGGGGTCATGGTCGATCACGGTCAACCGGCCGGGAATGGTGCAACCGTTGGGCGGTGTCTGGACGCTGCTGCCGGATACCGGGTATGGCGCATGTTTCTTTGCGTTTCGTTGAGGTGATACCGGGCCAGTGATAGGCTTGCCAAAGTGATTGTGAAGCGGATCACAAGATAGGCAATGCTACGTGAACGCTGCATCCCCGCCGGTATCGCCCGGCACCCATGGTTCACCCCGCGCCCGCAAGTGGAGCAAGATCATCGTCCCCATCGTCGTGCTGGGGTTGATCGCCTTCTCATTCCTGAACGTGTACATCACCCTGAACCGCGAACAACTCCCGGACGAGATTGAAGGCCTTCGTCTCTATCCCGGCTTGGTCAACGAAGTCGTGGAGGGGCCGATCGACTATCCGGTTCGCCCGCCATATGGTGGCCCAAATGCCGGTGTTGTGCAGGATTGCGGTCAGTATCGTGTTCCGGTGCAGGACGAAAATGCCGTTGCATCGCTCGCGATAGGGGCCGTCTGGATCGCCTATGATCCTGAACTGCCGGAAGATGACATCGACATGATCCACGCTCACGCATCAGGAGAACTGTATGTCATTGTGGCGCCGTATCCGGGATTGCGCGCCCCGATTGTGCTGAGCGCCTGGGGCGCCCAGCTGGAGGTGGAGTCGCCGCTCGACGTCCGGATCCAGGCATTCCTGCGAGATTTCAAGGAAAATCCCGACGTTCCAAATCCAAAACGGCCGTGCAGCGGTGGTGTTACCATCCCGTCGTAAAAATACCTTGTGCATTCTGCACAATCGATATTGTGAAATTTCGTGCAAATTGCAAGAGGTAGTCAGCACTAGCGGAACGTACCCTTCCTGACCGTGGAAAAGCGCGCCGGCTATGGGAGCCGGTGTGAAAGAGCCGAGGAAGGAATCCCGAGTGGTAGCACCTATTCTGCCGCCAGGCCGAAAGACCCCGATCCCGACCGCAGAAGAAATTCTCGAAATCTGCCGCGAGCAGCGCGTCTCCTTTGTGAATCTGCAATTCACCGACGTGATGGGCATCGTCAAGATGGTGACGATCCCGGTCGAGGTCTTCCCGGATGTGATCGAGCACGGCCAATGGTTCGACGGCTCTTCAATTGCAGGCTTTGCCCGTATCGCCGAGAGCGATATGTTCCTGATGCCTGACCTCGCCACCTTTAACATCATCCCGTGGGAGGATGAGCCGAACAAGACCGCTGTTGTGATTTGCTGGGTTTACCGGCCGGATGGCGAACTCTTCTCCGGTGACCCGCGTGCTGTCCTGCTTCGCCAGATCGAGCGCGCCGCCAAGATGGGCTACACCTTCAACACCGGTGAGGAACCGGAGTTCTTCCTGTTCAGCAAGGAAGCCGATGGCAGCATCGCTGTTCTGCCGCACGACCGCGCCGGCTACTTCGACCTTTCGACTGACCTGGCCGCGACGGTCCGCAAGGACATGATCCGCGCCCTCCAGAAGATGGGCATCAAGGTCGAGGCTGGTCACCACGAGGTGGCTATCGGCCAGCACGAAATTGACTTCGAATACGATACCGCCATTTCCAGTGCCGACCAGGGGGCAACCTTCAAGTACACCCTGAAGGCCATCGCCCAGCAGCACGGCCTGCATGCCACCTTCATGCCGAAGCCGATTGCCGGCATCAACGGCTCGGGTATGCACGTCCACCAGTCGCTGACCCTGATGGAAACCGGCGAGAATGCCTTTGTCGATACCGACGATAGCTACGGCCTGTCGAAGGTTGCCAAGCACTTCATGGCCGGCCAGTTGGCCCATGCCCGCGGCATGTGCGCAGTGCTGGCACCGATTGTGAATTCCTACCGCCGTCTGGTGCCGGGCTACGAGGCTCCGGTGTACATCTCCTGGGCACGCCAGAACCGCTCGGCCCTGATCCGCGTGCCGATGATTCGCGCCGGACGCACCAAGGCCACCCGTATCGAGCTCCGCTGCCCGGACCCGGCCTGCAACCCGTACCTGGCCTATGCAGTAATGCTGGCTGCCGGTCTCGATGGCATCGAGCGCGAACTGCCGCTGCCGGAACCGGTGGAGGAGAATCTCTACCTGTTCACCGAAGAAGATCTCGAACGACGCAATGTTGACATGCTGCCGGCCACGCTCGGCGAGGCGATCGACGAGATGTCGAAGGACGATGTGGTCAAGGAAGCCCTGGGTGAGCACTGCTTCGAGCGGCTGACCGAGGCCCAGCGCCAGGAATGGAACGCATTCCGCCTGCATGTGACCGACTGGGAGCGCAACCGCTACCTCGAGGTCTACTAATCCGCGACTAATCAGCCTAAACCAATCCTGCATGACGGCCGGGGAGCCCTGAACCCCGGCCGTTTTCCTGTTTTGGGGGTACCGGGCAGATGAGAAGAGGGCTAACTATCCGGCCAGAAGCGTGCTTTACTTGTCGAGACAATCAAGCCTGCTGTCAGTTTTCAATGCACCCCATCCCGCCACCGGCCCGGCCGGGTGGATGAGGTTTGTCTGTAGTCTGATTTCCGGAGGAAATTCGTGTCATCTCAATGGTCCCGACTGGTACGACTCGTATCACTGGCCGGATGTGCAGTGTTGATGATGGCGGTGGCAACGCCGCTACTCACCAGCGCCGAAGAACCAGCCAACGATGATTTTGTCCGCACCTGGGAACGGCCGGATCGTCCGGTCGCCAGCGGTGCCGCGGTACGAACCTGGATCTGGGGTCCTGAAGCCTTCACCGGTGGCCTGATGGAGTCCTATGCTGAAGGGCAAAACGGCCAGCGCCTTGTCCAGTATTTCGACAAGTCCCGGATGGAAATTTCGGTTGAGGATGGTATCTCGCCGGAAAGTCCGTGGTACGTCGTGAATGGTTTGCTGGCTACCGAACTGATTACCGGCCGTCTCCAGACTGGCGACAACACCTTCGAAGATCACGAGCCCGCAGCGATCAACGTTGCCGGCGATATGACTGACCCGACCGGCCCGACCTATGCCACATTCTTCCAGTTGCTCGGTGCAGACGCGTATGAAACCGGATCAACGATTACCGCTACGGTCAACCGCGATGCGGTGGTTGGCGATAATCCGGATCTGGCTGCGTATGGCGTGACGGCTGAGGCCCCGGTTGCCGAAACCGGTCATGCCGTGGCGTCGGTCTTCTGGCAGTTCATGATTGCCGAAGGCACGATCTACGAGAACGACGCCATGGGCTGGGGACCGCTCTTCGTCCATCCGTTCTTTGCCACCGGCTTGCCGATCACCGAGGCCTACTGGACCAGCGTCCAGGTCGATGGTGAGCCGCGCGATGTGCTGGTGCAGGCATTTGAACGCCGCGTGCTGACCTACACCCCGGGTAACCCGGCCGGATGGGAAGTGGAAGCCGGCAATGTTGGACGTCACTACTACGAGTGGCGCTACATGCATCTCGAGAATCCGGAACCGGAACCGACCCCGACCGAGGAGCCGACCAACCCGGAACCTGAAGAGCCAACCCCGACCGAGACCCCGGACATTGACGCCGAGATGCCACCATTCGGACGCGGACAGATTGGCACCCGGCAGACCGAACCGCTGGGCCGTGATGCTGTCAGCCCGCTTTCCGAGCCGTACCTGGCGATTCCGTCAGTTGAGAAAGAGGAGTTTGGCTTCACCGTTCTGTCGTTCCCGACTTCGAAGGGCATGCGGCCGAAGGTGAACCAGCAGACGACAGTCAGCCTGGTAAACAACTCTCCCTCACCATCCGGCGAGATCGTCTATGTGGTGGATTTCAACGATGGCTCGGTCTACGTCGGCGGGGTCATCAAGAACAACTACGGCATCTTTGTGCCGCACACCTTCCGTGGTGAAGGAACCTATACGATCCGAGCCTGGACGATCGACCCGCATACCGGCATCCGGACACTGGTGACGGTCAAGGACATGGTTGTCGAGAAGCCGTAAACGGATTCCGACGAATGAACGCAACGGGCGCACCATTCCGGTGCGCCCGTTCTGTTGTTCTCTGTCCTGAACCCGGCTACTGCGTTAGCCCCAGACGCCACAGGTAGATGGCATACAGTACCGGCCGCGGGGTTCCATCATCATTGAGCATCGAGAAGCCATAGAACGGGCCATCTTCGCCGGCATAAGGTGCCGCATTGAAGTGCCAGACAAAGACCTTGTCGACCCAGTCCCATTCGGTCTGGATAATCTCCAGCGCCCGCACGACATACTCCGCCTGGAGATCCTCATCGACCCATTTGCCGTAGCCATACATCGGGTTGCTGTTGGGAGTGGTCCAACCGGTTTCGGTGATCCAGACCGGCTTGTCGGCCATCCCGGCAAAGACGAGAATCCGCCGCAGTTGTTCTGCCCGGCGGAAGTAGAACTCGGCGCCATCCACCCAGCCCGGATTGTCGGCCGGGTTGCTGGGCCAGTAGGTGTCCGGTGAATTGCCGGCTCCGTAGGCGTGCAGCGCGAAGACATCAACATAATTGGCAATCTCGCCGCCGTTGATCGAAAGCAGCGTTTCGAGGTACCAGGCGTCGTCCAGCGCCCAGTCGTCGTACATCAGGCCGGTCGGCCCGAGACCGGCAGAGATGACCAGTGCTTCCGGGTCTGCCGCCTTGATGGCCGGATAGGCGGGACGTGCGAGGTCCAGGTAGCCCATGGGGCTGACTTCCTGATGGATTTCCTCGATCAGGTTTGGTTCATTCCAGAGTTGCCAGGCGTGTACCCGTCCGGCAAATGTTTCGGCGAGCCTGCCCATCAGGCTGGCAAATGCTTCCGGCCGTGCCGGCAACAGCGGTTCATCGGTCTGTGCCCATTCCGGAGCGTGGCTGACGTTTACCAGCACCTTCAGGCCGAGCGCATTGGCGTGGTCAACAACACGTTCATAGCCGCCAAGACGGGCATGTATGGACGCGCCTTCAAACGGCTCCAGGTCTTTCCAGGTGAACTGCATCCGGACCCATTCGCAGCCGACTGCGGCGATCTGCGAGAGGTAGCGCTGATTGGTCAGGTCGTTGGCCAGGTCGCCCCAGAAGGCGTAGTTAAATCCGCAACCTACCGGATCGCGGTCAAACAATGGCTGCGGCGGGATCGGCAGGCTGTTCCGGGCAGCTATGGTCGGAGGCTGAGGTTTGAGGGCCGTTTCCGGAACGGTGCGCTGGAGCAACTGCTCACGGCCGAGATGACCCAGCAGGATTTCGAACCCGGTGCCGGCCTTATCCGGATGATGTTCCATCCGTGCCCGCTCGAAATACTGGACCATGCGAGGGACACTGTCATTCAGGCCGGGTTCGATCATCGGCTCGGAGAGCGGATACCCGAACGCCTGCAAACCACCGTTTTCCAGCCAATAATCGAGGAAGATGCCGTCCAGCGTGTGACCGGTCTCCGGGAACCAGCGTCGCTCGTCGTCCGGTTCCTCGACCGGTGCCCAGGGGCCGATACCGGCCCGGCGCTGTTCGATGGTGTTGAGTGCGCCGATTCGTACCAGGAGCACGTTCCAGGGGTACTCTTCGTCCTCGTGGTGTTCGAAGATGGCACGTTCGAAATACTGGCGGTGCAGGCCATCCTGGTAGAAGACCCGGGTGATGGGGTAGCCAAACACCATCAACCCGCCGTTGTTCCTCCAGAAGTCGGCGAACTCAGCGTCTACCCAGAAGCCGGTTTCCTGGAAGTAGATCGGACCGGTGGTTGCTTGCGCCGATGCCGGTTGGTTATGGATGGTTCCGATCCCTGCCGCTACTGTCAGCACCAGCAACAGCACCATCAACCCTCGTCGTACCAACCCACCGATCTCCCTGTCGTGTCATGTGCCAACCCGTCACTGATGACGATACCGTACGGACACCGTTCTCACCACCGGAAACCGGCAACGGGTCGCGATCTATTGCGCGTCGCGGGAATTCCTGAGAATGTTAGCGAAATGAAAGGTGGTGATCTGGTGGCTCGTGAATCAGTAACGCTGCTTGAGAACCGGCGTATTGTGCTTGGCGTCACCGGAAGTATAGCCGTGTACAAGGCTGTCGATCTGGCCAGCAAACTGACCCAGGCCGGTGCACTGGTTGATGTGGTGATGACGGCATCAGCAGAGAAATTTGTGACTCCGCTGACCTTCCAGGCGGTCACTGGCCGCCCGGTTTATAACGATATCTGGCAAACCGGTGGGGGCGGCGGACTGCCAACCCACATCGCCCATGTGGGGCTGGGCGAAGGAGCGGACCTGCTGGTCATCGCCCCGGCATCGGCAAACACGCTGGCGAAACTTGCACACGGCATGGCGGATGACCTGTTGTCCGTAACCGCGCTCGCTGCCCGGTGCCCGGTCGTGGTGGCACCGGCCATGGATGGTGGCATGTATGGCCACCCGGCGACGGTGGAGAACATCGCCACACTTCAGCAGCGCGGGGTCATTCTGATCGAGCCTGAGTCCGGCCGGTTCGCGTCCGGTCTCACCGGCAAGGGCCGCCTGCCGGAGACTCCGACGTTGATGGGCATGATCCGCAAGGCCCTCGCAGGAAGCGGACCGCTCGCCGGCCGCAAGGTGGTGGTGACTGCCGGTGGTACTCGAGAAGCAATCGACCCTGTCCGGTTCATTACCAACCGTTCCAGCGGCAAGCAGGGGCATGCTGTCGCCCAGGCGGCGATTGATGCCGGCGCCGAGGTCGTGCTTGTTTCGACGGCTGCCAGTGCACTCCCGTCAGTTGTCGGAGCGAAGACGATCCCGGTGCAGAGTGCTGCCGAGATGCTGGCCGCGGTCGAGGCCGAGATCGTCGATACCGACGTCCTGATCATGTCGGCCGCAGTGGCTGACTTCCGCCCGGCGACGGTAGCAACGCAGAAAATCAAGAAGTCACTGGATTCCGACGAGGTGCCGGTCATCGAACTGGCCCGCACACCGGATATTCTGTTGACGATCAAGGAGCAGAAGGAGCTTTCCGGCCGCCCACTGGTGACGGTTGGTTTTGCGGCCGAGAGTCATGACCTCTACGAGAATGCCAGGGGCAAGTTGCTTCGCAAGGGTCTGGACCTGATCGTCGCCAATGACATCATGTCCGATCAGGCCGGCTTCGAGGTTGATACCAACCAGGTGATTATCCTCGACCGTGAGGGAGAACAGCAGTCTGTCCCCCTTGCCAGCAAATCCCGCATCGCCGAGACCGTCATCAACCGCGTCGCCTCCCTCCTCGGCCCGCCGACCTCCTGACGGGTTTGTCAGGCCAGCTCTCGCGATTGCTTCGCGGGGGCTGGCCTGCTGCGTTCGTCCTCCCGGGCGAAGACAAGCAGTCTTGCATTTGACAGCGCGCGTCACCCCCCTCGTCCGCCGGGATCCCTCGACTTCGCTCGGGATGACGGTTTGAACAGGGTTGCTCTCACGAACGTTCCATCAGCTTGAACAGGGTTGCTCTCGCGAACGTCCGTCAGCGTGAACCCATTTGCATGTCATCCCGACCGGAGCGTAGCAGAGTATAGGGATCCCGACAGACGAGACGTATGACTCACGTTGATGCTCGCGGGAAACGTCAGTTCCGTTCGGCGATGAGGCGGAGGCCGTCGAGGGTGAGCCAGGGGTCGATGTCGTCGAACTGGTCGGTGAGGGGGCCGATGATGGCGGTCAGGCCTCCGGTGGCGATGACCTTGGCCCCGCCGAGTTCGGCCTTCATCCGTTGGAGCAACCCCTCAATCATCGCAACGTGGCCAACCACCACCCCCGACTGGATGGAGTGTTCGGTATTTCGCCCGATGACCGAGGGAGGGGCAACCAGCGGCACGTGTGGCAACTGGGCCGCCTTGCCTACCAGGGCGTCGGCGGTGACGATCAACCCGGCAGCGATCGAGACGCCGAGAAGTTCACCGGGAACAGCAACTGCTGTCAGGGTGGTAGCAGTTCCGGTGTTGACGATGATGCAGTTCTCGCCGAACCGGTTATACCCGGCGACAGCATTTGCAATCAGGTCTGCTCCGGTTGCGTGTGGATGGTCGGTTTTGACAACCACACCCAGATCCAGATGCTGGCCGACCACCAGCGGTGGCCGGCCGGAACGGGATTCGACCATCTCGATCATCCCCCGGGTGAGTTGCGGGACGACGCTCGAGATGATCGTCTTGTCAAAGCTTTCCCACGATAGCTCCTGCTCGGCCAGCAATGCCTTGAATACCACGGCATATTCATCTGCCATGCGGGTACGGACGGTTTCAATTCGCCCGGTATGAATCCAGTCATTGCCATCGTGTGCGCCGAAAACGATATTGGTGTTACCGATATCAATCGTCAGGAGCATCGCAGTTCCTCTATCGCCGGCCGTACAATACGCCGGACAGGCCAAGAACGCCGCCAAGTGTCTTGAGTGTGGCCTGTGCATCCTCAACGTCGTTCTTCGCGGCAGCCTGGATCACCACTTCGGAAGCCAGTTCGTGGAGCACCTTGACCGCTTCCGGCGTGTTGAGGTCATCGTCCATCGCTGCCCGGAAGCGGCGTTCGTAGTCGCCGCCGTCCAGCGGGTTTCCGCTGCCACTCCGGGCTGCCAGACCTTCGCAGACGAGGCTTGCCAGACCTTCGTACTCGGCCGGGCCGGTGTCGCGATAGGCCCACGGCGTGCGGTAGTGGTTGCTGTGCAGATAGAGCCGCAGGGCGTCGGCAGTGTGATGTCGCAGCACCTCGCGTGCAAGCACCAGGTTGCCGAGCGATTTGCTCATCTTCTCGCCCTGGTATTCGACCATGCCGATGTGCATCCAGAAGCGGGTAAATGGTTTGGTGCCGGAGAAGTGCTCGGACTGGGCGATCTCGCACTCATGGTGCGGGTAGATGAGGTCGCTGCCACCGCCGTGGATGTCGATGGTTTCGCCGAGGTAGCGCATCGCCATGGCCGAACACTCGATGTGCCAGCCCGGCCGGCCCGGTCCCCACGGGGAGTCCCAGTTTGGTTCGCCCGGCTTCATAGCCTGCCACATGATGAAGTCGAGCGGGCCTTCCTTGAGTGGATCGTCCGGGTCGGCGCCACGTTCGCGGGAGAGGGCGATCATTTCCTCGTTGGTGTACTTGCCGAGAACACCATAATCCTCGTCGCTGGAGACCCGGAAGTAGACATTGCCACCGCTCTCGTATGCCATGCCCTTCTCGATGAGGGTCTTGTTCATCTCGACGATCATTTCGATCTCTTCACTGGCCCGTGGATAGACCTGTGGCCAGAGCACGTTGAGCGCCGAGAGGTCCTGCACCAGTTGGCGGGTGTGGCGGTCGCCCAGGTTGTCCCACTCTTCGTTATCACGGTTGGCGCGCTTCAGGATGTCGTCGTCGATATCGGTGACGTTCTGAACGTACTTCACACGCCATCCGAGGTACTGGCAGTAGCGGTTCAGGACGTCGAACGTGAGGTAGGTCATTGCGTGACCAATGTGGGTGGTGTCGTAAGGGGTAACGCCGCAGACATACATCCGGACGGTCCTGCCGTCGTGCGGTTCGAACTCTTTCTTTTCGCCCGAGAGCGTGTCGTATAGCTTCAAGGTTCCTGTGCTCCGCTCGTTCATCGACTGCATGATGTTTCAGGGCGTTAGTATCACCGATTCCGCCCAGATTGCAAAGACAGGGGCCGCCCGACCGGTTCCGCGCTACACTCGGCAGAGGGTTTCCTGTTAGCGAAAGGATGTCCAGTGGCGACACACCGGTTTACTCCCGATCACTATTTTTCGACGATGGGCAGCCATCCGCCGGTGCTGCGGGTGGCGAGCGGAGACACAATCATCACCACCACGCTGGATGCACGTGGCAATGACGGCAACGACGAACGGGTGCATGTCGGCGGCAACCCGCAAACCGGCCCGTTCTATGTCGAAGGCGCCGAGCCGGGCGATGCGCTGGCTGTCCACATCAGGCGGTTGACGCCAAACCGGAAACGCGGATGGACAGCGCTGGTTATTGCCGAGCGGATTCTCGACCCTGATTTTGTGCGGACCTTGCCGGAGCAGACCCTGATCGACTGGGATGTGGATGTTGAAGCCGGTACGGTGACCCTGCGGGAACCGGTGGGCAACCTCGGCAAGCTCTCCCTGCCGCTCGACCCGATGGTCGGTTGCTTTGGTGTTGCTCCCGAGGGTGGACAGGCAATCTCGACGGCGACATCGGCGACGCACGGCGGAAACATGGACTACCGCGGACACCGTGAGGGTGTGACAGTCTACTTCCCTGTCGCGGTGGAAGGTGCGTTGTTCCATATTGGCGACGGTCATGCCGTCCAGGGGGATGGAGAGATCGTCGGCACCGGGGTTGAAATCTCGATGGAAGTCGAGTTCGTCCTGACTGTCATCAAGGGGACCAACATCGCCTGGCCGCGAGCCGAAAATGATGACTACATCATGGCTTTCGGCAATGCCCGCCCGCTGGATGAGGGTGTTCAGATCGCCACCACCGAACTGGTTCGCTGGCTGGCGCACGACTACGGGTTGGATACCACCGCGGCGTCAATCCTGCTTGGTCAGACCATCGAGTACGACATCGCCAATGTCTTTGACCCGGCCTACACGGTGGTCGCCAAGGTCCCGAAGAAGTGGCTGCCGGCGAAGCAGGGATAGTTCCCGAAGGGTAGGGGGCGCATCGCAACGCGTCCGCGGCCAACTTCATCAACGTTTGAGAAGAAGCAACCCGGATCGATTGTCATCGCGAACGCAGTGAGGGATCCGTAACCCTGGAGATACGGACCCCTCTTCGTCGGGATGACAAACAAGCATGGAAAACCTGAAGGGATTGTCCCCTACGACTCCTGCTCGGCCAACCACGCCTGGAACTCGGCGCGGGTCTTTTCATCGGGGGGATAGACCCCACGGATGCTGGCACCGGCCTGGATTTTCGCGAGCGCCCAGGTTTCGAAGCGATCCTGGGCGAGCGTGTCCCGGGCAACCTCAGCGGCGAGATGCCGGGGAATCACGACCACCCCCTCGGCATCTCCGACAATCACGTCTCCGGGGAAGACTGCGACGCCACCGCAACCGATCGGCAGGTTCAGATCCACCGGATGATGGGCGACAAAACTGGTGGTCGCGTGCATGCCGGCAGAGTAGGTGGGCAGATCCAGTTGGGCAATGCTTGGGGAATCCCGGAATGCACCGTCTGAAACCACCCCGGCAGCACCGCGCTTCATGATGCGGGTCATCAGGATGTGGCCCAGCGATGCCGCCGTGAGGTCCCCCCGGGCGTCGATCACCAGCACATCTTCCGGCCCTACTTCTTCCACGGCCAGCCGTTGCGGGTTGGTCCAGTTATCGAAATCTGTCGCCAGGTCAAGGTCTTCCCGGGCCGGGATGTAGCGCAGGGTAAAGGCATAGCCAACCATCCGCAGATCGGGCCGGAGCGGGATGACTCCACCCATGAAGGTGTTCTGGAGTCCACGCTTTCCGAGTTGTGAGGTGAGCGATGCGGTGCTCACGTTACGCAACGCTTCCATTTCCTCGGCGGTGAGATATCCGGTGGGCCGTTCGGTCATGTGCTGCCCCTGTTCTTTCGTAGGTGGTCGATAGGAAACCAGGTATTACGCTGCCGGCAGTTCCCCGACCATGGCCTTGCCCGACTTCAGGACGATCTCGATATCGCGGAGGCATTCAATGTGCTCGGTGGCGTTGCCGCGGACACCGAGGATGTCGGCTCGCTTGCCGGCCGCAAGGACGCCGAAGTCGTCAGAACCGATTGCTTCGGCAGCACGTCCGGTGGCGGTCACGATTGCCTCGGACGGCGAGAAGCCGATGAACTCCACCAGGTGTTCGATGTCCAACTGGAAGTCGTCGAACGCAGTGAAGCTCATACCGGCATCGCTGCCGGAGACGATCTTGACGCCGGACTCGACCAGTTTCCGGAGGTTGTAGGCCCGTTGGTCGCGCTGACCGGCCCGTGGCGGCATCGGGCGACCCTCTTCCTGGGCCTTCTGCAGGCGGCGCCAGCCATTGCTGAGGGTCGGCACCACATAAATGCCTGCCTCGGCGACGGCGTCGGCAACATCCTGCTCGTACTTCAGCCCACCCGGCACCATGAACGAGCAGTGTTCGATGGTGGTCACCTTTGCGGCAGCAGCATTGACGATGCTTGGTGTGCCGTGACAGTGGGCTGCAACGCGCTTGCCGATGCGGTTGGAGTCGTTGACCAGGGCGATCATCTCTTCGCGGCCAAATTGTGCCCACTCCGGCGAGGTGTTCGGTGTCAAGCCACCACCACTGGCCATGACCTTGATGTAGTCTGCGCCGGCCTTGACCTGTTCGCGGACTGCCCGCTTGATGTCCTCGACGGAATCACATTCAACCCCGAAGAAATAGCAGTGCCCACCGGTTGAGGTGAGTACTTCGCCGGAGGCCCAGATATGCGGCGCCTCGATGAGACCCTGCTCCGATGCTTCCCGCAGGCTGAAGATGATCGAGTTCAGCGTGCCGCAGTCGCGGACCGTGGTGACACCGGACCGGATGCAGGCGCGGGCGTTCTCGACGGCCCGCATCATCTTGGTCTCGTAGCTGTCGGTCAGCGCGTCCTTCAGCACTTCCCAACCGGCACTGCAGGTGAGGTGGGTGTGCATGTTGATCAGCCCCGGCAGCAGGGTGGCGTCACCGAGATCGAGTTGCCGGCCAACGACCGACGAGCCAAGTTCGTTGCGCCGGCCAACGCGGGTGATCCGGTCGCCCTCGATCTGGAGAAACGCGTCGACGATCGGTTCGGCGCCGGTTCCATCGAAGAGATACTTTGCGTACAGCGTGGTGAGCATCTGCGGGTCCTTCCTTCCAGGTTCAGGCAGTCTTCATCCGGTTGAGAATCGTGTTCAATGTTTCGGCGATCTGTTCACCCTCTCCTTCCTGGAGGCAGTGGGTGATGATCTGGAGTTGCCCCCGTTCGTCCTTGCAATAGATTGGCGGTTCACTCCCGGCAAGGGCATTGCTGAGGTCAGCAGTGGTCCAGGTCTTGCCGGGTGCCGGGCTGACCAGCACTACCGGCGACGGCGTCCACTCCGGATCAGAACGAACCTCGACCACGATGTCATCGCGGCCGGCAAGGGCATCAGCAATCGTGCTTGCCATCGCTTCCTGGGCTGCCCAGTCGGCTTCGTGGTCACGGTTCAGGAAGAGTTCGAGGGCGACCGCGAGACCAACCATCGCTTCCTTGCTGACCTTCGCAGCACGTCCGATGGCCCGGTGCGGGCTGCCGTTCAGGCGGGCAGCCTCGATCAGGTCGGCCCGTCCGGCGAGGAGGCCCGTATCCTGCGGACCACGGATGCCCTTTCCGCCGCTGTAGATCACCAGATCGGCGCCGTCACGAATCCAGCGGCGCAAATGGTCGACCGGTGGCAGGGTTGAAGCGGCATCGACAATCACCGGAATGTCGTGCTTACGGGCGATTTCGACGACCTTGGCGAAGGGAAGAGCACCCCAGGCGATGGACGGGGAATCAATGAAGGCGATGCAGGCAGTCTTCTCGTTGATCGCCGCTTCCAGTTCCCATTCGGCAGTCCCGCGAGGCATGCCGATCTCGACCAGTTTTCCGCCGGCCGCGCGGAACATGTTGTCGTAATTGATGCGGTGAACCCGGTGGATGATGACCTCGTGCGGCATTCCGTCGGTGGTGGGCAGGGAGTTGATCCTGACCGGGTCGGTGCCGGTGATGCAGGCAGCAGTGGCGAGCAGCATACCGGCCGCCGAACCTGCCGTGACATAGCCTGCTTCGGCACCGGTGGCTTCGGCGATCTTCTTGCCCACGGCCCGGTTGAGATCCTCGATCAGCACGAACGACTTTGAGGCTTCCTGCATGGCCAGCAGAACCTCTTCAGGCATCAGCGTGCCGCCGACGGCCGTGGTGGCGCCGCTGGCGTTGATGATGGTGCGAACACCTATTTTCTCGTAGATCGATTGGGCAGACCTTGTGCTGGTGCTCACCTCGGGTTTGCTCCTCTCAAAAAGACGTTTGTATGGGACGCGCAGATACTAGGTGCTGCAAGAGATGCCGTCAACAGGTGATATTCCCTGCAACCCGCCATGCAGGTCTTGCGCTGGCTTACCATTGTGTTGATGCGTCGAAGGGCGACCGGAAACAGGGGAATGATGAGCAGGATAGAAATCGTCATAGCTGATATCTCGGATGTCGAACGTCTGCAGGCAGAGGCATATGTTGTCGCGGCCAACAATGAACTCTGGATGGGAAGTGGAGTGGCCGGCGCATTGAAACGTGCCGCCGGTGAATCGGTTGAGCAGGAAGCGATGGCACAGGCGCCGATCGACGTTGGCGACGCTGTCGTTACCAGTGCCGGCCAGATGCCGTCCCCGGCACGTCTGCTGATCCATGCCGCGGCAATGGGTTTTACCGACCGCACCCAGATCTATGCGTCGCGCGAATCGGTGTCCTCAACCACCGCCCGGTCGCTGGAACGTTGCCGCGAGCATGACGTGAAAAGCGTCGCGTTCCCGGCGCTGGGAACCGGTGTTGGCGGTCTGGAACTGGAAGATTGTGCGGATGCCATGTGCCAGGCCATCGCACGTCATCTGGCGGCCGGCGGGAACCCGGGGCGAGTCGTGCTGGTGGTAACCAACGAGGAGCGCGCCGCCATTTTCCGGCAGGCTGCGATTGCTCACGGTCTCGAACCGGTCGGTGATGCATGAGCACATCCCGGTTTGGCCGTTCCGCCGAGGAAGTCGCCGGCTTGAAGGCCGCCCAGCAGGCCGCCTGGAATTCACCGGGAAGTGGGTATCACGATCTGGCCGAAGGGTTCGTTCCGGCAGTCGAGCATTTGCTTGAGTTTGCCGGTATCGTACCGGGCATGACGCTGCTGGATGTCGCCACCGGGACCGGCATCGCGGCGCTGTTTGCGGCCCGGCGTGGTGCGATTGTCACTGGCGTGGACTTTGCTGAAGAACTGCTGGACCATGCCCGGAAGCTTGCAGACGAAGCCGGTCTGCCGGTTCTGTTTGTCAACGGTGATGCCGAGGCCATGCCATTTGAGGACAGTTCCTTTGACGCTGTGATATCCACATTTGGTTGCATGTTTGCGCCACGCCACGATGCCGTTGCCCGTGAGTTGGTGCGTGTTCTGAAACCCGGCGGAACGCTGGCTCTGGCCTGCTGGAAACCCGAAGGGCCAAACCACCGATTGATGACGATCACCGCCCCATACCTTCCGGCGCGGGTTCAGGAGCTTCCCTCGCCAACTGACTGGGGCATTCCGGAGTATGTCCAGTCTCTGCTCGAACCTGCTTGCACCGGCATCCGGTTTGCAGACGGTGATGCTCCGTGGTTGGCAGACTCGCCGGAAACGGCGCTGGAGATGCTTTTTGAGCGGTCGCTCGGCCCGACTGTGTACACCTACCGCCGGTTTAGCGAGGAGATTCGTGCCAGGGTCCGTGAAGATGCAATGGCGCTGATGCAGGAAAACCTCGCATCGGACGGGTCTGTGCGGCTCTCCCGTGACTACCTGTTGACGGTGGCCACGAAACGGACCGGATAGTCTGGTTACTGCCCGTAGCGGAAGCAATCGGTGGTGTGGTCGTTGACCATGCCGGTCGCCTGCATGAATGCGTAGCAGATGGTGGGACCGACAAAGCGAAACCCGCGCTTCTTCAACGCTTTCGACATCTGCTCGGCCAGCGGCGTGACCGCCGGTACCTGGTCGATCGAGGTCCAGTGGTTGACGATCGGCTCTCCATCGACAAATTGCCAGATGTAGGCATCGAACGAGCCGAGTTCGTCCTGAACAGCCAGCACCTGGCGGGCATTCTCGATGGTTGAAGCGATTTTCAGGCGGTTCCGGATGATGCCGGAGTCGGCCAGCAGTGCGGCAACCTTCCGGTCATCGTAGCGGGATACGATCTCCGGATCAAAGCCGTCGAACAGGCGGCGATAGTTCTCCCGTTTGCGGAGGACGGTAATCCAGCTAAGACCGGCCTGGGCACCCTCGAGGGTAAGCATTTCAAAGAGCAGGTTGTCATCGTGGACCGGAACGCCCCATTCCGTGTCGTGATAGGCGACATAGAGGTCATCGTCTGCGGGAACCCAGGCGCATCGGTTCATGGCGAAGTTGTTCCTACTGATAGCTGATAAAGACCGGAGCAGGCGGACCCATCTCCAGCACCTCTGCCGGTGTCATGACCGGGATGTCCTGCTTGTAGAAGATCTTGAACCCGCCATGCTGGATGAGTTGATTGCTGACAAAGTGATGGTAGTTCCCGACCTTCGCCTCGGTCGTGCCCCAGCCATCCATATGGAGCACAAAGTCCACGCCGGGAAGGGGTTTGATGGATTCCTTGTTCCGGATCATGATCGTTTCAAACTGATGGACGATCAGAATCTTGGGCGGCAGGTCGTTCTGGATGACCAGTTCGGAAAGCATTTCGATGGCGATATTGACGTGACCGCCATCCACTCCGCCGATGATCGTGCCGGGTGCGTGATCCGGGGCGGTGGCAAACTCCGGGTCGATCGCAACATGAACATGCGGGTACTGCAACCAGTGCCAGATCCAGCCAAGTTGCTCCGGAATGGTTGAGTGTCCGACCTGGAGGTCGAGGAAGAGCAGCATGTTGTTCTCGGCTGTGAAATCGACATACTCCTGAATCCACTCATCTCCGGTGTAGAGCAGGTAGGTTCCGTCGTCCTGCGGGTCGGGCTGGGCGACCGTCGCGATGAGTTCAAATGCCGGAATTACCGGTGTGGATGGGTCGACGGCCTCGTACTCGGCAGCCTGTTCGCGCAGGATGGCAAGCAGGTCCTCTTTTGAATACTCGCCGAGGATGCCCATATTGCCGGTGCTCGGGTGTCCGTAGAAGGCAACAATCCGGTGGCCGGGGAACAGGCTGCCCTCGACCTCGATTGGCTCGGGAGTGGGAGTTGGTTCCGGCGTTTCCGTGGGTGTCGGCTCAGGCGTTGCTGTTGGTTCCGGTTCGGAGGTCGGTGTCGCGGTGGGTGGTTTCGGGGTTGGAGACGGCTGCTCCTCTGGAGTCGTTGCTGCCGGACCTGTTTCATCCCCGGATGGATCTTCGGTGGGTGAAGGTGCAGGGGATTCCTCGTCCTCGACCGGTTCGGTTGCCACCACGCCGGTTGGGTCGCTGGCACCGTCAGGTGTGGGTGTTCTCGTGCCCGATCCTTCGGGGCCACTACAGCCGGCGATGAGGACCATCACCAGCAACAACAACGACAGGATTCGGACTCCGCGAAAGTTCATCATGCTCATAACATCGAATAATACCTGTCCCCGCAGACGGTCATGGTCAGAAGACCCAGCGGAGCAGCAGGACGAAGGCCAGGATCAGGATCGCCAGCCAGAGCACGATGAGCAATGCCAGCCCAATGGTGAGCCAACGCCAGAGGCGGGTTCGGGCGAGCGGTGACTGCGCAGCCTTTGCCCGGGAGACGGCCAATACCTGCGGTGGAGTCAGGGATGACATTGCCTTCAGACCGAGCGGGATCAGGATAACCTCATCCAGCAGGCCGATCAGCGGAATGACATCCGGGAGAAAGTCGACAGGCAGCAGCAGGTAGGCGGCCAGCGCGATGCCCAGAATCTTGACGTGCCAGGGTGTTCGCGGGTCTTTCGCCGCAAGAAACAGCGCATAAATCTGGACGCCAAAGGTGCGAACCCGCAGGAGAAGTTGTCCCCAGAACATGCCGGCCTGCCAAATCTTCCAGAACAAACGTTGATTGGTGTTATACCGCCATTCTGCCGACCGGTGATCTGTACCCTGATACGATTCACCATATGTATCCCGAGTTCACCCGGCATTGACCGGTTTGCAAAGTTGCTGCTGGTTGCCGGCGTGACGAACAGAAAGAGCTGTGATCGATGGCTATCACTCAGCTTCCGGAGTCGCCTGCTGCGTTCAGGAATGCGACCTGGGACGACATTCTTCCGTATTTCCAGTGGCTGCAGGAACGCCCGCTGGATGATGACACCGTTGAAGCATGGTTGGCCGATTGGTCGCGGCTGGTCGAATATCTCTTCGATGCTGCTTCCCGGTCCGGAGTTGATTACACCACCGACACCACCGACCCGGAGAAGGAAGCAACCTACCTGCGATTCACTGCAGAGATCGGACCGAAAGCTGACGAGCAGGCCGTGCTCCTGACCCGGCGTCTTCTCGAGACCGGCTACACTCGTGACGATCTTGAAACCACGCTGCGCCGCTTCCGGAACCAGTCCGAACTTTTCCGTGAAGAGAACATGCCGCTGGAATCGGAACTGGCGACGCTCGATGCCACCTACCAGAAAATCACCGGCGCAATGACGGTCGAGTGGGACGGGGAAGAAAAGACCATTCCGCAGCTTCAGCCCTTCCTGCAGGATACCGATCGTGACGTCCGTGAGCGGGCGTTCCGGGCGATGGCCGGGCCATATATCGAGGCGCGGGATGAATTGGCAGACCTTTTCACCCGGCAGTATGAACTCCGCCAGCAGGTCGCAGCCAACGCCGGATTCGCAAACTATCGCGACTACATGCACCAGGCGAAGAACCGGTTCGATTACACGCCGGAAGATTGCCAACGCTTCCACGCTGCGGTGGAAGAGACCGTGGTGCCGGCGGTTGCACGCATCCATGAACGCCGGCGGGCGAAGATGGGTCTCGATTCCCTGCGCCCGTGGGACCTCGATGTCGACCCGGAAGGCAAGCCGGCACTCAAGCCGTTCGACACCATCGACGAATTCGTCGAGCGAGCTGTCTCGATCTTCAACAAGGTTGATCCGGTGCTCGGTGGCTATTTTGACCAGATGGCCGAGCGGCGCCTGCTCGACCTGGACAGCCGCAAGGGCAAGGCTCCCGGCGGGTACTGCACTGCATTCGCCGCGACCGGCGAGCCGTTCATCTTTATGAACTCGGTCGGTGTGGCCGGCGATGTGCGCACCCTGCTCCACGAGGCGGGCCATGCATTCCACGTCTTCGAGGCATACAGCCAGCCACTCATCTGGCAGCGCCATCCCGGACAGGAGATGTCCGAAGTCGCCTCAATGTCGATGGAACTACTGACCGCTCCCTATCTCTCCCGGGCGGATGGTGGCTATTTTGAGGATGCCGACGCACGCCGGGCACAGGTCGAACACCTTGAGGGCGTTCTCTCGTTGCTGCCGCACATCGCATCGGTTGACGCCTTCCAGCACTGGATTTACACCAGTGGTCAGGGCGCAGATGCCGATGCCCGTGACGCGGCGTGGCTGGATATCCGTAGCCGGTTCGAGCAGGGCGTTGACTGGAGTGGCCTCGATGCCGAGCGGGTCGCCCGCTGGTATCGCCAGTTGCACATCTTCATCGTGCCGTTCTATTACATTGAATACGGCATCGCCCAGTTCGGTGCACTGCAGGTCTGGCGAAACGCGTTGGAAGACCCGCAGGCGGCGCTGGATGGCTACCGCAAGGCTCTGGCGCTCGGCGCTACACGGCCATTGCCGGAACTCTACGCCGCTGCCGGCGCAAAACTGGTCTTCGACAGTGAAACGATGGGTGAACTTGTTTCACTCGTCGAATCCCGGATCGAGGAACTGGAGTCTGCCGGGTAGCACGCACCGGTATATCCAGGATGAACGGGGTCGCTCCGGAGCGGAAAACGTAGCGCCTGATATATGCTTTCAGGGATAAGAAATCCATTCCTGTCGACATGGTGGTGTGCGCTGCGTGGGGGGCCGGCATGGAAGGCTTCGTTACCTGCCCGGATTGCGGAGAACGTTCACCCCAGGATGCCCGGTTCTGCTCCGGTTGCGGCAGACCGCGCTGGTTTGTCGTTGAGGAACTTCAGGAACAAGCCCGCCGGACCGGAGCATCCTATACCGATCTGCTCGACCGCGCCCGGGCAGAAACGTTGGCGAACGAACCCCCTGAACTGGTGCTGGCCCGTCTGGAACGCCGCATTGGCGAAATTGAGCACATGCTCGGTTCCAGACCGCCAGCATCAGTCCCGACTCCTCCTGTATCCCCGCCTGTCAGACCAACCCCGGTCGTACCTGCCCCGCCGCCTGAACATGTCACCCGCCCGGCAGTGCCCCGCCGTGATCTGGAATCGTGGATCACCGGCAAACTCCTGGCATGGGTTGGTGGCGTGGCTGTCGCCATCGGGGCGATTTTCTTCCTGAGCATGGCATTCAGCAATGGCTGGATCTCGCCCGCGATGCGGGTGTACATCGGCATCGGTGGAAGTCTGGCAATGCTCGCCATTGGTGGCTGGTTCTTCAACCGGCGCGAAAAGGTGTTCGGGCATGTGCTGGTCGCGACGTCGCTGGGGATATTGATCCTCTCGCTGGTCGCCGGCACCCGTCTGTATGACCTGTTCTCGCCACTGATCGGGATGCTGGCGATGGCCGTTGCCGTGGCGCTGGCTGCGGTGATCGCGATCCGGTCCAGACTACAGATTGTCGCTCTCTACGGTCTGGTTCCCGGGCTCATTTCGCCGATCCTGCTGGACGCCCCGCAGTCCTACAGTACGGTTGCCCTGATCGCCCTGATGATTGCCGGAATGGCAGCTATTTCGCTCTTCCAACGATGGCGCTGGTTGCCGCCGGCGACGTTCCTGCTCACTGCTCCGCAGGTATGGTCCTTTCTCGATCACCATTCTTCGCCGGTCATTGCATTGCTGCTGTTGGCCGGTTTCTGGGCGCTGTATACGTTTGTCGCCAGCGGGGAGGAGTTTCTCCGGGCGAAGCGCGAACCGGACGCCTGGGGTGTGCCGCTGCTGGTGGCGAACGCGGCGTTCCTTGTCGGCCTGGGATTCATGATTCTCTCCGATGACCTGCACCGCTGGCGCGGGTTGTTCATTTTCGTCGTGGCACTGGTACACGGACTTCTGGCGCTGCTCCTCCTGATGTTGAACCGGAAGATGCCGTATGGCATCGGCGCTGCCGCGACCGGAGTTGCCGCGCTGACGCTCGCAATTCCGGTGCAGTTGGGTGGGTCCGTCGTGACTCTCGCCTGGGCTGCCGAGGCAACTGCGCTGGTCTGGGTCTACCGCCGGACATCTGTACGACTGGCCGGTTTTCTGGCGATGGCCGCTGGCGGGTTATCGGTCCTTCATCTGCTGTTCTATGAGTATCCCTTCTTCGAATTCCTGAACCTGCGACACGACAACTGGCCGTGGATCAGCGGCGCGGGTTTGACAACGGCATTCCTGCTGCTCGCATTGGGTACCTGCTGGTATCTGCTGCAAGGCAGCATGTTCCGCCCGGTGATCGTGATCTCCGCGGGGTTGCTGCTCTGGTATACGGCCCCGTTTGAACTACCGAGGCCTGCTGCGGTGGCGGCCTGGTCGCTGGTGGCGGTTGGATGGGTGCTGTATCCGCGCCTGGATCAACGAGGGGCCAGGCTCTGCTACGTGGCGTACGCGGGAGTAATTGCGCTGGCAACTACCTGGACGCTGGTGTCCATCGCCATGCCGTCCCGTCTGGCCGTCACTCCGGCCCGGGTCGACATCACGCCGTTCCTGAACGGGGCAACGCTTGCGCTATCCAGCCTCATCGTTGCGTTGGCCCTTGGAGCATGGGTGTTGCCGGAGCGGTTGTTGCGCAGTATTGCGGGTATTCTGGCCGGAATCGCTACCGTCTATCTGGCGTCAATCACCGTTGTAGATATTTTCCAATCCCGGGTGACAACACGAGAGAGCGCTCGGGCCATCGGCAAGCAGGCCCAGGTTGCACTGTCGATCCTTCTGGCAGGTGGCGGCATTCTGGTGTTTGCATCCGGCTTATTCCGGTTTGGCCGTGTAGTCCGCTCGTTCGGACTGGCCCTGCTGGCTGTCGCGACTGTCAAGGTCTTTCTCTACGACCTGTCCTCGCTGGATACAACCTACCGGGTACTCTCGTTTATTGGTCTGGGCATCATCCTGTTGGCTGCCTCGTTCGCCTATCAACGGTTCATGCCGCTCATCGAGCAACGGGTCGGGTGATGCAGGATCGGATTCCAGATCTTCCGGCGGCCGCACTTTCCTGAACATTGCCAGCAGCATCCCGTTGTAGGTGATCTTCAATACGCCGCTGATAATGAGCGGCCAGGCAAACGGTGAGATGGAGTAGAGATAGCCGGCAATCAGCGGGCTGATCGAGGATGCCATGCTGCGTGGAACGGTCGTAATACTTGCTGCGGCAGGGCGTTCCTCCGGCGTGACAACAGCCATCACATACGAGTTCCGCGGGGCGATATCCATGTGCGAGAAGAGTGCCCGCACCAGGAGCAACCCGAGGGCAAGCCAGACATTCGGCATAAACGGCACCAGGATGACAGCTATCTGGGCCGGTATGTGGGTAAAGGCCATCGTCTCGATCATCCCGATCCTGTCTGCCAACCACGCCGAGGCGAGGATCGAGAAGGCTGATACCAGGCTGGTCCAGAAGAAGATGAGACCTGTCGTTGCGATCGAAAGATCAAACTTGTCATACAGATACAGTGCCAGCAGCGCCTGAATCGCAAACCCACCGCCAAACGCATCAATGCTGAAGAGTGCAGCCAGTTTGTAGACCATCTTTTTCGATTGACCGAGCGGTGCAGGAGGTGGTGCATCAGCCGGTTCAAGATCGGGCGACAGTTGCTGGTAAACAAGGAACGCCGCGACACCAAGCAGACCGTACAGAACGAACATGCCTTGTATCGCAGTCTTCAGTGAAACGCCTGTCCACCCGGCGATCAGATCAGGCGTGCCGGCAAACAGTGAGCCGACGGCCACCATTAGCGTGCCGACCAGCCCGTAGCGGGCGAAAACGGTTGTCCGTTTCCGGGGCGGGGTAGTTTGAGGCAGCAGGCTTTGCTCGATTGGCAGGAAGACGCTGACATCTCCCCCGGACGGGTTGAGCGTCCCGACAAAGGCGATGATCATCAGCGGCCAGAACTGGTCGAACATCGAGAAGGCGATGCCGGTCGCCGCCATCAGCCCGGTAGACCAGACCAGCACGGCGCGTCGTTTCAGACGATAGGCGAGGAGCCCTACCGCCAGGGTCAGCAGGGCAGACCCGATCAGCGATGTGGTGGCGATGGCACCGACGGCAAATGAAGAGTAATCCAGCGAGACGAGATAGACCGGCAGGAGCACGGCGGTAAAGCCGTCGCCGAATGCCCTCAGTGCGCGTGCGTAGGTCAGGATCGTGGCGTCCCGGCTGGCTTCCGGCGGCATGATGCCCCAGCGTCGTCGATGTGCCACGTAATAGATGCTCCTCCGGTAGTCTGACAGGGACCTCTTCCCTTCCAGAGCGATTCATCCTAACCTGATGATGTCAGGCTGACCAGATGAATGGAGGCGATCCCATGCCGGTAGTTGGTGCTCCACGAAACCGTTCCGTGCTGGCGATTGCTGCACACCCGGACGACATTGAAAGCTGGTGTGGCGGGACACTGGCCATCGCCATTGACCAGGGCTGTACGGTTCGCCTGCTGCTGGTTACGTCCGGCGACAAAGGCTCCAATGCGCTGGGAGCCGATGGCCGGCAGCTGGCGATGCAGCGCGAGCATGAAGCCGCCGAAGCCGCTGGCAGGCTGGGCATCGGCGGTGTTGCCTACCTGCGCTACCCGGATGGCGAGGTGGAAGATACCCGTCAATTGCGTGGTGATCTGGTTCGCTGGATTCGTCGCTGGCGTCCCGAGGTGATTTTTACCCACGATCCGGAACATCCCTATCCGCCCTACCTGACCCACCGCGACCACCGGATTACCGGACGAGCGGTGCTGGATGCTGTGTATCCGCTTGCCCGTGACCGGTTGGTATTCCCGGAGCAACTTGCCGATGGCCTGCAACCACATATCGTCCGCGAGGTCTGGCTCTTCTCGAGCAACATCGCCGACAGCTACGTCGATATTGCCGCCGGACTCGATCGGAAGATTCACGCCCGGTTGGCGCATGTAAGTCAAACATCTGACCCTGAGGCGTTGAAGCAGAACTGGCGCGAGCGAGCAATCGGGATTGGCCGGCAGGCGGGTATCGGTCCATCCGAGGCGTTCACAATCCTGCGGATTGAATGACGGTTGACAGTGGACCTGCGCGCGGAGAAGCTATCGCGCAGGAATTGATCGTTGAAGAGGAGAAGCAAGTCCATGCGAGTTGCCATTGGCGGTGTTGCGCATGAAAGCAGCACGTTTGCTACTGTGCCAACAGGGTTGGCCCAGTTTGAGGAACAGGGTATACCTGAAGGTCCGGCGCTGATCGAAACCTATGCCGGCACGAAATCGGCGATGGGCGGGTTTATCGATGCCGCCCGCGATTTCAGCTTTGACCTCGCTCCGACCATTTACGCCACCGCAACCCCAGGTGGCATCGTGACGGCCGAAGCAACCGAAACACTTACCAATTGGCTCTGCGACGGTTTGCGTGCTGCGCTGGAAACCGGGCCGCTTGATGGCGTGTTGCTGTCACTCCACGGGGCAATGGTTTCCGAACTCGATGACGATGGCGAAAGCTATCTCCTGCGTGCTGTGCGCGAAGTTGTCGGTCCGGACATGCCGATCATTGTCGAACTTGACCTGCATGGCAACATCACCCGGGAAATGGTCGACCTGGCAACGGTTTGTGTCGCCTATGACGAATACCCTCACACCGACCCGTACGAGCGTGCCTACGAGATGGGGCTGATCCTGACGAAGATCGTACGAGGTGGAGCCAAACCGACCGCTTCGATGATCAAGCTGCCGCTCCTGCCGGATGTCCAGAAGCAGTACACCCATGCCGGACCGATGCTTGAGGTAAAGCACATGGCGCACGACATTGAGGGCGAGCGTGGCGTTCTCAACGTCAGCTATCTTCCGGGATTTCCCTACGCCGATATCGAGCACACCTCGTTTACGCTGATTGTTACCACCGATAACAACCAGGAACAGGCGGATGAAGCCGTCCGGCGGTTTGCCAACTGGATCTGGGAGCGCCGGGCGGACTTCCGGGCACGCCCGATCGCGGTTGACGAAGGTGTCCAGCGAGCGATGGATGCGTCGGAAGGACCGATTGTTCTCGCGGATATTGGCGACAATCCGGGTGGCGGTACCCCGGCCGATGGCACGACGGTGCTGGAGTCATTGTTGCGGCTCGGTGCTGATAATGCGGCCGTCGTGCCGATCAATGATCCCGAAGTAGTCCAGCAGGCCATTGCTGCCGGAGCCGGAAACACGATTGAAGTGAAACTGGGTGGCAAGGTTGATGACCAGCACGGCTCGCCGCTGGATGTCACCGCACGGGTGGTTCGCGTGTCCGATGGGGAGTTTGTCCACAAGGGGCCAATGAATACCGGCGTTACCCGCTATCTCGGCCCGACGGTAGTGCTGGAGATCGAAAGCAGCAGTGGCGGCAAGGTTGAGGTGATCGTTACCACCTACCGCTATCAGCCCACTGATCTTGAAGTGCTGCGTGCCCACGGCATCGAACCGACAGAGAAGCAGATTCTCGTCGTGAAGTCCTCGATCCACTACCGGGCGGCCTTTACACCAATTGCCAAGGAGATCATCGAACTGGATACTCCGGGTCTGACGACACCACACATCGACCGTCTGACTTACCACAAACTGAAGCGACCGCTGTATCCGCTCGATCTGGATGCAACCTGGGAGGGTTAACTGCATGACCCGAAAAATCAGTGTGACGGCAACCGGGGACTCGCTCATCACCATGCGAATGCCGCCCTATCAGGACGAGCCGTTTACCGGGATGCTTGATCTGATCCAGAGTTGCGATGTCGCCTTCACCAATATGGAGATGGTGCTCAGCAACTACGAGGGCAGCCCGGTCGTGGAGAGCGGCGGCGGGAATCTCTCGGCCGATCCGGCCGTGGCGGAAGACCTGATGGCGATGGGGTTCAATATGACCGCCTTCGCCAACAACCACACGCTGAACTATGGCGAGTATGGCTGCCTGACAACACTTGAGGTGCTGGAAGACCTCGGTTTCCCCTGTGCCGGCGCCGGCAGGAACCTTGAAGAGGCTCGCAAGCCGGTCTATCTGGACACGACATCCGGTCGCGTCGGACTGGTGGCATGTGCGTCCACCTTTGCGCCGGGTCAGCGTGCCGGCTCCCAGTGGGGAGGTCTGCCCGGACGTCCAGGGTTGAACCCGCAACGCTTCGATACGCTCTTTGTCGTTGATCAGGAGCATATGGATGCGATCAAGACGATTGCCGAACGAACCGGAGCGGAGAAGTCCCGTGCCTTCCGTGAGTGGCTGGGATTCCAGATTCCGCCGAAGCGCGAGGGGGAGTTCCACTTCTCGGACAAGGCGTTCATCGTTGGTGATGAGTTTGGTATTCGCACCGAAGCGAACAAGAAAGACCTCGCAGGCAACATGGCAGCGATCCGCCAGGCTGCCGCCACGTCCGATCTGACGCTGGTCAGCATCCATGCCCACGAACAGGCAGCTGAACGCTGGCTACCGGCCGATTTCATCATCGAGTTTGCCCACGCCGCCATCGACAACGGCGCCGACATGGTTATCGGCCATGGTCCGCACCTGTTGCGTGGTCTGGAGATCTACAAGGGCAAGCCGATCTTCTACTCGGTTGCGAACTTCATCTTCCAGTTCGAACTGATGCAGCGATTCCCGCTGGATGACTACGACAACGTCGGGGTCGATCCATCGCTGACCGTGAGCGAATTCTTCAACCAGGTGTTCAAAGGTGGCTCGCAGGGCTTCCCGGCCGACCGTCTCTATTGGGAAACGGTGCTGCCGATTGTCGAGTTTGAGGACCGGCAGTTGAAGTCGATCGAACTGCACCCGTTGACGCTTGGCTACGGTACATCGCTCCCCGGACGTGGCACTCCACGCCTTGCCGAGGGAGACCTGGCCGGTGAAATCCTGGAGTGGATGCGCCAGCTCTCGGAGCCATTCGGAACCACCATCGAGATTGATGGCACGGTTGGCAACGTCAAGGTGTAGATCGTTGCTTCCGGGATAGGTTCTGCCCGCGTTGTAGGATCAGAAGACAGAAGCCCGAACGACGTATCAAGACCCGCCGGAGCAATCCTGCGGGTCTTTCGTTTCAGCACAGAGGGGGATGTCATGGCCGGCAAGAAGCACTACGACGCGATTGTAATTGGAGCGGGGCAGGCAGGGGGACCGCTCTCATCGGCGCTCGGAGGGCATGGCTGGGAGACAGCCATCGTCGAGCAGGACCATCCGGGTGGAACCTGCGTGAACTACGGATGTACTCCGACGAAGACGATGGTCGCCAGCGCCCGGGTTGCCTGGCTTGCCAACCGTGGCGCGGACTATGGCGTTCGCACCGGTGACATCTCGGTGGATATGGATGTTGTCCGGAAGCGCAAGCGGGACATGGTAGCGTCCTTCCGGGAAGGTAGCGCCGGCAGCATCGAATCATCAGAGCGCGTTGTCCTGGTCCATGGCAAGGCCCGTTTCACCGGGGAGCGGGAGATCGAGGTCACCGGGGATGACGGTTCTACCTCATTGACTGCCGACCGGTTCTTCATCAACACGGGAACCAGGAATGCCGCTCCGCCAATTGACGGGTTGGATGCGATCGAGTACCTGGATTCCACTTCGATCATGGAACTGAACTACGTTCCCGACCATCTTCTGGTTCTGGGGGGCGGCTATATCGGCCTGGAGTTTGGTCAGATGTTCAGGCGGTTCGGCAGTGAGGTGACGATCATCCAGCGAGGCGAGCAGTTGCTTGGCCGGGAAGACCGAGACCTGGCAGATGCCGTTCGGGACGTGCTGGAGGAGGATGGCATCACCGTGCTGCTCAATACCGATGTCGAACGGGTGGAGTCGCAGGATGGCGGCGGTGTCCGGGTGTTTGCCGGTGGAGACCATATTGACGGTAGTGACCTGCTGGTTGCCGTGGGCCGGCGACCGAATACCGACGCGCTGCACCCTGAAGCGGCCGGCATTGCGATGGACGACAAGGGGTTTGTCCAGGTCAACGAACGTCTCGAAACCAGTGCGCCGGACATCTGGGCACTCGGAGAAGTGGCAGGTCAACCGGCATTTACCCACATCGCCTACGATGACTTCCGGATCGTCCGGGACAACCTTCTCAGGGGCGGGAGCCGGTCTACGGATGACCGTCTGGTCTCGTACGTTGCCTATATCGATCCCCAGTTTGCCCGCGTCGGGATGAGCGAATCGGAGGCCAGGGAGGCCGGACGTGACATCCGGATTGCCAGGATGCCGATGGAGAACGTTGCCCGTGCGCTGGAAACAGACGAACCCCGTGGCGTGATGAAAGCAGTCGTCGATGCCGGATCAGACCGTATCCTCGGCGCGGCCATTCTCGGGGTTGAAGGTGGCGAGATCATGAGTATTATCCAGACGGCGATGATGGCCGGATTGCCGTACCAGACCTTGCGCGATGCACCCTACGCCCACCCGGCGTTTGCTGAGTCACTGAACAACCTGTTTACCTCGTTCGACGAGTAGGGTTGCCGCCAGATGTGATGAAATGGTGGCCGACAGGTTGGCGTTGCTGAACGCATGAGGAGACGGCGCTGTCTGCACGAGATCGAACCACGCAACGGCTGGTAATCCCGGTTAGATCACTCATTGCTGTCTTGATTGCTGTTGCTGTGATGCTGGTATTGCTGAGTGTTTCCGCGCAGATTGCGGTGCGTCTGTTTGACTGGCACCCGGAGCGGGTAATTGTTCAGTGGGTGAACCTCGACCGGGAACGGAATCTGCCAACAACATTCCAGGCCCTGTTGTTTTTCGGCAATGCCCTGGCAATGGCCGGGATCGCGATGGTGCAGCGGCTACGCGGCATCCACTGGTGGAGACATTGGCTGGGCCTTTCAGCAATGACCGCATTGCTGGGGTGGGACGAGATCATCGAACTCCATGAGCGATTCATCGATCCGCTTCGTTCGGCATTTGGCTTCAGTGGTGTGCTGTTCTTCAGTTGGGTTGTGCCGGCAGCCTTGCTTGCGCTGATTGTGGCGTTGGTCTACCTGCGGTTCCTGCTGGCGCTTGAACGCTGGTTGCAGGCCCGCATCCTGATCGCCGCCGGGTTGCTCCTGGGTGGAGCAATCGGGATGGAAGCGGTTGGTGGCTGGTATTACGAGCGCATCGACCAGAGCACGGATATGGTCTACGTCATGCTGACGACAATCGAGGAATCGCTCGAGATGGCTGCGCTCATCCTGCTGTTGGCGACGCTCCTGACCCACCTCTCCAGCATGCTCGAAACAGCCCGCATCTCCCTGACCGGTGAACCAGGCAAACTCCATGTCGAGGTTGCCGACGACATTGGCTAATGTCTGGCCGGGAAGCGGGCAAAAAGAAACGCCCCTGGCGACGTGTAGTACACAGCCAGGGGCGTTTGAAAATCTCTCTTAGCGCTCCTCGAGCAACGACCCGACCCGGCTAAGACCGATCTTGACGGTGGCATCACCTGCCTTGACCGTGTCGGTATGCGTTTCGGCGGAAACGTCGCCCTCGGTCAACTGGCGAGCCAGTGTCTCGGCCTGGATATAGGCGGCATGCGCCTGGATTGCCTCGGACACCGGGCCAGCTTCGTAGGTCAGACTGATGGTGTCCTCGATCTGCAGGCCTGCATTCTTGCGGGCATCCTGCACACCGCGGACAAAGTCCCGGGCGACGCCTTCTGCGACCAGTTCCGGGGTGAGTGTGACATCGAGCGCCACCAGCAGGTCGCCATCCTCGGCGACGTTGAAGCCCTCGCGCTCGCTCACATCCACCAGAACCTCTTCCGGCAGCAGTTCGATGCTGGTTCCGTTCAGGTCCAGCGGCACGTTGTTGCCGTCGCGCAGGATTCTGGCCACTTCGGAAGCGTCCTGTTTGGAGAGTGCTGCCCGGATGTCGTTGAGTTGCTTGCCGTACTTCGGCCCGAGCAGGGCGAAGTTCGGTCGCACCGAGTAGCTTGCATAATCGCCCGGGTCTGCGATGCGTTCCAGTGCCTTGACGTTGAGTTCGTCCAGCACCTGATCCTGCAGGCGTTCGACTGCATCCAGTACTTCGCGGTCACGCGCCCAGATCAGTGCCTTCGGGAGCGGCTGGCGCACCTTGACGCTCGCCTTGTTACGGGCGGCACGGCCAACGCTCACTGCTGCCAGCACCGCGGCCATATCGCGGTTGAGATCGCTGTCAACCTTCGCCGGGTCAGCGACCGGGTAGCTGGTCAGGTGGACAGAAACCGGGGCGTCCGGATCCACCGAGCGAACGAGGTTTTCGTACATTTCCTCGGTGGTGAACGGCAGGATCGGCGCGAGCAGGCGGCAGAGCGTGGTCAGCACCTCATACAGCGTCTGGTAAGCCGCTGCCTTGTCGCGGTCAGCTTCCGTCTTCCAGAAGCGCCGCCGGTTGCGCCGGATATACCAGTTGGAAAGTTCCTCGACGGTGAAGTACTCCAGCACCCGGGTTGCTGCCTGCACGTCGTAGTCGGCGATCCGGTCGTTGACGTCCTCGATCACAGACTGGAGACGTGAGATGATCCAGCGGTCGAGCAGGGTGCGCTCGGCGAGGGGCACCTGATTCGCTTCGTCCAGCGGGTTGAAGCCATCCAGGGCAGCGTAGTTGGCGAAGAAGGCGTAGGAGTTCCAGAGCGGCAGGATGAATCGCCGGCGGACCTCATCGCCCAGCCCGTAGCCGAAGTTCAGGTTCACCGTCGGGTTGTGGGCGCAGTAGAGCCAGCGCATCACGTCGGAGCCCATGCGGTCGGCGGCCTCGTCGTAGGGGATCGAGTTGCCGGCGCTCTTGTGCATCTCGCGGCCATGTTCGTCCCGCAACAGGGCGAATCCGAGCACCGTCTTGTATGGCGCCTGGTCTGCCAGGATCACCGACTGGGCGAGCATCGAGTAGAACCAGTTGCGGAACTGGCCCGGGAACGACTCGGTGATGAAGTCGGCCGGGAACCACTTCTTCCACTCTTCGCGGTCTTCGGTGTAGTACATCGTGCTGAAGGGCACGATACCGGCATCGAGCCACGGGTTGCCAACGTCCTCAATCCGGGAGATGGCTTCTCCACAGGTTGAGCAGGCAATCTTGACCTGGTCGACCCACGGGCGGTGCGGCGAGTGACCCTCGAACTCGTCCCAACCGGCGACGGCGCGTTCCTTCAGTTCTTCCTTCGAACCGATAACCTCGAAGTTGCCGCAACTGTGGCACTCGAAGATTGGCAGCGCGAGGCCCCAGTAGCGCTTCTTGGAGATCATCCAGTCATCCATGTTGCGCAGCCAGTCGAGTTCCCGGTCAAGGCCGAATTCCGGAATCCAGCGGATATCGCGGGTGATTTCCTGCAGGCGTTCGCGGATCGGGTCGATCGCGATGTACCACTCGTCAACGACCCGGAAGACAACATCGGTCTTGCAGCGCCAGCAGGTGGCGTAGCGGTGGGTGTAGTCGTGGTCGCGGTAGAGCAGGTCCTTCTCGCGCAGGCTGTTGATGACCGCTGCCGGAACTTCGTGGGCGTTCATGCCCGTCAGGAAGCCGAAGCCCTCGTAAAAAGTGCCGGATTCGTCGATCGGCGCGATGACCTGGAGATCGTGCTCCTTCGAGAGGAGATAGTCTTCCTTACCGCAACCGGGAGCCGTGTGGACGATGCCCGAACCTTCGTCCGCTGCAACCTCGTCCCAGGCGATTACCCGGTGACGGACACCGGCATTGGCCGGCAGTTCATCGAACATGCCGCGGTAGGTTTTGCCGACGAGGTCGGAGCCCTGCACCTTGGCCAGTACTTCATACTCGCCCTTGATCGCGTGCGGTGCGGCTTCCTCGGCGACGTAGAAGTTCCGGTTGTTCTGGCGGACCTTGAGATAGGTCAGTTCCGGGTGAACTGATGCCGCAACGTTTGCCGGCAGCGTCCACGGGGTCGTGGTCCAGATCAGGAGAGATGCGTCTTCATCGTCCAGCGGGAAGAAGCCATAGATCGACCGGTGAGTGCGATCCTGGTAGCCCTCGTTGATCTCCATCTCGGAGAGACCGGTGCCACAGCGCGGGCACCAGGGCATCGAATCCTCACCCTTGTAGATCAGACCCCGGTGGTGGCACTCCTTCAGGAAGTGCCAGATCGTGTAGTTGTTGACATCGGACATCGTGTAATACGAGTTGTCCCAGTCCATGAAGTTACCGAGGCGCTTGGTCTGCTCGGTCTGGACCATGGCGTACTTGTAGACACGCTGCTTGCAGAGTTCCACGAACTTGTCGATGCCGAACGATTCGATGTCCCGCTTGGTTTCAAAGCCCAGCTCACGTTCCACCTCGACCTCGACCCAGAGTCCCTGGCAGTCGAAGCCATTCTGGAAGCGCTGGTCCTCGCCGAGCATGGCGTGATAACGCTGGTAGACATCCTTGTAGGTCCGGCCCCAGGCATGGTGGACGCCCATCGGGTTGTTGGCGGTGATTGGACCGTCCAGGAACGAGAACCGGGTATCCGACCCCTTGTTCTTGTTCAGGTACTGCTCAACGATGCCATCGGCATACCACCACTCGAGTCGCTTCCGCTCCATCGCCGGGAAGTCAACCCTGGTATCAACGTGGCTGAAGAGTTGTCGTGATTTCGTATCGGTCATGTCTGCTCCCCATACTGCCCCTGAGGGCGCACACTGCGGGCGAAAAAAACAGAAAACAAAAAATCCCGCCCCCTGTTGAGGACGAGATTGCTCCCGCGGTACCACCCCGCTTGGCCATGTCGGATGACGTTGGCCCACTCAGTCCGCCACGGCAGGATTCCCTGCGATGCCGGCGCCATTGATATCGGGTGGCGAACCCGGCCACGTCTACTTCGGGAGAAACCCGGTTCGGGTGGCGGCTCGGGAATGATCTTCGACGTTCGTCCCCACGTCCGGCTCACACCAACCCCGGACTCGCTGCCTGGCGACCTCGACCGTCTACTCGTTTCCGTCAACGCCTGGTCGATTTACAACGGGGAAGTATAGCACGTGTGCATACTATTCTGATGAAAACTGGCGGATGAGGATGGAGAGACCTGTTGTCTGGCGAAGAGAGGAAATTGCGGCCGATTACGGAGCGGCGGTTGGCGAGGATGCGAGGGACGCTGGCGCGGCGGCAACCGGGGCTGGCGGTGGTGCTGGAGAATGTTCACGATCCCCACAATGTGAGCGCGGTGCTGAGGTCGTGTGACGCAGTCGGGGCGATGTCGGCCCACCTGGTCTATACGATTGAGGAGCAACCCCTCATCCATAGTGGAGTGGCCGCAAGCGCCCACCGCTGGCTGGATATTTACCCGCATGACAGCATCGAGAGTTGTTACCGGCAACTCCGCGACGAAGGGTTTGCCATCTACGTCACCAGGTTGAGTGAGGAAGCGCAGAGCCTCTATTCAATGGACCTGACGCAGCCGACTGCGCTGGTCTTTGGCAACGAGTCGCGCGGCGTATCTGACGAAGCCACCCGGCTGGCAGACGGGCAGGTCATCATTCCAATGATGGGCATGGTCGAGTCGTTGAACATCTCGGTAGCCTGTGCCGTTTCGCTCTTTGAGGCGGCCCGTCAACGCCGGGAAGCCGGCATGTATGACCGGCCCTCATGGAACGATGACGAACTCAACGCCCGCCTGCGGGCCTGGCTGGAGCGCGAGGGCAGGGACCCTGCTGCGGCAGACAATCCGGTCGATGGCGATGTGCCCAACGCCCGCAACCGGTATGAATATCGCTAGTCCGGTTCGATTTCCCGTTGTTTCCCAGGATCCCGGTCGATTACCGGCAAGCTGGATTCGTCCTTGATGCCGATCTTGTATTCGATCCAGGTAAAACCGAAGAGGACGATCACGATCAGTACGGTGACTCCTACCGCGGTGAGGTACAGACCGGCACCGGCAGCGAGGCCAACCGCAGTAACAGCCCAAATGCTGGCTGCTGTTGTGACACCGTGGACACGGTTGCTGGAACGGTAGATCAGCGCGCCGCCAATAAACCCGACGCCGGTGACGATGGTCGAGAGGATACGTGAGGGGTCAAACCGGATCGATCCTTCCCACTCCAGATACATCTCCGAGAGCTGGATGGAACTGATAGTGAACAGCGCTGCGCCGATTGCTACCAGCATGTTGGTCCGAAGACCGGCTTCCTTATCCCGATATCCGCGTTCCAGACCAATGATCGCACCAAGGACTGCCGCCAGGCAGATCCGGAACAAACCCTCGACTTCGGTCAGGTGCTCCACAGTCGCCTACCCTTCACGCGGGCAAGGATTTCGGCTCTGGTATAGTAGCCAATGCGGTTGTACTCCCGTCCTGTAATGGTACGCGAAACCCGGCGACCATATAGCTATATGAAGTAGGTCTGATGTCAGAGATCCAGCAGATCGCAGGATTGGTCAACCGGGTGTTGACCAATGTCGAGCAGGTGATTGTCGGCAAGCGTCATGTTGCGGAGTTGGTGTTGACTGCCCTGCTCTGCGAAGGGCATGTCCTTCTCGAGGACGTTCCCGGCGTTGGCAAAACCATGATGGCCCGCAGCATCGCCCGTTCGGTCGGCGGAGAGTTCCGGCGGGTGCAGTTCACGCCTGACCTGCTGCCATCGGATATCACCGGGCTGAGCTTCTTTAACCAGAAGCGCGGTGAGTTTGAGTTCCGCGCCGGGCCGATCTTTACCAACATCCTGCTTGCAGACGAAATCAACCGGACCACACCGCGTACCCAGTCAGCATTGCTTGAGGCAATGGAAGAGCGCACAGTCACCATCGAAGGTGACACGATGGCGCTGCCCCGGCCGTTCCTGGTCCTGGCGACGGAGAACCCGGTCGAGCTCGAGGGCACCTTCCCCTTGCCGGAAGCCCAACTTGACCGTTTCATGCTGCGAATCAACATTGGTTATCCAACCGCAGAAGAAGAAGACGAAATGCTGGTGCGGCTGCAACAGCGACACCCGATTGAGACCCTCGGGCAGGTGGCGACGCCGGAAGACCTGATGGCTGCTGTCGCTGCCGTGCGCACAGTGCATGTTGAGCCTGAAGTGCGCTCCTACATCACCCGGGTATCCCGGGAGACCCGGGAGCATGAGGCAGTCGGGTTGGGAGTCAGCCCTCGCGGCACGCTGGCGCTCTTCCGGGCGACCCAGGCATACGCCGCGATCAAGGGGCGTGACTATGCCGAGCCGGATGACGTCAAACAGGTGGCCCACGCCGTGTTGGCCCACCGCATCATCATCAGCCCGGATGCCCGTCTGCGAGGACGTTCGGTCGATCACATTATTGACGAGGTTCTTGGCCGGGTGCAGACCCCGGTCGAAGCAATCCAGTAGCAAGGCCGGCCATGTCGACCGACCGCCAGGTAACCCGATCTCGTTCCCTGTTCTTCAGCACCTACTGGCTCTACGGGGCGGGTGTGTTGGTGCTGGTCGGCATGATCCTGCGCGAACGCGCATTGACCCTGCTGGGCCTGTTGACACTTCTCACAGCCGGTGCTTCCTGGCTCTGGGCTCGCTACTCACTGGACAACATTGAATATACCCGCTCGCTGGAATCCGACCGTTTGTTCAGCGGTGAGACGGTCCGGATGCGCGTCAGTGTGGTCAACCGGAAGTTGCTTCCACTGGCCTGGCTTGATATCGAGGATCAGATTGGTGACCGTCTGGAACTGCTCGAACGGGAAATCCTTCCCAGTGGCGTTCCAGGGGTCAACATGTTCCGGATCACCACCTCGACCCGCTGGTATGAGCGCGTGTCCTGGGACATCGACATTCGGTGCCCGAGTCGTGGACACCATCAGCTTGGCCCGGTGATGATGCGTTCCGGCGACCTCTTCGGGTTCTTCAACCGCCGCGAATCCATTGATGACGTTGCCCATCTGACGGTCTATCCGAAGGTGGTGCCGCTGGATGAACTGCGGATCCCGGCTCGCCACCTGTTTGGAGACCGGCGTATTCGCCGGCAGATCATTACCGATCCGTCGCGAACGGTAGGTGTCCGGGATTACCGCCCGGAAGACTCGATCCGCTACGTGAACTGGAAGGCGACGGCCAGGGTCCAGCAACTCCAGACCAACATTTTCGAACCGACAACCGAGGTCCAGTTTGGTGTCTTCCTGAATCTCGACACGTTCGAGCACTACTGGGAAGGCATGGATTACGAGCGGGCCGAAGGCGCGATTGTGGTGGCCGCCTCGGTGGCAATGCACGCGCTTGAGGAGCGTCACACGGTCGGCATGTATGCCAATGGTGTGCTCGGTGGATCGGACCAGGCGCTGCGTATCCGGGCCGGCCGGAGTCCGGGCCAGCGCGAGGAGATCCTCGCTGGCCTTGCCAAGCTTTCCCCGATTGCTTCAGTCAATTTCCCCCGTTTGTTGCGTGCGGAAACCCGTCGCTTTCCGTGGGGTAGCACGATTGTTATTGTCACCGGCATCATGACCGAGCCGATGGCGGCGGTGATTGGTGAGATGGTGGCCGAGGGCCATCAGGTGGTCGTGCTGACGATTGGCGACGACGTGGAAGTGTCAGCAACGCGTGGGGTGATGGTCTTCCCGATTGATCTCTCACGCCTGCGGCACGCGATTCCGAAGCAGCACCACTATGCCGTCCGCATGACGAGCGGAGAGGTTCCCACGATGAAGTTCGAGGCCGGCGATGGCAACTGAACGCACCGCGCCGGTCAGCATGCAGGACATGTTGCTGCGGCTTGACTGGCGCCAGGAACTGCTTGGCGTTGCAATGGTTGTGGCCGAGTCTGTTCCGGTTTACCTTGTCGCGTCACTCCTGCTGAACCCGGGTGGACTGCTTGCACCGTTCCCGTTCCTGGTGGTGCTCGGTTTGCTGCTGATTGCCCACCTGGTCTGCCGGATGCTCGACGAGATGCACATCTGGAGCCCGGAATACGAGATCAAGATGGCTATCGGGGTAATTCTCACCCTGATCGTGGCCATCCGGTTTGGATCGTTTGGCCATTACGGGCTGTTTGAGTTTGGCTGGATTAGCGACGCTATCCGCGGTCTGGCCTTCCTGCCCGGGTCACACGAACGGCACCCGTGGGGCGTGGTAGTGCTGACGGTGTACGCCTGGTGGCGAGGCAGGAGCCGGGCAGAGCCAACGATTGACAGCGCATTCACCATGTTGCGATGGGGAACGGTTGCAACAGTTGTCGCTGTCATTGCGATCATGATCGGTGCACCGGATGATGCAGTGGTGCGTGATCGCCTCAGTATTGCGACGATCGGCTTCTTTTCGGCAGCCCTCTCCGGTATTGCGATTGCCCGTCTGAAACTCGAAGGGGTGCGCTCCAGTGCTCCGCTCGGGGCACGCTGGCTTGGCACATTCATTGCCCCGATTATCGGAGTGGTGCTCTTTGCGATCCTGATGGCAGGGCTGTTCTCGCGTCAGTTCCTGGATACCGTCCTCTGGCTGCTTTCACCGGTGTTCTGGTTGCTCGGACTGGTGTTCCAGTTGATCGTGCTGATTGTCGCGGTGCTGGCATTCCTGATCCTGACCCCGATCTTCTGGCTGATCGGAGAACGCGAGGTAGAGTTCACCCCGGAAACCCAGACCGCCGAGGAACTGGAGAGCCAGACCGGGCTGGAAGAGGCGGTCAACCAGGCATTCCAGTTGCCTGACCCGCTCCGATACCTGATCGCTGCCATTGTGTTGTTCGCGATCATCTCCCTGCTGACCCGGTTTGTCTTCAAGCGCAGGAGCCGTTCACGACCGCCGACCGGCGAGGTTCGGGAATCGGTGCTGGATTTGAACGACCTGCTGGACAATCTTGGCGACCGGTTGCGAGGGTTGTTCCGCCGCAACGAACCGGAAGACCCGCTTGCCCACTTGCGCGGCGATGAGGCATGGAGACACACGATCCGGATTCGCGAGACGTATATGAAGTTGCTGGCCCGGGGCGAGGAAGCCGGACGTGGGAAGAAACGCAGCGAGACGGTCGAGGAATACCGTATCCATGTCCCGCAGGTACTGGGAACCGGTGCCGATCTTGCTCCGGCGGTAGACTCGATTACAACGGGATATCGCAAGGCCCGCTACAGTGGCAGGCCGGCGAGAGCCGAGGAAGCGGATATTGTTGAAGTGAACTGGGATACCATCGAGCGATCCCCCCGGCCGGAAACATGAGCAGCCGTCTCCCGGTGCCGTTGCCGGAAGACGCTCCTGCGGGCATCTATGTCCACATTCCCTTCTGCGCCCATATCTGTCCCTACTGTGATTTCAACACCTATGCTGGCCAGGAGTCGTTGATTCCTGCCTACGTTGAGGCGTTGCTCGGGGAGATGCGGATTACCGCAGAACGTGACCCTGACGATGCCGGGGCGCCGACGCTCTTCCTGGGTGGTGGTACACCTTCATTACTCGAAGCGCGACAGGTTGCAGCAATCATTGATACTGCGGCGGATCTGTTTGGGTTGCAGGCTGATGCCGAGGTAACGGCCGAGGTTAACCCGGAGAGCGTCGATTCGGGCTACCTGGCCGAGTTGCGGAGTGCCGGCGTCAACCGTCTTTCCATCGGCGTGCAGTCGCAACAACGGGCCGGATTGCGAGTGCTGGGGCGTGGACATCGTTCGGCAGATGCTGCCGGAGCACTTCGAGCTGCGCGTGAGGCCGGGTTCGATAATGTCAGTCTGGATTTCATCTTCGGTTGGCCCGGACAGACACTGGAAGGCTGGAACGCTGACCTCGACATCATCCTGGACTGGCAACCGGAACATGTCTCGCTCTACTCGCTGATTGTCGAAAGCGGCACACCGATGGCGGCAGCGGTGGAACGCGGCATTCTCACAGTCGTCGATGACGACACGGTGGCCGACTTCTACGAACTGGCCGAGGAACGGCTTTCCGGCGCCGGGTGGGAGCACTACGAGATTGCAAACTGGGCACGCCAACCGGCATATCGCTCGCGTCACAACCAGCTCTACTGGCAAAATGGTGAGTATCGGGGTTTGGGCGCCGGGGCGCATGGATATCGTGGACGGATGCGTGGCAGCAATCTGCGTCTGCCTTCTGCCTATATTGAGGCGGTTGCAGCCGGGCGACGTCCACTGGCGATGGTCGAAACCATCGACGATGCCACCTCGATGGGTGAGACGATGATGCTGGGCCTGCGCCTGCTGGTTGACGGCGTTGACCGGAATGACTTTGAAGCCAGGCATGGCGTCTCACTGGCATCGACCTATGCGGCCCAGATAGAACGATTTACAGCGGCTGGCCTGATCGAGTGGCGGGGCGAACGACTCGTCCTCACTCCCCGCGGATCACTGCTGGCAAATGACATATGTGCGGAGTTTCTGCCATGAAACCAGATCAACACAAATATCGACGTCGAGAGAACGTCACCCTGAACCTGCGCAAGCGCATGGGGCGTCCGATGGAGGACGAGGCCCTGCTCCGTCCACCGGAAGAGGAACCGGTCGATCCGACTGCGTTCCTGCATACCGATACCTGGCGGGTGATGCGCATCATGAGCGAGTTCGTGGATGGTTTCGACACGCTTGCCGAGGTTACTCCGGCTGTGTCGATCTTCGGATCAGCCCGTGTGCAGGAAGATGACCCGATGTATCAGGCTGCCCGGGAACTTGCCCGTGATCTGGCCGGGCACGACTTCGCGATCATCACCGGAGGCGGTCCGGGCATCATGGAAGCAGGTAACCGTGGCGCGGTCGAGGGTGGCGGCAAGTCAATTGGTGTGAACATCGAGTTGCCGTTCGAGCAGGGGATGAACGAGTTCGTCGAGATCGCCGTTGACTTTCGCTACTTCTTCGTACGCAAGGTGATGTTCGTCAAATACGCCAGCGCCTTTGTGATCTTCCCTGGAGGATTTGGCACGCTGGATGAATTGTTCGAGGCACTTACGCTGATCCAGACCGGCAAGATTCACAACTTCCCGATTGTCCTGTTCGGAACCGGATACTGGACCGGGCTGATCAATTGGGTGCGGGATACACTGCTGGCCGAAGGCAAGATCAGTGCCGAAGACCTGCGGTTGCTGGTGGTGACGGATTCCGTCGCCGAAGCCTCTGAAATCATCCGGACCTGTTACGACGAGAAGTGCTGGATTCCGGCCGAGCGTTCGGTTGGCGGCCAACTGGACTCGGTGGCAGGTTAGGCCGGCGTGAGAGCCTGGAGGCGGGTTGCCACCTGGTTGTTGCTCCTGTCTATCGTCGTTTCCCTCGTTCCGTCGATGGCTGTTGCTGAACCGTTGACCAACCCTGATTTCCAGGCAACCTGGACCCGTGAAGATGCGCCGGTAGCCAGCCATTCTGCCGACCGGGCCTGGCTTTGGGGGCCGGAACCGTTCACCGGTGAATTGCAGGAACCATACGGCGACGGCACCCGGACGGTGCAATATTTCGACAAGGCCCGGATGGAGATCAACGATCCCTCTGCAGAGCGGGATCGCTGGTTTGTCACTACCGGGCTGTTGGCAACCGAGTTGATGACCGGCGAGATGCAGGTCTCGGACCATGAGCGGGTCCAGCGTGGGCCGGCGCAAATTCCACTTGCCGGCGACGCGAACGATCCCGACGCGCCAACCTATGCCTCGTTTGACCGGGTTCGAAACGCTGCTCCCTTCAGCACTGGTACGACGCTGGTAGCTTCGATTGACCGGGATGGGAAGGTCACGGTGGATCAGCACTTTGCCCGGTACGCGGTGATTGCCACCCGCTATATCCCGGAAACGGACCACACCATCGCCAATGTCTTCTGGAACTTCCTGAACCAGTCCGGCCCGGTCGTAGAGAATGGCCAGACGGTAAGCGGGAAGGTTTTCGACCCGTGGTATTACGCAATTGGTCTGCCGGTCACCGAGGGATACTGGTCGACAGTGCTAGTTGGCGGTGAGCCACGGGACGTCTTGATCCAGGTGTTCGAGCGACGGGTATTGACCTACACCCCGTCGAATGATGCGGCCTGGCGCGTTGAGCCGGGAAACGTCGGGTTGCACTATTACTGGTGGCGCTATCAGCGAATTGCCGAACTGCCGCAGCCATCAGGTCCGGCAGTCTGGGCACCCGACCTTGCAAAGGTTGAGATAGCCCAGGGAGATGTCATTGTGCTGGAACAACCAGCCGGAGGCGGGGCGTTCAACCTGCGAACCCATTCCTGGCATGGCGGCCCGGCACTCCGGGATAACGCGTATCGTTTGACCGTCGATCTCAGCATCCAGGGGCAAGGTGAGGCTGGTGTTGGCGTGCAGATCTCCGGGGCAGATGGTGCGCTGGCCGGGTTGACAATGTTCTCGGTCAGCCACAATGGCCAGCGGTTCGTAACCCGGGAGCAGTTTGATACTGGTGGGACCGAATTTCTGCTTCGTCCAGCACGGATTTCCTCCTGGAACAGCGAGTCCGGTGGTTGGAACACGCTTGCCGTAACTGTCCATGCCGGGCGGGCATGGTTTGAGGTGAACGGGGAGATTGTCGCCGAAGTGATGCTTCCGAACGTGGAAAGCGATGCCGGGGTCGCACTGGTTGTTGCTGCTGACGGGAATGCTCCGGTGACCGCTCGTTATCGTGACCTCCGGATGGAACCTGTCCTTCCGGCAGAGTAATCCGGCGTCCGCCTACACGTGGTCCCGGCGCTGGCGCACTGACAGCAGAATCATCGGGATGGCTGCGATGAGGATGAGCAGCAACGCCGGAGCAGCGCCACGGGCCCAATACCCTTCCGAGGTATTGGTCCAGACACGGGTTGCCAGGGTGTTGAATCCAATCGGCCGGAGCAGCAGCGTCGCCGGCAGTTCCTTCATGACCGTCAGAAAGACCAGCAATCCGCCACTCAAGAGACCCCGCCGGATCAGCGGACCGGTTACTTTCACCCATACCTTTGGCGTGCTGTAGCCCAGACTACGGGCGGCATCCTCGATTCTCGGACTGATCTGGAGCAATGCTGCACGCATCGACCCGACTGCCTGGGGGATGAACAGGACAACATAGGCAAGGATCAGCATCCCGACGGACTGGTAGAGCCACGGTGCGTAGTTTGCCCCGAAGAACACCAGCGACAGCGCCACGACAATGCCAGGAAGGGCGAATCCCGTGTAGCTTGCCCGCTCGATGAGGCCACTGGTGACGCCGGGGTAGCGCACCGAGAAGACGACCACCGGCACAGCCAGCAGGACCGTCACTACCGCTGCCAGCAGTGAAACATAGGCGGAGTTGATAGCGGCTTCGCGGACTGTCTGGAACGTTTCCCCAAGCCGGATCCCGCGAACCAGCCAGTAGCAGATGATGCCGACCGGCAGGACAAGAGCGACAGTTACGACGGTGCCGCAATAGCCCAACGCCAGCCATTTCCAGCGACCCAGCCGGGTAATCCGGGTCGGCCGGGCGGCTCCCGCCGTACTTCTGTGATAGCCGGCCCGGCCCCGCAACCAGGCTTCTATCAGCAAGAAGCCGAAGGTCATCGCGACCAGCACCAGGGCGAACCCGGCTGCGAGCACGCGGTCGAAGGATGCTGTGTACTGGACATAAATGGCGCGGGTAAACGAGTCGTAGCGCAGGAGCGACACCGCGCCAAAGTCGCTGAACACATAGAGTGCCACCAGCAATCCACCGCCGGCGATAGCCGGCCGGAGGAGCGGCAACGTGACCATCCAGAATGTCCGCCCCGGTCCCCGGCCAAGCGAGAGAGATGCTTCTTCCAGGGCGCTATCCATGTTGGAGATCGTTGCGGTGAGCGTCAGATAGACATACGGATAGGTGAGGAGCGTCAGGGTGAGCGCGGCACCAAACAGGCCGTAGATCTCCGGAAGGCGCTCGATGCCGAACAGCGTCTCCAGCCATCCCTGCAGCAAACCGCGGGGCCCCAGGGCAACGACGACGACAAAGGCGCCGACATAACTGGGGATGGCCAGTGGCAGCGATAGTGCAATTGACCAGAATCGACGCCAGGGCAGGTCGGTACGGGATGTCAGCCATGCCGCCGGGACCGAGATGGCGATGGTGGCCAGGGTGACGATTGCCCCGAGAATGATCGTGTTCTTGAGGAGATCAAACGTTCTTGGCCGCCAGATCATGTCAAACAGGTCGGTGCGGCCCTGCGACGCCCGGATGAAGAGGTACACCAGCGGCAGTAACATGACGAGGCCAACGAGAAGCGCCGGTAGCCAGACGACAACCGGCGCTCCGTTGGTTAGCGGGTTTCGGCGGAACATTCGCCCGGGCCGGTTTGGCCGATCCCGTTGGCTTGTTTCATCTCCGCCAGATGTCACCTGTTTAGAGGACTCCCACCTCGGTCATCAACGCCAGTGTGCCTTCGAGATCATCAAGCTGGGACAGGTCAACGTCGGGCGTCTGAATTTCTTCCAGCGGTACCAGGTCCGGGTTGACCGGGACGCCGGCCACCAGCGGATACTCGTACGTTTCTTCCGCGAAGTATACCTGTGCTTCCTCGCTCATCATGAACTTCATGAACGCATCGGCAGCTTCCGGGTTCGGAGCGGTGGTGAGGATGCCTGCGCCGGCGACATTTACCAGTGCGCCCGGGCTTCCATCACGGTAAATGTAGTTGGCTGCCGGAAGTGTTCCGCCTGCCTCTGCCTGACGTGGATACAGGTAGTAATGGTTGACCAGTCCGGCATCAATTTCACCGGCTGCAACTGCATCGACAATGCCGCCATTGCCGGAGAAGACGACGCCGTTCTTCGCCATGCCTTCGAGCCATTCCCGGGCAACGTCTTCGCCCTCAACAACACGCAGCAGCGTCACGAAGGTCTGAAGCGAGGCATTGGTCGGTGCCCAGCCTACCCGCCCTTCCCATTCGGCGTTGGTGAAATCAAGTACCGAGGCAGGAATGTCGGCTTCGGTCAGTTTGTCAGTGTTGTAGACAACGGCACGGGCGCGGCCACTGAGGCCGATCCACTGGCCACCGGAGTCTCTGAACCGTGGCTCGACCAGGTCAAGCAGGTCATCCGGAAGGTCGGCGAACATACCGGCCTTGGCGATGGCGCCGAGTGCACCGGCATCCTGGGCAAAGAAGACATCGGCCGGGCTGTTGTTGCCCTCTTCGAGAATCGTCGCGGCAAGCTCGGCAGTGCCGGCGTACTGGACCTGAACATCGGCGCCGGTCAGTTCGGCGAAGCGCTGGATAATCGGATCCACCAGGGCTTCGTTGCGGCCGGAGTAGACGACCAGTTTCTGACCATCAAGCGAAGGTTCGTCTGCGGATGCCTCAGTCGGGGATGGTTCAGCTTCGGAAGTGGCTGTTGGATCGTCTTCCGCCTCTTCGGTCGGGGTTTCTTCTTCGGTCTCTTCAGGTTCGTCAGTTGCAGTTGGTTCGGCCGCTGCCTGGGTTGGGGTGGGATCGGCAGCAGGCGCGGTGGTTGGGGTAGGATCGTCGTCATCATCGCCGCAGGCGGCCAGTAGCGGCATGGCAGCGGCAACGGTCAACCCACCGGCAAGGCCCCGCAAGATTGTTCGCCGGCTGACAAAACGTTCTTCCACCAGAGCACTAACCTCTCATCATTCTAATCCAGACTATTTTAGTCGGGATTAGAATACGAGGTAGTGATCCAAATGTCAAACTGTATGACAGTTATCTCCGAGCTCCGCGCCGGGAATTATCGCAGCGTCGGCTGGAAATGGTCAAACGCACCCGGCTCGACATCCACCGTTCGCAAGTCGAGACCCTTGATGCGGATTTGCGGCCCGTTCTCCTTGGCAGCAGTCAGCACACCGATCTGGCGCGGTTCCGGCCGCTTGAAGCGTTTGAACAGTTGCTTCACCCGCTCGAAGGTCTCCTCACTGCAGGAGAAGAGCAGTTCAAAATCCTCGCCGCCACGGGTGCCCAGGTCAAACCACTCATCCGGGAAGTTCCAGCGCACGGCGAGCGGGATCGGAATCTGATCCTGACGCAGGGTAGCCATCACGCCGCTTGCGGAGCACATCTTTGGCAGGTCACCGAACAGGCCGTCGGAAATATCCATGGCCGCCTCGACACCTGCCCGGCGGAGCAGGATGCCCTCCAGCACACGCGGAACCGGCCGTCGATGGGCATCGAGCATCTGCGGAGCGCCATCGACCCGGATTGAGTTCTGGTTGAGAATCCTCACGCCGGCAGCAGCCATGCCCAGCGGCCCGGTGACTGCGAGCACGTCGCCCGGACGGGCACGGTCCCGGCGCAGGCCGGCCGAATTGCGCGGCAGTTCACCCATGACCGTCACCGAAATGACTGTCTTTGCCTGGCTGCGGACGACATCACCACCAATAATCCGCAGGTGGCACTTGCGGCCAAGCTCCATTGCTCCCCTGTAGAAATCGTAGACCCAGGTGTCTCGGGTAGCACTCCGTAGACCAAGCGAGATGACGGCAACGCGGGGTCGCGCACCCATCGCGGCAATGTCGCTGGCGTTCACCGCAATGGCACGGTGGCCAATGGATTCTGCATTGCTCCAGTCGTGCCGGAAGTGGCTGCCTTCGATGAGCATATCGGTCGAGATGACGACCTGATGGCCGGCACGAGGTTGCCAGATGGCTGCATCATCACCCGGCGGCAATACCACCCCGGCAGATTTCACCCGGTTGGACTTCAGGTGGGCGGTGATGCCCTGGATCAGGCCAAACTCGCCAATTGAGGCAATGGTTTCGCCCTTGGTCGCCTTGCTCTTGCTCATCGAACTCTCCCTACCGCCCCGCCAGTGCCCGGTGATAGACGCCGGCGGTTAACCGGGCGGTCTCCTGCCAGGTGAACGACGTCGACCGTTCCAGACCACGCTGTTCCAATTGTTGCCGAAGTTCACTATCCGAGGCCAACCGCAGCATCGATTCTGCCAGACCCGGTATATCATCGGGATCGACCAGGAGCCCCGCATCTCCGACCACTTCCGGCAACGATGATGCGGTGGAGCCGATTACTGCCGTGCCGCAGGCCATCGCTTCCAACAGCGGCAAGCCAAATCCTTCGTACCGGGAAGGGTAGACCAGCATCGTGGCTGCGTTGTACCAGAGTGGAAGGTGTTCGCCCGGCACATGACCGGCGAACCGGACCCGTGAGGTCAGACCCAGTTCCTCGACCAAACGGAAGATCTGCTCGTATTGCCAGCCTTTCGCACCGGCAATCACCAGTGGCCAGTCGACGCCCATCGAGACACTGGCAAAGGCCCGCACCAGCCCCTCAACGTTTTTCCGGGGTTGCAATGTCCCCAGGAACAGGAAGAAGTGCTCCGGCAGGTTCTGCTGCTCGCGAAAGGCGGCCACCTCGGTCTCCGGCAGTGGGCGCATGAAATCGTCCACTCCATTCGGGACAACCACCACGCGCTCCGGATCGACATCATGGATGCGGATAATGTCCTGCCGGGTAGCTTCGGAGACGGCAATCACCAGCGTCGCCCGGCGAACTGATGCCCGGGTCATCGTGCGGAGATAGCGCTGTTTCATGCCGGGATACTGTTCCGGATAGTGGTGGAATGCGAGATCGTGGACTGTCACCACCTGGGGCACCCTCACCCCCATTGAAATGACGTTGACCGGGGCATGCAGCAGATCGACGCCGGACCGGGGAATACCCAGTGTGGCAACGGTCTGTTCCCACGCGATCCGGACATTCGGGCTAGCGGTCGGCAGTATGCTGTGATGCCAGGTGATACCTGGGTGAAACCCGGCCGACGCCGGTGGTTTCTCCGGGCCGGTGAAAACAATAAGGTCATCATCCGGCGCAACCGATGGCAGATGCCGGACCAGGGCCTCGATGTACTTGCTGACACCTGCCTGCCGGTAGGTGGATTCGAACGACAGCAGGTGGGCATTGAGTCCGATTCTCACGATGCTCCCGGTAACTCACGGTACCTCAGTTGATCGCCCGTACCTCGGGGGATCGGAAGAACATCATGATACCCAGCAGCACAAGCATTGTGGCCATAATCGTGACTGTCCACTGCACGCCGATGAACTCGGTCGCGAAGCCGGCGCCGATCGTGCCGAGCGGCAGCATCCCGCGGTTCAGGAAGTAGATGCTCATCACCCGGCCACGCATTTCGGGAGAGGCGAGGGTCTGGAGTAAGGTGTTGTTCAATGCCATGAAGGTGGTCTGTCCGGCTCCCACACCGAGTAGCAGGAAGAAGGAGAGCAGCATGATCGAGGATTGGCTGAAGAGGGCCAGCATCACGCCGAAGCCGATCATGACCAGCAGCATGACCTTGCCACGCTGCTGCATCCTGCTGGAAGCGGCCACGAACAGTGCACCGATCATCGCGCCGACGCCGGTGCAGGCGACCAGAATACCGTAGCCCTCATTGCCGATATCCAGCACCGAGTCGGCGAAGATCGGCAGAAGCGACATGTAGGGCATCCCCAGCATCATCGGCACCAGGGCGAGGACGACCAGCGCGCGCAACTGCAGGTGGGTGCGAATGTAGCCAAGCCCTTCGGCGATCGAACTGGTAATGGATTGCTTCTTGGGCGGAGTCGTCGCCGGGGGGATGGTCATCATTGCCAGACCGACGATCAGCACAATGAACGACAAGCCGTTGAGCAGGAAGACCATGCCGATCCCGATAACGGTAATCATGATGCCGCCAAGTGCTCCGCCAAGAACCTTGGTGAGATTCATCGTGGCCGAGTTGAGCGCGATGGCATTCATCAGGTGGTCTTTGCCGACGATATCGGAGATCAGTGCCTGGCGGGTTGGCATGTTGAGGCTCATGAAGATGCCCCGGAACGCTGCGATGACCAGCACATGCCAGACTTCAACCACATCGGTCAGCACCAGGGCTGCGAGGATCAGGGCAAGTACCATGGCGAAGGTCTGGGTGGCCTGGAGCATCCGGCGGCGTTCGATGCGGTCGGCGAGTGCGCCACCGAGCAGGGTAAAGAAGAGGATCGGTGCGGCCCGGCAGAATGCCAGTAATCCGAGATAGGCACCACTGCCGGTCAATTGCCAGATCAGCCAGTTCAGTGCGATCTGGTCCATCCAGTCGCCGGCGTTGCCAACCAGTGTGCCGTACCAGAACAGGCGATAGTTGCGCAGACGAAGCGAGGAGAACATCTCAGCCTGGAAAAGAGTGCTCGGCAGGAGATACCTGAGTGTTCCGCGCGATGCATGTGGCTCGCTACTGCTTCTACCGCGTAGTCCGGGTAACCTGGCGATCGGCGTTTCCTCTCCCGAAGCACGGCCCTCCGTGTAGTCGCACATTGTCGCACGGTTTTGAGAAACGGTGAAGATACATTTCTTCACCCGATCGATTGTCCTGCAAAAGAACAACCCCCGGAGGAGAAATCCTCCGGGGGTTGTTCAGGCCTGAAGCCTTGTTGTTCGTCAGGGCGCTACGGCACCTGGTTCACCACGATCAGTGAGACCGGGGTGGCCGGGTCAACAAACGTGATGGTGAAACTGCCACCAGGAGATGCGTCTCCGGTCACTGTCACATTCACGATGTTCGGGAGTGCTTCAAGCATGGCCTCGATCTGGCCTGCGGTGGTGGCAGGATCTACCGGCAGTAGTGCCGTCGTTTCCCCTGCGTAGGTCATGGTAAACAAACCTTCCGCAAAGTTTGCGATCGTCACCGTTTGCACATCGAGTCCGGCGCCGCCTTGCTGGAGCGTCTCGATAGACCATGTCGCTCCAGGATTTGGCTGGGCCGAGATCAGGATCTCTGGCACATTGGTGTTTGCCAGAGCTCCGGTGAAGGTTACCGATACCTGGGTTGCAGAAGTAGCTGCCACAACCGTGTTGCCAGGTCCGGCAAGAGTGTCCATTGCAGTCTGGAGAAACCCGTCGGCAGCAATTGCATCACCGGATACATCCGCATTGGCACAACTGCCGGCGTTTGGATAGCAGATGGTCATGGTTTCACCGCCACCGTGAGGGGTGGTCTTGGTGAACTGCTGGATCTCGCTAACCGGTGTGCCCTCCGCCGTTACCTGGAACGCTGGCGGATAGCCGTAGACTATTGTCGTGCCCGGGACGAACACGAAGTCGAAGTAGGCGTCCGGCTTGAGGGTTCCGTAACCCAGGTTTGCACCCGCCGGCTCGATGTCGTCCGAAATTGTGTCAACCACAACATCAAAAACCGGATCGTAGAAGAGCGCGTCAATCGTCTGGCCGGTGACCAAATGGTTATCCGTTTGTCGCCAGGCCACATAATAGGTACCGGCCGGTACGTTCGTGAAGAAGATGCCTACATCCACGCTGTCAAGCTCGTTCTCGGCAAGCGCAGTGCAGGCTGCAGCATTATCCATGAAGTCCGGATCCTGGAAGGCGTCTGGTTGCAGGAGACCATAGGATTCGTCGTAGAGGCAGTACTCATAGGCCAGGTGTCCACCGTCCGGGATCATCACTTCCGACCAGCCGGCGTCGAGCTGCCCGATACGGTCGACCAGGTTTTCGATTTCGTAGAAGGACGGTTCGCCAGCTTCGTCATCGCCCGGTTCGAGGATAAACGCCTCGCAGCTGTCTTCATCCCACGCAGTTGGTGGCGTGGTCGGAAGTCCGACCATGATTCCGTCTGCGACACCATCGGTGTCCCAGATGCAGAGGATGTAGGCGCCCGGTGGCATCGTGGCTCTGAACTGGCCATTCTCGTCGGTCCAGCTTTCAGCGTAGGGCACCGTATCGCCGAGTACTGGTGGTTCCATGATCGGATCAACAGATAGGTTGTAGTACACCGCCACGTTGACACCGGACAGATACACAGGGTCATCCGTGCCGGCTGTCTCCGCCAGGACCACCGTCTTGGACACGCCCTGGGCAAAGTACAAGTCGTTGAGCAGATTGACATCCTGCCCGGTCATAACCTTGAAGAATTCCATCGGGTTCTCCGGCATGAGATACCCTGCCGGCACACTGTCCACATCCAGAT